>CAVUOI010000026.1:0-137531 GCA_963742935.1 uncultured Alphaproteobacteria bacterium | reverse complement strand
GGTCCCGGGTCAAGCCCGGGACGACGATGGCTTACGGCGTAGAGAATTGCCCGCACGCTTGATCAACAGGTCCAGGAAGCTTCGTGCCCGCAGCGACATCCAGTGCGTTTCGGGATAGACGGCGTGCAGCGGTAGTGCGGCGATCGAAAAATCCGGCAGGAGATCCTGCACCTGGCCGCTGCGACTGCCGGCCACCGCGCTCCATTCCGGCAGGATCGGCGATGCCGAGATGATGCATCACCGCCTGCTCCATCGCATCGGCATCGTCGACCAACAGCGGCCCACCCATCGAAGCGACGTGGCGGCCGTGTTCGGATTCGAATATCCAGTCATTGGCGGCGGGCAGGCGCGAATAGACGATGCATTGGTGCGCGTTGAGGTCTTCCGGTGCGCGCGGCATTGAGCGTCCCTGCAGATAGGTCGGCGTCGCGACCAGATAGCGCCGCACCGTGCCTAGCCGCCGCGCGACCAGTGTGCTCGACTCGAGTTGCCCGATCCGCAGCGCCAGCTCGATCCCCTCCTCCACGAGATTGACGAAACGCTCGCTGAAGCGGATGTCCAGACGCACCCCCTGATAGGTCCGGACATATTCGGCGATGACGGGCATCAGATAGCGGCGGCCGAACGACGACGGCAGGCTGACCCGCAGCGTGCCGCTCGGCCGCAGCGAGCTTTCCTCGACGTTGGCCCGCGCCAGATCGAAATTTCCGAGAATCTGGCGGGCCAGATCGTAGATGCGGTGGCCCTCGGGCGTCGGCTTGAGCTTGCGCGTGGTGCGAAAGAACAATTGGGTGCCGAACTCGCTTTCGAGCAACGCGATCCGCTTGCTCACGGCCGGCTGGCCGATGCCGAGTTCGTTGGCGGCCACCGAGAAGCTGCCGCCCTCCAGCGCGCGGACAAAGGCACGCAAACAGTCGATCCGGTCCATCAGATCATTCCCATCAAGGAATAGATCATATCCTATCCATTCCATTTTTCTGGAGCAAGTTCGCCGCTAGGCTGCGGCCAACAACGGGAGGCCAGCTCCCGAACAACCTTTGAAATTGGGGAGGCGGACATGAAACGGCGCATCGGGATCGTCGGGGCCGGCATCGCCGGCCTGCACCTGGCCCTGTACCTGCAGAAGCACGGCGTCGACGCCACGCTGATCACCGACCGCGCGCCGGACGAGTATCGCGGCATCCGTCTGTTGAACACGGTCGCGCACCACCATGTGACGATCGCGCGCGAAGACTATCTCGGCGTCAATCACTGGAACGACCCGAAGCATCACTATTACTACCACGATCATTTTTTCAATTTCCCGCAGCCGATCGGCTTCCGCGGCTACTTCTCGCGGCCGAGCCGCGCCGTCGACTACCGGATCTATCTGCCGGTGCTGATGAAGGATTTTGCCGATCGCGGCGGCAGGATCGAATACCGCCGCATCGAGGAAGGCGATATCGCGCCGCTGGTCGAGCCGCTTCGACCTCCTCGTTGTTTCCAGCGGCAAGGGCCCGCTCGGCCAGCTCTTCGCCTACCGGCCGGAGCACTCGCCCTATTCGCAGCCGCAACGGCGGCTCTGCGTCGGCCTCTATACCGGCGTTCGCGAGCCGGATCCGATGAACGTGACGCTTTCGGTTTCGCCGGGCCATGGCGAGATGATCGTGATTCCCACCATCACCTTCGACGGCATCGCCAGCGCGCTGCTGATGGAGAACGTGCCGGGCGGCGACATGGAGGAACTTGCGACGCTGAGCTACGAGGCCGACCGCAAGCATTTCCTGCGCGTCGTGCTGGAGAAGCTCGAAAAGCATCATCCGACCACCTATGACCGCATCGACACCGCGCGCTTCGATCTCGCGCAGCCGCTCGATCTGCTGCAGGGCGGCGTGGTGCCGACGGTTCGCAACACGGTGGTGGAATTCGACGGCGGCAAATGCGCCATCGCGCTCGGCGACGTCCATTCGGTGGTCGATCCGATGATGGGACAGGGCGCCAACGTCGCCTCCTACGCCGCCTTCGTGCTCGGCGAGGAGATCGTCAACGCCGACGTGCTCGATGCGCGGTTCTGCGAAAAGGTCGACCTGAAGCGGCAGGACCGCGTGCTGGCGGCCGCGCGCTGGACCAACATCATGCTGCAGCCGCCCTCGGAGGCGCTCGGCATGCTGATCGGCACGATGAGCCAGAACCAGGCGCTCGCCGACGAATTCACCGAGAACTTCAACTATCCGGACCGGCAATGGGACCGCGTCGCGTCGGCCGAGCGCATCCATGCCTGGATCGAGCGCAAGACGGCGCCCGCGGAGCCGGTGCGGGCCACGGCGTGAGGGCACGCAGATGCAGCGCGCCGACCCGCTCGCCTTCCGCCAGGCCGCATCGCGCTTTGCGACCGGGGTCGCGGTACTGACCGCGCTCGATTCCCGCGGCGAGGTCTGCGGCATGACGGCCAACAGCTTCGTCACCATCAGCCTTTCGCCGCCGACCGTGCTGGTCTCGGTCAAATCAGGCAGGATGCATGACGCGATGTCGGCGAGCCGGCGCTATGGCGTCAACGTGCTGCCGGAACAGGCCAAGGCGTTGTCGCGACATTTCGCGGGCCGCCGCGCGAGGCACATCCCGATTACGAAATCGTGCGAAGGCCTGCCGCGGCTGTCGAACTGCGTCGCGTTCTTCGCCTGTGAGGTGACGCGGACGATCGACGTCAGCGACCACACGCTGTTCATCGCCGAAGTATCGGAGCTGCGATTACTGCGACAGTCTCCCGCTGGTGTTCTTTTCCAGCCGCTACCATCTGGGCCCGGGGAAGCCGGTCGACCGCTGAGCGGGCAAGCGCAAGTTTCGAGCGGGCCGGCGTAGGCGAAGCCGGGCCCGTAGGGCTGGGAAGAGGAGCTTCAACGACGTCCTGCCATCTATCGTCAACCGCGCTGCGAAGTGGTGGGCACGCTGCGCTTTGCCTACGGGATAGCGGCGGTCTCTACGCCTTTACGCGTTCTTCAGCGCTACGCGAAACTCGGCTTCGGTCTTCGCCTTTACCTCGTCCAGCGTGACGCCGTCGGCGAGTTCGATCAGCGCCATGCCGTCCTTGCCGTGCTTGTCGATGGTGAAGACCGCGAGATCCGTCACCACCATGTCGACGACCTTCTCGCCGGTCAGCGGCAGGTTGCACGTCTTCAAAAGCTTCGGGCCGTCCTTGGCGGAATGCTCCATGACGACGACGACGCGTTTGACGCCGGCGACGAGGTCCATCGCGCCGCCCATGCCCTTCACCATCTTGCCGGGGATCATCCAGTTGGCGAGGTCGCCGTTCTGCGCCACCTGCATCGCGCCCAGGATCGACAGATCGATATGGCCGCCGCGCACCATGGCGAAGGAATCGGCGCTTGAGAAATAGCTGGTGTCAGGCAGCTCGCTCACCGTCTGCTTGCCGGCGTTGATGAGGTCGGCGTCTTCCTCGCCCTCGTAGGGAAACGGGCCCATGCCGAGCATGCCGTTCTCACTCTGCAGGCTGACGTCGATGCCGTCGGGGATGTAGTTCGAGACCAGCGTCGGAATGCCGATGCCGAGATTGACGTAATAGCCGTCACGCAACTCTTTTGCGGCGCGCGCTGCCATCTGTTCACGGGTCCAGGCCATATCGTTTCTCCTGTGTCGCGCTTAGGCGGCGGGCCGCGGGCGGGTGTTGCGGAACTCGATCCGCTTCTTGCCGGTGCCCACATCGATGATGCGTTTGACGAAAATGCCTGATGTGTGGATGTGATCGGGGTCGAGTTCGCCGGCCGGAACCAGATGCTCGACCTCGGCGACCGTGACCTTCGCGGCGGTCGCCATCATCGGGTTGAAATTGCGCGCGGTCTTGCGGTAGATCAGGTTACCGGCGGTGTCGCCCTTCCAGGCGTGGACGATGGCGAGATCGGCGACCAGGCCGCGCTCCATGATGTATTTCTCGCCGTCGAATTCCTTCACTTCCTTGCCTTCGGCGATCAGCGTGCCGACGCCGGTCTTGGTGTAGAAGGCCGGGATGCCGGCGCCGCCGGCGCGGATGCGCTCGGCCAGCGTGCCCTGCGGATTGAACTCGAGTTCCAGTTCGCCGGCGAGATATTGCTGCGCGAACAGCTTGTTCTCGCCGACATAGGACGAGATCATCTTCTTGATCTGCCGCGTCTCCAGAAGCCTGGAGAGGCCAATGCCGTCGACGCCGGCATTGTTGGAGATCACCGTCAAACCCTTGACGCCGGAATCGCGGATCGCGTCCGACAGGGTTTCGGCGATACCGCACAGGCCGAAGCCGCCCGACATGATCATCATGCCGTCCTTGAGGACACCATCGAGTGCCGATTTGGCGTCGGGATAAACCTTGTTCATGGAATATGACCTGATGGAGGGAACGGCCGTCAGCCGGCATTATCTAGGGAATTATTAGGCGAATTCTTCGCGGTGCGTCAATGATGCGGGGATTATGCCGCCGAACCGCCCGCCGGGCGCCTCCCCGGCCTTGAAAGCGTCAAGAAAACCCTTCAAGTTGTGGGGGTTGACCGGGCTTGACGTTGCACCGCGTGCCCTGATCAACATGGACCCCTTAGCACCCAGTCCGTTAGCCTCAACCCGAGTTCGGTTTAGCCAGATCCGGATATGTCATTGACGATGGCCCAAGGAATGAAACGCCTCGGGATGCCGATTGCGGCGCTGTTCGGCGTGGCCGTATTCGCGCTGATTGGAGCCTCCTGGTTTCTCAACCGCGACGCCCTGCGGCAGGCCGTCGAGGCGCAGATCCGCGACGTCACCGGGCTTGATCTGGTGGTGTCGGGCGCGATCGACGTGTCGGTGTTTCCAGGCAGCTACGTCTCCTTCCACAACGTCGGGCTGAAGGGCGGCGGCACTGCGGACCCGGCGCTGAAGGTCGACGTGCTGACCGCGAATTTGCGGCTGCTGCCGCTGCTGCTGCGCCGCTTCGAAATCGCCGACGTCATGATGCTGCGGCCGCTTATCCACGTCGTCCGGGAAGCCGGCGGCGAGAGCAACTGGACGCCGTTCGTCGAGCGGATCGCGCGCACCATGAAGCCCGGCGCCGAAAACCGGGTCTCGTTTTCCGAAATCCGGATTCAGGACGGCGTGCTGAAATACGAGGACGCCACCAACCACGTCACCGAGCAGCTCGGCGACATCGATCTGTCGCTGGCCTGGCCGTCGATCTCGCGCTCGTTCGCCGCCACCGGGCAGTTCGACTGGCGCGGCGAACGCGTCGACGGCTCGATCTCGGCCGGCGATTTCGTCGCGATGCTGTCGGGCGACCGCTCCGGCCTGAAGGCGCGTCTCGTCAGCGCGCCGCTGAAACTGGCCTTCGACGGCTCGGTCGCCAACCGCACCAGCCTGATGATGGAAGGCATCGTGACGGTGGACAGCGTGTCGCTGCGCAACGCGCTGCGCTGGATGGGGCAGCAGGTGCCCGGCAGCGGCGGCTTCGGCCGCTTCGCGCTGAAGGCGCGCGCCAACGTGGTCGGCGCGTCGGTGGCGCTGACCAACGTCAATGTCGAACTCGACGGCAATGCCGCCGAGGGCGTGATGACGGTCGCCAATAACGGCCGGCAGACACTGCAGGCGACGCTCGCCGCGGGCAATCTCGATTTCACGCCCTACATTTCCACCGTGCGGCTCGTGGCGAGCGGCGCGCGCGACTGGAACCGGCAATTGTTCGACCTCACCTCGCTGTCCGCCACCGATCTCGACATGCGGTTGTCGGCGGCCAAGGTGACGGTCGGTCCGACCAAGCTCGGCCGTACCGCGTTCGGCGCCAACCTGCGCAACGGCGCGCTGGCGCTCTCGATCGGCGAAGCGCAGATGTATGGCGGCATTGCCAGGGGCTCGTTCGGGATCGCGCGGTCGGATGCGGTCGCCGACGTCAAGGCGCAATTCCAGTTCACCGACGTCGACCTGCAGGCCTGCGCCGGCGAATTGTTCGGCATCACAAAGCTCTCCGGCCGCGGCAATCTCGGGGTTTCGCTGACCGCCTCGGGCTCCAGCCCATTCGGCCTCGCCTCCTCGCTCGACGGCAGCGCGACCCTGATCGGTCGTGACGGCGCGATCGCGGGCTTCAATGTCGAACAGCTGTTGAAGCGGCTGGAGCGCCGGCCGCTGTCCGGCGGCGGCAATCTGCGCTCGGGCTCGACGCCCTACGACAATCTCACGGTCTCGGTGCGCTTCAACGACGGGCTGGCCACCGTCGAGGACGTCCGCGTCGACGGACCGACGACGCGCCTGACCCTGACCGGCACGGCTTCCGTGCCGTCGCGCGAATACGATCTCAAGGGCGTCGCCAGCCTGACGCCGGCGGCCAATGGCGGCGAAAAGGGATTTGAACTGCCTTTCGTGGTGCAAGGCCCGTGGGACGATCCGCTGGTGTTTCCCGATCCGGAAAGCCTGATCCGCCGCTCGCCGGGCGCAGCGCCGCTGCTCGATGCGGTAAAAGACCGCAAGACCCGCGATGCGGTGCGCTCGGTGATCGAGCGGTTTACCGGCGGCGGGCAGAAGCCGGCGGCGCCGGAGGCTGTAGATGGCGCGAAGTCGAATTAGTTTGGCGAAGGCATCGCCTCAGGCGGCAACCGCGCGTGAAGAGGCCCGACGCGGCTTGTGACGTACAACGACGTCTACTTTGTAATCCAACCGATCCAGGCAACGAACCAGACGGTCGATTGAGAATTTACCCACACGGCCGGTGACAAGAGCAGAAACATCGGGCTGCTTGAGTCCAAGAATAACGGCAGCTTTGGCTTGGGTGAGTTTTCGGCGTTTGATGATCGACCGAATTTCTCGAATGATTTTCGCCTTGAGAAGCTCCTCTTCGGGATTGGCGAAGCCAAGGTCAGCAAAAACGTTGCCGCTGCCGACGGTCACCTTTTTTGCGACGCTCATTTATTGGCTCCTTTCCCATAGTGTTCGTAGTAGTGAGCCTCGGCCACCTTCAGCCGCGCTTTGATTACTTCAATGTCGCGCCTCGGCGTCTCACTCCCCTTCTTCGACGTCTTCTGAAAGGCGTGAAGGACATAAATCATCCCGGCAAAGCGAACCGTGTAAACGGCTCTATAAGTATCGCCATCCTCATCATCGACAACTTCCAGAACGCCGCGGCCGGCAGCTCAACGGCCATCTGTCTCCTCACGGCACGTCATTCCGCCGCCCCCCGCCGACGCCGTACGGCTTGTTGAGAAAATAACCCCGGTTGCCCAGCGCCGCCTCGGCATACTGATCGATCGCGACGATGATCGCCTGCACATGCGCGTGGCACCAGCCTTCGCGCGTGGCCTGGATGCGAACTTCCGCGAGCGCCGTTAGCCACGGCGGGTTATCCGCGTTGTGGTCGTACCATCTGAGCGGTGCTGACATCGCGGCCCCTGTTGATGAAGTCTTCCAGCTCCGCCCGCTTGCGCGCGAGCAGAAGCTGCGCCCGCGCGTTGTCGAGGCCGGATTGATCGAGCCGGCGCGCGAGCTGGTCCAGCTCGCCGATCCGCCGGCGCAGGGCGTGAACCGTCTCATCGCTCACGGCGGCCTCGGGACTTTGACGTGGCGGCCTTTGCCGATGCGGCCTTTGCCGGAAAACCCTTTGGACATTCCGTTCGCGGGCTTTCGGCCGGCGGCGCGGACATCCAGTTTCAGCCGCTCGTCGACATTGAGCAGCCGCTCTTCGCCGCCGAGCCGGTTCCGCTCCCGGATCAGATTGAGCATGGCGCCGCGCATGGACATCAGGTGAACGGCGGCCGCCGAGCAGTCCTCATCGCGGTTGACCTGTTGGCGGATATGATCCTCCGCGCCCAGCATCTCCGCCCGCAAGAACCTGATTTTCCTTCTGATTTCGTTGAGCTTGTTGTCCATGGGGCCACCTCCTCGCGGTTGAACTCTATAAGAACAAATAAAGAACAAATTTCAAGTTAAGAGTCGGCCTCCAGCAAAGATTCTTTGGAGTTTTGAAAATGCCCCGCCTCCCCGGCCAGGTCGACGCGCCAATGACACCCCGCCAACTGGCGACGCTGCGCACGCTCAGCGCCGAGGCCTATCAGCCAAGACTGTTCGAGAAGGATTTGACGCGAGCGAAGCCGAGCGGCGGATTGCGGCGCTAAAGGCGGAGATCGAGCTGGCGAATTCGTTTTGAGCGGGCGTTTGCGAAACGATAGCCTCTTTGTTTGAGCATCATCTTTCGGGAAACCGGTTTCCACGTTTCCGGATATGCTCAGCAGTGCTCGCAAGCGAAGCCGGCCTTTGACCGCGCCCCAAAATTCGGCGCATGATTGCCGAGCCAACGGGAGGACCATCCATGTCCAATTGCATCGTCGTCGTTCAGTTCGATTTGCCGAAGCGCTCCGAGGAGCAGGCAATAAAAGGCGGCACTTCGACCGCACCGACCTATCGCGGCCTCGCCAGGAAAGGATTGATCCGCAAGGATTACCTGAACGGGGAAAGCGGCACCGGCGGCGTTTATCTGTGGGACAGCCGTGAATCGGCGGAAGCCTGGTTTACGGAAGCGCGCATCACCGACTTGACCGAGCGCTTTGGCGTCCGGCCTCGCCTGACCTGGTATGATACCCATGTGACGGTGGACAATTTGAAGGGCGAGACCCGCGTCGACGGCAAGGCGATCGAGGTCGTGGCCTGATCAACCCGGCCACGGCGGAAGGGGAGCTCCGATAACGATCAGCGGTTCCCAGTTCCACGCCGATGCGGCGAACAAACTCATCGTGAGCACATTCAAGGTTGGTGCAAAAGTGCACTCAGGAACTTGCTGGAACTGAAGATAACGCGGTGCTTGCCTGAGACGTTCGGCAAGCACCAAGCGCCCGTCATCTCGTATTAGCCACAATAGAAATTCAAGTTACCACTGCAACACAGGAGTTTCTCTCAACGATCGATTGATCGACCTGATTTCGGCATTTGCAGGTTGCCTATGAATGCCCGCTCAAATGTTTGCATTCTCGCTATTCCCGACGACTGGGCTAGCGCAAACTTCGCCACCAATATTTTCGCTTCGCGCCAGGCCCATACTTCTGTGTTGCAAAGTACGGCCTGAAATCTGAGCCCCGGTTTTTCCGACGGGCAATTGCAGCGTTCTTGCTTCATCGCGATCGATAGACGCGCATGTTCTCACAGCAAGAATTTTTAAATCTCGCGCGGCCACGATCGCTGATCGCCGACGCGAACCATATGTGTTGATTGGAGTGCTCATGTCGAAGAAATGGATTTTTCTGACCTGCGTGTTGTCCTTTGGCTCGATCGAAACTTCACAGGCTCATCCGCTGGACTCGCGTGACATCGTCTATATCGACGGAACGCCGTGTAACAGCGCCTGCCAGTCCTACATGGCCTGGTCTCGTCAAATATTGTCCGCGTCGGGACATCAGGCACCCGCACGGCCGCGCCCGGCGAGCGCCGTCACTCACCGCGCGACGATGGCAGGAAAGCAGGTCCGCGTGGCAAGGCAGGCCGTGCCTCTGCCGCCGGCCAGGGTGGCGATGGTGCAGTCTGCAGATAACGCTGTCGGCAACCCCGATAGTTCGCCGGACAAGCTTGGCGCCCAAGCCAATTTCAACACGACCAATGCGATACCGGAAGCTGTGGCGACCGCGCCTGCGCAGCAGACGACCACCGCGCCGCCGACGCCATCGTCGGAACAGAAATCGAATAACGATGATGCCGTTGTTACGAGCCGTTCGGAAAGCGTGCCGCCCGAGGACGCCGGGAAAGCTGCGCCGCCGGCGCCGGACAACGACAACGCTCAGGCTTCCCTTCCCGCGGCTGATGCGGCAACCGATCTCAATATCCGAACGCTACGGGAGCAGTTGACCGCCGCCGCGGCGATCCCGGCGCCCGCTCTTAAAGCTGACAACGGCGCCCAATCCGATCGCCCGGAAACGATTGAGCCTGGCGATACCGCCAAGGCCGCATCCGCGCCGCCATATGACGTGGCTGCACTGGAGCCTTCGTCTAGCGCCGCTGTCGATTCCAATTCCAGAACGATACGGCAGCAGGTGATTGCCGACACTGTCATCGCGGAGCACGTGATGACGTTGCGCGATGCCGAAAAGGCCGCATCGGGATCACAGGGCAACAGCGACCAGAAGGTCGTCATTGTTATCGCCCGCCCGGAAATCAACGCGATTTCCGATCTGACCGGTAAGGACGTTGCAATAGACGAGAGGTATTCCGCATCCAGCGACAAGGTTCGCACCGCCATCGCTGCAGCCGGAGCGGCCAGAGTCCAGGTCAGCGAAGGACAGGCGAAAGCCATTGACCGGTTGATCCGCGGAGAAGTGCCGGCCGCTGTTCTGACCTTGCTGTATCCAGAAACCGGATTTCCCCAGTTCGCGGGATTCAATATTTTTCGTATCCCCCTCGGGCCTAACTCAGCGGCCGCGCGGCTCCAGCAAAATTAGACCGGATGAGCGCAACGGTTTCCGGGATCTTATCTTGATCCCGCACATCGCGGAACCTGTAGTCGCTGTGTGAGCATTTGCGCTCGTCGCCGGCGCGCGTACGCGCGACCCGCCGCGAGATACGCGGCTTCATGCCATGCACGTCCCTCCCGGACGCCGGTATCCAAATGCGAGAATGATTGAACCAAATGGTTGAACCAAAATAGCCGGAGCCGAGCCGCCGCCGCATTTGCGCCCCATCTCCCCCTACAGAAGTTTGCCTTGTGCCATCTGGATAACGCTGAATGGTTGCGCTATCTTTTATCCAACCGGTTAAAAAGCCGGCGTTTTCAGGGAGAACAACGTGATATCCAAAAAATTAGGTGGGCTTTCACTCGCGGTCGCTGCGGTCGGGCTGTTTTACGCCACTGCACCCGCGCTCGCCCAGCAGAAGACCATCACCGTCTGGTTCGGCAAGGGCTTCTACAAGTCCGAGGACGATGCGCTGCTGGAGGCGATCAAGAAGTTCGAGGCCAAGACCGGCATCAAGGTCGAGCTGTCGCAATACGCCATCCAGGACATGATTCCGAAGACGGTGGCGGCGCTGGATTCCGGCACCGTGCCCGACGTCGCCTATTCCGACAGCTATGACGTGCAGGCGCAGGGCAAGTGGGCCTTCGAGGGCAAGCTGGAAGATCTTTCCGACATCATGACGCCGATGAAGTCGGCGTTCGCGCCGAACACGCTGGAGACGGTCAACCTCTACAACGACGTCGCCAAGAAGCGCGCCTATTACGGCTTCCCGCTGAAGCAGCAGAGCATGCACGTCCAGATCTGGAGCGACATGCTGGAGCAGGCCGGCTTCAAGCAGAGCGACATCCCGACCAAGTGGGAAGATTACTGGTCGTTCTGGTGCGACAAGGTGCAGCCCGCCATCCGCAAGGCGACGGGCCAGCGCGTCTATGCCGTCGGCCAGCCGATGGGCGTGGAATCCACCGATAGCTTTCAGTCGTTCTATACCTTCATGGACGCCCACAACGTCAAGCTGGTCGACGACGACGGCAAGCTCCTGGTCGACGATCCCAAGGTGCGCGAAAATCTGACCAAGGCGCTGAAGGACTACACCGATACCTACATCAAGGGCTGCACGCCGCCCTCCTCCACCACCTGGAAGGATCCGGACAACAACGTCGCCTTCCACAACAAGACGATCGTGATGACGCACAACTTCACGATCTCGATCGCGGCGAAGTGGCTCGACGACGCCAACAACCCGGCACTGACGCCGGAACAGCGCGCGCTCGGCAAGAAGAACTATGATGAAGTCATCATCACCTCGTCCTTCCCGAACAAGCCGGACGGCACCCCGATCAAGTACCGCTCCGACGTGAAAACGGGACTGATGTTCGCCGCCGCCAAAAACAAGACCGAAGGCAAGGAGTTCATCAAGTTCCTGATGCAGGAAGAGAATCTCCGACCCTACATCGAGGGTGCGCTCGGCCGCTGGTTCCCGGTAACGACCGCCAGCCAGCAGAGCCCGTGGTGGCAGGCTGACCGCCATCGCAAGGCGGTGTACAACCAGTTCACCGGCGGCACCACGCCGTTCGACTTCACCAAGAACTGGAAGTTCACGATCCTCAACAACGAGAACGTCTGGGCCAAGGCGATGAACCGCGTGGTGAGCGAGAAGGTGCCGGTCGACAAGGCCGTCGACGAACTGATCACCCGCCTCAAGCAGATCGCGGGTTGATGTAGACGACGCCGGCCGCCGCGATAGTATGCCTGTCGTCCCTGCGAACGCAGGGACCCATACGCCGCGGCGGTCGTTTTGAAGGATGCTGGTCGACGTCTTTGCGCAACAACGGCGGCCTGTGGTTATGGGTCCCTGCGTTCGCAGGGACGACGACGTAGCGGCGTCTCGTTCCAAGAGTTAAACGCATGGCGATCACCCTTTCAGCCGATCAGGAACTCCCCGCCCCGCCGCTCACAGCCCGGCTCACCACGCCGCAGGTCTGGGGCATCGTGCTGCTGGCGCCCTACGCGCTCGTGTTTCTTGCCTTCGTGATCTATCCCGTCGGCTACGGGCTGTGGCTGGCGCGGCATCCGGCGAGCTATGTCGCGCTGTGGCACGACCCGATCTTTGCGCGCGCCGCCGTCAATACGCTGATCTTCCTCGTCATCGGCATCAACATCAAGATGGCGATCGCGCTGTTCCTGTCCGGCTTCTTCGCCCAGCAGCGCACCTGGATCAAATGGCTGTCGGTGCTGTTCATCCTGCCCTGGGCGGTGCCGTCGATCCCGACCATTCTTTCCGTGCGCTTCATGTTCAATCCCGAATGGGGCGTGGTCAACCAGCTGATCTTCAAGCTCACCGGCGAGGACGGCCCGAACTGGCTGAACGATCCGACGGTGGCGCTCAGCATGGCTATCGGCGTGCATATCTGGAAATCGCTGCCGTTCTGGACGCTGATCCTGCTGACCGGGCGGCTGGCGATTTCGCACGACCTCTATGAAGCGGCCGAGGTCGACGGCGCGAGTTGGTCGCAGAAATTCCGCTACATCACCTGGCCGTCGATGCAGACGCTCTACATCACCTGCACGCTGCTCTCGATGATCTGGACGCTCGGCGATTTCAACAGCGTCTATCTCTTGACCGGCGGCGGGCCTGCCGACCTCACCCATGTGCTGGCCACCCTCGGCATCCGCTATCTCCGCCTCGACCAGCTTTCGCTGGCGATGGCCTCGATCGTCTGCGCGCTGCCCTTCGTGCTGCCGCTGGTCTATTTCATGATGAAACGGTTGTCGCGATGAAGCTACCAACACTCCGCGAAATCGGCACCGAAACGAAGCTGCTGCTGATCGGCATTCCCGTGTTCATCTGGACCATGGTGCCGATCTATCACATGTTCCTGTTCGCGATCTCGCCGAAGGAAGATGCGTTCTCGGGCCGGCTGTGGCCGGCGCATCCGACGCTGAACAATTTCTACATCGTGTTTCACCAGCAGCATTACTTCCTGCGCGATTTCTGGATCCAGTTCCTGAATTCGGTGGTGATCGCGCTTTCGGCCGGCGCACTAACCCTGATGATCGCGACCGCCGCCGCGTTCTCGATCTCGCGGCTGCGCGTTCCCGGCGGGCGCTGGGTGATGAACCTGGCGCTGCTTACCTATTTCATTCCGGCGGCGTTCCTCGCCGTGCCGATGTACCGCACCATGGGCACTTACGGCCTGCTGAACAATCACTGGTCGCTGATTCTGGCGATGGTGACGATCGCCTCGCCCTACGCGATCTGGGTGCTGAAGCAGGCCTCCGACAAGCTGCCGGTCGAACTCGACGAAGCCGCCACCATGGACGGCGCCACCACGCTGCAGCTGTTTCGCCTGGTCTATGTGCCCTTGATGATGCCCTCGCTGGTGGCGATCGGCACCTACGCGATCCTGCTGGCCTGGAACGAATATCTCTACGCGTTCCTGCTGCTGTCCAAGGACACCGAGATCACGCTACCCGTGGCGCTCGGCAACTTCCTGGCCGCCGACGACTCGCCGTGGGAATTGCTGATGACGACGGGCTTCATCTACGCGCTGCCGCCGGCCGCGATCTATTACGCGTTCAAGCGGTATATGGTGGGTGGGCTCACGGCGGGCGCGGTGAAGTCGTGACGCGCCTATAGCGGCGCCGCGCTCTTGCCTTCCGAGCTCGACAGTTTCGACGCCAGCGAAGCGATCACGATCACCACCGCGATCAGCGCGATCACCATGGTGCAGATCGCGTTGATCTCCGGTTTCACGCCGAGCCGCACCTCGGAATAGATCCGGATCGGCAGCGTCGCCGAGCCGGGGCCGGTGGTAAAACTCGCGATCACGACGTCGTCGAGCGAGAGCGTGAAGGCCAGCATCCAGCCCGCGGCAATCGCCGGAACGATCAGCGGCAGCGTCACCGAGAGAAACGCCTGCACCGGATCGCAGCCGAGGTCCATCGCGGCCTCCTCGAGGCTGCGGTCGAGCGCGGCGAGGCGCGACTGCACCACCACGGTGACGAAGCACATGGTCAGCGTGGTGTGGGCGATCGTCACCGTCCAGAAGCCGCGTTCGGCGTTCAGCGCCACGAACAACAGCAACAGAGAAAGCCCCGAGATCACCTCCGGCATCACCAGCGGCGCATAGAGCATGCCGGAAAACAGCGGCCGCCCCCTGAAGCGCTCGCCGCGCACCAACCCGACCGCCGCCAGCGTGCCGAGCAGCGTCGCGATCGTGGCGGATACCGCGCCGACGCGCAGGCTCATCCATGCCGCATCCAGCATGGCGCGGTCGTTGAAGAATTCGAGGTACCAGCGCAGCGACCAGCCGCCCCACACCGTGACGAGCCGCGAGGCGTTGAACGAATAGATCACCAGGATCACGATCGGCAGGTATAGAAACGCCATTCCCAGCGCCAGCGCGGTGACGTTGAAGCGCGACATCCGGCCCATTCGCTGCGCCATCAGCCGCCCCCTGCAAGCGTGCGGCGCTGCAGCCGGTCGTACAGCAGCAGGGGCGGCACCAGCAGCACCAGCAACGCGACCGCCGCCGCGGCGGCGACCGGCCAGTCCTTGTTGGTGAAGAATTCCAGCCACAGCGTCTGGCCGATCATCATCGAGCCGGAACCGGCCAGCAGATCAGGGATCACGAACTCGCCGACAACAGGGATGAAGCACAACAGCGCGCCGGCGCCGACGCCGGGTAACGACAGCGGAAACGTCACCAGCCAGAATGCCCGAAGCGGCGACGCGCCGAGGTCGCCTGCCGCTTCCAGCAGCGCGGGATCCATTTTGGCGAGCGTCGCATACAGCGGCAGGATCATGAACGGCAGATAGGAATAGACGATGCCGATATACATCGCGGTGTCGGTCGAGAGCCACACCACCGGCGCCGAGACCAGATGCAGCGCCAGCAGAATCTGGTTCAGCAAGCCGTCATGCTGCAAAATGTTGATCCAGGCATAGATGCGGATCAGGAACGAGGTCCAGAACGGCACGATGACCAGCATCATCGCAATCGCCTGCCAGCGTTGCGGCAGCCGCGCCATGCCGTAAGCGACGGGATAGCCGATCAGCAGCAGGATCAAGGTCGAGGTCACGGCGACGACGAGGCTGCGCAGATAAGACGAGATGTAGAGGCTGTCCGAGGCCAGCAGGCGGAAATTATCCAGCGAGAGCTGCGCGAACGCCGCCTTGATCGCCGCCCACCCCTCGGTGACATCGAACACCGGCAGATAAGGCGGCTGCGCAATCGCGGTCTGCGACAGGCTGATCTTCAGCACGAAGCCGAACGGCACCAGGAAGAACAGCACCATCCAGACATAGGGCGCGATGGCGGCATGGCGCGCCGGCCGCGCGAAGATGCGGCGCGCGCTCATCGTTCCAGCACCATGCAGTCATCAGGCGTGAACCAGGCCACCACGCGCTGGCCTGCGCTGTAGGTGTCGCGGTCGAGCCGCGCGATATTGGCCACCGAGGCGCGCACCACGGCGCCGGAATCCAGCTTGACCTTGTAGACGGTCGAGCCGCCGAGATAGCCGATGTCGGTGACCACGCCTTCGAGCCGGTTGATCGACTGCGCATGGTCGGCGTCCGTCGCCGGGCCGCGGCGCGAAAGCCTGACCTTCTCGGGGCGGATCGCGACCGTGACGGCGGCTTTGGCAACGCCTTGTTGCGGCTTCGCGACCGCGATGGCGTCGCTATCCCGGGTCGTAACCATCAGGCGATGATGTTCCTGCATGATGATGTCGCCCTCGAACAGATTGATGTCGCCGACGAAGCCTGCGAC
The DNA here is from genome assembly GCA_963742935.1 of uncultured Alphaproteobacteria bacterium. Lineage (GTDB taxonomy): Bacteria > Pseudomonadota > Alphaproteobacteria > Rhizobiales > Xanthobacteraceae > Bradyrhizobium. The sequence goes on along the minus strand of CAVUOI010000026.1, from coordinate 121,351 downwards.
CCAGCGCGTGGCAGGCGCCTCGTAGAGGTCGCGCGGCGTCGCCACCTGTTCGAGCCGGCCGGCGTCCATCACGCCGATTCGGTTGGCCATCGTCATCGCCTCTTCCTGGTCGTGGGTAACGATGATGAAGGTCATCCCGAGACGGCGCTGCAGCTCCATCAGTTCCTGCTGCGTGCTCTCGCGCAGCTTCTTGTCGAGCGCCGCCAGCGGCTCGTCGAGCAGCAGCACTTTTGGCCGCCGCGCCAGCGAGCGCGCCAGCGCCACGCGCTGCCGCTGGCCGCCGGAAAGCTGGTCGGGCTTGCGCTTCTCCATGCCCTCGAGCTTGACCAGCGCGACCATCTCGGCGACGCGGGTGGCGATATCCGCGCGGCCCATGCCCGCGCGCTTCAGCCCGAACGCGATATTGTCGCGCACGTTGAGATGCGGAAACAGCGCATAGTTCTGGAACATCATGTTGACCGGCCGCTCATGCGGCAGCACCGGCGCGATATCGTGCCCGCCGAGCAGGATGCGCCCCTCGTCCGGCGTCTCGAAACCGGCGAGCATCCGCAAGAGCGTGGTCTTGCCGCAGCCGCTCGGGCCCAGCAGCGCAAAGAACTCGCCCGCGGCGATGTCGAGCGAGAGCTTATCCACCGCGCGGAAGCTGCCGAAGGTCTTGGAGACGCCCTCGATCCGGAGCAGCGGCGTGTCGCCGGCCGGCACGGCGAGGGCAGCCGGCGCGCCGATATCCGGCCTGCTGATTTCAGCCAATTGCTCGTTCATGTGATCCGCCGCCACCATGCCGCCATCAAAGTGGCCGCACGCTAGCGGCGGATCGGCATCCGCTCAACCGGCGGGCGACCGGCGGCCACAACATTGTGGATGCCGCGCGCCGCTCCGGTCGGCCCACGGGCGACGAAAATATCCACCGTCATCGAATTTAGCGCGCAACGCTTGCGAGTGCCGGTGCGGCGCTCGCCATGAATGCCGCCAAGGCCTCCCGATCCGCTGGTGACATGGTCAGTCCGAGCTTGGTACGCCGCCAGAGGATATCGTCCGGAAAGCGCGCCCATTCGTTTTCCATGAGATAGCGCACTTCGGCGCCGGTCAATTCCGGCCCGAAGGCCGGGCCGAGGTCGCCGCGTTCTTTGGCGTCACCAAGCACCGCCTTGACGTTCGTCCCGTAGGCCGCGACCAGCCGTCTCGCCTGCTCCTCGCCGAGAAACCGCCAGCGGTCGCGCACCTCGTCGACCTCATTGTCAAAGCGGTCCCAGGCAAAGTCGCCGCCGGGCAGCGGCGCCTTGGCAGTCCAGCGCGCCGACATCGGATAGAACGGCGTCAGCCGGGAGACCGCCCGCTCCGCGCGCAGCCGCGCGGTGGTGACGTCGCCGCCGATCACCGTGATCAGCGGCGCCTTGCCCCGTCCGTGATCGAGCGTCAACGCGCCGCCGGGCGGCGAAGTCGCGCCCGCGGGCTTCATCGCCATGTTGGCGCCGGACAGCGTGCGCACCACGTCCACCGTCTCGATCCGCTCGCGAAAATAGCGGTTTGCGGCGTCGCAGAGATAGGCGACGTCGGCCGCGGCCATCGTGACGATGGCGGGATCGCCCTTGAAGGCGCGGCTGGCGGTGCCGATCAGGGTGAAGTCGCGCTGATAGGGGCTTGCGAAGATCAGCCGCCCGTCGCTGTTCTGGAACACATAAACGTTGTCGCTGTCGAACAGGCGGCGGACGACGATGTGGTCCATCTGCACGGCGGCCACCTTCGGCGGCGGCACGCGCAACACCGTCTCGGCAACCGACGACGTCCAGGCGCCGGTGGCGTTGGCGACCGCGCGCGCGGTGACGATGCGGCGAAAGCCGCGGTCGATCGTCACCAGCCGCCATTCCCGCCCGCGCTCGGCGCGGGTGCAACGCGCGCCGGTGCGGATCTCAGCGCCGCGCGCCGCGGCATCGACGGCACTGAGAACCACCAGCCGCGAATCGTCCACCACGCAGTCGGAATACTCAAACGCAGTGCCGAACGGCCGCTTCAGCGCGTTGCCGACCGGATGATGGGTGACGTCGACGGTGGCCGAAGCCGGCAGACCGCTGCGCGCGGCGAGCCGGTCATACAGCAGCAGCCAGGAGCGCAAGTGCAATGCCGTCCGCTCGTCCGAATGGGCGGGGATCGCAAAGCGCATCGGGCGCACCAGATGCGGCGCGATCCGGAGCCAGACATTGCGCTCGGCCAGCGCCTTGCGGACCCGAAGAAAGTGCCGGCGCTCCAGATCGGCCAGATCGCCATGGATCAGCCGCGGCGAGGCTTGCGAAGCGCCCGCGCCGAGATCGCCCTGCTCCAGCAGGATCACGCGCAGGCCGCGGCCAGCGGCGTCGCGCGCGATGCTGACGCCGTTCAATCCGCCGCCGATGATCGCGAGATCGTAGTCCGCCATACGCAAGGTGAGTGGAGGGAAGTTCGATTCACTACACTAGGTCATGATGGCCAAAAGAGGATGTCGCTTGCGGAAAATGAATCGAAGTCCAGAGGCAACCAGCTGCCTCTCAGCTGGAGCTCTAGCCGGTTGCGCCGATCGATGCGAAGAAGCGCTCGGGTCCTTCCAGTTCCACCAGCTTCTTGTTTTCGATCAGCCAGAACCGGTTTCCCACCGTTCGCACGAAGTTGCGGTCGTGCGACACCAGCAGGCAGCTTGCCTGATGCTCCAGCAACTCATCCTCCAGCGCCTCCTGGCCCTCGATATCCAGATGATTGGTCGGCTCGTCGAGCAGATAGAAGTTCGGCTGGGCCAGCCGCAGCAGGAGCATGCCGAGACGCGCCTTCTGTCCGCCGGAAAGCCGGCCGATCGGTCGGCCTTGCATCGCAATCGACAGGCCTGCGCCGGCGAGCAATGCGCGCGCACGCTGATCGCCGACCTCGAAACGGCCGACAAGCGCGTGCATCGGCGTGTCGGCATCGGAAAGATCGGCCAGATTCTGTTCGCAATAACCGAGCGCCAGCGACTGCGCTACCTTGATGCCGGCTGGCGTGGCTTCCGGATTTTCGATCGCCTGGCGCAGCATCACCACGAGCCGGGTCTTGCCGGCCCCGTTCGGCCCCAACAGCACGATTCGGTCTTCCTTGCAGATGAACTGCTTCCCGGTCTTGAACAGCAACCTGCCGTCTGGGGTGGCGACGGCGGCATCATCAAGCGCAATCAGAACCTTGGCATGCGTTCCGCGGTTGGCGAGCTTGATCGTGCCCGCGGAGCGCTCAAGGTGGGCGGGCTTTGCCGCATCTTCCAGCTTCGCGGCGCGCTGCTTCAGCTGCCTGGTTTTCTGCAACAGAAGATCACTGCCGGAATTGATGCCGATATTGTTGAGCTTTGCGGCGTGCTGACGAAGCTGCCCGGCCGCCTTCAGGTCACGCCGGTAGCGCCGTTCATCCGATGCGTCCGCCTCGCCGAGCGCGGCGCGTGCCTGCGTATAGGACAACGAAAATATCGGCGACCGCTCGGGCCGCAAAAATACCGTGCGGTTCGTGGTGGCGTCGAGAAAGGCGCGGTCATGGCTCGCTATCACGATCGGCATTTCCCGCGGCAGCGCGTTCAGCCAGGCTTCGAGCTGACAAATCCTGGCGAGGTCCAGATGGTTGGTCGGCTCGTCGAGCAGCAACACATCGGCCTCGGCCACCACGACGCGCGCAAGCATGGCAAACCGCTGCCAGCCGCCGCTCAACTGCTTCAGCGGCCGCTGCCAAAGCGTCTCGGGAACCTCAAGCAATTCCAGGGCAACATCGACCCTCCAGCCTTCGCTTGCCCGTCGTTCAACGGGAAGCATGTCGAGCACCGCCGCATGGAACGGTGTGTCCGCCAGCGCAGGTGGTACATCCTGTTCGACATAGCCGATGGTCAGCCCGCGCGATCGGGTGATCTCGCCCTCGCCCGGCTCCGCCATGCCTGCGATGCAACGCAGTAGCGTGGACTTGCCGCGTCCGTTGGCTGCGACGAGCCCGATGCGGTCACCGGTGTTGACGGAAAGGTCCAGGCGGGAAAACAGCGGTGCGTTCAGCGTCACGCCGAGATTGCGAATAGTGATAAGCGTCATGATCGTTCCCTGGTCTTGCCGGCCAACGCAACATCCGGGGCATGCAGCCATCATCGGATGTTCGTGTGGGGGCGCGACGAGCTATGGAAATGCGGAGGCGAACAGACGTTCGACGCCGCAATGCCGCGGGGGCAGACCAGGAAGAGATTTGCGAGAAAGTCTCTGGTCAGCCCTGCAAACGCATTTGCAGGGCATTGACGGGGCCATGCTGGCGGTAGTGCCGGAAAAATGTCGTCACCGCGCAGCCCTCCCTCTCTCGATCAGGTACCGCGCCAAAATAGCCGCGCCCTCACGGCAAGGCAAGTCAGGGTTGCAGCGTTTGGCGAAGTCAGGCGCTCAACTTGCGGACGTTTTCGCCGCCGGTGGCGGCGTTGCGACCGACCAGCGCGGCGTACTGCCCGATCGGCTGGGGCTTGCCGAGGAAATAACCCTGCACGGCGTCGCAGCCCTCGTCGGCGAGGAAGCTGAGCTGTTCCTGGGTTTCCACGCCTTCGGCAACGATCGACATTTCGAGGCCGTGGCCAAGATCGATCACGGCGCGAACGATCGCCGCCGATTGCGGGTTGCGCCCGAGATTCATGACAAAGGCACGGTCGATCTTGATCTTGTCGAACGGGAACGCCTGCAGATAGCTCAGCGACGAATAGCCGGAGCCGAAATCGTCCATCGAGATCCGCACGCCAAGCGCCTTCAGCCGCCGCAACAATGCGAGACCGCGGTCGAAATCCTCGATCAGCACGCCTTCGGTGATTTCGAGTTCGAGGCGATCGGGCGCCAGCCCGGTCTCGAGCAGGATCGAATGCACCAGGCTGACGACGTCGCCGTGCATGAACTGCGCCGGCGACAGGTTGACGGCGATCTGCATCGGCACCGGCCAGGAGGCGGCCTCGCGGCAGGCTTCACGCAGGATCCAGACCCCCATCTCGACGATCAGGCCGCTCTCTTCGGCGAGCGGGATGAACTCGCCGGGCGGCACGAAACCGCGCACCGGATGCATCCAGCGCGCCAGCGCCTCGAAGCCGATGACCTTGCTGGCGGCAACCGTCGCTTCCGCGGCGGCCTGTGGCTGGTAATGCAGCGACAGCTCGCCGTTCCGGATCGCCATCGAGAGGTCCTGGTGCAGCACGCGACGGTCGCGGATCTGCTGGTCCATCTCGGGCGCGAAAATGCTGATCGAGCCGCGCGACTTCTGCTTGGCGCGGAACAGCGCCGCGCCGGAATTGGCGAGCAGCGAGGCGGCATCGGCGCCGTGATGCGGGAATACCGAGATGCCGGTGGTGATGCCGGTGCGCACCGACTTGCCGTCGATCACGAACTCGTCCGACAGCGCCTGCGCAAGCTTTTCGGCAAGCGCCCTGCCCGCCTCCGGCTGCTTGCCGTCGATGATCAGGCCGAACTCGTCGCCGGACAGCCGGGCCACCACGCCGCCGCGGGCACTCGACTGGATGCGGCCGGCGACCTCGATCAGGAGCTTGTCGCCCACCGCGTGGCCGAACACGTCGTTGATTTCCTTCAACCCGTCGAGGTCGACGCACAGCACGGCGAATTCCTCTTCGGTGCCGGCGCAAGCCTCGATCATTTGCGCCAGCGCCTGCAGGAAGGAGGCGCGGTTCGGCAGATCGGTCAGGCCGTCATGATAGGCCATGTGCGCCATCCGCGATTCGGTCTGGCGGCGGTCGGTGACGTCCTCATGGGTCTTGATCAGGTATTGCGGCTCGCCGGCCTCATCGAGCACCGTCATGCGCCGGGTCAGGAACAGCCGCAGCCCATCCTTGGTGGAGATCGGGTGCTCTTCGGTGAGCAGGCCGCGCTTCTTGATCGCGGCCTCGTCGCGCGCGATGATCAGCTTGGCTTCGCGCGGATTGAAGATGTCGGCGGCAGTCAGGCCGGTGGCATCCTCGCGGCGGCGATTGAGAATGGTCTCGGCGCTGCGGTTGGCGAGCAAGTACCGTCCGTCGCTGACCCGCTCGACGACCAGCGAAACCGGGATATTGTCGACCACGAGCTCGAGGAACTTCTTGGTGCTTTCCAGTTCGCGCGACAGCGACCGCCGGTCGGTGACGTCGTCGAACAGGTTGATCAGGAACTCCGGCTCGTTGTTCTCGTTGCGGGCAATCACGCGGTTGGAGGAGATCACGCGTTTTTCGTCACCCCGCTCGACGAAATATTCGCTGCGGTCATGACCTTCCGGCGCCGTTCAGCGCCGCCGCATCCGCAATCTCGATGCTCTTGGCGGTTTCCGGCCGGAACATCTCCTCGGCGCGCTTGCCGACGATGTGATCGCGGGAGAAGCGCGAGAAGCGCTCGAACGCGCGGTTGACGAAAATATAGCGGCCGTCCTCGATGCTCTTGGCGGCGACGCAGACCGGCACGTTGTCGAGCACCGATTCCAGGAATTTGGTGGTCGATGCCAGCTTGCGCGACAGCTGGCGCTGCTCCGTGCAATCCTCATGCGTGCCGATCGTTCCGCCATTGGGCAGCCGGAAGAGCTTCGTAACCACCGATCGTCCGTCCGGCAGTTCGGTGACGACGCCTTCCGGGCGGCGGGCAAGCTTGCTGAACTCATCGACGGTGAGACTGAGCAGGCCGCGTGTGCGGCGCAGTTCGAGAAGTTCGCGGCCGGTCATCGAATGCGGAATCTCGGCGGCGTCGAGCGCGTACATTTCGAGAAAGCGGTCGTTACAGAACACCACTCGGTTTTGCGCGTTGGTTATCATCACGCCCTGGTTGAGCGTGTTGAGCGCCGAACTGATGAAAGCGCTGCGTCGTAATTGCGCGCTCTTGGCGCCGCGCACCGCCGCCAGGATCCAGATCCCGATTGCAACCAGGAAGGAAACCCCGGCGATCCCCCCGAGCAGGAATTCCCACACCAGGTTGGGATCGTATTCCCCGATATAGCCCGCCGGGGCAAAGCCCGCGGAAGGCGCGGCCGCCCACGCAAATCCGCACGGCACAGCCATGGCGAGCAGACAGACGAGGGCCTGCACCGGAATCGAATTCTTCCGTCCTGCCTGCCGGTTGCTGTCAGCCATTACCCACCCGAGGTTTGCGGGCGGAGTGTCTGGCTTGACGGGTTTGGATCGGGTAAATGACTACCCCCGCAATTCCAGAATCCGACCCGAATTACGGCAATTGGCCTGACATGATTAATGCTCTACTAACGGGACGACGCTCGCGGCGTATTTCGAAACAAACCAACGGGTTGTTTGATTGTTCCGGAAGACGAAACGACGATTACGCTGGCGCGGCAAGCGCCGATTTTCACGCCGGATTCCGAGGTCCGAAACTGACATGGAAAAGGTCGATTGCGTCGTCGTCGGAGCGGGAGTGATCGGGCTCGCGATCGCGCGGCGGCTGGCCCAGGCAGGCCGCGAAGTGATCGTGCTCGAAGCCGCCGAGGGCATTGGCACCATCACCTCCTCGCGCAACAGCGAGGTGATTCATGCCGGCATATACTACCGCGCCGGCAGCCTGATGGCGCAGATGTGCGTCAACGGCAAGCACGCGCTCTACCGCTATTGCCGCGACCACGGCATTCCCCATCGCAATTGCGGCAAGCTGATCGTGGCGACGACGCCGGGCGAAACCGAAAAGCTGCAGTCGATCCGCTCGCATGCCGAAGCCAATGGCGTCGACGATCTGCAGTTGCTGACGGGCGCGGCCGCGCGCGCGCTGGAGCCGGCGCTCAATTGCGATGCGGCGCTGCTCTCGCCCTCCACCGGTATCATCGACAGCCACGCCTACATGCTCGCGTTGAAGGGCGACGCGGAAGAAGCCGGCACGGCCTACGCATTCCATACGCCACTGCTGCGCGCCAGGGCCGGCGACGGCGGAATCGAAATCGAAGCCGGCGGCGATGCGCCGATGACGCTGGCATGCAACCTGCTCGTCAACGCGGCGGGCCTGGGCGCGCCGGCGGTGGCGCGCAGCATCGAAGGCATGCCGGTCGCGCTGATCCCCTGCGCCTATCTGGCCAAGGGAAATTATTTCGCCTGCAGCGCGCGCGCGCCGTTTTCACGCCTGATCTATCCGGTGCCGGAGCCCGGCGGGCTCGGCGTGCACCTGACGCTCGACATGGCTGGACAGGCTCGTTTCGGTCCGGACGTGGAATGGGTCGAGAGCATCGACTACGCGGTGGATCCTGCCCGCGCCGAGCGCTTCTATCCGGCGATCCGGCGCTACTGGCCGACGCTGCCGGACGGCGCGCTGATGCCGAGTTATTCCGGAATCCGGCCGAAGATCGTGCCGCCGGCGGTTGCTACCCAGGATTTTCTGATTCAGGGACCAGCCGATCACGGCGTCGCCGGACTGATCAATCTGTTCGGCATTGAATTGCCGGGACTGACGTCGTCGCTCGCGATAGCCGATCATATCGGCATGGTCGCCGAGTTCTAGATGGTGAGTTTTACTAGATGGTGAGTTTTAGATGCTGAGTTCCAGATACGAAATTCTAGATCATGATGCGATTTGACGAAATCGCATCATGATCTGATTTCTCTGCTGGAGCATGATCTTTTTGGAACACCGGCTGCCACTTTTCCGGATCAGGGTCCAAGCGAGCGCCGGAGTTCTGAAAGATCTACGCTGCGACAAATTACACCCAGACGGACAAGCGCATCGGCGTCCATCCGCCGCATGGGGAATCCGCGATACTTTGCTGAACTGTGGTTAGCTGAACTGTGGTTAGTGGAGAGTTTCGCCGGCGGTATGCTTCAACCGTTCGATCTCATCCTTGACCATCAACTTACGGCGCTTCAACTCGACAATTTGCAGGTCGTCGGTGGAAAGATGCACGAGCGCTTCGTGCAATTCATTCTCGAGGGTCTTGTGTTTGCGTTCAAGTTCAACAAGATGCGCCTGTAGTGCCATACGAAATCTCCTCGGTGGTTGAACCTCAGATTCGATCCGGACGAGGGATTGTACACCAGACGGCGAATCTGTCGATGGATATCCAAAATCGTGCCTGTCATATTTTCGGGTTTATCTGTAACCAAACGTGAGTATGGGAACTCGCTCTGCTTGCGGAGCGGCCCCGCAGGGACGATATTCACCGCCAGCCAGGATAAATCCGTTCACACCCTTTGATCGCGCTTTCAGCTAACGTACACCATGACCGACGATGATGAGCGCGAGCTTGAAAACGAGCTCGCCCGGCTGCAGCAGGAGCATCGCGATCTCGATGCGGCGATCGACGCGCTGCATCAGTCGCCGGCGCCGGATTTATTGCGCTTGCAGCGGCTGAAAAAACGAAAACTGCAGCTGCGCGACCGCATCGCCTTCATCGAAGACCAGATCACGCCCGATATCATCGCCTGATCGTTGCGTGTCGCGTTCGGCCAATTCGGTTTGCCAAAACCGTCGGCCTCAAGAGATGCTTTTCCCCGACATCCACACCACTTCGGCGATGCATGGATCCAAGAGGGCGTCCTTTCGGAAAAAACAGGTGCTCGTTCGGTATGTGGAGCTTGACTTTTATAGAACAAAAAGAGAACATAACATCCTGCCGCAGCCTCGGGAGTACGCCATGTCCGTCACACCAACCCTGTCCGACAACAACCACTACGAGCGGGCCTGCGATCAGGCCATCGCGATGTGCGACGGAAACCTGCGTTCGACCATCAAGGCGCTGATCATGGTGAACGAGTATCTGGAAACCGAACTGGAGGAATTGCAGGTGGCCATCGCCGCCGGCTGCGTGCCGGCGCGAACCTCGCGTGCCGAGAGCGACGCTGCCTGAAGCCGGAGCGATCATACTGGAGCGAACCAATGGCCGATGTCACCTACTACGTCGCACTGCCATTCCTGCAGGACGATAGCGGCTCGCCGGTGGCGGGCGCTGCCGAAGAATGCCAGAGCCCGACGACGGCATTGCGCCGTGCCGAAATCCTGTCGCGGACGCCTGGCAGCATCGGCGCGGTCGCCTTCAGCCGTACCGGCGATCCCATGATCGGCGAGTTCGGCGACGCGAAACTACTGCGCAAGTTCGGCAACGTGCCGGACGATCTCAGCACGTTGTAGGAATCGTTGATCGAAGATCCGTAGGGTGGGCTGAGCGAAGCGAGCCCACCATCTGGCAGCTCGTTCGCAGATAGATGGTGGGCACGTCGCTACGCTCCTCTGCCCACCCTACAGATTTACGAATTGGCCTCGTGCCGCCGCAGCGCCTTGCGCACATACATGGCGCTGTCGGCCGCTTCCAGCGCGCGGCTGGTTTCGGAGTGCGTATCGAGAATGGCGACGCCCGCGGAGGCGCCCGCGGTGATGGTGCGGCCATCGAACACGAAGGTCAGTCGATCGATCGCTTCCTCCAGTGCGGCCGCCTTGGCCCTCGCATCGGTCTCGCTGAGATTCCACAACAGCATCGCGAACTCGTCGCCGCCGAGCCGGCCGACCACGTCGGAAGCGCGTATCTGCGCCAGCAGTGTCGTGGTGATCGCCTTCAGCACCTGGTCGCCCGCGGCGTGTCCAAAAGCGTCGTTGATCGGCTTCAGGCGATCGACATCGAGCACCACCAAAGCGCCACCGGCGCGATAGCGCTTGATGTAGGCAATCGCGCGATTGAGCTCGCGCTCGAAGCCGCGCCGGTTCGGAACGCCGAGCAGGTAGTCGGTATCGGCGGAAGCCTGAAGCTCCTCGATCTGCGCCTGGCTCCGGGCCAGTTCCGCCTTCAGCCGGCGTATCGTCGCCTTGGTGCCGTTGGACACCGCCCGCGGCTGGGATCCCGCCGCCGCTGACCGGCGCGGCGCGGCTTTTCGGCCGGAAGCCGCGCCTTTTGGGCGTTTTCCGGCCCTGGAGGCGGGCGTCCTGGCCTTCTTCGTCATGGCCTTCCCTGTGCAGGCTGGCTTATCTGGACTTGCCGGGATTCACCAAGACAGGATAGTCCATTCCTGATCCCTTGCCACGCCTTGGATGAGCCCCGGGCCGACCCTATAATCCGGCCTATGTTTTTGGATTCCCGAACAGAATTGACGAGATGACCGCAACCGTCGCCATCATCATGGGCAGCCAGTCCGACTGGGAGACCATGCGCCACGCCGCCGAGACGCTGACAGCGCTCGGAATCGATTGCGAAAAACGCATCGTCTCGGCCCACCGGACCCCGGACCGGCTGTTCGCCTTTGCCAAGGGCGCCAAGGCGGCCGGCTTCAAGGTCATCATCGCCGGCGCCGGCGGCGCAGCCCATCTGCCGGGTATGGCAGCGGCGCTGACCGAACTCCCCGTGTTCGGCGTACCCGTCGAATCCAAGGCGCTGTCGGGGCTCGATTCGCTGTACTCGATCGTGCAGATGCCGGCCGGCGTTCCCGTCGGCACGCTGGCGATCGGCAAGGCCGGCGCCATCAACGCCGCGCTGCTCGCCGCAAGCGTGCTCGCGCTGAACGACGCCGCGCTGGCAACGCGACTGGCCGCCTGGCGCAAGCAGCAGACGGACGCGGTCAAGGAGCGGCCGGAGGGGTCGGCGTGACCGCTTCTGGCAAGGTGAAGCTGAAGCCGGGCGACACCATCGGAATTCTCGGCGGCGGACAATTGGGCCGGATGCTGGCGATGGCGGCGGCGCGCCTCGGCCTCAAATGCCAGGTGTTTTCGCCGGACCCGGATTCGCCCGCCTTCGACGTAGTGCTGAACGCGACCTGCGCCGAATATGCCGACGTCGAGGCGCTCGAATTGTTCGCCAACGACGTCGACGTCATCACCTATGAATTCGAGAACGTGCCGTCCGCCACCGCCATGGTGCTGGCCGCGCGGCGCCCGGTACTGCCGGCGCAGAAAATTTTGGAGACCACACAGGACCGGCTGATCGAGAAGGATTTCGTCAAGCGTCTCGGCATCGGTACCGCCGACTATGCCGACGTGTCGTCGGTGGAGACCCTGCGGGCGGCCATCGCGCGCATCGGTCTTCCCGCGGTCATCAAGACCCGCCGCTTCGGCTATGACGGCAAGGGCCAGGCGATCATCCGCGACGGCGACGATCTCGACCATGTCTGGGAAGACCTCGGCACCAAATCCGCAATCCTCGAAGCCTTCATCCCCTACGAGCGCGAGATCTCGGTGATCGCGGCGCGCTCGGCGGATGGCACGGTCGAATGCTACGACGTCACCGAAAACGAGCACCGCGATCACATCCTGAAATTCTCGCGGGTGCCGGCCGCGATATCGGATTCGCTGGCCGCCGACGCGCGCGCCATCGCCGAAAAGATCGCCAACGCGCTGGATTACGTGGGCGTGCTCGCGGTCGAATTGTTCGTCGTCGCCGGAAACGGCGGGCCGCATGTGCTGGTCAACGAGATCGCGCCGCGGGTGCATAATTCCGGGCACTGGACGCTGGACGGCGCCTCGATCTCGCAGTTCGAACAGCACATCAGGGCGATTGCCGGCTGGCCGCTCGGCAAGCCGGTCCGTCACGGCGAAGTCACCATGACCAACCTGATCGGCGACGACATCCTCGACTACGCGCAATGGCTGACGGTGCCGGGCGCCACCGTTCACCTCTACGGCAAGGGCGCGCCGCGGCCGGGCCGCAAGATGGGCCACGTCACCGAAGTAGCTCCGGCAAGCAAGAAATAGCGTGCTTGCCGGTCCCCCGGCGCGTTTGCAGGTCAGGCCCTCTTCCGGCCTTCCACGATGCCGGCCGGCTCCTCGCTGAGCCAGCGATAGAGTACGCCGCCGATCGCACCGCCGATCAGCGGCGCCACCCAGAACAGCCATAGCTGCGCCAGCGCCCAGCCGCCGACGAACAACGCGGGCCCGGTGCTGCGCGCCGGATTCACCGAGGTGTTGGTGACGGGAATGCTGACGAGATGGATCATCACCAGCGCCAAGCCGATGGCGAGCGGCGCAAAGCCCGCCGGCGCCTTGCCGTGGGTGGCGCCCATGATGATGAACAGGAACATCGCCGTCATCACCACCTCGGTGATGAAGCAGACCATCATGTTGTACTGCCCGGGCGAATGCGCGCCATAGCCGTTGGATGCGAAGCCCTTGCTGACGTCGAACCCGGGCGCGCCGCTTGCGATCACATAGAGCACCGCCGCCGCCACGATGGCGCCGATCACCTGCGCAATGACATAAGGCAGAATCTGGCCGGTCGGAAAACGCCCACCCGCGGCAAGACCGACTGTAACCGCCGGATTGAGATGGCAGCCGGAGATATGACCGATGGCATAAGCCATGGTCACTACGCTCAGGCCGAAAGCCAACGACACGCCAACGAGCCCGATGCCGACCTGCGGAAACCCGGCCGCGATGACCGCGCTGCCGCATCCTGCAAAAGTAAGCCAGAACGTGCCGATTGCCTCGGCGGCATATTTCTTGGTGTTCATATTCGCCTCCCTGTCGGTTTGAGTCGCGGGAACGTTAGGAAAGATCCCGTGATGGGCTCGTTAGTTCGCCTATTCGGACCGTAGGGCCCGAATCACGCCATATTAAGCGGGTTTCTTCGGCTTTCCCGGGCCGGAAACCGCCTTCTCAGGTGGACATCAGCGGTTTTGTCTGCTACATGCCCGCGCTCAGGGTTAAGGGCCAGGCCATTCGTCGGCCCTTCACTTCATCAGAATTCCTATCCGATCAATTGAAAGAGGATGCCGCGTGCAGGTTCTCGTCCGCGATAACAATGTCGATCAAGCCCTCAAGGCGCTCAAGAAGAAGATGCAGCGCGAGGGAATCTTCCGCGAGATGAAGCTCCGCGGACACTACGAAAAGCCCTCCGAGAAGAAGGCCCGTGAAAAGGCCGAAGCCGTGCGCCGCGCGCGCAAGCTGGCCCGCAAGAAGCTGCAGCGCGAAGGCCTGCTGCCGATGAAGCCCAAGCCGGTGTTCGGCGCCGGTCCCGGCGGCGACCGTGGCGGCGCTGGCGGCCGTGGTGGCCCGGGCGCAGGTCCGCGCGGACCGCGCTGAGACTTCCAAATATTTTGAATTGAAACGCGGGCTTCGGAGCCCGCGTTTTTTTTCGCCGTCGCAACCAGATCGGACAATCTGCGCAGGGCATCCGCGAATGCTTCGTCACCTCGCGCGGCTTTGCGGCGATTTTGACCGATGCATTTTGCCGTGCATCGGGTTACTTGTCCGTGTTGGACAAGAAGAGTATTCCGCTGCATGGCCGTCACGGATTGCAATACCCTTCCCCGCGCCTCGCGCATCACGGCCGTCCCCATCGCTCTCGCGATCGTTCTCAGCTTTCCGCTCGGCGGCTGTTCGTTCGACCTGGGATCATGGGGATCGGACAGGGAGAGGCCACAGGCCGCCGAGCAGAAGCCCACGGGCGCAATCGGTGGACAAGGCGCCGGCGACGCCCAGGGCTACGCAGCGCGCGGCACCACGCTCGCCAAATCCGGCAAGACCAACGAAGCACTGGCGGAATTCGACCGCGCGCTCGCACTCGATCCCTACAACGTGCCGGCGCTGTATGGCCGCGGACTGGTCCATCAGGCCGACAAGCGGCACGAGCAGGCGATCGCGGATTTCACGGCGGCCAACGGCCTGACACCGCAACGGGTCGAACCGCTGCTGGCGCGCGCCACCAGCTACCTCGCCGTCGACAAGCCCAAGCAAGCCGCTTCCGATGTCGACGAGGCGGTGCAGGCCGATCCGAACAGCGCGCAGGCCTGGTCGGTACGCGGCGCCGCCTATGAGCGCCTGGGCGACAAGGCCAAGGCGTTCGCCTCCTACAGCCGCGCACTCGCACTCCGCCCAAAGGACGAAGCCGCGCGAAGCGGCCTCGCGCGCACCGGCAGCTAGAAAGTTTCCGGAATTACTTCGGCAGTACCGCGTGGAAGAGCGACTTCGCGGTCGACAACGCGTCCTCGGCGGCCGCCGTGGCGCGGTCGCGCACGGAAGGCTCGGCCATGTCGGCGCGCAGATCAAGCGGACGCGACACCGGGATATCGGCCGGCGGGATCGGCCGGTTCGGGTTGGCAGCCTCGGCATAAGGCGGCCGCGGCTGCGACGGAGCCTGACCGAAGGGTTCGCTGGCCGGAGGGCCCGAGACCATGATCGGCGGCGGCAACGGACGAAGCGCTGGCGCTGCGACCGGTGCATGCGCGACCGCGGGCGCATTCACAACTTTGGGGGCCTCCCTGGACAGCGCCTCCTTGGACAGCGCTTCTTTGGGCTGCTCATGGACGCGGGCCGTTTCGGGGGCGCGCGGAGAGGCATCGCCGTTGGCACGCAGGCGTTCGATCGCGGCGCGGGCCAGATCGTTGGCATCGCGACGTTCCTCCGGCACAGCCGGTGCCGGTGCAACCGCCGCGGCTTCGACCGGAGCGACCGGGGTGGTCACCGCGACCGGAGCGGTTGGCGCAGGCGCTGCGGCCGGGGCAGCCGAAGACTGCACGGGTTGGATCGGCGACGGCAATATCACCCTGATCTTTTCAGTCTTGGGCTCAGACTTGGGCTCGGCCGGCTTCGCATCGGCAGACTTGGTATCGGCAGACTTGGTATCGGAGGACTTGGTATCGGAGGACTTGCTATCGGCGGGTTTGGCGTCAGCGGACTTGCTGCCGGCTTTCTCGTCAGATTTTGCCTCAGCCTTGCCCTGAGCCTTCTCGGCCATCGCCGGGCGCTCGGCAGCGGTCTTCTCCATGATCGCCTTCTCGGAGATACCCTTGGCCTTGACGCCGGCCGCCGGAAAATTGCTGACACTGGCCGTGGTATCGGCCGGCTTCGCGGCGGGGTCGGCTTCCGCCGTGCCATCCCCCTTGGGATTGGCAGTGGATGCCGCCGCAGCAGGCGGCGAATCGGCGTTGGGCTTGGCCACGATGTAGTGATTGACGATGTACGCCCCGATGACCGTTGCGGCCACCGAAGGGAAGATGTCGACCGCAAATTTCTTCAGGTAATTCAGCATTCCGGCCACTCCCCGCGGCCCACCAATTGCAGGAACTTTGAGGCACATTGAGGGATCAACTGCGACAGATCGGTGGCAATTCAGCAGTTCCCGTGCAGGCTGAGTGAAACTGGCCCAAGCCGGTTAAGAATTGTCTAACCTTTCCAGCGGTGTAAGGCTAGTCCGAAAGGGACCTTGGAAACTCAACCGCCCGGCGATGATGGCTTCAGCTCAACTTCCAGGAACACAATTTCGGTCGCGGTTTCGTTGAGCACGTCGTGCTGGACGCCGGCCTTGCGGAAATAGGATTTGCCAACGCCGAGTTGCGCCTTGGAGCGCCCGCCGTCCGGCGCGACGATGGTCATCTCGCCCGAGGTCACCGGCACGATCACGTAGTCCATCCCGTGGGTGTGATGGCCGGTGGCGCTGCCCGGCGCCAGCCGCCACTCGGTGACGCGCACTTCTGCTGTATCGACCTGAACATCGGACTTGGCGGCGAGCATCGAGATTCACTCCATGGGGATTTACGGCACGAATACCATGAACAGGAACACGGCGAACACCAGGATATGCACGAGCCCGAACAGGATGTTGGTGCGGCCGGTGCCGAAGGTGAGCATGCTGACGACGAAGGTCAGCACCAGGAGCACCATTTCCCGGGCGTCGAGGCCGAGCACCAGTTGTTTGTCGAGCGTGTAGGCAACCACCGCGACCGCCGGCACCGTCAGCCCGATGGTCGCGAGCGAGGAGCCTAGCGCGAGATTGATGCTTTTCTGCAGGTCGTTCCTGCGGGCTGCGCCAATCGCTGCAACGCTCTCCGGCAACAGAATCAACAGTGCCACGATCACGCCCGCGAAGGCCGGCGGCGCGCCGATCATCTCGGTGACGGTGTCGACCGTCGCTGAAAATTTCTTGGCCAGCAGCACCACCGCCAACAGGGACAGGACCAACAGCGCGACGCTGAGCGCCAGCATCCGGTTGGACAGCCGGGATTCGCCCGCCTCCCCGTCTGCCTGGTTGATGAAATAATCGCGGTGCCGGATGGTCTGGGTGTAGACGAACATGGCATAGAGAACGAGCGTGACGACGCTGACGAAGCCGAGCTGTGCCGCCGAATAGCTCGGCCCCTGCGTCGTCAGCGTATAGTTCGGCATGATCAGCGTGATGGTCGCCAGCACGAACAGCACGCTGAGATAAAGGTTGGCACCCGAGACCTGGAAATCCTGCTCGCGGTAGCGCAGGCCACCGATGAAGATGCAGAGGCCGGCGAGGCCGTTGCACACGATCATCACCACCGCAAACACGGTGTCGCGCGCCAACGCCGGCTGCGGCTTATCGCCGAGCATGATGGTGGCGATCAGCGCGACCTCGATGATGGTGACCGCCAGCGTCAGCAGCAGCACGCCGTAGGGTTCGCCGATTTGCTCGGCGATCACCTCGGCATGATGCACGGCGGCAAATACGGTGCCGAAGAGAATCGCCAGCAATATTATCGCGAACAAGAGCCCGCTGACCGACGGCGTAAAGCTGAATCCGAGGCCGGTAGCGACGGCAAACAGCAGCAGCGCCAGCGCGGGAAACATCCACGCCGATCTCGGCATCGGTCCGTGTGCGCTCATGCGGTCAAGCCCTAGGTTCGCGGTGGTAGGATGCGCCCATGCAGAACGTCAGCCCCCTTGGCAAGGTTGATGAAATTTCGCGCGATTTCAATGCCACCGAAATTATCCAGATCGTTATGCCCGCCGCGGGCCAGGCGGACAAACCGTTTCGGCTCGTTGGCCAGCGCAAACAGCCGCTCGCCGAAGGTAACAGGTATCGCGGGATCGAGCGCGCCATGCATCACGAGCAACGGAACCTTCACCCGCGGGATCTGCGAGTTGGAACGGAACTGATCGCGTATCAGCAGGCGCACCGGCGCAAACCAGAACATCGACGCCGCCACATCGGCGACCGACGTATAGGGCGCTTCCAGAATCAGCTTTCCGATTCGCTGCTCCGCGGCGAGCGCGACCGCAACGCCGGTGCCGAGCGAAAAACCCCAGACGACGATGTTGTCAGGCCGATAGCGGGTCGTCGTAAAGGCATAGGCCGCGGCGGCATCCTGCATCAGCCCCTGCTCGCTCGGTTTTCCGGTTGAGCCCGCATAGCCGCGATAGGACAGAGCGACCACCCCGGTTCCGTCGGCGATGAGACTGCGAAAGCGGCTGAAAAAACCGGCGAGATAATCCCCGTTGCCGTGAAAGTAGAGCACGACCGGGCGGCCCGGCCTGGCCGGAACGTACCAGGCGATGACTTTCTCTCCGTCAGCAGTCGTCAGGACGTGCTCTTCGACGTCCGGAAAGCCCGCCGCCTTCGGCGCCGTGCGCGCGCTCGTTGGCGACGGAAACAGCACAGCGCGCTGCGCGAAGAAAAGCGCGAGCAGACCGCAGATATAACCGGCTGAGACAGCGATCAGCAGCCATTTCAGTACGGTCATGAATTTCCCGCGAACGTTACATCCCCTTGACGATACTCTCGGTGACCTTCTTGGCGTCACCAAGGAGCATCATGGTGTTGTCGCGGTAGAACAGCGGATTGTCGATGCCGGCATAGCCCGAGGCCAGCGAGCGCTTGATGAACATCACGGTGCCGGCCTTCCAGACCTGCAGCACCGGCATGCCGTAGATCGGCGAGGTCTTGTCATCTTCCGCGGCCGGGTTGGTGACGTCGTTGGCGCCGATCACGAAAGCGATGTCGGCCTGCGCGAATTCCGAGTTGATGTCCTCGAGCTCGAACACCTCGTCATAGGGCACGTTGGCTTCCGCCAGCAGCACGTTCATGTGGCCGGGCATGCGACCTGCCACCGGGTGAATGGCGTACTTCACCTCGACGCCTTCCTTCTTCAGGAGGTCGCCCATTTCGCGCAGCGCGTGCTGGGCCTGCGCCACCGCCATGCCGTAGCCGGGCACGATGATGACCTTCTGGGCGTTCTTCATGATGAAAGCGGCATCGTCTGCCGAACCGAGCTTCACCGGGCGCGCTTCGCCGCCGGCGCCGGCGCCCGCTGCGGCTGTTTCACCGCCGAAGCCGCCGAGGATGACCGAGATGAAGGAACGGTTCATCGCGTGGCACATGATGTAGGACAGGATCGCGCCTGAGGAGCCGACCAGCGCGCCGGTGATGATCAGCGCGGAGTTGCCGAGCGTGAAGCCGATGCCGGCGGCGGCCCAGCCGGAATAGGAATTCAGCATCGAGATCACGACCGGCATGTCGGCGCCGCCGATCGGGATGATCATGAGCACGCCGAGCACCAGCGCGATGATGGTGATCAGCCAGAAGTCGAGCGCGCTGCCGGAGCGGACGAGGCCGAAGATGAAGAATACCAGCGCCAGTGCCAGCGCGATGTTGATGATATGACGCCCGGGCAGCATGATCGGAGCGCCGCTCATGCGGCCTGACAATTTCAGGAACGCGATCACAGAGCCGGTGAAGGTCAAGGCGCCGATCGCAACGCCGAGCGACATTTCAACGAGACTGGCGGCGTGAATGGCGCCGGGTTTGCCGATGTCGAAGGCTTCGGGCGCATAGAACGCGCCGGCCGCCACCAGCACCGCGGCCATGCCGACCAGCGAGTGGAAGGCGGCAACCAGTTCCGGCATCGAGGTCATCGGCACGCGCCGCGCGATGACAGCGCCGACGCCGCCGCCGATGGCGATGCCGAGAATGACCAGCACCCAGGCAACGCCGTCCGCCGGCGGATGACTGGCGAGCGTGGTCGCGACCGCGATCGCCATGCCGACCATGCCGAACAGGTTGCCCTGGCGGGACGATGCCGGGCTAGACAGCCCGCGCAGCGACAGGATGAACAGCACACCCGCCACGAGGTACAGAACCGCTGCCAGATTGGCGTTCATCTCAGGTCCCCATTGTCTTCGTCACTGCGAGGTGCACGCCGCGCCCGTCGTTTTGCTCGAATTCGCTTGGCTTCACTTACACTTCACTTGGCCTTCTTCTTGTACATCGCCAGCATGCGCTGGGTGACAAGGAAGCCGCCGAAGATGTTCACGCAGGCGAAGATCAGCGCGATGAAGCCGAAGCCGCGCGCCCAGCCGCTGCCGCTCGAGATCATCGGGACGCCGACCGCGAGCAGCGCGCCGACCACGATCACCGAGGAGATCGCATTGGTCACCGACATCAGCGGCGTATGCAGCGCAGGGGTCACCGACCACACCACGAAGTAGCCGACGAAGACGGCGAGAACGAAGATCGACAGCCGGAATACGAAGGGATCGACGGCTTGAGCGACATGCTCCATGGCTTCTCTCTCCTTAAGCTTTCGGCTGGAAGTTCGGATGGATGACGGCGCCGTCTTTCGTCAGCGCGGTGGCTTTCACCAGTTCGTCGTCCCAGTTGACCGCGAGCGCCTTGCTCGTCTTGTCCACCATGGTCTCGATGAAGTTGAACAAGTTGCGGGCATAAAGGCTGGAGGCCGACTGCGCGACGCGGCCGGCGACGTTGGTGTAGCCGACGATCTTGATACCATCGAGGTCGACAACCTGGCCCGCCTTGGCGCCCTCGACATTGCCGCCGCGCTCGACCGCAAGATCGACCAGTACCGAGCCCGGCTTCATCGATTTCACCATTTCGGCGCTGACGAGTTTTGGCGCCGGCCGGCCCGGGATCAGGGCCGTGGTGATGACGATGTCCTGCTTCTTGACGTGCTCGGCGGTCAGAGCGGCCTGCTTGGCCTGGTACTCCTTCGACATTTCCTTGGCGTAGCCGCCGGCGGTCTGGGCGTTCTTGAATTCCTCATCCTCGACCGCGAGGAACTTTGCGCCGAGCGATTCGACCTGCTCTTTGGTGGCCGGGCGGACGTCGGTGGCGGTGACCACCGCGCCGAGCCGGCGCGCGGTCGCGATCGCCTGCAGGCCGGCAACGCCGACGCCCATCACGAACACTTTCGCCGCCGGAACGGTGCCGGCCGCGGTCATCATCATCGGGAACGCACGGCCAAAGGATTCAGCCGCCTCGATCACCGCACGATAGCCGGCGAGGTTGGCCTGGCTGGACAGCACGTCCATCACCTGCGCGCGGGTGATGCGCGGCATCAGTTCCATCGCGAACGCAGCGACGCCGGCATCCGCAATCGTCTTCAGCGCGGCTTCATTGCCGTAGGGGTCCATGATCGCGATGACCAACGCGCCGCGCTTGTATTGCGAAAGCTCGGAAGCCTCCGGCCGCTTCACCTTGATGATGATGTCGGCATCCTTCAGCGCATCGGCGCTGACGGTGGCGCCGACGGCGGTGAATTCGGAATCCGGCAGGCCCGACTTGATGCCCGCGCCCGGCTCGATCGCGATTTCGGCGCCGAGCGCCTTGAATTTCTTCACGGTATCCGGGGAGGCGGCGACCCGCGGCTCGGACGGATCGATTTCCTTGGCAACGGCAATCTTCATGGGGCCCCCCGCCGCGCGGCAGGCGCGCGCAAGCAAACTAGCGTCTTTTTCGCTGAGTTGGATACCGGTTTCGCAACCGGCATGCGTGCAAATTGTGGCACCGCCGGCGCGGGCGGTGCAGGCAGCGAGCGCGTCAGGTCAGGAAGTAGCCCATCAACGCAACGATGATCACCACGCCGATGGTGCCGTATTTGACCAGCGCGATGAAACCTTCATAGGTCTGCTCATGGGCCGGATAGTCGTTGCCGTCAGCGGTCGTGTAGGCCACTTCGTTATGGTCTGCCATCGGTATCCCCAGTCAAAATGCGCACTTCTCGCGTGCAATTACCGTAAAGCGTTTGGGAGGGCAACGGCCCCCGGCCAATCGGGTCATTCGGAAGGCCAATTATCCCGGATCCAGCGCGTGAGGCCCTCCTCGTTTACCTCGCTTGCGGCCAAGGAAGGATCATGGCGGTGGCGCTTCCGGGTCTGGCGCGAAGGTCAATATCATTGCTGCCCAGGAACACCATCATGGCGCGGAACGCGATGCCGCTTGTTGCCATCGACGAATGGGTGGTTTCGGGCAATGACCGAACGCATAGGCTGCAGCGAGTGCGGCCATATCCGTCTCGTCCATAATTCACTTGGTTGACTGGCACGACCAAACGGCGGACTCAACATAGGCCATGATCCCGAATGCCTTCCGGTCCGCCGAATATCGCGAATTGCTCGGCATGGATGTCGATGACCTCATCCACATCGAGCCAAATCGGCTCACTCATTTTGCAAGGGCCTCATAAGTGTCCGGTACTCGTGCTGAAGTGGCGCCGTGCGATTTCCATGGCCTTGGCATGCTTGGGGTTATATGGCGAAAGCCGCAGCCCTCGCTCCGGTCTGCTCGACCGGATAGAACTTGTCCCCTTCCTTCAGCTTGAACCGGGAAAGGATTCTTTGGAAGGATCACTCCAACCGAATTGCCGATCTTCTCGATCTGAAGGCGGTGTCCTCCAGCTTGTATTCGCGAGAGGCCTCTTCCATTCCGCGGGGGATCTTGGTCATCGTACCAGCTCCGTTATACGCTTTGTATAACAGAACCGTCAGTATGTACAACAGATGTATTACGCTGCCAGAACTTTGCCAGGCTGCAATAGCCAGCTACCCGGCCACGAAATCGAATCGCCCGGCCAACCACCCCTCGTTCTTGGCCGTCTTCACCAGCAACTCCTTGCGAAACAAGCCGTCGGAGCGGTTCTTTGCCTCGCCGGGGAAATAGAGCTGGGTGGTCAGGACGCGGCCATCGCGTGGCTGCACCTTCACGTGGATGTGGCGGGTGCGGCCGGGGTAAAGGCCGGGCACGACACTGCGCAGCCGATAACGCCCCTCCGCGTCCGTGAACTGGTGGCCGCGCAGGCGGAATCCTGAATTGTCGTAGCGGCCCTTGTCGTCGGCCTGCCAGAAATCCAGCAGGGCGCCGGCGAGCGGTTTGCAGGCGCGGCTGAGCACCAAACCAACCAGTTCGATCGGCTGCCCTGCCATTTCGGGCTCGAGCAGTTCGATTCGCTCCGGGGATGACGGCTTGAAGTATGGCCCTTCGGTCTGCGGCAACGTTGCTTCGTGGCCGTCGTGACACGCGGGCGTGGGTGCCAGAGGGGCTTGCGCAACACTGCCATCACTCATCAGTAGCGAACCGGCTGCGAAGACGCCCGCCCTGAGGATGACGCGCCGCGTCGGGATGTCGATCATGGGGCACTCCACTCGTGTCGCCGCCATGATCATGATGCGTGAGCGCGGCTGAAATTGTGTCCGCGCCCATCACAAATCCGTATCGCGCCGCGGGCCTCCCGTCAGCCCATCGTCTCCAGCTCGTCGATCATGCCGGCGATGACGGAGAGTCCGCCGTCCCAGAATTTGGGATCCTTGGCGTCGAGCCCGAACGGCATGAGCAGTTCGGAATAATGCTTGGTACCGCCGGCGGCGAGCATGGCGAGATAGCGCTCGGCAAAACCTTCCGAAGCGTTCTCGTAGACCGCGTAGAGCGAGTTCACCAGGCAATCGCCGAACGCATAGGCGTAGACGTAGAACGGCGAATGGATGAAGTGCGGGATGTACATCCAGAAATTCTCGTAGCCCGGTCGGATGTCGATCGCCGGCCCGAGGCTTTCGCCCTGCACGCTGAGCCAGATCTGGCCGATGCGCTCGGCGGTCAGTTCGCCGTTCTTGCGTTCGGTGTGAATGGCGCGCTCGAACGTATAGAACGCGACCTGCCGCACCACGGTGTTGATCATGTCCTCGACCTTGCCGGCCAGCAGCGCCTGGCGCTGCTTGGCATTCTTGGTCTGCGACAACAGCCGCCTGAAGGTCAGCATTTCGCCGAACACGCTGGCGGTCTCGGCCAGCGTCAGCGGCGTCGGCGCCATCAGCGCGCCGTTCCTGGCGGCCAGCACCTGGTGCACGCCATGGCCGAGTTCATGCGCCAGCGTCATCACGTCGCGCGGCTTGCCCTGGTAATTCATCAGCACGTAAGGGTGCGCCGACGGCGTGGTCGGATGCGAGAACGCGCCCGGCGCCTTGCCCGGCCGCACCGGCGCATCGATCCAGCGATCGGTGAAGAAGCGTTCCGCGATATCAGCCATTTCGGCGGAGAAACCGCGGTAGGCGGTCAGCACCATCTTCTGCGCCTCGGGCCAGGCGATGGTGCCGGTCGCGGCAAACGGCAGCGGCGCGTTGCGGTCCCAATGCGCGAGCTTCTTCTTTTTGAACCAGCCGGCTTTCAGAGTGTAATAGCGATGCGAGAGCCGCGGATAGGCCGCGCGAACCGAAGCGACCAACGCATCGACCACCTCGCGCTCGACGCGGTTGTTGAGGTGGCGCGAATCCGCGACATCCTGGAAACCGCGCCAGCGATCGGAAATCTCCTTGTCCTTAGCGAGCGTATTGGTGATCAGCGCAAACGTCCGCTCATTGTCCTTGAAGGTTTTCGCCAGCGCCTGCCCTGCGGCCTTGCGCTTTTCCGGCGCGCGGTCCTGCAGGAAGTTCAGCGTCGGCTCGATCGCCAATTCCTTGCCCCCGACCTTGAAGCGCAGGCCGGAAATGGTCTGGTCAAACAACCGATTCCAGGCGGCATAGCCGCTCTGGGACTTTTCGTGAAACAACTGCTCGACGCGATCCTCGAGCTGATACGGCTTGTCCTTGCGCAGATCCTCGATCCACGGCCGATAGTAACCGAGCTCCGGCGTCTGCAGCGCGCGCTCGATCACGGAATCGTCGATGCGGTTGAGCTCCAATCCAAAGAACAGCAGGTGCACCGAGGCGGCCGTCAGCCGCTCGGAGACATCGCCGTAGAACTTGGAGATATCGGGATCGACACTGTCGCCGGCATGCACAAGGCCGGCATAGGAGCCGAGCCGGCCGGCAAGGTCGTCGATCGCCTCGTAGCGTTTGACGGCCTCGGCGAGCCAGCGACCGCCGTCGTCGCCGGCCACGCGTTCGGCGAGCTTTCCCTTGTAGTCGGCTTCGAATGCGGCGCAGTCGGCATCCATCTTTTGCAAATCGCGCGTCACTTCTTCCGCGTCGATGCCGGAATAGAGGTCGGCCAGATTCCATTCCGGCAGTTTGCCGGTCTTGTTGCCGCTCTTGGATTTGGCGGCAGCCTTGCTGGCGGCGGGTTTGCGGGACGGCTTGGCGGCTCGGGATGTCGCAGATTTTGCGCTCATGACACTTTCAGATTCAGAATTGAGAGGTAATCAGGAAATGGCGGAGGATCAGGCGAAGGCCGCAAGCTGCGGTACAAACTGGACGAACAACTCTTCGCCCTCGACCAGCAGCGGCTCGAACTTCTCTTGGATCGTATTGCGGATGGCGCACCACAGCGTGATCGCACGCACCATGAGCCAGGACGTTGAGGGAACCGCGGCCTTGGCATGCAGCGCCACGAGTTCGAGGTTGCGGTGCTCGAACAGCAGCCGCCCGCAGCCATCCTCGAGGATGTAACGCCCGCCGATTCGGGATACGCACAGTTCGCAGGCCTGTTCCGGCAGTGGGCCCAACAGATAGAACTGAACGTCGCCTTTTTCGGTCGTGCCGATTTCCCACTGCCGTCCGGCTCCGCGCGCCATCGCTGCGCCGAACGCCGCGACAAGGGTGCTGAGTTCCTTTTCGCTCCACTCGCCGTTGTCTTGTTTGCGTTCGAACGCAACCACGCTCATTTGCTTTCCGCTCCAAACAGCAGCCGGTGCATTTCCGGCTCGTAGTACATTAACAGATGCCTAGCGAACTCGCCTGGTTCAAGACCCAGCTCGCGGCCCCATGCGCCCATGATCTCGGTTGGAACACGGCTGAACCCGTTCTCTACCTGCGAAATGAAGGTGTAATATTTCAGGCCGAGGCGCGCGGCGAGATCAGCCTGCGACAATTCGGCATCCGCCCTTCGCAGCTTCAGCCAATCCCCGGCAAGTTTGCGCAATTGTTTGACATCAGGCGCGGCCTTGGCAGCCGGCCGTTCAGCGAAAACATCTTGATGTTTGCCGCGTTTCATGTTTACTAAACTAGCCACTCTGAATTGACCGGTAGGTAATGTTCCCTACCACAATTCCAGCCCGCGAATAAGCACCCAATGGCCTTCCTGGACCGCAGCCAGATTGACCGAACGACCGACCGGGCTCCCCCCGCCCCGGGCAAGGAGTGGATCGTCGGCATTCTCCTGGCGGTGTTGCTGGCAACCCTCGCCATTCGGAATCTGGTGCCTGCTGAAGCGCTGGCAGCCGCCATCGTCACGCTGCTGTTCGGGGTGGGCGCGGCGGCAGCGGGAGCGGCGTGGCTTTGCCGGGCCCGCCGATTCCGCATCATGTGGCTCGATGTTGCGGGAAGCCTGACATTCATCGGGATCGCCATCTCGGTTCTGATCGAGCCGGATCAGATAGTCGGGCTGCTCACCTTCTCGGATCAACCTGAGTAACGGAATGCATCTTTCCGCAGTCTGACTGCGTCGTTTTTTCTGCGCGTCCAAGCCCGGGCCCCTCTGGCAGTTCAAGTGAACTGCGATGTCGGATTGGACCTTCAACGGAGTGGCCCGCATGTTTGAATTAATCTCCTCAGAGCACCTGACAGCGCTGTTCCAGGTCATCATGATCGACCTGGTGCTCGCCGGCGACAATGCGATCGTCATCGGGCTTGCAGCCGCCGGGCTTCCCGAGGGGCAGCGCAAGAAGGCGATCCTGATCGGCATCGTGGCCGCCACGGTCCTGCGCATCGGTTTTGCGTCCGTCACGGTTCAGCTGCTGCAGATCATCGGGCTATTGCTGGCCGGCGGCGTGCTGCTGCTCTGGGTATGCTGGAAGATGTGGCGCGAACTGCAGATGTCGCACCAACAGCCGAAATTGCAGAGTCTTTCAGCCGCAAGCACCATGGATGCGATCCGCCGGCACGGGCCGTCAAAAGACGCTGAGCCAGGCCGTATGGCAGATCACGATCGCCGACGTCTCGATGTCGCTCGACAACGTGCTCGCGGTTGCCGGCGCGGCGCGCGAGCATCCGATGATTCTGATATTCGGCCTCGCGCTTTCCATCGCGCTGATGGGGTTCGCCGCCAACTTCATCGCGCGCCTTTTGGAGAAGCACCGCTGGATCGCCTATGTCGGCCTCGCGATCATACTCTATGTCGCCTTCGACATGTGCTACCGCGGCGTAATGGAGGTGTGGCCCCACCTCTTTGCCTAGAGCCATTTCCGTTCCGATCGAATCGGAACGGGCTCTAGATTTTTGTTTGACGCGTTTTCTTGACGCGAACCGGTTTCCACCCACGGATCAAGTCCGAGGGCATGCTTCGCTGGAAAACGCTCTGGTTCCCTGCCCCATGGATGCCATCTCCAACGATTAATCGTGCGTTAATCGGCATCGGCGAGAGTGCCCCGATTCGATACATCAGTAGCGTGCGGGGAACACCATGGCTGCCACCATCCTGATTGCCGACGACGACGCCGTGCAGCGCCGTTTGCTTGAAAACATGGTGCAGAAGTGCGGCTATGAGCCGCTCGTCGTCGAGAACGGCGATGCCGCCGTCGCCCTGCTGACCGCCCCGGATGCACAGGCGATCGACGCGGTCGTGCTCGACCTCGTGATGCCCGGCCTCGACGGGCTCGGCGTCCTCGCAAAAATGCGTGAAGCAGGCGTGAGCATTCCGGTCATCGTGCAGACCGCGCATGGCGGCATCGACAACGTGGTTTCGGCAATGCGCGCCGGCGCGCAGGATTTCGTGGTCAAGCCGGCGAGCTTCGAACGGCTGCAGGTGTCGCTGCGCAACGCGCTCAACACGTCTGCGCTCAGGGGCGAACTGCAGCGCATCCGTCACAGTCGCGAAGGCCGGCTGACGTTTGCCGACATCATCACCCGCAGCGAGACCATGGCAGCCGTGCTGCGCACCGCGCAGAAGGCGGCGGCTTCCAGCATTCCGGTACTGGTCGAGGGCGAGTCCGGCGTCGGCAAGGAATTGTTCGCCCGCGCCATCCACGGCTCCAGCGAGCGCAAGTCCAAACCGTTCGTCGCGGTCAATTGCGGCGCGATCCCCGACAACCTCGTGGAATCGATCCTGTTCGGTCACGAGAAAGGCGCCTTCACCGGCGCCACCGAACGCCACATGGGCAAGTTCGTCGAAGCCAGTGGCGGCACGCTGTTTCTCGACGAAGTCGGCGAGTTGCCGCTGGCCGCGCAGGTCAAGCTGTTACGCGCGCTGCAGGAAGGCACCGTCGAGGCGGTCGGCGGCCGCAAGCCTATCAAGGTCGACGTCCGCATCATTTCCGCGACCAACCGCAAGCTGCTCGACCTGGTGAAAGGCGGCGCGTTCCGCGAGGACCTGTTCTACCGGCTGCACGTGCTGCCGATAACGATCCCGCCGCTGCGGATGCGGCGCGAGGACGTTCCGCATCTGCTGCGGCATTTCCTGGCGCGCTTTGCCGCCGAGGAAAACCGCACCATCACCGGCATCAGCGGCGAGGCCGTGGCGCATCTTTCGCAGCTCGACTGGCCCGGCAACATCCGCCAGCTCGAGAACACGGTGTACCGCGCGGTCGTGATGAGCGAGAGCGACTTGCTCGACCTGTCTGATTTCCCGCAGATCCTCAATCACGCCGTCACGAACAGCGAGCTCGCACCCAGCGAACCGCTGATTCTCGCGCCGTCGGCGGCGCCCACCTTGGTGTCGGGTAGCGATATACCGATCGCGCCGCTCGCCGCGGCTGGCAGCCTTTCGATGCTGAACGCCGGCGGCGAGGTGCGGCCGCTCGACGACATGGAAAACGAGATCATCCGTTTTGCGATCTCGCATTACCGCGGCCAGATGTCGGAAGTCGCACGCCGCCTGAAGATCGGCCGCTCCACGCTCTACCGCAAACTCGACGAGGCCGCGGCCAGCGACCCTGCCGAAGGAGACGCCAACTGAGCCGGCTCCAGGGGAGGCGATTGTGGCTTCCGCATGCAAAGATCGTGGCAAACCAACGACATCACAGTTCGGAAGCTTTCGAACCGTGGCTTGGCGGTGACAGACAAAAGGCGGGTGGCGTGGCAAAAATCCAGGACCCGAATATAAACGGGTAGTTAGTTTGAGGTCAGTTTGTCGTGAGTTGTCCCGCATGGCGCTGGCTGCATGAGAGGGGCACATGTATCGTCTGTGTTTGAACCGATTTGCGTTTGAACCATGGTGTGCAGGCGTACGACTGAGAAACCGATCGAGCCGGCGCTTCCCGCGCAAGCCGTGACCAACGATTTCTAACGACTGTTCCATGCCGGAGCAGTTTCGCCCAAGGGGGTGTGACGATGCGTGACTGTTCGACGAATTGTGCAGGATTTGACCGCGTACTGATGGCCGTCGCGGCGACCTTCCTCACGATATCCGCGACCTCGGCACTGGCGGCCCAATCGACAACGCCGCGCGCCAGCGCCGCCGAGCTCGCGATCGACGCAGCAGTCCCCCGCCCCGAACCCGCCAACGTGCCGCCGCCGACCATCGGCGACTTCAAGAACGACTCCACCGCCTCGGTGCCCGACGCCGCCAAGGCGATCGACAAGCCGGCCGAAACCAGGCCTGCCGAGACCGTCACCGCGCCTGCCGCTGCCACCGCGCCCGCCGGCGGCGACCGCCACTGCGCCCGTGACCGAACCCTTCAAGGAAGCGCTGAAGATCTCTACCGTCGCTCCGGCCGACCAGCCGGTGGCCGAGCGCCTGCGCGACATCCTCGGCGCCAAATCGGTGCGTTACTTCGACCGCAAGAACGAACGCGCCGCCGTCGAGAAATTCTACACCGCGCGCGACTTCGCGCCACAGTGGACCCAGGCCGGTCAATTGACCGACAGCGGCAAGGGAGTGATCGCGCGTCTGAAGGACGCCGCCTCCGAAGGCCTCAATCCGGCCGACTATCCCGTGCCGGATTTTGCCGCCACGACTTCGCCGGACCTGCTCGCCGAGGCCGAGTTGAAACTGACCGCCAGCATGCTCGACTATGCCCGCCAGGCGCAGAGCGGCCGGATGCACTGGTCGCAGGTTGCCGCCGACATCCAGTATCCCGAACATCCGACCGATCCGGCGGAAGTGCTCGCCAACATCTCGACCGCCAAGGATGCGTCCGCGGCGCTCGATGGCTACAATCCGCCGCACAAGCTCTACAAGGAACTGAGGGCCAAGCTCGCCGAGCTGCGCGGCCAGGGCGACGGGCCGCTGCTGCAGATATCCGAGGGCCCGGCGCTGGCCTACAAGGCCGCGACCAAGAAGCAGGGCGATGTCGTGCCGGAAGATTCGCGCGTGCCGCAGGTACGCGCCAAGCTCGGCGTATCCGACCATCCCGACAGCACGCTCTACGACGCCAAGGTCGCCGCCGCCGTGCGCAAATTCCAGGAGAGCGTCGACCTGAAGGCGACCGGCGTGCTCGACGACCGTACAGTGAAGGCGCTCAACAGCCCGAAGCGCGACCGCCAGATCGACACGGTCCTCGTCAACATGGAACGCTGGCGCTGGCTGCCGCGCCAGCTCGGCGCTTCCTCGATCGGCAACGCCTACGTCATTCTCAACGTGCCTGATTTCACACTGAAGGTGATGCAGAACGGCGCGCAGGTCTGGACCACGCGCGTTGTCACCGGCAAGCCCGGCAAGCACGCGACGCCGATGCTGACGGAGACGATGAAGTTCATCACGGTCAATCCGACCTGGAACGTTCCGCCGTCGATCATCTACAATGAATACCTTCCGGCCCTGCAGCAGGACCCGACCGTGCTGCAGCGCATGGGACTGAAGCTCGAGCGCAATCGCGACGGCACCATCCATATTTCGCAGCCGCCGGGCGAGGCGAATGCGCTCGGCCGTGTGCGGTTCAACTTCCCGAACAAGTTCCTGGTGTATCAGCATGACACGCCGGACAAGAACCTGTTCGCCCGCGACGAACGCGCCTTCAGCCATGGCTGCATGCGCGTGCAGAACCCGGATGTATACGCCGCGACGCTGCTGAACATCACGATGCCGAACGAGCGCTATACGCCGGAAAGAATCCGCAGCATGTACGGCCGCAGCGAGATCGACCTGAAATTCCCGACGCCGATCCCGGTGAACATCACCTACCAGACCGCGTTCGTGGACGACGCCGGCAAGCTGCAGATGCGCAAGGACATCTACGGGCGCGACGCCATCATGATCGGCTTGCTCAAGAACACCCGCAACAAGGATCTGGAGACCCTCGTCTCGCATGCCCAGCCGAGTTATGCGCGTCCGAGGGACACCTTGCCGGCTGGCGTCAACTTCGCCAGCGACAATACGTCCGGTCCGTCGTTCTTCGAACGGCTGTTCGGCGGTCCCTCGACCCCGACGCCGCCGGCCGCGGTCGGCCGCCGGCCGCAACAGCGGTTCACCCGATAATCCTGTTCGGGTAGATTTCCCAATAAAATCAACGATCCCGCCTTCCCAGCGGGTTCGTTTACGTTAACCATTGTCCACGCCGCAGGCGGCAGCGGCACTTTTTCGCCACAGTCAACGGGTTAGGTTAAGGCTGACTTGGGGAGCAGGCCGGTAAACCTCGGTTAACCATCCTGCTTTAAGAAAGCGTTCACCCTCTTTTGCCGGGGTCTGCAAAAGAAAACCGTGAACGCTCGTCGACTGGGTGGGCTCATAAGTGCTGGTTGGTTTCGCGCGCCAATACATTCCGTTTGCTTTGCCAAAAGCCGGATATCGGATCGGACTGACGTCGCTGTTGCTGATCGCCGGCGCCGGCTCGGTGCATGACGCGACCGCGCTGAACGAAACGCGCACCCTCTCCTTCCACCACACCCATTCCGACGAAGACCTCACCGTCACCTTCAAGCGCGACGGCCGCTACGACGAAGAAGCGCTGAAAAAGCTCAATCATTTCCTCCGCGACTGGCGCAGCCAGGACTCCACCACGATGGATCGGCACCTGTTCGATATCCTCTGGGAAGTCTACCGCGACGTCGACGGCAAGAAGCCGATCCAGATCGTCTCCGCCTATCGCGCCCCTGCTACCAACGCCATGCTCCGTCGCCGCTCCTCCGGCGTGGCCCGCCATAGCCAGCACATGCTCGGCCATGCGATGGACTTCTACATTCCGGACGTGGCGCTGGAGAATATCCGCGCCGCCGGGCTTCGCCTGCAACGCGGTGGCGTCGGTTTCTACCCGACCTCGGGATCGCCGTTCGTCCACCTCGACACCGGCAGCGTCCGTCACTGGCCGCGCATGACGCATGATCAGCTCGCCAGGGTGTTCCCGGATGGGCGCACCGTCCACCAGTCCTCCAGCGGTCCGATGAAGGGTTATGAGCTGGCCCGCGCCGACATCGAGCGCCGCGGCAATGGCGACGATGCCGCGTCCGTCGGCAAGAAGCCGAGCCTGTTCGCGGCGCTGTTCCGCGGCGGCAAGTCGACCGAAGACGACGACGAGGGCGCCAGCGCCCCGGTCAAGAACGAGAAGCCCGCTCCGGCGATCGTAGCGGCCGTGAAATCCGCCGATCCGGTCCCGACCCCGCGCTCGAAGCCTGCCGGCGCGACCATCCAGTTGGCTTCCGCCGACGCCCAGATCGTGCCGACGCCCAAATCCAGGGCAGAGGCGAACAAGCCTGATGCGAAACAGGCTTCCACCGACAAGCAGGCTTCCACCGACAAGGCCGAGCCGAAACCGCAGACGCCGGCCGATATCATCAATTCCCGCGGCTTCTGGGACGACATTCCGAGGGAAACGAATCACGCGACCCCGGCCCAGGTCGCGGCCCTGCGGGCACGCCAGGTGCTCGCCGCCGCCACCGATCCGCAGCCGACCGCCAGCGTTACCGAGACCTTCAACAAGGCGATGGCCTACGCCCCGGCCGCGTCCTCGCCGGTCGACCGCAGCAACATCGTCGCGGCCACCGCGGCGATCCCGCGCCCCTCCCGTCCGGCGCGCAATGCCGGCGCCGCCGCGACCGAAATCAATACCGTGGTCGCCAAGGGCACCCAGGGTCAGGACCCCGTTGTCGCGAACTCGACCCGCCTTGCCGCCGCCCAGGGCAACAATATCTGGATGCGCGTGATCATGCTGGCGCCGAGCGCGAGCAGCGCGATGTCGACGACCGTGCTCGGCGATACCGAGATGACCCAGATGCGCGGCCATTTCGTCAAGCCGCAAGCCGCGATCGCCATGACTTTCTCGGACGATCCGATGATGGGCATGAGCTGCGACAGCTTCACGGGATCGGCGACCGCGCAACTCCCGACGCGGACGTTCGTGGTCCGCACCGCCGCGCTTCGCTAGGCGCTCCTCGACTACATTCACTGCTGTGACGTCGCGGCCGTAGCCCGGATGGAGCCAACGGGTCGCGCGCATGCGCGCCCCGTTGGCTCCATCCGAGCTACGAGCCGCGGCAACGCCTCACAGCATTCCCAGCGCCTGCATGTAGGTCTCTAGAATGGTTTCCTGCTCGGCGCGTTCGTTGGCGTCCTGCTTGCGCATCCGTACGATGGTGCGCAGCGCCTTGGTGTCGTAGCCGTTGCCCTTGGCTTCGGCATAGACGTCGCGGATGTCGTCGGAGATCGTCTTCTTCTCTTCCTCCAGACGCTCGATGCGCTCGATGATGGCCTTGAGCTGGTCTTTGGCGAATTTTGTCGCGGGCTCGTCCTGGACGGCTGCGGCGGCGGAAGTGGCCATCGGGTACTCCTGAGTGGAACCGAAAGTGATGCTGAAAGATCAAGCGCCGCACGCGTTACCGCACGGCGCTTTTTGCAGGATGACCCTCAAGATCGGGCGGCCTTGCGTCAAGGCAGCATCACGCTCATCCACAGCGCGCCCACAGGAAGGTAAGACACGCTCTCCCCTCGTCATGGCCGGGCTTGACCTGGCTTGACCCGGCCATCCACGTCTTCTCTGCCGCGATACCTTTAAGACGTAGATGCCCGGGACATCTAGCGCGAAGACGCGCTTCGCGCTTTTGCCCGGGCATGACGGAGAACTTGCTGGCAGATCACACGAGCGAACGAAAACAGCTCAGTGCCCGGGATGTACCTTCTTCATCGCCGCCAGTTGCTCCGGCGTGGCGGTACCCTGGAATTTCGTCTTCCATTCCTCGTAGGGCATGCCGTAGACCGCCTCACGGCTCGCGTCCTTGCTGACGGCGATACCCTTGGCGTCGGCGGCTTCCTTCATCCAGTTGGACAGGCAGTTGCGGCAGAAGCCGGCCAGATTCATCAGATCGATGTTCTGGACGTCGGTTCGGCTCTGCAAGTGGTCGACCAGCCGCCGGAAAACAGCCGCTTCCAGCTCCGTTCTGGTTTTGTCGTCGATCGTCATCGTCTTGGGTCCCGCGTCATGGAGATGAGCATATTGTTACCAAGTGGTATTTGTCACAGATTTTGCCATATCTGCGCGCAAAAGTGGCTCTCGCACGTGGATTCCCGGTTTCCCATAGGGCGGGAAAGGCGTTCCCGACCGTTGACAGTTCCCGCCGGAGCACGCGAAATCGTCAATGATTTGATATAGCTTCGCTGAATGATCGGAAAAGATTCTCGCCGCCTCCCCCCTCCCCGTGCACGCATGACCGCCGGCCTGATGCCGATGCTCGCGCTGGCGGCGGCATGCCTGTGGAGCAACCCCGCGGCGGCCGATTTCAGGCTCTGCAACAACACCTCCAGCCGGGTCGGCATCGCACTCGGCTACAAGGACGTCGAGGGCTGGACCACCGAGGGCTGGTGGAACGTGTCGTCGCGCAGTTGCGAGACGCTGCTGCGCGGAACCCTGGTCGCCCGCTTCTATTACATCTACGCGCTCGACTATGATCGCGGCGGTGAATGGTCTGGACAGGCCTTCATGTGTTCACGCGACAAGGAATTCACCATCAAGGGCACCGAGAATTGCCTGGCACGCGGTTACGACCGCACCGGCTTTTTCGAGGTCGACACCGGCGAACAGCGAGCATGGACCGTGCAACTGACCGAAGCCAACGAGCAGCCCGCGCAGCGCGTGCCGGGAATTCCGGGAACGATGGGACCGGGCGGTCCCGGCGGGGTTCCGGGCCTCTCCAGTCCGCCAAGCGGACCGGGTCTGCCGCCTCCACCAGCGGCGCCCAGGCCATGAGACGGCTCCGTCGCATCAAGATTCTCGCAACCCTCGGCCCGGCATCGTCGGACAGCGCGATGATCCGGAAGCTGTTCGAGGCCGGCGCGGACGTGTTCCGCATCAACATGAGCCACACGCCGCACGACAAGATGCGCGAGCTGGTCAATAATATCCGCAATGTCGAGTCCAGCTATGGCCGCCCGATCGGTATCCTGGTCGACCTGCAGGGACCGAAACTGCGGCTCGGCGCTTTCGCCGAAGGTTCGACCCAGCTCAAGAACGGCCAGAGCTTCGTGCTCGATTCCGACAAGACGCCGGGCGACAACAAACGCGTGCAGTTGCCGCATCCTGAAATCCTCGCCGCGCTGCGGCCGGGCCATGCGCTGCTGCTCGACGACGGCAAGGTGCGCCTGATCACCGAGGAAACCTCGCCCGAGCGCGCGGTGACGCGGGTGGTGATCGGCGGCAAGATGTCCGATCGCAAAGGTGTGAGCCTGCCCGATACGGACCTGCCGGTGTCGGCGATGACGCCAAAGGACCGCGCCGATCTCGAGGCCGCCCTGGTGACCGGGGTCGACTGGATCGCCCTTTCCTTCGTACAGCGCGCCGAAGACGTCAACGAGGCCAAGCGGATCATCCGAGGCCGCGCGGCCGTGATGGCCAAGATCGAAAAGCCGCAGGCGATCGACCGGCTCGGCGAGATCATCGAGGTTTCTGACGCCTTGATGGTGGCGCGTGGCGATCTAGGCGTCGAGCTGCCGCTGGAGCGGGTGCCGAGCCTGCAGAAACAAATGACGCGGATGGCGCGCCGCGCCGGCAAGCCGGTGGTGGTGGCTACCCAGATGCTGGAATCGATGATCCAGTCGCCGGTGCCGACGCGCGCGGAAGTCTCCGATGTCGCGACCGCCGTGTATGAAGGCGCCGACGCCATCATGCTGTCGGCGGAGTCGGCGGCGGGCAAATTCCCGGTCGAGGCGGTGTCCACGATGAATCGCATCGGAGAGGAAGTGGAGCGCGATCCGATCTACCGCTCGGTGCTGACGGCGCAGCGGCCGGAGCCCGAAAATACGGTCGGAGACGCCATTGCGGATGCCGCACGGCAGATCGCCGAGACCCTGGAATTGTCGGCGATCATCTGCTGGACCTCGTCGGGCTCAACCGCGATCCGCGTGGCGCGCGAACGGCCGAAGCCGCCAGTAGTGGCGATCACGCCCAATCTCGTCACCGGGCGCAAATTGTCCGTGGTCTGGGGCGTGCATTGCGTGGTGGCCGAAGACGCCCACGACCAGGACGACATGGTCGACCGCGCCGGTGCGATTGCGTTCCGCGACGGTTTTGCCAAGGCCGGTCAGCGCGTCATCGTCGTGGCCGGCGTGCCGCTCGGCATCGCCGGCACCACCAACATGGTGCGCATCGCCAATGTCGCGCCGGAGGGCGAGACGAAGAAGTGACGGCGTCTTCGCCGTCATTCCGGGGCGATGCGAAGCATCGAACCCGGAATGACGGTGAGTTCTATTGCAGCGTCGCGTCCAGCGTGATCTTCGTGTTCAGCAGTTTCGACACGGGGCAGCCGGCCTTGGCCTTGCCCGCGAGTTCCTCGAACGTCGCTTTGTCGGCGCCGGGGATCTTCGCATTCAGCGTCAGGTGCACGGACGTGATCGCAAAACCATCGCCCTGCTTTTCCAGCGTGACGTCGGCCTTGGTTTCCATCTGTTCAGCGGTGAGCTTGGCTTCTCCCAAAATCAGCGACAGCGCCATGGTGAAGCAGGCGGCGTGCGCCGCACCGATCAATTCTTCCGGATTGGAGCCGGGCTTGCCCTCGAAGCGGCTGGCAAAGCCGTAAGGGTAATCGTTAAGCGCGCCGCTCTTGGTCGAGATCGCACCCTTGCCGTCCTTGATGCCACCCTGCCATTTGGCGGATCCTGATGTCGTCGTCATTGCATGCTCCTGATTGCGGTTGAACCGTCGATAAGCCGCAGGATCGCAAATGGTTGCGACGAAGTCGTGTCCTAGATCATGATGCGATTTGACGACATCGCATCATGATCTCATCTTTTTGTTTGAGCATGACCTCCGCGCAAACGCGTTCCGCGTTTGTCGCGAGGGAAAACCGGTCTCCACTTTTCCGGATCATGCTCGAAGGCGGGTTCAGGCTCCAACCAGCGCCTTGGTCGGCAGCACCGCCTGCACTACGAGGCCGCGGGCGCGGGCATCCATCACGCCGACGGCGCGCAGCGCCAGCAAGGTGACGGTCTGCACGGCGTCACGCAGCTTCGCGGAATCGTCCAGGTTCTCGGGCGCCAGCGGACCGACCAGCGCTTCATGCAACGCGCCGAGCAGCGCGGTGGCGGCAAGCGCCGTATCCTGCGGCGGCAGATGACCGGCGCGCACCGCGGCGTCGATTCGCGCGGCGATCTCCCCGGAGATTTCGCGGCGGCTGGCAAGCCGCGACACCGAGACGTCGACATCGACCGGTTCGGCCAGAATCCCCCAGGCGAGCTTGCGCTGCGACAGCACGTTCACGGCAACGGTGGTGACGGCGGCGGCGAGCGCCGAGGACGGCCCGGGCGCCGCATCCGCCGCGCGGCGGATCGCCGCCAGTTCGTCGCGCGAGACCTCGGCGATCAGTTCGGAAATCAGCTCGGCCTTGGAAGGGAAGTAGCGGTAGACGGTGCCGGCCGCGACGTTGGCACGGACCGCGACCGGGGCAATCTGCACCGCCGCCATGCCGCCTTCGGCCGCAGCGTCTCGCGCCGCCGCCAGAATGGCGCTACGCCGCGCCGCCAGCCGCTTCACGACCTGATGGGTTCGCCGATAGACCATGGCGCGCTTCCGTCCCCCGGGCGCGCTCCCGGGCTCCGCGGAGCCTGCCAGAACGCGCACGTCTTCAACCTCTTGAGCAACGAGCCCGCTCGCCGCTTTGAAGAAGTGAACAACTATTCAGGGCTGATGACAAGACGGTTTTGCGTGACGATTCGGGGACGACCACGGACAGGGCTTTCCACCGTTAACAGGCCCTCAACGCGTGCATCACGTTCCTCGCGGCTGTCACATGAACGAGGCCGGCACGCTTGCGAATGCCGCGCTGTGGGCGCCATTCGTCCAATAACGCGCGGTGACCTGAAGCGCCCGTGATGCCTTCGCCTCGTGCCGGTCAAGCCCCTGCCGCGGCCAACTTCAGCGCCGGCTCATGCCGCCACCACGACCCGGCGCGGCGCAGGATCAGCGTCGACACCACCAGCGTGGCGGCAAAGCCGGTCGGAATGCCCGTGCATAAGTAGCAGACGAGGAGCGCGGCCACGGCGCCGAGCGCCGGAAGCTCCCAGGCGCGAAAGCCGCTCCGCAATCCGATGCGGACCACGAAGGCGACCGGGACCGCCAGCACCATCATGTCGTACATGAAGAGATAAGGCGTAGTCAGCAGCGCGCCCGCGGCGAGCGCTGACGCCTTCAGCGTGTAGGGCACGCGGCTTCGCCAGATCAGCGCCATCACCACGGCGACGGAAGCCGTGAGAACCCAGTGGAACGCCCAGCCCAGCGGTTCGGTGCCGCCGAAGTAACGCACCATCGCGAAGATGCTCTGCATCTTCCACCACGGCGCTTTGCCTTCGGTCAAAAACGCCTGCGAGAATTTCGGCATCCACTGGAAGAACGCCAGCCAGCTCTCGATGCCGAAGGCGAGCCAGGAAGCGCTGGCCAGCACAATTGCGGTCACGGCGGCACTGACGAACACGCGCCAATGCCCGGCGGCGATCAACGCGATCGGAAACAGCAGCCCGTATTGCGGCTTGTAGGTCAAAAGCCCGAGACAGATTCCTGCCAGCACCGGCCGCACCGGAATCAGATAGAGCGCGCCGCCGATCAACGCCGCCGTGAGGAATCCGTTCTGACCGACGAGTGCATTGATGAACACCATCGGAGCGGCAAGCGCGAGCAGAAAGCCGAAGGGGTGTCCGACAATCGCGCGCATCGCGACCAGAAAAGGCAAAAAGCTGACGACGACCCAGCCGATGAACGCGAGCTTGTAGGGAAGCTGTGCCAGCAAGGATGCCACGAACAGGAACGGTGGCGGATAGTGCCAGGCGAAGTAACCGACAAAATCCTGCCCGAGTTGTGCGACCTCGACCTGCTTCTGGACGTCCCAGTCATAGGCCTGCGCCGGCAGGCCATCGAGCACCAGACGGCCCGCGGCCCAGACATTGATGAAATCGGTGGGGATGCCGAGGCCGTCCCGATCGTAGACCCACCATTGAGAGAAATACGCGTTCCCGCAAAGGGTCAGATTCGCAACCGCCAGCACCAGGCAAATCCGCACGAGCCACGGCGGAATCGAAGTTGGCTCGGCTGCGGTGTTGACGGTGGAAAGAGAGGCGGTCATGCGCGGTCCTTGCCGGGCGCCGGTTTCCAGGGCGCACGCCTCCAAGCAATAGACCAGGCGGAATTGAGGAAATCTTAAGTTTTGGCGCTATAACCGCAGGTTTTGTGGTCGTCCCGGCGAACGCCGGGACCCATACGCCGCGGCCGCCGGAATGGGCACACGGCGAGACGATCTGCTTCAACGGCGATCGCGGTAGGTGGCAGAGCGTCCGCCACCGCGCCTCATTGATAGATCACGCGGTATGGATCCCGGCGTTCGCCGGGACGACATCCCACCTGTGCAAGCCCCCTACTCCCAGCTCAGCGCGCCGCCGTTCTGATATTCGATCACCCGCGTCTCAAAAAAATTCTTTTCCTTCTTGAGGTCCATCGCTTCCGACATCCAGGGGAACGGGTTTTCGGTTTCCGAAAACACCCGCTCCAGCCCGAGCTGCGCGCAGCGGCGGTTGGCGATGAAGTGCATATAGGTTTCGCACAGCGCCGCATTCAGGCCGAGAAAGCCGCGCGGCATGGTGTCCCGCCCGTAGGCCGCTTCCAGTTCGGCCGCATCGCGCACCATGGCGCGGACTTCGTCCTGAAACGCTTTCGTCCACAGATGCGGATTTTCGATCTTGATCTGGTTGATGACGTCAATGCCGAAATTCAGGTGAATCGATTCATCGCGCAGGATGTACTGATATTGCTCGGCGATGCCGACCATCTTGTTTCGACGGCCAAGCGAGAGGATTTGCGCAAAGCCGGTGTAGAACCACATGCCCTCGAAGATGACGTAGAAGGCGACGAGGTCGCGCAGGAACGCCTGGTCGGCCTCCGGCGTGCCGGTCTTGAAATCGGGATCGTCGAGATGCTGGGTATGCTTCAGCGCCCACGCCGCCTTCTCGGTGATCGACGGCACCTCGCGGTACATGTTGAACAGCTCGCCCTCGTCGAGGCCGAGGCTCTCCACGATGTACTGGAACGTGTGGGTGTGGACGGCCTCCTCGAAGGACTGTCGCAGCAGGTACTGCCGGCACTCCGGATTGGTCAGATGGCGGTAGATCGCCAGCACGATGTTGTTGGCGACCAGGCTTTCGGAAGCCGCGAAGAAGCCGAGGTTGCGCTTGATGGCGCGGCGCTCGTCCTCGGTGAGGCCGTCGCGCGATTTCCACAGTGCGATGTCGGCCTGCATCGATACTTCGGTCGGCATCCAGTGATTGTTGCAGCCAGCGAGATATTTCTCCCACGCCCATTTGTATTTCAGCGGCAGCAACTGATTGACGTCGGCGCGGCAGTTGATCATCCGCTTGTCGTCCACCGACACCCTGCCGCCGCTGCGGTCGATGACGCCGAGGCCGGTTTGATCGGCCGCGAGTTTGTGTCACCGAATGGCAGCGGCATCCGGCGCACAGCGGCCGTTGGTTCTGACCAGTCGAGCATTGTCGATTCCTTCCTATTCCTGTCTGCTTACTGGCAGGCTTCGCATTCGGGATTGTCGATCGAGCACGCGATAGCGCCGGACAGATCGGGCGCCGTGACCGCTGACGGCACGATGATCGGCGCGCCTGCCGACAGAACGGGCGCGGCCGCCACGGCGTTGAGCTTGCCGTCGGTGCCACGCAGCGTGGATTTCTCGACATGCGTCGCGCTGCGCGAGCGCAGGTAATAGGTCGTCTTCAGTCCGCGCGCCCAGGCCAGCCGATAGAGCGCATCGAGCTTCTTGCCGCTAGGGTTGGCGATATAGAGGTTGAGCGACTGCGACTGGTCGATCCACTTTTGTCGCCGCGACGCCGCCTCGATCAGCCAGGCGCTGTCGATCTCGAAGGCGGTGGCATAGAGCGCCTTGAGGTCATCAGGAATGCGATCGATGGCGCCGACGCTGCCGTCGAAATATTTGAGGTCGTTGACCATCACCTCATCCCACAGTCCGCGTGCCTTGAGGTCGCGCACCAGAAACTCGTTCACGACAGTGAAGTCGCCGGACATGTTGGATTTGACGTAGAGGTTTTGGTAGGCGGGCTCGATGGACTGCGCCACGCCGCAGATGTTCGAAATCGTCGCCGTCGGCGCAATCGCCATCACGTTCGAGTTGCGCATGCCCGACGATTTGACGCGCTCGCGCAAGCGATCCCAGTCCAGCGTCGTGCCGCGATCCATCGCGAGACCGCCACGGGCTTCCGCCAGCAGTTCGATCGAATCGATCGGCAAGATGCCGCGGCTCCACAGCGAGCCGTCGTACGACGGATAGCGTCCGCGCTCGATCGCCAGATCGACCGAGGCGGAGATCGCGTAATAGGAAATCATCTCCATGCTGGTATCGGCAAAGGCCACCGCCGCATCGGACGCCATCGCGATCCGCAACGCCTGCAGCGCATCCTGGAAGCCCATCAGCCCCAGACCGACCGGACGGTGCCGCAAATTGGAGCGGCGCGCTTCCGGAATGGTGTAGAAATTGATGTCGATGACGTTGTCGAGCATCCGCATCGCAATGGCCACGCTGCGCTGCAGCCGCGCTTCATCGAGCCGGCCTTCCCGCACATGGTTCAGCAGGTTGATCGAGCCGAGATTGCAGACGGCGGTTTCGTCGTCGGACGTATTGAGCGTGATTTCCGTGCAGAGATTCGAGGAATGGATCACGCCGGCATGGCGCTGCGGCGAGCGCAGATTGCAGGGATCCTTGAACGTGATCCAGGGATGCCCGGTCTCGAACAGCATGGTCAGCATCTTGCGCCAGAGATCGGTGGCGCGAACCTGCTTGAACACCCGGATTTCGCCGCGCGCCGCCTTTGCTTCATAGGCGGCGTAGCGCTCGGCAAACGGCTGGCCGTAGAGGTCGTGCAGATCCGGCGTCTCGTCGGGCGAGAACAGTGTCCATTCGCCATCGGTCTCCACGCGCTGCATGAACAGGTCGGGCACCCAGTTGGCGGTGTTCATGTCGTGGGTACGGCGGCGGTCGTCGCCGGTGTTCTTGCGCAGGTCCAGAAACTCTTCGATGTCGATATGCCAGGTTTCGAGATAGGCGCAGACTGCCCCCTTGCGTTTTCCTCCCTGGTTGACGGCGATCGCGGTGTCGTTGGCGACCTTCAGGAACGGCACCACGCCCTGGCTCTCGCCATTGGTGCCCTTGATGTGGGCGCCGAGCCCGCGCACGCGGGTCCAGTCGTTGCCTAGCCCGCCGGAATACTTTGCCAGCAGCGCGTTGTCCTTGACCGACTTGAAGATGCCATCGAGATCATCTGCAACGGTGGTGAGGAAGCAGGACGACAATTGCGGCCGCAGCGTTCCGGAGTTGAACAAGGTGGGTGTCGAGGCCATGAAGTCGAACGACGAGAGCAGATCGTAGAACTCGATGGCGCGGGCCTCGCGGTCGATCTCGCGCTGCGCAAGACCCATGGCGACGCGCATGAAGAAAGCCTGCGGCAGTTCGATGCGGTTGCCGCGCTCATGCAGGAAATAGCGGTCGTACAGCGTCTGCAGCCCGAGGAACTGGAACGACAGGTCGCGCTCCGGCTTCAGCGCCGCGGCGAGCTTCTTCAGGTCGAAGCGCGCCAGATCGGGATCGAGCAGTTCGGCCTTGATGCCGGTTTTGATGTAGGCGGGAAAATATTCGCCGTAGCGCACGGTCATATCGGCCTGCGACGCGCTGGTCGGCGCACCCGACACGAACGACAGCACTTCGGTCCGCAACTTGTCGAGCAACAGCCGCGCGCTGACATACGCGTAGTCCGGCTCCTGCTCCACCATCGTGCGCGCCGCCATGACAGATGCCAGCGCCAACTCGCCCTCGCCAATGCCGTCGTAGAGATTGCGCTGCGTCTCGGTGAGCACCGCAGCGGCGCTGACGCCCTCCAGACCGGCGCAGGCCTCCTCGATGATCAGCGTCAGGCGCGCGACATCGAGCGGGACCTGCACGCCGTTCGCCAGCGTGACACGCAGCGAAGGCTCGCCCGACGGCCGGGCAGCGTTGGCCGCCTCCTGCCCGGCGCGCTGTCGGGTTCGCTCCTCGCGATACAGCACATAGGCGCGCGCGACCTTGTGATGCTCGCTGCGCATCAACGCCAGTTCGACCTGGTCCTGGACGTCCTCGATATGAAAAGTGCGGCCCTCGCTCATGCGGCGCGACAGCGCGCCGACGACTTCCGCAACCAGTTGTTCGACGATTTCATGGACTCGTCGGGAAGCCGCTGCGCCATGGCCCTCGACCGCGAGGAATGCCTTGGTCATCGCAATCGAAATCTTGCTGGTGTCGAATTTCGAAACCATGCCGTTGCGGCGGATCACCTGCATCGGCGGTGCGCTGTCGTACGAGGCCGGCGATTCGGTACGCAACGCGAGAAAGGGAGCAGCTTTGGCTTCGGGAGAAACGAGTTGAGAAGATTGCGACATCGGCAGACCCCGTAGTGTTTTGTTGGGGCTGGATGTCTTAGGGCGCGACGCCGCATTGAATGCCCGGCACAAAGCACCGGCATGATTCTGCGAGCGACCGCCGGACACCCCGCCCGTGGACGTTTTTCGGTGTCGCGGCAGGTCTCCTGGCTCGCAGGTCGGCGTCGTACCCGGTCTTCCCAATGCGTGGCCGCATCAGTGACGTGAAATCGGGAACAACTCACTGCTTACAGTTGCGGGGGCAGCGCCGGATTCTCGCGCGCTCGCGCGATACACCGGCTTCCCTCTTAGCCACCAGCCGTTGAGGTCTGGCGGACCGTGACATCTACATGTGGTAGTATTCGCGCGAGAGTGTCAATGGGCCGTTAAGATCAATGCCCGCTATTCGAGAAAAAATTATCCGGCCGGTGGATGGAAAGCACGAGAAGCTGATTCTTTCTTCGCTTGAAAGATGTTTTCCCCGCTATCCCGGCCGCGTCGGCTCATGACGTCGCATAGGGCGCGAAGCGGGACCGCGTTTCGTCGATTCGCAAGGCGCGACCGACGGGGGGAAACGCGCGCTGCGGACAATCCGGCCGTTCGCACACCTTGCAGCCCATGCCGATCGGCGTCGCCAGTGACGGATCGATCTTGAGACCCTGCGAATAGACGATTCGCTCCGCATGGCTGATATCGCATCCCAAAGCCACCGCAAATGTCTTGGCGGGCGCGCCATAGCCCCCTCGTCCGTGCGACACGGTGCGGGCAACCCAGAGATAGGTTCGCTCGTCGGGCATCCGCGCCAACTGCGTGAGGATTCGCCCCGGACTGGCGAAGGCCTCATAGACGTTCCAAAGCGGACAGGTGCCGCCGACCCGCGAGAAATGGAAATCGGTCGCCGACTGTCGCTTCGATATGTTGCCGGCGCGATCGACGCGGATGAAAAAGAACGGCACGCCGCGGGCGTTGTGACGCTGCAGCGTGCTGAGCCGGTGGCAGATCGTCTCGAAGCCGACACCGAACCGGTGACTGAGCAATTCGATATCGTAGCGGCAGCGCTCCGCCTCGTTGAGGAAAACGGCGTAAGGCAAGATCAGCGCGCCGGCGAAATAGTTGGCAAGCCCGATGCGCGCAAGGCCGCGCGCTTCGTCGCTGGTGAATTTTGCCTTGTCGGCGATCGACCGTATCGCCTCGTCCAGTTCCAGAATGGCGATCTGCGTCGCGAGCTGAAACGCCTGCTGGCCCGGATCGAGGCCCGGCGACAGCAGCAACGTTCGGGTGCGGTCATCGAACAGCCGCTGCGTTCCCGATTCCAGTTCGCCGATCGTCTCGATCAGGACCGTCAGGCCATACCGGCTCTCAAGATACGATA
This sequence comes from uncultured Alphaproteobacteria bacterium, assembly GCA_963742935.1. GTDB lineage: Bacteria > Pseudomonadota > Alphaproteobacteria > Rhizobiales > Xanthobacteraceae > Bradyrhizobium. The sequence continues at coordinate 76,400 of CAVUOI010000026.1, read as the reverse complement.
CGAGGTCTGGCGTCATGCGTCCGACCGGCAATTCCAGACGGCCGGCGATCGCTTCCGCCGCCTCGTCGAGTTCGGCAATGTAATTGTGCTGCAGGTAGAAGAAGTCGCGGACTTCCTCGAACGGCGTCGACGGCAGAACGTCCGCAGTCGCCTGACGGTCCTCGCCGAGCCGCGCCGAAAGAGCCGCATATTGCTCGGCGGCATGGCGATATTTGCGGTTGAGGTTGACCAGCGCGCGCCCCACCGCCGGCATGTTCTGCGCGAGTTCGCGAAGTTCGGCGACGGCTATCGATTCGCCCAAAGAAGGGTCCGCCAGCGCTTCGCGCAGGTCCGATATCAGCCGCGCCTCGTCGCCCTCGGCGAATGCCTGCACGTCGAGGCCGAACACCGAATTGAGCGCCAGCAGCACCGGCACCGTGAGCGGACGCTGGTTGTTCTCGAGCTGGTTGAGATAGCTGAGCGAGATCCCGAGCTTGCCGGCAAGGGCCGCCTGCGTCAGTCGCTGCTCCTCCCGCAGCCTCTTCAGCCGCACGCCCATGAAGGTTTTCTTCATCACATCACCTTCGCAAACTTTGCAGATCGGTCGGATTTTCTTCGCAAGACTATGCTTTTTCAGCCATTTCGATGGCGCGCGTTTGTAGATATTGCGAAGTCGCAGATGAATAACAAGTCGTCCGGAGCAGGAAAATGCATTCAGCGACGTCGCCAGACCTCCATCCCGACGAAACCCGGTTCGTCGAAAATGGTGTTTCCGGAGCAGGCCAATCACTACGGCACGCTGTTCGGCGGCCATGCGCTGAGCCTGATGGGCAAGGCGGCCTTCGTCTCGGCGACGCGGCACGCGCGCCAGAGCGTCGTGATGGCGACCTCGGACCGCATCGAATTTCACGAGCCTGTACATGTCGGCGAACTCGTCGAACTCGTGGCGCAGGTCGTGCGCGTCGGCCGGAGTTCGATGACCGTTGCCGTCAACATGATCCGCGAGGATCTGATCAGCGGCAAACGACAATCCGCTGTGCGCGGAACGTTCGAGATGGTGGCGGTGAACGAATTCGGCCGGCCGGTCCCGATCGCGCAACCAGACATGACCGACCCCATCCAGAAGGAAGCTACATCTTGAAACAGCATCGCGTTCGCACGTCCAAATCGGCCGACAACCTGACGCGCGCGGACCAACTGGCCTGGAAGATCGCCGAGGTCGCCGCCGATCCGGTCGCGGTCGAGAGCGACGTGGTGGAGATGCTGGGCAACCGCATCATCGACAACGCCGCCGTGGCCGCAGCCTCGGTGGCGCGGCGTCCCGTCGCCAGCGCTCGGGCGCAAGCCGAGGCGCATCCTTATCACGCGGGATCGACCGTGTTTGGGTTGGCGCAGACGCAGCGGATTTCGCCGGAATGGGCCGCCTGGGCCAATGGCGTCGCCGTTCGCGAGCTTGATTTCCACGACACGTTTCTCGCCGCGGACTATTCGCATCCCGGCGACAACATCCCGCCGGTGTTGGCGGTCGCCCAGCATTGCGGGCTGGCGGGCGCGGATCTCGTACGCGGGCTGGCGGCAGCCTACGAAATCCAGGTCGATCTCGTGAAGGGTATCTGCCTGCACGAGCACAAGATCGATCACATCGCCCATCTCGGCCCGTCCGCCGCCGCCGGGATCGGTGCGCTGCTTAGCTTGCCGGTCGAGACGATCTACCAGGCCGTTCAGCAGGCGCTGCACGTCACCACGACCACGCGGCAATCGCGCAAGGGCGAGATATCGAGCTGGAAAGCCTATGCGCCGGCCTTCGCTGGCAAGATGGCGATCGAGGCGGTCGATCGCGTGATGCGCGGCGAAGGCGCGCCCTCCCCCGCCTACGAAGGCGAGGACGGCTTCATCGCCTGGCTGCTCGGCGGCCCCAAGGCGGAGTACACCGTGCCGCTGCCGGAAAAGGGCGAAGCCAAGCGCGCCATTCTCGACACCTACACCAAGGAGCATTCGGCCGAATATCAGAGCCAGGCCCTGATCGACCTCGCGCGCCGGATGGGGCCGAAGATCGGCGACCTCTCGAAGATCGAAAGCATCGTCATCCACACCAGCCATCACACCCACTATGTGATCGGCACCGGCGCCGGCGATCCGCAAAAGATGGACCCGAAGGCGAGCCGCGAAACGCTGGACCATTCGATCATGTACATCTTTGCGGTCGCGCTCGAAGACGCTGGCTGGCACCACGAGAAATCCTACGCGCCGGAGCGCGCGGGCCGCGAGAAGACGATCGCACTGTGGCGCAAAATCTCGACGGTCGAAGACCCCGCATGGACCCGCCGCTACCACAGCCATGATCCGAAGGAGAAGGCGTTCGGCGGCCGCGTCGTCGTGAAGCTGAAAGGCGGCTCCGTCATCAGCGACGAAATCGCGCTGGCTGACGCGCATCCGCTCGGCGCCCGCCCGTTCAAGCGGACTGACTACATCAGGAAATTCCGTACCCTGGCGGAAGGTGTGATCAGCGCACCTGAGCAGGACCGCTTCATAGCAACGGTGGAACGATTGCCCGTGCTCAAGGCAGGCGAACTGACCGACCTCACCTTCACGGTCGATCCAAAATTCCTCGGCACGACATCAACACACGGCATCTTCGACTGGAGCACCGCCCAGACAGCGGTCCAGCGTGCCGCCGGCAATCGATAGGGAGACAGAGATGACGGACATCAAGCCTTCACCTAAGAAGTCGGTCGCGCTATCAGGCGTGGTCGCCGGCGACACTGCGCTGTGCACGGTCGGCCGCACTGGAAACGATCTGCATTATCGCGGTTACGACATTCTCGACGTCGCCGAAACCTGCGAGTTCGAGGAGATTGCGTATCTCCTGGTGCACGGCGGCCTGCCCACACTGTCGGAGCTCAAAAATTACAAGGCCAAGCTGAAGGCGCTGCGCGGCCTGCCGCTCGCTGTGCTGCAGACACTGGAATTGCTGCCCGCGGCCGCGCATCCGATGGACGTCCTACGCAGCGGCGTTTCCGCGCTTGGCTGCATCCTGCCCGAGGCTCACGATCACAACCACCCCGGCGCGCGCGATATTGCCGACCGGCTGATGGCCTCGCTCGGATCGATGCTGCTCTATTGGCACCACTACGCCCACCACGGTCGCCGGATCGAGGTCGAGACCGACGACGATTCGATCGGCTCGCACTTCCTGCATCTGCTGCACGGCAGGAAGCCGTCGCCCTCGCATGAGCGGGCGATGCATACCTCGCTGATCCTCTACGCGGAGCATGAATACAACGCCTCGACCTTCACGGCGCGTTCAATCGCGGGCACCGGCTCGGACCTCTATTCCGCGATAACAGGCGGGATCGGCGCACTGCGCGGGCCGAAGCATGGCGGCGCGAACGAGATCGCTTTCGAAGTGCAGAAGCGCTACGGCGACGTGGAGGAAGCCGAGGCTGATATCCGCCGCCGCGTCGCGGCCAGGGAAGTCGTGATCGGCTTCGGCCATCCCGTCTATACGATATCAGACCCGCGCAACAAGGTGATCAAGGAAGTCGCGCGCCGCCTCAGCGTCGAGGGAGAGAACACCCGCATGTTCGACATCGCCGACCGGATCGAGGCCGTCATGGCGGACGCCAAGAAGATGTTCGCCAATCTCGACTGGTTCAGCGCGGTATCCTACCACGCGATGGGCGTTCCGACCGCGATGTTCACGCCGCTGTTCGTGATATCGCGAACATCGGGATGGGCGGCGCATGTGATGGAACAGCGGATCAACAACAAGATCATCCGTCCGGCCGCGAATTACATCGGCCCGGAGAATCTGAAGTTTGTGCCGCTGCATGAGCGTGGCAAGGCAGCGATCGCCCCACGCGCCGCATAAGGAGGCAGCCATGGTATATCTTGTGGGTACCGACATCGCCGACAAGCCGGCCGGAATTCGCTTCCGCGAGTTGCTGGCTGACCCGGGCATTCTCCAGATGCCGGGCACCCATAACGGCATGGCTGCACTACAGGCCCGCGACGCCGGCTTTTCCGCGCTCTATCTGTCGGGCGCGGCCATGACGGCCTCGATGGGGCTGCCGGATCTCGGCATCATCACGATCGAGGAAGTTTGTTTCTTCATCCGCCAGCTGGCGCGCGCCGGCGGCCTGCCGGTGCTGGTCGACGGCGATACCGGCTATGGCGAGGCGCTCAATGTCATGAACATGGTGCGCAGTTTTGAGGATGCCGGCGCCGCAGCCGTTCACATCGAGGACCAGCTGCTGCCGAAGAAATGCGGCCATCTCAACGACAAGAAACTGGCCGACGCGCGCGACATGGCGGCCAAGGTCGCCGCCGCCGCCAGGGCGCGGCGTCACCTCTATCTGATCGCGAGAACCGACGCCGCGGCGAGCGAAGGCATGGACGGCGCGGTGGCGCGCGCCAAGCTTTATCTGGAAGCGGGAGCGGACGCGATATTTCCGGAAGCGATGATTTCGCGCGAGATGTTCGAGGAATTCGCCAGGCGTCTTCCCGGGGTTCCGCTGCTGGCGAACATGACGGAGTTCGGCAAGACGCCATTCTTCACCGCGTCCGAATTCGAGGCGATGGGATATCGCATGGTGATCTGGCCGGTGTCGTCGCTGCGCGTCGCCAACAAGGCGCAGCAACATCTGTTCGCGGCGCTCAGGCGCGACGGCGGCACCCACACCATGCTGGACCAGATGCAGACGCGCGCCGAACTCTACGCAACGATCCGCCTGCACGATTACGAGGCGCTCGACGCTTCCATCATCAAGACCATCGTCCCCGACGGCATGCCGCAGGCCTGAATGGCGTCGCTGTCCCAACCTTGTTCATCCGGATTAGTGGGTAGCTGCCCATCGGAGTTCGTATTGACTGCAATTGCCGTTGATCTTAACTGAAGCCGTCGTGGTTCTTCGGGCTCGCTTGGCCCGAAGCTAAGAGGGAAGCCGGTGCGAAGCCGGAGCTGCCCCCGCAACTGTAAGCGGTGAGCCGCTGTCCAACAAAAGTCACTGAGACCGCAATCGGTTTCGGGAAGGCCGGACAGCAGCATTGACCCGTGAGCCAGGAGACCTGCCTCGACAACATACACGTCCTCGGGCGGGGTGTCCCGGTGGTGCGGTTGCGATTCCGCGCGCCTTTTGTCGCCCCGGAATCCAGACGTGTCACTTTGGCCCTTGCCCCCAAACATTTGGGGTTAAGCCAATGTCGTCTTCTACAAAGTCTAGTTCTTCACTTCCCGTTGCAACGCTCGGAACGCCGCGAATTGGACCGCGCCGCGAACTCAAAATGGCGCTGGAAAGCTTTTGGTCCGGAAAATCCAGCGAGCGGGGATTGCGTGACACGGCCATCGGCCTTCGAGCCGCGAACTGGGCGCGCCAGAAATCGCTTGGCGTCACCGTCATCCCGTCCAACGACTTTTCAATGTACGACCAGGTTCTCGACACCAGCGTGATGGTCGGCGCAATCCCGGAGGTGTACGGCTGGAAAGGCGGCGAGGTCTCGCTTTCCACCTATTTCGCGATGGCGCGCGGCGCCGAAGGTGGCAGCCACGATGAAAATTGCGGACATGCCCATCATGAGCACGGATCGTCACATGGCGCGCCGGCGCAGGAAATGACCAAATGGTTCGACACCAATTACCATTACATGGTGCCGGAGTTCCGCAAGGGGCAGACCTTTTCGCTCTCCTCGCGCAAGCCGATCGAGGAATATGAGGAAGCAAAGAGCCTAGGCTATCAGACGCGACCGGTTCTAGTGGGTCCGGTCACCTTCCTCAAGCTCGGCAAGAGCTCCGACCCGACGCTTGATCCGCTGTCGCTGCTCGACGCGTTGGTGCCGGTTTATGTCGAGGTTCTGCAAGAGCTGGCGAAACGCGGCGCCGAATGGGTGCAGCTCGATGAACCCTGCCTGGTTCTCGATCTGAACGATGCTGCGCGGCAGGCGCTGCAACGCGCCTACACGGCGTTTGCAAAGGCGGTCCCCTCCCTCAAGATCATGCTGACGACGTATTTTGGCGAGCTCGGCGACAATCTGGAAACCGCATTGAAGCTTCCCGTTGCCGGACTCCACGTCGATCTCGTTCGCGCGCCGGCCCAGCTGAAGGACGTCATCTCCCGCGCACCGAAGGGCCTGATTGTCTCGCTCGGCGCTATCGACGGCCGCAACGTCTGGCGGGCAAATCTTTCTGCCACGCTCGAACGGCTCAAACCGGCGATTCTCGACCTGGGTCCTGACCGGGTCCAGATCGCGCCGTCATGCTCGCTGCTCCACGTTCCGATTGACCTCGAACTGGAAACCGATCTCGATCCCGATGTGAAAAGCTGGCTTGCATTCTCGGTACAAAAGATCGGGGAACTTGCCGTGCTCGGCCGGGCCCTCGCCGGCGACAACGACAAGGTCGCCGATGCGCTGGCAGCCTCGGAAGCGGCGGCCATCGCCCGCGAGACATCGCCCAAGATCCACAACGCAGGTGTTGCCGCGCGGATGGCCGCGATCGACGAAACGATGCGCCGGCGTAACAGCATATTCACCAAACGGGCGAGCGTGCAGCGATCGCGGTTCGCATTACCCGCATTTCCCACCACGACGATCGGCTCGTTTCCCCAGACCGCCGAGGTTCGCAATGCGCGGGCGGCGCACGGCAAGGGCGCAATGAGCGACGCGCAATACGAGAAATTCCTGAAGGAGGAGACGGCGCGCGCCGTTCGCTGGCAGGAGGAAATCGGTCTCGATGTGCTCGTGCACGGCGAGTTCGAACGCAACGATATGGTGCAGTATTTCGGTGAGCAACTGTCAGGCTTCACCTTCACCAAACACGGCTGGGTGCAATCCTACGGTTCGCGTTACGTCCGGCCGCCGATTCTGTTTGGCGATGTCTCCCGGCCCGAGCCAATGACGGTCGAGTGGTGGCGTTACGCCCAATCCCTGACGAAGAAGCCGATGAAGGCGATGCTCACCGGACCAGTGACCATCCTGAACTGGTCGTTCGTACGCAACGATATCCCGCGCAGCCAGACCTGCCGGCAGATCGCGCTCGCGATCAGGGACGAAGTCACCGACCTCGAAGAGGCCGGAGCGAAAATGATCCAGATCGACGAGGCCGCCTTGCGTGAAGGCCTGCCGTTGAGGAAGTCGCAATGGAAAACCTATCTGGACTGGGCGGTCGAAAGCTTCCGCATCTGTTCGACTGGAGTGGCCGACGAAACCCAGATCCACACCCACATGTGCTACTCGGAGTTCAACGACATCATCGACGCGATCGGCGCCATGGATGCGGACGTGATTTCGATCGAAACGTCGCGCTCCAAGATGGAACTGCTGGACGCCTTCAAGACCTACAAATACCCCAACGAGATCGGGCCTGGTGTCTATGACATCCATTCGCCTCGCGTTCCGGAAGTCAGCGAGATGGCGGATCTTCTCTCGCTGGCGCGACAACGGCTGACGGATGCGCAACTCTGGATCAATCCGGATTGCGGGCTGAAAACCCGGAAGTGGGAAGAGGTGCGCCCCGCTCTCGTCAACATGGTCGCTGCGGCGCGTGAAATGAGGGTCGCATCCTGAGTAGATGCGGAGCGCGCGGCTTGCCGTGCGCTCCGCCTTGCATAGAGGTCGAACATGCGCTTCTGGATCAAATGCACCAGGTGTGAGACGGGGCAGTCCACGCACATCAATATCGCGCTGGTCGGCAGCATGTGGCGCGACGGCGAGCGAACGGTGCTCGCCTTCGTCGGCGGCGATGCCCAGCGTATCGATGTCACTGAGACGCCCGAACAGATCATGGCCCTTCATCTTGGCCCGCTGGAAGGCGTGACGACGCGATGACGGTGAGGCCGGATACTGCATGGTCGGAAGCATCCATCGACCTTCGCAAGGTCGGTGCGCATCCGGATCACTGGTACCCGGTCGCGTGGTCGCGCGAAGTGAAGGCGGATCAGATCTATGCCGCACGGTTCGCGGGCGAACCGATCGTGCTGGTGCGCCCCAAAGCCAGCGAGGTCTTCGCGCTGGAAGACCGCTGCGCGCACCGGCAAGTGCCATTGTCAAAAGGCACGGTCGATGGCTGCACCATCCGCTGCTGCTATCACGGTTGGCGCTACGACGCGTCGGGCGCTTGCGTCGATGTTCCCTATCTCGGCAAGGGCAAGCTGCCGAACGGTGTCCGTCGCTATCCCTGTTTCGAGCGCGACGGGCTGATCTTCGTATGGCCGGGCAGATCCCCTGCCGCCGCCCCGCCGGCCGGGATCGGCGCGGCGGCTGATACGGCCTACAAGACGCGGCTATTCGGCAAGAACGTCGCCTGCCACTATACATTCATGCACGAAAACCTGATGGACATGAACCACCAGTTCCTGCATCGCCGCACCACCGGCAAGGTCGTGCCGCGTTATCTTGGCAGCCGGGCTGGTGAGCGCTGGATGCAAGTCGATTACAGCTTTTCGCGACCCGGCGAGAAGCCGCCGATCGGCGAAGCCGTCATCGTCGGCAGCTTACGCGGTCGCACACAGGCGGCACGCGATCTCATGACGATTCGCACCGATTATCCGTACCAGAGCTTGCGGATGTGGACGCGCGGAGACGAGCCCGTGCTCAGCGTATGGCTGGGCTACACGCCCGTCGACGCAGCCCAGCGCTGCAACCGGACTTTTGTGGTGCTGTCGGTGCGTAAGCCCAAAATTTCTGGCCTGCTCGACCTCGCCTGGCCGGTGCTGGCCTGGTTCACCAACCGGGTCTTCGCGGAAGATTGCGAGATCGTCGAGATGGAACAGGCTGCCCATGACGCCCAAGGCGCCGACTGGAATCAGGAAGTATTTCCGCCGATCCGCGCGCTGCGAAAGCTCTTGCGCGAATGCGGCGAGCCGCTCGCTGTACCACAGGCAATTCTCCGCTAATTCCCCGTCAGCAATTCGCCAAATCGATCCCACGTCTTGCCGTTGAAGCGCATGAACTGCATCTGGTCGACCGGCACGTGGTCGGTCGGCGAGGTGTTGACCTTGATGCCCGGCAGCAGCATCGGCAATTCCAAATCCTTGATCGAATAGGCCTGCTTCAAAATGTTTTCGGTCGAGAGGTCGTTGCCGCAGGCCTTCAGCACCGCCTCCAGCACCATCGCGCTGTTATAGGCGTTGACGTAGTTGGTGTCGTGCAGGTCGCCGTCGGGAACGTATTTGATCATGAACTCGCGCCAGCCCTTGACGCCCGGATCGTCCTTCCAGGCGGGATCGTCGGGATCCTTGACATAGGCGGTGGAGAGAATTCCGGTGCCCGCTTCGACGCCGGCCGGCTCCATCACGGTCGAAATCCACACCGCGACGTTGGAGAGGAACGTCATCGGTCGCCAGCCGATCTCGAACGCCTTGCGGATCGATTGCGCGGCGAACTTCGGCGTTGCCGCGATCACGAACACGTCGGCGCCGGACGCCTTCAGCTTCACGATCTGGGAGTCGATGGTCGGATCCGAGATTTCGTAGGTCGCCGCCGTCACCACCGAATCGTATTTCTCGCCGAGCACGTCCTTTAACCCGGCGAGATAGTCGCGGCCGAAATCGTCGTTCTGCGAGATGACCGCGAATTTGGCGTTCGGGTTTTTCGAAAGCGCATGGCGCGCATAGAGCCGGGCCTCATAACGGAACGGCGCCTGCACGCCTACGGTGGCCTGCGGAAATTGCGCGATGTCGGCGAATTTCGACGCACCGGAGGCCAGAAACAATTGCGGGATGTTCTTGCTCTGCAGATATTTCGCGATCGCGGTATTATGCGCGGTGCCGATCGAGGAGAAGATCAGCGCCACCTCGTCGCTCTCCACCAGCCTCCGCGTCTGCTCCACCGTCTTCGGCGGCGCGTAGCTGTCGTCGAGCGAGATCAGGTTGACCTTGCGGCCGTTGATGCCGCCGCGCTCATTGACCATCTTGAAATAGCCGACCTCGCCCTTGCCGAGCGCGCCGAACGCCGACACCGGCCCGCTATAGGGCATGGTCTGGCCGATTTTGATTTCGGTTGGCGTGACGCCGCGCATCTCGGCTGAGATCGCGGCAGCCGGCAGCATCAGACAAGCGACGGCGCCCAGCGCGCCAATCCCCGTGACGAAACGCATCGGCTTCCCTCCCTGTGTCGTCAACCGCGCTCAAGGGCGCGCGGAGCGGCCGGTATTGCGTTCCGGCAGGCGGGAACATGCCATGACGCCGCGACGGACGCCAACGCTAATCACGGAGGTTCGAACGCAAGGATCAGCGGTTTCGGCTGCTATAGCCGCTTCGCCGCCACCGCATTGGCCAGCAGCGACTGAACACCGGTCCGGTGGAATGGCACGATAAAGAACAGATAGATTTTGCCGGCGAGGTTATGCACCGAGCAGATCGTCGAGACGACAACGCTCTCCGCGTCGCGATCTGTCAGCCGGAGCACCGAGAGCCTGAAATCGAGGTGCTTGTTGTTGCGACCCGCGACAATCTCATTGTCGCCAATGAAGAAAATCGGCCACGGACCGATCTTGTCGCCAACGCTGTAGCTTGTGCGCACCGCAGGCTTCAGAATTTCGGCGACAGTCGGCGCTTCCAGTCCAAAGCATTTGGCAATGGCGTTGCGGGTGATCAACAACGCTTTCATCCAGCGCGGCGTATGGCCGAACAACGCAAAAAAGATTTCAACGATCGTCAATCCCGGACGCGTCAGCGGCACGCGGTATGAATCATGGAAATAGGCTTTGCTGATCGCGTCCTTGCCCAGCGCGCTCGTGGACGGAAGTTCGCATTCGACCACGTGCATGCCAGTCCCCCGTCAAGCGGACGTCCATAACAGAACGGGCGCATGATGCGCCCGTTCCTAACTCAGTTCGATAACAACCCCGCTTACGCCTGCGGCTGCGGCTCCAGGCCGGGATCCGGATCGGGACGCGGGCGCGGCTTGCCGGCGGGCGGCACGGCGGAGGCGCGCGGCGTGCTCGGCTCCAGCACCGACTCGCGGTTCGGCTTCTTGCCGTTGAGCAGGTCGATGATCTCGTCGCCGCTCAGCGTTTCGAATTCGAGCAGGCCCTTGGCCAGGGTTTCGAGGTCCTGGCGCTTCTCGGTGAGAATGCGCGTGGCTTCGTTGTAGCCCTCTTCGACAAAGCGCCGGATCTCGGTGTCGATCTTCTGAACCGTTGCTTCCGATGCGTTCTGGGTGCGGGACACCGACATGCCGAGGAAAACCTCGTCCTGGTTCTCGCCGTAGGACACCGTGCCGAGGGACTCCGAGAGACCCCAGCGCGTCACCATCATGCGCGCCAGCCTGGTGGCTTGTTCGATATCGGAAGAGGCACCGGAGGTCACCTTCTCGCGGCCGAAGATCAGTTCTTCGGCGACGCGGCCGCCCATCATGATCGCCAGCCGGGACGTCATCTGCTCGAGCGACATCGACAGCTTGTCACGCTCCGGCAACTGCATCACCATGCCGAGCGCGCGTCCGCGCGGGATGATCGTGGCCTTGTGGATCGGATCGGTCGCGACGACGTTGAGGCCGACGATGGCATGGCCGCCTTCGTGATAGGCGGTCAGCATCTTCTCTTCCTCGGTCATGACGAGCGACTTGCGCTCGGCGCCCATCATCACCTTGTCCTTGGCTTCCTCGAACTCCGACTGCGTCACCATGCGCTTGTTGCGGCGGGCGGCAGTCAAGGCAGCCTCGTTGACGAGGTTCATCAGGTCGGCGCCGGAGAAGCCCGGCGTGCCGCGCGCGATGGTCTTGAGGTTGATATCCGGCGCCAGCGGCACCTTGCGGACGTGAACCTTGAGGATCTGCTCGCGACCGACGACATCCGGGTTCGGCACCACGACCTGGCGGTCGAAACGGCCGGGGCGCAACAGCGCGGGATCGAGCACGTCGGGCCGGTTGGTTGCGGCAATCAGGATCACGCCTTCATTGGCCTCGAAGCCGTCCATCTCGACGAGCAACTGGTTGAGGGTCTGTTCGCGCTCGTCATTGCCGCCGCCCAAACCTGCGCCGCGGTGACGACCGACCGCGTCGATTTCGTCGATGAAGATGATGCAGGGCGCGTTCTTCTTGGCCTGTTCGAACATGTCACGGACACGGCGAGGCGCCGACGCCGACGAACATTTCGACGAAGTCAGAGCCCGAGATCGTGAAGAACGGCACGTTGGCTTCACCCGCGACCGCACGTGCGATCAGGGTCTTGCCGGTGCCGGGGGGGCCCACCAGCAGTACGCCGCGCGGAATCCGTCCGCCGAGCCGTTGATATTTTCCGGGATCGCGCAGGAATTCGACGATCTCCTGCAGGTCCTGCTTAGCCTCGTCGACGCCGGCGACGTCCTCGAAGGTGACGCGGCCATGGGCCTCCGTCAGCATCTTGGCGCGCGACTTGCCAAAACCCATCGCCTTGCCGGCGCCGCCCTGCATCTGGCGCGACAGGAATATCCACACGCCGATCAGCGCGATGAAGGGCAGCCAGGAGACCAGCAGCGAGACGAACCACGGCACGTTGTCGCCGGGGGGCTTCGCGGTGATCGAGACCTTGCCGTCATACAGGCGCTTCACCAGGGTCGGATCGTTGGGCGCGTAGGTCTGGAAAGTGGAGCCGTTGGTGAAGGTGCCGTGGATGTCCGGGCCCTGGATCACGACGTCGCGAACGCGGTTCTGATCGACCTCGCTCAACAGCTGAGAAAACGAAATGTCCTGCGAAGACGTACGCTGACCCGGATTCTGGAAAAGCGTGAACAATGCCAACAGCAGCAAGACAATGATGACCCAGAGGGCGAAGTTGCGCAGATTGGCGTTCATCGATCTTCCTTCGTGGTCGCGCGGATCGCGGCCCTTTATCCTTGGTAGTAACCCTTGAATATTCTTCTGGGTAGTGAGGCGAGATTCCCCGATCCACTGCCACCCAATCTAGGTGGCGCCTGGGTCAATGCCAAGGGAACCACACGGGACTATTTAACGCACTTTAGCGAGATTCCCGGTCAAAAAATGACGCAAAGGCCGAGGTTTTTCCGGGGTGGTTAAGGCCTCTGGCGCCGATACGTGCTGATATTGCGGTATGTGGACGCCTCTCACGCCCGATTACCCCGCCGCGGCGGTGCCGGATCGACATGAATCCGGCCCCGGAGCAGGCTGATCGCGGCCCCGGCCAGCGTCTGCTTCAGCCTTGCCTGCCCGCCACCATTGACCATTGCCCGGTCCAGCACCGCCAACAGCGTCTCGACCTTGCCTAGTTCCGCAGGCCCCTCATGACCCGCTCGGTCAATCGCGCGCTTGAGCAGCCGAAGCCGGATTTCCTCAGGGAGACTGGCAAATGCGGTGGCGTCGAATCCGAAGCGTGAGGCGTCATCGCGATCGCGCAAGGCGAGATAGCGCTCGGCGCCATCGGCCAGCACCTCGATCGCGGCATTCGCCCGCGCCAGCCTGGCGGCCAGCCGCGCCAGGTTTCGGCTGTCGCCGCCCTCCTCGGCCAGAACCGGCATCAACGCGCGCAGCCTTGGCCGCGTAAAGCTCATGTCGCGATTGGTGGGATCGTCGGCAAACGCGATCTTCGCCCTGCCCAGCGTCGCCACGAGCCGGGATTTCGGAACCTCCAGCAACGGCCGCGCCAGCCACACGCCCTCGCGCTGGGTCTCGCGCGCCATCGCCGCGAGGCCGGCGATGCCGCTGCCGCGCAGCATCCGCATCAACAGCGTCTCGGCCTGGTCGTCGCGGGTATGCGCGGTCAGGACATGCGTCGCGCCGCTCGCCCGCGCGGCTTTCGCCAGCAGCCGGTAACGCGCGGCGCGGGCTGCGGCCGGCAGGCCGGTCTTCGGCTTGGTCCCGGTCCAGCGCAGCGTGCGGTGGGGCACGTCGAGCGTCTGCGCGAGACGCTTGACCTCGCGCGCCTCGCGCGCGGCTTCGGGGCGCAAGCCGTGGTCGACGGTGACGGCCAGCAATTGCGGGCCGCGCGAAAGCGCACGGCGCCAGCGAGCAGCCAGCCACATCAGGGCAAGGGAATCAGGACCGCCGGAAACAGCCAGCACCAGCGCGGGCGCGGCCTTCCAATGCGCGAACAGGTCTTTCGCTTGCTGCACCGAGATCGGCGCGTGGTCATCGTCAGGCCCATCATCAGACATTGGCATCGCCAGTCTATCCGAGACCGGTGGCGGCCTCGACCGGCTTCTGCCTTAGCACTTTACGCGCTTCTGCTCACGATCGACGGCGGCTTTGACGCCGGCGGAGGCGCGTGGATATTTCCGCGTCACCTCGCCGAGCGCGGCACAGGCGGCTTCCTTTTCCTTCAGCGCCGCCAGCGACTGGCCGAGCCGCAGCAGGGCGTCGGGTGCCTTGCCCGACTTGTCGAATTTGGTGGTCACGCCGAGAAACGATTCCGCGGCGTCGCGATATTGCTGGCGCTGAAAATAGCTTTCGCCGAGCCAGTATTGCGAATCCGCGATCAGCGGATCGCTCGGATATTTCTGCGCAAAATTCTTCATCGTCTCTTCGGCCAGCGCATAATCCTTGCGCTGCATATAGCCGATGCCGAGATCGAATTCGTCCTTCGAGGTCGCGGAGGGCGGCAGCGTGGTCAGCGCGGCATTGGCGCCGGGCCCGGGGCCGCGCGGTGGCGGCGCGGCTGCAGCGGGCGGCGGCAAGGCCCCACCGGCATCGCGCGGACCGCCGATATTGAGCGGCTCGCCCGGACCGCGCCCGCCCGGCGCGCCGGCTGCCGCTTCACCCGACATCGGCATCTGGCCGCCGCCGAGCGCGCGCGGCGCGCCGGGAGCGTTGGGATTCTGGTTCGGGTCGAAGGCATCGCCGCGACGGCGGCCGCCGGCCTGCGGAGCTGCCGGGTCCTGCGCGATCGGCGCGGGGGAAGCGACTTGCGGTTGCTGCTGGTCATAACCGGGCTGCGTCTGCGGATAACCTTGCGGCTGGCGTCCGCCCTGCTGCGGAGAACCTTGTTGCGGGTAGCCCTGCTGCCCCTGCGGCTGGGCAGGCGGTGCCGCGGCCACGTTGGGCTGCGCCACCGGCGGCTGTCCGCCCGGTGCAGGCGGCGCGGCGCCGAGCTGGCGCAGCCGCTCTTCGAGCTGCCGGTTGCGGAATTGCAGTTCCTCGTTCTGGCCGGTCAGTTGCCGGAGCTGGCTTTCCAACCGCTGGATCCGCATCTCCATATCGGCATCGTCGGACTGCGGCTGGCCCTGCGGATAACCTTGCTGCTGCTGCTGCGAGCGCTCCCACGGGAACGTGATCTGTGCGGATGCAGTCTGCGCGGACAATACCAGCATCGCGGCAATCGCCGTTGCGCCGGTAGCATTGAAGAATCTGGATGACATCTTGCCCTGACGACGAAAACCGCGTGTCAAATGAAAGCACAACACCTTGAGAGAGCCAGTACGCCAGAATTGTGACTGGCATTTCCGACTCGGCTCGCGCCGCTCCGGTATGGTTTAGTATCCGCTACAAGACAAGCCATCCGGCCCGACGGGCCGTTCACAAATCGAGGGAGCTCCGTTCATGTACGTGACTGTGAACGGGGTGCGGCTGTTCTTCGATGTCGAGGGCGCGAAGCTGGTTCCGGACGGGCCGGTGATGCGGGAAAAGCCTGTCCTGCTTTTGCTTCATGGCGGCCCCGGTTTCGACCATTCGATCTACCGGCCGGCCTACTCGGCTTTGGCCGACATCGCCCAGATCGTCTATCTCGACCACCGCGGCAACGGCCGCAGCGAGGACGGCCCGCGAGAGCGCTGGAATCTGGCGCAGTGGGGCGACGACGTGCGCGCGTTCTGCGATGCGCTCGGCATCGTCGAACCGATCGTGCTCGGCGCATCGTTCGGCGGCATGGTCGCGCTGGCCTACGCCACACGGCATCCCGACCACCCGTCAAAGCTGGTGCTGATCAGCACCGAAGCCGCAGGAGACACCTATCTTGATCGGCGCGTGGCGCTGTTCGAGCGCTTGGGCGGGCCCGAAGTAGGCGCGCTAGCGCGCAGCAGATTTCTGGACGTCGACAGCCCAAGGGATCAGGCGGCGGTCGACGCCTGGCGAAAACTCGCCTTCCCCGTCTATACGCGTACGCCGCGCGACCCGAACCTCGGAAGCCGTACGGTCGGAAAGCCGGAGGTAGCGCTGCACTTTTCCGCAAAACCGGGGGGCGAGAGCCACACCTTCAACATGTTCCCCGACCTTCATCGCATTCAGTGCCCGACCCTGGTGATGGGCGGCGAAGACGATCCGATGCATCCGATCGAGAGTCAGGCGGATATCGCGGCCGCGCTGCCGGCCCATCTGGTGCAATTCGAACGGTTTGCGAATTGCGGCCACGCCGTGGTGCCCGACGCGCCTGAACAGGCGATGGCGCGGCTCCGGGAATTTATCCTGAAGCGCTAGATTAACTGCTTGTTGAGCTTTCTTAACAAATGCGAGCATCCAATTGGATTGCAAGCATAAAGAGCAGTTAAACCGGCGTCTAAGGACGCCGGTTTTTTAAACTCTGCGAGAGACTGAAGGATCAGGCGCCGGCGTTCAGCACCGTGACGGCGCGACGGTTCTGCGACCAGCAGGAGATGTCGTTGCAGACGGCCACCGGGCGCTCCTTGCCGTAGGAGATGGTGCGCATGCGGTTCGCATCGATGCCGCGCGAGGCGAGATAGGTGCGCACCGACTGGGCGCGACGTGCGCCGAGCGCGATGTTGTATTCGCGGGTGCCGCGCTCGTCGGCATGGCCTTCGATGGTGAAGGAGTAGCGGTTGTAGGTCTGCAGCCACTGCGCCTGCTTTTCGAGCGTGGCGATCGCCTGCGGGCTCAACTCGGTCTGGTCGCTCTCGAAGAAAACGCGATCGCCGACATTGACCACGAAATCCTGCTGGCTCCCCGGGGTTGCCGCACTCGCCATCGCCCCATCGGCGCCGACGTTGTTCTTGGCGCAGGCGCCCATCGACAGCGCCACCGCGACAAGAGCCGCCAGCTTCCATCCCTGGAGGATACGCATTTGATATTTCATTCCGGAGCCTCCACACGCTCACGTTTTTCGACTGTTATCGGTCTACAGGTCGATGGTTAAGCGAACGTTCCGTCAACCTTGATGGAACCTTGCCGGAGCATATCAAATGCCGACAAACCGTGAAAAGCGACCGCGATAGTTAATGGTTTGTAAATGTGGCGCGACGGTGAAAGCAAGCGCGCCTGGGCCCAAATCACCAGATTTGGGCCGTTTGTCGGAGGAATTGGGGTGAATACGGGGATCCACGAACCCGACAAAGGCCGCGGCCGGCTTCTGCCCGGCAGCGAGGAGTTGCACAGCACGGGACGCTGATTCTCCGGTGCCCCCGTTCCAGTTCAGGAACTCGGGGCAGCCAAGGGACGCTGATAGGCGGCGACACCGACCGGACGGGCAGCCCGGCTGCCTGGACGTTCGAACAGCATCCGCCGCTCAAAGGCGGTCGATCGCATCATTGGATAGCGTTCGAAGACCTTCTCCTTCATCGTCGGAAAATCCGCCGCCATCAGCCCGACCGGCTTGAGCAGGCCTGGGAACAGGCGGGGTTCGGCAATGGTCTCGTGCAGGAACACGCGGCGATAGAACCCCTGATGCTCGGCGCGCACGATCGCAAGCCCGAGATCAGCCTCGAAATATTCGCACGCCATATAGGCGAGCCGCAGCGTCAGGTAGGGCAGCTCCGGAAAGCGCTTGACCTTGTCAGGGTCGGCAACGAACCGCGCAGGATCGATGATGACCTCGCCGCGATCGAGCCGGGGATACAAGATTTCGCCGAATGCTTCCGCCGAACAGGACTCCCGCCACTCCGAGCTCAGCACGCTGATGCGAACGGAACTATAGAGCTCTCCCTGCAAATAGACGCCGAACGTCCAGGAATTCGGCAGGTCGTCATACTGGTCGGTGACGCGCTGTGCGGGAGATTCCTTGACTGCGCCCTCGCGAAGATAGGCACGATAGCGAAGGTTGTAGATCTCTTCTTTTTCTTCCGGGGTTTGCGCTAGACGATAGTCGACTTGATCCAACAGATCCGAACTTCGTCCGAAGGCCGTAGTAACTGCGGCCGGGGACCTCATGCTGTACTCCTAACGCTTACAAGCAACTTCTACGAGCGAGTATAGGATTAACAGCACGTTAACGAGATTGCAAAGCTATCAGTAGTTTATGGTTACCCCGTAAGACTCCGGATAAGTTGCATTTTCCCGTGAGACGGGAATCAAGCGATGGATCGCGAGACAACCGAAACCAGCATGCCTTCCGACGGACGGCGACCATGGGAGGCGTTGAGCAGCTGGCGCACCCTCACCGCGGGCACAGGCGGACTGAACAGATAGCCCTGCGCTTCGGTCACCGCACCATCGGCGCTGATCAGTTCGAGTTGCTCGTTGGTTTCGATGCCCTCCACCGCAACCGACATTCCGAGATCGGCCGACAGCCGCGCCACGCCGCGCAGCAGAGTCAGCGGACGATCGCTGTCGATGCCTTCCAGGAACGAGCGGTCGATCTTGACCTTCTGCAAAGGGAAATTGTGGAGGTAGCTGAGGCTCGAATAGCCGGTGCCGAAGTCGTCGAGCGAAATCCGCACGCCGAGCGAATGCAGTTGCGACAGCACATCGTGCGTCAATTGCGTGTTGCGCAACAGCGAGGATTTGGTGATTTCGATTTCGAGACGATGGGCCGGCAGGCCGGAGACCTCGAGCGCATAGCGAACTTCGCTCAGCACGTCGCGCTGATGGAATTGCTGCGGCGAGAAGTTGACCGCGACGCTGACGCCTTCGGGCCATTTCATGCATTCCATGCAGGCCTTGCGCAAGATCCAGCGTCCGAGATCGACGATCAGGCCCATGTCCTCGGCGACCGGAATGATATCGGTCGGCGAAACCGTGCCGCGAACCGGATGATTCCAGCGCAACAGAGCCTCGCAGGTCGATATCCGTCCCGACTTGAGATTGACCAGCGGCTGGAAGAACAGTTCGAACTCCTCGTTGGCCAGCGCCTTGCGCAGGTCCAGTTCGAGGATGCGGCGGGATTCGACGACCTGCGCCATTTCTTCGCGGAAGAAGCAGAAGGTGCCGCGACCGTCGGCCTTGGCGCGATACAGCGCCATGTCCGCGTTCTTCAGCAGCGTATCGGCGCTGACGCCGGGCGAGCTCATCGCGATGCCGACGCTGGCGCCGATCTCGACCAGATGATTGTCGATCTTGTAGCGCTCGCTGAGGCGATCGACGATGCGCCGGGCAAGGCCCGCGGCGTCGTCGGTGGAATGAATGTCCTGCTGGAACACGACGAATTCGTCGCCGCCGAACCGCGCCACGAAGTCCTCGGGCCGCAGCATCTCGCGCAACCGCTCGGACACGGCGCACAGCAACTGGTCGCCGCAGGGGTGGCCCAGCGTGTCGTTGACCTGCTTGAACTGGTCGAGGTCGATGAACAGCAGCGCCGACAATTGTTCAGCGCCCTGCTGGGCCGCCAGCAAATTCCCGATCTCATCCCGGAAATTGACCCGGTTCGGCAGCGCCGTCAGTTCGTCGTAGCGCGCCAGATGGCTGATCCGGGCTTCCGCATTGCGGCGTTCGGTGATGTCTTCGAGCAGAACGACGGTGCCGCCGCCCTCCATCGCCTGGAACGTCCATGCCAGCGACCGCCCCCGCGTGACGTCGGGATCGGTCGTGATCATCTCGCGGGTTCGCGTATTGACGATCTCCGACAGGATCATCTTGCCGCTCGCCGCCGAAATCGAATTCGAGGCGGCGCAGGCCGAAACGATATCCTGCGCGCTGGCGTCACGCTGGATGAGATCCTCGGACAAATTCATCATCTCGCTGAAGCGGTGATTCATCACCGCGAGCCGTCCGTCGGCGCGAAACATGCAAAGCCCGTGCGGCATGTTGTTCAACGCGGTGTCGAACTGGCCGGCCAGCGCTGCTTCGCGGAAACTCGACGTCAGCGCCTTGACGAAGATGGCGTGCAGGCTGAGGTTGATATCCTTGAGACCGACGAAGAACAGCATCAGCAGAATGGCAAGGCCGACGTAATAGAAATCGCCATGCAGCACCAGCGCCAGCGACATTGGCCCGCATGCCAGCAGGATGTGATACTGGATCAGCTTGGGCTGACCGTAGTTGCGGGCCGCGCCACCGGCGGTGTAGCCGATCGTCACCGCGACGCAAACCATGTGGGCGACCGCGTCGTCGTTGGCAAAAATGGTGAGAAAGCACCAGGCGCCAAGCACGGCGGCGTACACCATGGCGCCGGCCGCGTAGCGCGGTTCCAGATATCGGGCCTGCTCGAACGTCAGCAGCTGGGTGCGCTGTTCGTATTTGCGCATCTCGAAGGCGCGGATCGTGCCGATCGCGATGATGAGCACCGCGCACGGCCACAACAGCTCGTTGCCGGTCTTGAGCGCCGTTAATACGGCGGCGACAGCAGTACAAACCGAGCCGGCGAACATCGGCCAGAAATTCTGGCACATGGAATCGATCAGCGCCGCATACAGCGCAGGCTCCAGCTCTTCGCGGCTACCGCGTTTCTTCGGGTCGACCAACTGCATCGGCTGGGCACGCGTTCCTGTTTGGGTACGTAGTTCTACCCTTCTCAGATGAAGTCTTTCTGAGGGAACATCGTTACCGAGACGTTGCTTTTCTTCTAGCCGCGCAAAATTTGCCTGAAAAATCATCAGGCTAGGTAATATTTGCCGATTAACGACAATGCGCCGCGCGGTTGTGTTCCGTTAAGAGAGCAACGGTGACCACGCCGGGTCGGAGGCGAAACCGGGCGTTGGTACCCGCAATTCGTTTCGACCTGAGATATCGACCGAATATAGCGATGGCCCGCCGTTGCCGCCTGGCTCGCGGAAGAACATCACGACCCGGCCGTTCGGCGCGAAGGTCGGCCCTTCATTGTGGTAGCCGGAGGTCAGGATGCGTTCGCCCGAGCCGTCGGTCTTCATGATGCCGATCGCGAACTGCCCGCCGCCCTGCTTGGTGAAGGCGATGTAGTCGCCGCGCGGCGACCATACCGGCGTCGAATAGCTGCCCTCGCCGAACGAGATGCGCTGCGCGCCACCGCCGGTGGCCGCCATCACGTAGATCTGCGGCTTGCCGCCACGGTCCGACTCGAAGCAGATCCGGCTGCCGTCGGGCGAATAGGATGGCGAGGTGTCGATCGCCGGCGTGTCGGTCAGCCGCGTTGTCGATTTCGAGCGCAAATCCATCACGAAGAGGTTGGAGTTGCCGCCCTGTTGCAGGCTCATGATGATGCGCTGGCCATCCGGCGAGAACCGCGGCGAGAACGACATGCCGGGGAAGTTGCCGACGATCTCGCGCTGCCCGGTGTCGGTGTTGAGCAGATAGACGCGAGGGTCGCCCTGCCCGAATTCCATGTAGGTGATCTCTTGCGTCGACGGCGAGAACCGCGGCGTCAGCACCAGGTCGGCGCCCTTGGTCAGATACCTGACATTGGCGCCATCCTGATCCATCAGCGCCAGCCGCTTGACGCGGCGCTCTTTCGACCCGGTCTCGTCGACGAACACGACGCGGCTATCGAAATAGCCCTTTTCGCCGGTCTGCCGCTCGTAGACCTGGTCGGAGATGATGTGGGCGATGCGCCGCCAATACTCCGCCTGGGTGTCATATTGCTGGCCGGCGAGCTGCTGCTGGGTGTTGACATCCCAGAGACGGAATTCCGCCTTCACGCGGCCGTTGGGCTGACGCGTCATGCGTCCGATGACCAGCGCCTGCGCGCCGATCTGCTTCCAGCTCTGAAACGTCGGGGGATTGTCCGGGTTGGTAATGCGCTCGATGAAAGCTGCCGGATCGATCGGCGCGAACAGCCCGCTGCGCTTGAGGTTGTTGGTAATGACCTGCGCCATGCCGGCGCCGACCTCGGCGTCCTGCGGCGTCCCCGCCACGAAGTTCGGTATCGCAATCGGTTGTGGAGCGAATTCGCCCTCCTGAATCGGCACCCGCTTCGGCGCCTGCGCGAACGCATGGGGGCCACCTGCGAACGCGCCAAGCGCGGCCATTCCGGAAACGACCTGCCGGCGGCTCGGGCGGAACGACATGGCGGGCAATCGAATTTTGTCAGTCATGGCTTCAATCTTGCTCTTGTGCGATCACCAACTCTTGTGTGATCGCCGTTGCAGTTATCGGCGAGCGCGGTCAGGCCTTTTCCTTGAACACCGGCGCGAAATATTTCCATTCCTCGTAAAGGGCCGCCGGCAGCTTGTACGGCTGGCATTCGAGGATCGCGCGCAACGCGCTCTCCTGATAGACGCGAAGGTAGGGCGTCGCCGGAACGCCTTCCGGAACCGGCGAGCCTTCAAGGCTGCCGTCGCGCTTCAGGCGAATGGCGAACGCGACCTCAGGCTTCTGCGATTTGATTCCGCCATAGGGCTTCTTCCAGCACCGTTCGACCTGCCGCTGGAACATGGCGCCCCATGTCGCGGAATTGTCCGCCGCCGTGCCCTTCGCAAGGCCGAGCGCGGCGTTGGAGTTCAGCGTATCGTTGGCGACCGCCTGACGCGACGGGTCGCGCTTGTCGAGCAGGGCAGCGATCTGGCTCTGGTCGAAGTGCCGTTCCACGATCCGCTTTTGCGGCTCCGGCGGCTTGGCCGCCGGCTGCACCGGCTTTGGCGGCGGCTTCTTCTCTTCCTTCTTGATCGCTTCGGCGATCGGATCGGGCTTCACCGGCTCCGGCTTTTTCTCGACCGGTTTCGGCTCTTCCTTCTTCGGCTCTTCCTTCTTCTCGACAACCTTCGGCGGGTCGGGCTTCTTCTCGACCGGCTTCTCTTCGACCTTGGGCTGCGGCGGCGGGGCGGCTTCGGTCACGACCGGCGGCTTCTCGCTGATCTTGCCGACGGCGTCATCGACCGGCTTGGCCTCGGCGACTTTCTCGGCCAGCGGCTTCGGGTTTTCCTTCTTGCCGGTCTTGGTGCCGGCCATGACCTTGGCAAGCTCATTGGGCGAAATGACATCCACCGCGACGGAATCTTCCGGCGTCAATTCAAGTGCCTTGGTCGAGAACGACAGCATCACCCACCCCAGCACGAGAACGTGCAGGGCAACCGATGCCAGAACCGTCTTGTCGACCTTGACTTTCACTCGAGCTTTCCCGCTCCGCTATCAGCCGTCGCGCGCCGCCACATGGCTCAGGAGCCCCCTTCCGGCACGATCACGATATTCGCCTTGAACCCCGCGGTCCGAATATACCCCAAAAGTTTCATCATATCCGTGTAGCAGACGTCTTTATCGCCCCTCAGGTATACCACGCTCTCGGCGTCCGACCGGGTCTCCCGGATCGCCTTGATCTTGGGCAGGAGGTCATTGGACGAAATCAGCGTATCCCCGAGATAGAGCTCGACGTTGGAATTGCAGGCACCGCCGGTGCGCTTGACCGACAGCGTCAAGGGCGGGGCGTTGGCCTGAATCTGCTTGCCGCCGGCGGCGACGGGCAAATCAATGTCGATCGCCGACGTCATCAGCGGCGCCGCGACCATGAAGATGATCAGCAGCACCAGCATCACGTCGACCATCGGCGTGACGTTGATCTCCGCCATCACGGCGGCGCGACGCCGGCCGCGGCGTCCACCGCCACCGCCGGCCGAACCTGCCATGTTCATCGCCATGATCTGGATCTCACGATGCGCTCGTCATTGGCCGTCCTCACGCCCGCTCGTCGATCTGGCGGGACAGGATGGCGGAAAATTCATCAGCGAAGCCTTCGAGCCGCTGCGCCTGGCGATTCACCTCTGATGTGAACTTGTTATAGAAAATCGTCGCCGGAATGGCAGCGATAAGGCCGATCGCGGTGGCAAACAGCGCCTCCGCAATGCCGGGCGCCACCACAGCCAGTGAAGTGTTTTTCGAGGCCGCGATCGACTGGAAGCTCGACATGATGCCCCAGACAGTGCCGAACAGGCCGACGAACGGCCCGGCCGAGCCGACGGTCGCCAGCACCAGCAGCCTTCGTTCCAGCCGCTCGACTTCGCGGGCGATGGACACGTTCATCACCTTCTCGATTCGCATCTGCAGGCCGGCAAAGGAGCGCGTCTGGCTCTCGAACGAGCGTTTCCACTCGCGCATCGCCGCAACGAAACACGCCGCCATCGACTGCGTCGGTTTGGCCGACAGCGCGCGATACAGTTCCTCGATCGACTGCCCCGACCAGAACGCCTGCTCAAAACGGTCCATGGCGCGCTTGGTGCGGCTATAGAGGAAAATCTTGTCGATCGCGATCGCCCAGACCCAGACCGAGCAGGCCAGAAGCCCCAGCATGACGGTTTTCACGACCCAATGGGCCTGCATGAACAGGGCGATCAGCGAGACGTCGGCGGAGACCAACGGCAGAGCTGCCGGAGCCACGTCGGCGGGATTCATGGGCGGTATCCTCTCAACGCAAGTGTCCCTATTTCCTCCGGGAGCAAATGGCTGCCGGTTCCACAACCGCGCGCCGGGCGCGGCGATATGCGCCAGCGCGAAAGCCGCTCTTGGTGTCGCATGGGGGGCCCGCCGAAAGCCGGGACCTGCTTCCCCTGCCAACATGTCAAAACGAGGGCTGTCAGCGCGTCATTCCGTCCCTAACCAAGCGCTAAGCTTGGTTAACTTTCGGTTACCAAAGGGGAATCCGATTGCCGGAAATGGAGGCAGGCCGGGCGGTTACGAGGGCTGATCGTCCGGGTTCCATGCCCGGAAAGGTAGTCCTGTCGGGGTGTCGCGCCCTTCTTCCACTCGCCATCGCTGCGCACCAAGCTCGCCAGAAATCGTAGCCCGCATGAGCGCCAGCGACATGCGGGAACACCTGCCCCGGGGTCGCTTCGCTCGCCCGGGCTACGGCCGCGTGCCTTGTCGCCCTCACTGACGTGACCTAGCATGCCAGCCTAAGCAAAATAATCGTGCGGACCTGAACCGCACCTGCAGGGAGAAAACCATGAAGCCAATCATGATGGCCGCTGTCATCGTTGCCGGCATTGCAGCGCAAGCGGCGAATGCCGCGCCGCTACCTGAAGCAAAGCCGGCGGACGTTGGATTTTCCGAGCAGGGACTTGCCCGCCTGGATGATTTCTTTGCGCGCGAGATCGCCGCCAAGCGCGTGCCCGGCGCCGTGGTCGCGATCGCCCGCGAAGGCAAGCTCGTGCAATACAAGGCCTACGGCCAGCTTGATCCGACCAAGGGCACGGCGATGCCGCTCGATGCCGTGTTCGCGCTGGCCTCCATGACCAAGCCGATGGCCGCCGTCGCCGGGCTGACGCTGATGGAAAAGGGCCGCCTGCCGCTGAAGGCAAAGCTTTCGGAATACTATCCCGCATTCGCTGACATGAAGGTCGGCGTCCCGCAGGCGGATGGATCGCTAAAGCTCGATGCGCAGGCGTCGCCGATCTACATCCATGATCTTTACCGGCACACGTCCGGCCTGATGTATGGCGGCCGCCCGGACAGTTCGAGCCCGGTCGCACGCCAGTATCCGGACGGCACCGCGCCGGCGATCGAGGGCGACACACAGGCCTTCATCGACCGCATTACCAAACTGCCGCTGGCGCACCAGCCGTCCACGGTTTTCGAATATGGTTTTTCGATCGACGTGCTCGGCGCCGTCGTCGAGAAGGTCAGCGAGCAGCGGCTCGGCGAATACCTGGCGAGCAACGTATGGCAGCCGCTCGGCATGACCGACGCGACGTTCCATCCCAACGAGGCGCAACGCGCGCGTCTGGCCCGGCCGTTTCCCAACGATCCGCTGACCGGCAAGCCGCAGGCGATCAAGCTTCTCGATACGCCGACGAAATCCGACTGCGGCGGCGCCTGCGCGTTTGCCACCGTCGGCGACTATGTGCGCTTCGGGCAGATGCTGCTCAACGGCGGCGAACTCGAGGGCCAGCGCGTGCTCGGGCCGAAGACCGTACACCACATGATCTCCAACCAGCTTGGCCCGGAGATCAAGAACAACGTCGCCAATGTCGAGCCGCACCGCGGCGGTTTCAGCTTCGGTCTTGGTGTCGCGGTGCGCACCAGCGAAGGCCTCTCGGCGGTGCCGGGCAATCCCGGCGAGTTCACCTGGAACGGCGCCTATGGCACGCAGTTCTTCGCCGACCCGAAGGAGCGCCTCGTCGTGGTCGTCGGCACGGCCGCGCCCGGCGAGCTTCGCAAATATTATCGCGAGCAGGTGCAGGACATCGTCTACGGCGCGATGGTGCGGTAGAGCTTTTCCTGATGCTGACTTTATCTCAAGGCCCGACGTGCTTTCGTCGCGCGACGAAAAACAGATAGAGCAGAACGGGCAAGGCCAATGAGAGCCATGAGACGGCGTCCCACCAGCCGTCTCCGATAAGCGCCGCAAGAAGGCCAATGGTGCTCAACACCCCGATGGCGATGGGGGCAGCAAAAATCTGTCCGAGCGTTCGATGGTTCTTCACGGCAACGATCAGGAGGACATCAGGGGCGCGTTGGCCGCGGAGCCCCGCGCGACGGCGCGCTCGACGCTGACGCCGGCCTTGCGCCGGCGCAGCCAGAGATAGACGCCGGTGCCCAGGACGATGATGGTCAGCACGTCGAGCAGCGCCCAGAGGATCCTGAGCGGCAAGCCGCCGTAATCGCCGAAATGCAGCGGCTGCGAAATGAAAAGCGCCGTGACGTACCAGGGCATGTCGCGGCTGTCGGTCAGCTTGCCGGTTTCCGCATCGATCAATGCCGGCTTCAGAAGGCGCGAGGTCACGGGCGTGTCGCCCTTCAGGAAAACGATGTAGTGGCTCTTGCTGCTGAACACCGTTCCCGGAAAGGCGACAAAGCTCGGCGTCATCCCGGGCACGGCATGCGCGGCCACGTCCACGGCGGCCTGCACCGAGCCAGCTTGGTGGGCGGCGGGCGATCGCGGTATTGCGCCGTCATCTCGGCCAACTGCCCATACTGCCACATCTTCAAAACGAGATCGGCCCAGGTGTTGATGACGCCGGTAAAGCCGACCACGAGCGTCCACATCACCAGCAAGATGCCGGCGAGGTTATGGATGTCGAACCACCGCACGATGCGCGGCCGGTGGCCGCGGTAGGCGCCGAAGTCCAGCTTCCGCATCGATGGCGCGTAGACCACGATGCCCGAGATGATCGCGACGCAGAACAGGATGCCCATCAATCCCAGAAACAGCTTGCCCGTCAGCCCGGCGAACATGTCGACGTGGAGCCTGAGCATGATGTAGGTGAAGCGTCCGGTGACGTCGGGCGAATCGAGATAGCCGCCGGTATGCGTGTCCATCCGCACGAAGCGATTATTCGTGGGGTCGGACGTAATGGTCTCGCCGACGCTGACGAACATCACGTTCGGATCGTCGCGGTCCCAGATCAGGAAGTGCGGCACTTTCAGCGACGAGTTCGCCAGGGCATTGGCGAGCAGCTTGTCGAGGTCGGCGGTCGGCGTGCCGGGGGGAACATCGGCAGGCTTCACTTCGGTGTGCAGCAGGTCGTCGATCTCGTGATGGAAGATCAGCGGCAACCCCGTGATACACAACAGCAGCATGAAGAGCGTGCAGATCAGGCTCGTCCATTTATGGACGAAGCCCCATCGTCGTAATGATCGTGTCGCTGCCGTCAACGGATCGTCCTAGTTCCAGTTGTACTTCAATGTCCCGAGCACCGTACGCGCATTGCCGAGACCACAATAGGGCAGACCCGTCAAACAGGACGCCACATAGAAATGGTTGGTCAGGTTCGTGGGCCTGGCCGGCGTGGCGGTCGATGAGGGAATCATCGTCAAACCCGACGACGCGAAACGTCTCGAAAATGTGGTCGTAGATGTGCGGCATCAACGCGGATTTGAAGTGGTCCCGCCGCGACTATGCAGCTCGCCCCGCTGGTCCTCAAGCCCGTGCGAGGGCCGTGATTTAGAAGAGATTTAGATTAGAAGAGCTTTAGAAATGCCTGCGCCGTGGCTCGCTCCAAGGCGCTCAGGCGGAAAGCGCTTCGGCACAATTCGTCAATCGCGCGGGAACTCCGATGGCGGTGCAGCCCGCGGGCACGTCATGCTCGACGACCGCGCCCGCGCCCACCTTGGCAAAATCGCCGACGCAGACATCGCCGATGATGCTCGATCCGGCACTGAGCAAGACGCCGCGGCCGATCTTCGGGGCGCGGTCCGGCTTGGACTGCTTTCGGCCGATGGTGACGTTCTGCAGGATCGTCACCTCGTCTCCGATCATGGCGTAAGCACCGATGATGATGCCGGTGGCGTGGTCGAGAAACACCTGTGTCCCGATCGATGCGGTGGGATGGATGCTGACGGAAAGCTGGTCGGACGACAGGCTTTGCAGCAACAGCGCGAGATCGCGGCGCTCCTCGCGCCACAGCCAGCTGCAGACGCGCCAGGTCTGCAGCGCGATGTAGCCCTTGAAGTTCAACAGCGGTGGCAGCAGCGCCGTCGTCGCGGGATCGTGAATGCCGATGCTTTGCAGGTCGCGGCTCGCGGCCTCGATCAGATCGGGCGAAGCGGCGAATGCTTCACCGGCCACGCGTGCCAAACGCTCGCGATCTGCCGGACTCCTGCCGAGACGTACGCCGATCTGGTGTGCGAGCGCGTGCGCGAAATCCGGATGATCGAGAATCGCCGATGACATCGCTGCGCCGAATACCGGATCGCGCGCTGCGGCGCTTGCCGCTTCACCGCGGATCAGTTGCCAAAGCCGGCCGACGGAGAGCATTTTGTTCATGACGACGGTCCCGGACTTGTGCACGTCCGCAATATAGGCCGGCCGCGACGCGGCGCCATGAGGCTTGTTTCCAAAAAACAAACCGCCCACCTGCTTTCGCAGATGGGCGGTCGTATCGCCGTCAGGCATCATGGGGGCATTACACCTGAGGCTGAATGCCTTTCCCGGTGTCGAACGTCAGCCCTGCTGGGGCTGGTCATTCGGTGGGGTCGGACGCGGCTTGTGCTGCGCCATGAAGGCGTCGAACTCTTCCTTGTCCTTGGCGTGGCGCAGGCGATCGAGGAAATTCCTGAACTCGACCTGCTCTTCCTCGAGCCGCTGCAGGGTTTCCGTGCGATACTCGTCGAAGGCGCGGTTGCCGCTCGAAGGCTGACCGAAGCCGAAGCCGCCAAAACCGCGACGCTCCATGCGGCCGCGCATCCGGTCCATCTTGTACTGCATCCGCTCCATCTTGTTCTGCCAGCGGTCTCCGTTGCTCCAGCAACCCATTTTTCTGCTCCCTAGTGTGAAAAAGAGAAGGGCAAGGCCGATCGGCCACCAGATGATGAAGCCGAGGATGGTCACGGCGATCCAGCCGGGATGCCAGGGGCTCTCGAGCATATGCGGGCGATGGTGCTGCTCTTGCGTGGGGCCGCGCCATCGATTGACATCTGCGGTGTAGGCCATTTCCCTCTCCATCACGGCGATCACGCCGTTGTGAATGTAAATAACATTTACATACCTAAACCATCCAGCGGTTTTGTCAAGCGCGCGGCTGGCCGCACCCCTCAAAAAATTATTTTGGATTGCCCCAGGGACCGCCGGCGGGCGGCACCGGCGGCGGGCTTGATGGTTTCTGATCGGGCGGCCGGCGGTCGGTCGGGAAGCCGAGGCCGCGCAGATAGATCAGCACTTCGGCTTCCAGCAGTTCCTCGGGCGACATCGGCAATTTGCGCCGCGCGGCGTCACCGCGGCCGAACAGCGAAGCCACGCCGTGCGCCATCGACCAGATGTGCAGCGCCATCATCATCGCCGGCGGTCGCGGCATGCCGGGCGGCGCCAGCGCTGCAAGCCGTTCGGCCGCAGCGCGGATGATGCCGAAAGCGCGCTCGCTGGCGGCCATCAATGTTGGATTGGCATCGACGGGAAGCCCGGATTCGAACATCGCCGAATAGAACGCGGGCTCGTTGCGCGCGAAGGCGAGATAGGCCTTGCCCACCCGCTCGAACGCGGTGACCGTGTCCGGACGACCGTCGTCCCAGGCCTGCGTCAGCAGCGCCTCGAATTGCTCGAAGCCGCGCTGGGCGATCGAGGACAGCAGTTCGTCGCGGTCGCGGAAATGCCGATAGGGCGCGGCGGGGCTGACCCCGGCCATTCGCGCGGCATCGGCGAAGGTGAAGCCGGCCGCGCCTTTTTCGGCGATCAGGCCGAGCGCCGCCTGCAGCAGGGCCTCTTTCAGATTGCCGTGGTGATAGCCGCGCTCGCCGCGGCCTTGGTCCTTGCGCCAGCTCATGTGAAAGGCTTTTACATGAGCCGGGCGCAAAGGTCACTTATTTTGCGCGTTCAGGTTCCGGCGTTCAGGAAGGTTAACGATTGGATAGGCGGTCTCTCCAAAACTCCCTCTCCCATTCTTCTGTTCAGATCGGGGAGACGGAGGCGAGAGACTGCCGGCACGTTCACCGCGCCTTGTGCGCATTGCCCTTCTGCAGTTCGTTGAAGCCCTTGGCGGCCTCCTGCACTTCCTCGGAGAAATCGGCCATTTCCTGCACCTGGCGGATCTCGATGATCTCGTTCTCGGAGGCCGGGCATTTTTTCGCCCAGGCGATCGCCTCCTCGCGCGACTTCACAGAGATCATCCAGTAGCCGCCGAGCACTTCCTTGGCTTCGGTGAAGGGGCCGTCGGTGACGACGGGCTTGCCGCCGGGGAAGGAAACCCGCGCGCCCGTCGACGGCGGATGCAGCCCGTCGAGCGCGATCAGCACGCCCGCCTCCTGCAGCGCCTCGTTGTATTTCATCATCGCCTTGACCCGTTCGGGGTCGAGCTCGACGTCCGGCGGCGCGGTCTCATAGCCCAGAGGGATCATCAGCATCATGAAGCGCATGGTGGGGGTCCTTGTTGGGTGTCGTCACTTCTTCGTGGCTTGCGCGCGCAGCCGCTCTTCCTGCTCGCGCAACTCGGGGGTCAAGGCTTCGCCAAAGTCTTCCGTCGCAAACACCTGGCGGATTTCGATCTCGTCGCCATCGGCGAATGGCGCGCGCTTCATCCAGTCGATCGCTTCATCGAGCGATTTGGTGTTGATCAGCCAGAAACCGGCGATGAGATCTCCAGAAAGTGCGAACGGACCGTGGCTGACGCCGCCCTGCCCGCTGCCATACCTGATCCGCGCGCCCTTCACGGTCGGATGCAGGCCCTCTCCCGCCTCCATCACGCCGGCCTTGACCAGTTCCTCGTTGAACTTTCCCATCGCCGTCAGCAGTTCGGTGCTCGGCATGACGCCCGCTTCGGTATCCTTGCTGGCCTTCACAATCACCATGAATCGCATCGTCGTTCTCCGGTTTGACCTTTTCGGCCGGCTAATCCCGCGCCGGCCTTCGTCAACAAGACGGCTGGGATTTTAAGGCCCCGACATGTCGGTAAAAATATTTCGGTGGCAAAGGCTCTTTTCGCAATGCCCGGAAAGCCTACCCAGGCTGCTTGACGAACACGCCGTCTTCGTAGTTCGCGCCGAAATAGACGTCGATCCGCGTCACCTTGTCGCCCTCGAAGACGAAAAACTCGGTATTGCGAAAAATCTTTCCGCCTTTGGCAACACAACGATAGGTGACGAACGCTTCGTCACCCTCGACGAAAATCCGCTCCAGTTCGTGCCGCTCGATCCAGTCGCTGTTCTTCCAGCAGCGCTTAAAATAGGACGGCTTGTCGATGCTGTCGTCATAGGGGCTGGTGAAGCGAAAATCCTCGCTGAGCGCATTTTCGACGAACCTGCGATCATTGGCGAGATAGGCCGCAAAGATCGCGCGGATCGCTTCTGCCCGGTCTGCTTCGGCCATTTCAGCACTCCCGGTCAGGACTCTTTGGGCACCATGTTGAAAATACGGCTCGGCTTCCTGCATCACCCGCGCGAACGAAGGCCGCGCCTTCAGCCGTTCGAAATAGGCCGCGAGATTTGTCTGCGTCTTCTCGAACGGCACCACCATGCTGCCGTAGAACAGCGACGGCGCGGCAGCGCAATCGGCGAGGCCAAAATCCTCGCCCAGCGCCCAGCCATCATTTGCCATCTGCTGCTCGATCATCGCGTAGGACGTTTGCAACTGCGCGCGGGCCTCATCGACGCCGATCGGATCCCGCTTGTCGGCGGGCCGCATCCGGTCGACCATGATCTTCTGCATAGGGAGATGCACGTAGAGATCATAGAAGCGGTCACGCAACCGCATCTGCAAGGCGCGACCGGAATCATCGGGAATGAACCGGGTGCGCCCGCGATAGTGGCGATCCAGATATTCCACGATGATGCTGGATTCCGGCACGGTCTCGTTCCGCGCCTCGTCGCGCAATATCGGAAACTTGCCGATGCCCCACAACTTCACCAGCGCGGCACGCTCGGCCGGGTTGCCCAGATCGACCAGGTTCGGCGTGAACGGAATGTCGTTCTCGTACAGCGCGATCAGCACCTTCCAGCAGTACGAGGCCAGCGGGTGGAAATGCAGCGTCAACGACATGAAATACCTCCGTTATAGGTTGTTACAAGACGTCCCGCGTCCGCGCGCGCCGACATCCGGGCCAAGAATTATTTCAACTCATGGATGAGCTGGTCGCGATTCACCTCGACATGAAGCGCCGCCGGAAAACGGGAGCATTGGTCGGCCGTGATTGCAGACGGCGTATGAGAGCGTGGTGAAAAATAATCATAGGGGCCCGGCAAATATGCGGGTCACGCCCCGGAAGATTACGGGAATCTCGCATTTTTTGCGCACGCTTGCATGCATACGTAATGGAAAACTCAATTGTTACAATACACCCCGTGATTGCACGGAGACCTCGTTACCGCTGCGGCCAGATTTATGCTTCATGAAACGTTAAGCGCGCTCTGCAACGTTTAGGAGAGTGAAATCAATCTACAACTTTCTCTTCCGGAGAATTTGAGCGGGGTGCAAATTGTTCAATCTTAAAAGCAAATCATCCGTTCAAAATGCGCTGGCGCAGGCCGCCGCCATCGACCGCTCGCAAGCCGTGATCGAATTCAAGCTCGACGGCACGATCGTCACCGCGAACAGGAATTTTCTCGACGCCGTGGGCTACTCGCTCGGCGAGATCCAGGGCAAACATCACGGCATTTTCGTCGATCCCACCGAGCGCAGCAGCTCCGCTTATCGCGATTTCTGGGCGAAGCTGAACCGCGGCGAATTTCAGGCCGCGCAATACAAGAGATTCGGCAAGGGCGGCCGGCAGGTCTGGATCCAGGCGTCCTACAATCCGATCCTCGACGCCAACGGCAGGCCCACCGGCGTCATCAAGTTCGCCACCGACATCACGGCGGACAAGATCCGCAGCATGGAAGACGCCGGCAAGATCGCGGCGATCAACCGGGCCCAGGCCGTGATCGAATTCAACATGGACGGCACGATCGTCGTCGCCAACGACAACTTTCTGCGCGCGATGGGTTACACGCTCGGCGAAATCCAGGGCAAGCCGCACAGCATGTTCGTGACACCATCGGATCGCGACAGCGCCGCCTACCGCGAGTTCTGGGCTAAACTCAATCGCGGCGAGTTCCAGGCCGCCGAATACAAGCGCCTCGGCAAGGGCGACAAGGAGATCTGGATTCTCGCGACCTACAATCCGATCCTCGACGAGGCCGGAAAGCCGTTCAAGGTCGTCAAGTTCGCGACCGACGTGACCGAACAGAAGCTGAAGGCCGCCGACAATGACGGCCAGACCGCCGCGATCAGGAAGTCGCAGGCGGTGATCGAGTTCAACATGGACGGCACGATCCGTACCGCCAACCCGAACTTCCTCGACGCGATGGGCTACACGCTCGCTGAGGTGCAGGGCCGGCATCACTCCATGTTCGTCGAGCCGGACGAGCGCAACGCGCCGGCCTACCGCGAATTCTGGGACAAGCTCAACCGCGGCCAGTACCAGGCGGCGGAGTACCGGCGCATCGCCAAGGGCGGCCGCGACATCTGGATTCAGGCCTCCTACAATCCGATCCTCGACCTCAACGGCAAGCCGTTCAAGGTGGTGAAATACGCGACCGATGTCACCATGCAGGCGGTGTTGCGCAGGAAAGCCGAGAACGCGCGCAGCCTGATCGAGCAGGTGGCGGCGGGCAGCGAGCAGATGAGCGCTTCGATCTGCGAAATTTCCGCGACGATGAGCAAGTCCAAGATCAACGCCGCCGAGGCGACCGGGCGGATCGACGCCGCGGACCAGCAATCGCAAAAGCTCAACGACGCGGCACAGGCGATGGGCGGCATCGTCGAACTGATCGGCAACATCACCGGACAGATCAACCTGCTGGCGCTGAACGCCACGATCGAATCCGCCCGCGCCGGCGAGGCCGGACGGGGATTTGCGGTGGTCGCATCGGAAGTCAAGAACCTCGCCAACCAGGCCAAGCACGCCACCGACACGATTTCGAGGGAAATCGAGCAGCTCAACGGCGTGGCCAGCGAGGTCGCGGGATCGCTGACCGCCATCAAGTCGGCGATCGCCGGCGTCAACGAGTTCATCGCCTCGACCGCCGCGGCCGTCGAGGAGCAGAGCATCGTGACCCAGGACATGTCGAGCAACATGCAGCGCGCTTCGGCAGAATTGTCGTGATGCGAGGCGCCTGCGCGGCAGCTGGAGCGCTCGGATGACTGCTCGGACCGGATTTCCCGGATTGGCGCTGAATTCCGCGTCATTGTCGCAAGGACACGGCACCGCACTTGGGTTATAGGAGCGGGAAATCTCTCTCGCCAACGGACCCGCCCATGCCCTCCTCTCACCAGAAAACCGCTCTCGTCACCGGCGCCGCGCGCGGCATCGGGCTTGCTACCGCCAAACGCTTTCTCGCCGAGGGCTGGCAGGTCGCCCTGCTCGACATCGAGGGCGAGTTGCTGCGCGGCGCGGTGGCCGGCATCGCCGATCCGGACAACACGCTGGAACTTTGTTGCGACGTCTCCGATGCCAAAGCGGTGGCGAACGCCATGGCGTCGGTCAGCGCACGCTTCGGCCGGCTCGACGCGCTGGTCAACAATGCGGGGATTGCGGTGTTCGCGCCGCTGCTCGATACCTCCGATGAAGACTGGAGCCGCATCCTGCAGGTCAACCTCACCGGGCCGTTCATCTGCACGAAGGCGGCGGCACCCCTGATGCGCGAGCATGGCGGCGGCGCGATCGTCAACATCACTTCGATCTCGGCGGTGCGCGCCTCGACGCTGCGCTCGGCCTACGGCACCAGCAAGGCCGGGCTCGCGCATCTCACGAAACAGCTCGCGGTCGAACTGGCTTCGCTCGGCATCCGCGTCAACGCCGTGGCGCCCGGCCCGGTCGAAACCGCGATGGCCAAGCAGGTCCACACGCCGGAAATCCGCGCCGACTATCACGACGCCATTCCGCTCAATCGTTACGGCCTCGAGGAGGAACTGGCGGAGGCGATCTTCTTCCTGTGCAGCGATCGTTCCAGCTACATCACCGGACAGATACTCGCCGTCGACGGCGGTTTCGACGCCGCCGGCATCGGCCTGCCGACGCTGCGCGGCGAGAGGCGGAATGGGTGAGGTCTTAACCCCCTCTCCTCGCAAGCCGGGCGAGGTTGAAGAACACCGGTTAGAACGCATTCACCGCAACGACGCGCCAGCCGTCGTCGAGCCGGTCGATGCGCGTCAGCGACAGCGGATCGATCACGAAACGCAGCGCGTTGTCTGGCGCAAGATCGAGCGCGATGGCGAGCACGGCGCGGATGGTGCCGGAATGCACGACGAGGATCGCCTCGCCCGCTGGCAGCAACGCAAGACCGGCGCTAGCGCGCGCGATCTGGTCGACGAAACTTTCGCCGCCGGGCGGCCGGTTGCTGGCGGCCGATTTCCAGAATTCGCGATAGGCGCCGCCGAGCTCGCGTTCCAACTCATCGTGACGCCGTCCCGTCCACGCGCCGAAATCCTGTTCGCGAAACGCCGGCTGTTCCGCCGCAACGAGGCCCAGCCTCTCGCGCCGTCTCCCGCGTTCGGCGCGCAGGGCTGCACACCGCTAATGCGTTTGCCGGCAACCGTGCCTTGAGCGGGGCAAAGCCAGCGGCATCGCCAAGATCGGCCGGCGCGTCGGGTCCGTGAATCACGCCGCGCGGCCCATCGACCGGCGCATGACGGATCAGCCAGAAGTTCGTTGGCACATTCATGGCTGCGCCAGCCTTCTCATGGCTGCGCCAACCGTGCGGCAAGCATGACGAGGATCGCGGTTTCGGCGACCTGTTCGGCGCCGCCGAGCACATCGCCGGTCTGGCCGCCGATCTGCCTCAGCGCCAGCCATGCGATGCCGAGCCCGCTCACGCCCGCCAGCACCGCCGCGAACAACGCGTTGCTCCATGACAGCGACAATAGCGCGATCAGCAGCGCCAGCCCGCCGGCGATGGCCGCTGTCGCCGTGTCGGGCTGGCCGGCATTGCGGGCCAATCCGTCCTTACGCGCATAAGGCAGGTTCAACGACATCGCCGGCAGGATGCCGCGCCCCAGTGCGTGCGCAGCGATCAGGCTCGGGACGACATAGCCGTCCGGGATCGCTGCCAGCGCGGACAGTTTTGCGGCAAAACTCACCAGCAGGATCATGGCGCCATAGGTGCCGAGCCGGCTGTCGCGCATGATCTCCAGTTTCGATTCGCGGTTGCGGCCGCCGCCGAATCCATCGGCGACGTCGGCAAGGCCGTCCTCGTGCAGCGCGCCGGTCAGAACAGCGCTGCCACCCAGCGCCAGCGCCGCCGCAGCAAGATCAGGCACGCCGATAGATCGCAGGCCGAGACACAGCAATCCCACCGCTGCGCCGATCAGCGCGCCGACCACTGGAAACATCCGGTGCGCGCGCACGAAATTCGCAGGTACCGCGCCATCGGGATGCGGCATCGGCAGCCGCGTCAGGAACGCGACGGCGGTTTTGAAATCGTCGAACCATTCATTCATGGAGATGTCCGGAGAATCGGTCTAGCTTGCGTCCCCTCTCGATGCTTCACAGAGAATCGCATGCCATTCGCCAGTCTAGACGACATCCGCGCCTTCTGTCGCGACCTGCCCGGTGGCGAAAAGCGATTCGCCGAATTGGCCGCGCAGCGCCAACAAAATCTGACAAAGCCGCCGGGCAGCCTCGGCCGCCTCGAAGAACTCGCGGTCTGGCTGGCACAATGGCAGGCCCGCGAAAAGCCGCAGCTGGATCGCGTCACTATTGCCGTATTCGCCGGCAATCACGGCATCGCTTCGCGCTGCGTCTCGGCCTATCCGCAATCCGTCACCGCGCAGATGGTGGCGAATTTTGCCGCTGGCGGCGCGGCCATCAACCAGATCGCAAAAGCCGCAGCCGCCGAGTTGCACGTCGTGCCGATCGAACTCGAACGCCCGACGTGCGATTTTACCGAAGCCGCAGCGATGAGCGCGGACGAATTTCTCGCAGCGATCGATATTGGCTACCGCGGAGTGCCTGTCGATTGCGACCTGCTGGCGGTCGGCGAGATGGGGATCGCGAACACGACGGCGGCGGCAGCGCTGTGCGCGGCCCTGCTCGGCGGCGGCGCGGCGCGCTGGGCCGGCCGCGGCACCGGCGTCGACGACGGCGGGCTGGCGCGCAAGCGGGCGGCGATCGAGGCCGCGCTGAATTTCCATCGCGATATTCTCGGCGACCCGCTGGCGGTGGCGGCGGCCCTGGGCGGCCGCGAGCTCGCGGCGATCGCAGGCGCCGTGCTTGCCGCGCGACGTCGTCACATTCCGGTGATTCTCGACGGTTTCGTGGCGACATCCGCCGTGCTGCCGCTCGCTCGCCTCGATGCCCGTGCGCTCGATCATTGCCGCGCCGGGCACGTTTCGGCCGAATCCGGCCATCGCGACCTCCTGCGCGAATTGAAGCTCGATCCGCTGCTCGACCTCGACATGCGGCTCGGCGAGGCGTCGGGCGCGGGCGTGGCGATCCTGCTGGCGCGCGCCGCGCTGGCCTGTCACGCCGGAATGGCGACTTTCGCCGAGGCCGGGGTCGCCAGTGCGGGGGATTGACGAAACCATGCCACATATCTCAGCGTAACTGGGCTGAAGGGCAGTTCGTCTGACGAAGGAGCCGCGCATGTGGATGGCGGTCATCAAGGGTATCGTTGCCGCCGCCGCGCTATTCGCGGCGATTTTGCCCGCGCGAGCGGAGATTCGCATTCTGGAGAGCCCGGGCGGGGCGGTCGGACCGTTTCTCGAACTGTTCGAACGCGTACGCCAGTCCGGCGAGCGGGTGGTGATCGACGGGCCATGCCTGTCGGCCTGCACGCTGGTGCTGATGACGATACCGGAGGAGCGGATCTGCGTTACCCGCCGCGCGGTGCTGGGATTTCACGCCGCGCGCTCGATCGACCGCCGCGGCCGGATGTACGCGGAGCCGGAGGCCTCGCGCGAAGTGGAAGCCGCCTATCCGGCGCCGGTGCGGGAGTGGATCGCCCGCCGCGGCGGATTGACCTCGCGGCTGCTGCTGCTGCGCGGGCGGGAGCTAGCCGCGATTTATCCGCGGTGCAGGTGAGACGTTGTGGGGTGGGTTAGCGAAGCGTAACCCATCCCACGCGCCGCCGACCTGCCGCTACATCATGTCCTTCGGGCTGTTCACCATCCAGGGGATACCGAACTTGTCGATGCACATGCCGAACCCGTTAGAGAAGAAAGTCACGCCGAACGGCATTTGCACGGTGCCGCCTTCAGCAAGTGCCTTGAAGCGGCGTTCGGCTTCCGCGGGGTCCTCGACCTGGAGCGCGATGCGGAAACCCTGCGGCTGCTTGTAGTCGCCGGGCATGCCGTCTGACGCCATGAGCACCTCGCCGTCGATGGTGACGTGAGAGTGCATGACCTTGCCCTTCCAGTCCGTGGGGACCGGCATGTCGGAGGGTCCGTCGCCAAACGACATCTTGGCCTCGATCCGTGCGCCTAGCACTTTCTGGTAATAGCTTAGCGCTTCCTCGCAATTGCCGTTGAAGAAGATATATGGGTTGACCTGCATCGGGGGCTCCTCCGGTTATCTGAAATTCGTGTGGCGCGTCATTTCTCGGTGATCCGCTTCAGATTGGCGAGACCTGCCTCAAAATCCCTACCGATCATGTTGTCCAAATTCATGAAGATCTGGATCAGCTTGGTCATGAAGCGGGCTGGACCATGCATCAGCCATGTGACCTGGGTGCCATCGCCCTGCGGCATCATTGTGAACTCGGCGGTGTTGTGGCCTTCGAACGGCGTGAAGAAATCGAGCTTGATGACGATCTTTTGCGGGGATGCGGCTTCGAGAATTTCCATGCGTCCGGAACCGACGTTCTTGTCGCCGTTCCACGCATAGACGGCGCCCTTGCCGCGCTCCGCACCGTCATAGGTGCGCTTCATTGCCGGATCCTTTTGCTCGTAGGGCGACCATTTCAGCCACTGATGAAAGTCCGATATCAGCGGGAATATCTCTTCCGGCGGAGCTTTGATGCTGGTCGAGCGCTGCACGCGCAGCGTATTCGATTTGGTGGCGGCGAGAACCAGGACCGCGGCGATGGCGACCGCCAGTATGACGGCGATGATAACAAGGACTTCAAACATCTCTGGCTCCACACATGTTGCCGGCGATCAGCGGCGGAACGAGATCAAGGTCCGCAAATTCCGGTCGCGCAGCCACAGCCCACCCCATACCATCAAGCCGAGATAGAGTCCGAACAGCGTGTGCGTGAACAGCGGGCTGCCGATCCGCACATGCGAGGCCATCGCGCCGCCGAGATAGCC
Organism: uncultured Alphaproteobacteria bacterium; assembly: GCA_963742935.1. Classification (GTDB taxonomy): domain Bacteria; phylum Pseudomonadota; class Alphaproteobacteria; order Rhizobiales; family Xanthobacteraceae; genus Bradyrhizobium. The sequence continues at coordinate 36,844 of CAVUOI010000026.1, read as the reverse complement.
GGTGAGCAGGATCGCGCCGAGGATCGAGGTCGGTGGAATCGAATAGAGCACGGTGCAGACGATGGTAATGAGCCCGAGGCTCCGCGCCAGCGTCTCGCTCGAACCATAGCCCATCCTGTCCATGGTTTCGGTAACGACCGGCCACGGCACCAGCTTGATGGCGCCGTCGATCATCAGGAACACGATGACGAGGCCGGAGAGGATGCGGCCGGTCCAGCGGGCGGGCTTAGGGACTGGAAGGGTATCGGCGATGACGGTCATGACTTGTTTCCGTGTCGTGAATTGCGGTTTCGGATTCAAGACGAACGGGGTGGGTCAGGACCGACAAGGGGGCGGATAATTTTTCGCGGTGCCTGCCGCTCTTCCCTTCTCCCCTTGTGGGAGAAGGTGGATCGAATGAGCGTCAGCTCATTCGAGACGGATGAGGGGTTTGTCTCCACGAGCCCGCCCGCGGAGAGAACCCCTCATCCGGCGCTGCGCGCCACCTTCTCCCACAAGGGGAGAAGGAAGAAAAGAGCGCTACTTCCCCGCCTTCTTGCCGCGGGGCTGGCTGTCGCGCTGCAGGCGGTCGAGGTGCATGCGGATGTGGGCGGCCTCCGCCGAAGTATTCGCCAACGCGATGGCGCGGTCGAAGGCGGTGCGGGCTTCGTCGTTGCGGCCGAGTTGCATCAGGAAGGCGCCGCGCACGCCGAAGAAATGAAAATAGTTCGACAGCCGTTGCGCCAACGGTTCGATCATGTCGAGCGCGGCCTGCGGGCCCTTCACCTTGGATACCGCGACCGCGCGGTTCAAGCGTCACGACCGGCGAAGGCTGCATGATCTCGAGCGCGCCATAGAGCAGGTCGATCTGGGTCCAGTCGGTATCGGCGGGGGTTTCGGCGCGGGCGTGCAGTGCTGCGATCGCGGCCTGAATCTGATAGGGCCCGCTGCGGCGATGGCGCATCGCCTTGTCGATCAGCGCCAGCCCTTCGGCGATGAGCGACTTGTTCCATATGGAGCGATCCTGATCGTCGAGCAGGATCACCGCGCCGTCGGCGTCGAAGCGGGCCGCGGCGCGGGCATGCTGGATCAGCAGCAGCGCGGTCAACCCCATGATCTCGGGCTCGCTCTGGAAAAGCCGCAGCAACAGCCGAGCCAGGCGAATGGCCTCCTCGCACAACGGCGCGCGGATCTCGGCGGCATCGCCTGAGGCCGAATAGCCCTCGTTGAAGATCAGATAGATCATGGCGGCGACGGAGACGAGCCGCTCCGAACGCTCCACCGCGCCCGGCGTTTCGAACGGCACGTCGGCATCGGCGACCCGCGCCTTGGCCCGCGTGATGCGCTGCTCCATCGCAGCTTCCGAGACCAGAAAGGCGCGCGCGATCTGCTTGACCGAAAGCCCCGAGACGATGCGCAGCGCCAGCGCGATCTGCTGCGTCGCCGGCAGATCCGGATGGCAGCAGATAAACAGCAGCCGCAGGATGTCGTCGCGGTAGTGCGAGCCGTCGAGCCGCTCGGCGAGCTGTTCCTCGGCGTCGTCGAGATCGGAGATCGCCTCGTCGTCGGGCAGCGCTTCCTGTTTCTTGCTGCGCCTGATGTCGTCGATCGCGACGTTACGGCCGACCATGATCAGCCACGCCGCGGGATCGCGCGGCGGGCCGTTCTGCGGCCAGCTCTTCAGCGCGCGCAGGCAGGCGTTCTGATACGCCTCCTCGGCGGTGTCGAGATTGCGGAAATAGCGCAGCAGCGCGCCGACCGCCTGGGGGCGCGCCGAAGTCAGGGCGGCATCGATCCAGGCGGTATCGGTCACGGCTTGACGCCCCCGGGCGTGTAATGACCGACGGGGCGGATTTCATAGGCGCCGCCGGGATTGACCCTGGCGAGATCGCGGGCGACGTCCAGCGCCTCGTCGAGGTTCTTGCAATCGACGACATAGAAGCCGAGCAGTTGTTCCTTGGTTTCGGCAAACGGGCCGTCCAGCACCAGCGGCGGATCTTCCTTGCGCAGCGTGGTCGCCGCCGTTGTCGGCAGCAGCCGGGCGACCGGGCCGAGCCGGCCCTGTTTGGTGAGCTTGTCCTGCACGACGGAGAGTTTCTGCATGACCGCGGCGTCCTGTTCCTTGGTCCAGGAGCCGACGGTATCTTCGTCGTGATAGCAAAGAATGGCGTAAAGCATGAGAGCTGGCATCTCCGTTGTCATCATGACGAACGATTATGCCCGCTGCCGACAGGTGCGTCGAAGATATTTTAGGACTGTTCCGCTGCCGGTCAGGGACCGACGATCGGGGGCGGCGGCGGATTGAAGTGCCGGTAGGTGTGGACGACCGCCTTGGAACAAAGGCTGCACACGGCGAGAACGATAAAGAGCGTCTTCATCCGCATCCGGAAGGCTTCGAGCCTGGTCAAGCCCTCGCACCGGGCGTTGCGCCAGCAAATCGCCAGCGACACCACTGCGACCGCCACGAAGAGAGCCGGTATCATCTGACGACGCCCAACTGCACCGCGATCTGGCGCGCGATTTGCTCGGCAGCGAGGGTAAGTCCGCGCATCTGCGTCTCCCTTGTTCGACCAAAGGAGGCTAGAGATGCGGTTGGATCGGTGATGTGAGACGGGTCACGCCGGGTGACGATGCAAAAGGGACGGCCGGAATAATGACAGTGAATAAAGGTGCGCTCGCCATCCTCGTACATGGCGGGACTGACAATTGGTCGCCGCAGCGCTGGAAAGGCCGGTTCGAGGGCGTATGCCCGGACCGTCCCGTGCGGCTGCTACCAGACGATACGTTCGATCCGGCCGAGGTGCACTACGCCGCAGTTTGGAAGCCGCAGCCCGGCGAGCTGGCCGCTTTCCCCAATCTGCGCGTCATCTTTAACCTTGGCGCCGGCGTCGATGCGCTGATGGCGGACCGTTCCCTACCCGACGTGCCGCTGGTGCGCGTGGCGGTCACCGATCTCACCGCGCGGATGACGGAATATGTCGTGTTGCATGTGCTGATGCACCACCGGCAGGAGCTTTACTTGCGGGAGTCGCAGCGCGCCAAACGCTGGGCGCCGAAATTGCAGTGGGCGGCAGGCGCGGTCTCGGTCGGCGTCATGGGGCTGGGCACGCTCGGGGCCGACGCGGCCGACGCGCTGAAACGCATGGGTTTTCGCGTCGCGGGCTGGAGCCGCAGCCCGAAGACGCTTCCCGGCATCGATTGCTTTCACGGCGAGCAACAATTCGACGCGTTCCTGCGGCGGACCGACATCCTGGTCTGCCTGCTGCCGCTGACGCCGGAGACACGGCATGTTCTCAACCGCGCGCTGTTCGAGAAGCTGAATCGCAGCAGCCCGCTCGGCGCGCCGGTCCTGATCAATGCCGGCCGCGGCGGCCTGCAGAACGAAGCTGACATCCTGCAAAGCCTGGACGATGGCACGCTCGGCGGCGCCTCGCTCGACGTCTACGCCACCGAGCCGCTGCCCACGGACAGCCCGTTCTGGACCCATCCAAAAGTGGTGCTGACACCGCACAACGCCGCCGATACCGATGCCGACGAAATATCCAGATACGTCGCGCAGCAGATCGCGCGCTTCGAGGCCGGAGGCGCGCTGGACAATGTGGTGGATCGCGGGCGGGGGTATTAAGAGGTGATATTGCGGGATGAAAGCGCCAACAGTCCCGCAGCGGCAAACGCCAGCAAGGCGGCAAGCTGAAAGGTCCGATGGAAGGCTTCGAGGAAGCTGTGGTTCTGTTGCAAGATTTCGAACACCATCAGCACAATCGAAGCCGCGGTCACCGTACCCAGCGTTCGCGTCAAAAGCACCAGACTGCCGGCAACGCCGCGATCCCTGAGCGGCAGCGCGGCCGTGACGATATCCGAATAGGCAAGCTGGAACAGGCCAAGGCCGACGCCCTGCACCAAGAGCCCGATGACCCGCAGGGCGGTCGGAGTTTGCTCCGTCCATGCGCTGAGCAGAACAAGACCGGCGCCGATCGCGACAGCGCCTATGATCGCGAGCCGCTCGGCGGAAATGGACCGCCCGACGAGGCGACCGCCGATCGGCGCGGCTAGCACCGCGCCCGCCGCAGCCGCGGCCAGGATGGCGCCGCTCCCGGCCAGCGCATAACCGGGCACGCGCGCCAGAAAATAGGGCACCAGCAGCCAGACCGAGAAAGCCGCGAGATTGGCCAGCACGCTGACGAGATTGAGTAATGCAAAACCCGGCAGCCGCAGAATTTCGACGGCGATGATCGGACGCGCCGCGCGCCCCTCGCGGACAACAAAGGCGGCAAAGGCCACGACGGACAGCAAAGCGAACCAGACGGCGGAAAATTCGCGCACGCGGTTGATCGCCAGCAGCATCGTCACCAGTCCCAGAACCAGCGCGATGCCGCCGATGACGTCAAACCGCTCTCCGGCCCGGCGTGGCGGCGATACCGGCAGGCCGCGCAACAACAGCAATACCGCGACCGCGATGGGAATCCGGAACCAGAACACCGCAGGCCAATCCCAGACGGCCGTCAGCGCACCGCCGAGCAACGGACCCAGCATCAATCCCAACGCCATCATCATGGTGTAGACGCCGAGCGCCCGGCTGCGCCGCTCCTCGCCATAGAGCGACGTCACCAGCGCCACGCCGCAGCTCAGCACCAGTGCCGCGCCGACGCCCTGCAGGCAGCGGAACACCAGCATCGCGCCATAGCTGGGCGAATAAGCGACGAGCAGCAGCGCGGCTGCGCTCCAGACCAGGCCGATCCGGAAAACGATCGCGTGACCGACGGTGTCGCCGACGCGCCCGAGCGCCAGCAACAGGCTGGCGTAGGTCAGCACATAGCAGATGACGACCCACTGGATGTCGGCGATGGCGAGATCGAATCCGCGGGTGATGGCAGGGAAGGCAATGTTCACGGACGTATCGAGCTGCGCCGTGGCCGTGCCCAGCCCGATCATGGCGACCTGCCAGCCTTTGGAGCGAAGCAGGCCGGCCGATGCGTCGGGAGGATCGGGCTCGGTAATCACGCCGGCGTAAACGTGATCGCGCCATCGGCGCCCACATCGCGCGTCAGCCGCCCGATCGAGGCCAGCATGTTCAGATGTGCGAGCGACTCGCCGAATGCCTGGCGCGGATTGGCGTACAGCACCCGCGGGAACACTTCCTGCGCAATCGCAAACGCGCTGGTTTTTCCTGTGATGACGGAGGCGACGTCGTCGAGCCGCGCCTGATGATGCTCGCGGAGCTGCGCGAGCCGGTCATGAAGCCCGCGAAACGGCAGGCCGTGCGACGGCAGCACCAGCGTGTCTGAAGGCAGCGTCGCGAGCCGCGTCAGCGAATCGAGATACTCCTTCATCGGATTGGCCTCCGGCTGCGCCGATGGCGTGATCACCGACGGCGTCATCTGCGACAGGACCTGATCGCCCGCGATCAGGATCTTGTCGCTTTCGCAAAAAAACAACGCATGTTCGACGGAATGGCCGCCAGCGGTGATGACGCGCCACTCGCGTTTCCCCATGGCGATCAGATCACCGTCGCGGATGCGAACGAATTCGCGCGGCGGCCTCAGACCGAGATATTGCGACCGGCGCTGGGCACCCATGATCTGGCCGGCCTCATCGTCGGAGGCGCCGTTGCGCTTCATGAAGGCGCCAAAATGCTCGTCCGGCCCCTCCTCGCGCTCGTGCCACATCTTCCAGGCGTTGAGCCATTCGGCCAATGGCAGGCGCACCGTGGATTTCATTTCCTTCACGAAATAGCTGGCAAGGCCGAAATGATCGAGATGCGCGTGCGTGAAGACGAGGTTCTGCAAGGGACGGCTGCGCAGTAATCCGCGCCATAGCTTGTCCCAGATCTCGAACGTGTCGTCGGTGTTGAGGCCGCAGTCGACCATGGTCCAGTCAGGACCGTTGTCGAGCAGCCAGCAATTCACGTGATTGGGCGCCGTCGGTACCGGCAGCCGCACCCAGAACAATCCCGGCAGGACATCCGTCAACTCGCCATAGGCCGGCGGGCGCTGGACCGTGAATTTCAGATCATCGGCCATCGCTCTCCCCCGTCCGGTTTTTCATGCTTTTGGGCCGGCGGTCCGGCGCGAACATCATGACGAACTTACGCGATTTGAGCGCCCCATCAACGCCGGAGAGACTGTCATGCCTTTGACGCAGGCCTAGGCAGCAAAAATATTCCTCTTTTTCCTTGAGCCGCAGCCGCTTTTCCCCGACAAGGTCAAGCGCCGCGGGGTGCGTCCCTGCGTCGCGCGGCATCCCTGAGCGATTGGGCAAGAACAATAATGGATGCGCTTACCCCCAACTCCGGACTCAAGCCGGAAGCCGATCCGGAACCAGGGCTCGACCGGCGCACCCGCCGCAATCTCCTGCTGCTCACCTGCTGCCAGGCCGTCGGCCAGTCCTGCAACACCATGATGTTCGCGGCCACGGGGCTGTCGGTCATCACCTTCTATCATCGTCCCGAGTTCGCCAACCTGCCGGTCACGATGCAGCATCTTGGCGTCATGATCTGGGTGTTTCCGGCGGCGCTGCTGATGCAGCGCATCGGCCGCAGCATCGGCTTTCGCGTCGGCTCGCTGTTCGGCATGGCGGGCGCCGCCGTCATGTGCATCGGGCTTTACACTGCCAATTTCCTCGTCATGTGCGCCGGCGGACTCATTCTGGGCTATGCGGTCGCCTGCCTCCAGATGTATCGCTTCGCGGCGGCGGAACTGGTGCCGATTCAATATCGCGCCAAGGCGATCTCGTGGGTGACCGCCGGCGGCGTCGCCGCCGCCGTGATCGGACCGAGCCTGGTGCGCGTGACGCATGATTTGACGATGCCGCTTTACGTCGCGACCTACGCCGCCATCCTGGTGCTGCACGTCATCGTTTTTACGGTCATGTCCTTCATCAGCTTCCCATCGGTCGCACAGGCGGCTTCGACCCTGAGCCCGGCCGAAAGCGCCGTGCCGCCGCGTCCGCTGCTCGAGATCGCCAGCCAGCCGCGTTTCATCGCGTCGGCGATGGCCGGCATGCTCGCGTTCGGCACGATGTCCTTCATCATGAGCGCGTCGCCGCTGGCGATCGTCGCCTGCGGATTTCCGCATGCTTCAGCCCATTGGGTCATCTTCATGCATGTACTGGGCATGTTCGTACCGTCGTTCTTCACTGGCAATCTGATCAACCGGTTCGGCGCCACGACGGTGATGGCCTGGGGCGTGGTGCTGATGCTGATCGGCGTGGTCGCGGCGCTCACGGGTTTGACCGAATGGAATTTCCGGATCGCCCTCACCGTCAACGGCGTCGGCTGGAATTTCCTGTTCGTTGGCGCCACCACGCTGGTGACGACCTGCTACCGTCCGAACGAGCGCGGCAAGACCCAGGCGCTCAACGACTTGCTCGTGTTCAGCACCACAGCGACGTCGAGCTTCATGGCGGGCTTTCTGCAGGACCGGTGGGGTTGGCAGCCGCTCAACTGGTTTTCGGTCGTGCTGATGCTGGCCGCGGCGGGCGCTGTGTTGTGGCTCCGCTACCAGCGGACGACGTTGAGTCCGGCTCACTAGGCCATACGTTGAGCGAAGAACCCGGAAACCCACACAGGCCACAACCATCGTCGTCCCTGCGAACGCAGGGACCCATACGCCGCGGCCGGTATGAAGGGCACACTGCGCGACGGCTTCTCATCAACAAGTAACATTGGCAATTGGCAGAGCGTCTGCGACCGCACGCCATAGATAGATCACGCGGTATGGGTCCCTGCGTTCGCAGGGACGACCGAGAGGTTTATTTCGCCGCGCTGAGCATCACATCGAGCGCGCCCTTGACGATCGCTTCCAATTCCTTGCGCGGCGTCTGGGCGCGGGCTGCGAATCGCGATGGTGTGGATGGTGGCGGAAGCGAGCTGCGCCAACACCGTCGGATCGGTGCTTTCGGGTAGCTCGCCCTTCTCTTTTGCCTGCCGGAAACAGGCCGCGAAGGCCTTGTCGAGTTCGACAAAGCCTTCGAGCACCATGGCGCGGATATCAGGATCGTGCACCGCCTCGGAGGCTGCCGTCATCACCGTGAAGCAGCCGCGCGGACCGGATTCGCCGGACAGGTAGATGTCGAGCGCCACCGCATAGATCCGCTCCAGCCGGCGGCGGATCGGCAGCTCGTCGCGAAAGATGTTGCCCATGGCGGCGCGCGCATCCTCGCGATAGCGGCGGTAGCTTTTGATGAACAGCTCGCGCTTGTCGCCGAACGCGCCGTAAAGGCTCGGCCGGTTCATGCCGGTCGCGGCGGAGAGATCGTCGAGCGACGTCGCGGCAAAACCATCCTTGCGAAACAGATCGAGCGCCTTGCCGAGCGCGACTTCCGGCTGGTAGGCGCGCGGCCGACCGCGGCGTTTTGGCAGCACGGGATCGTCGATCTTCGTGACGGGGGGCTTCTTACTTTTTTGTACCATTTCGCAATAAATTCCTTGACCGGCTTTATATTATGCGGAACAGTATAAAAATCAATCCCGCACGGCCTCAAGCGCCGGCCGATTGATCAACCGCCAAGGAGGCAACCCATGGACCTTTATTTCTCTCCGCTCGCCTGCTCGCTGGCGACACGGATTGCGCTGTATGAAGCCGGTGCCGAGGCCAATTATCTCGAAGTCGATCCCAAGACCAAGGTGGTGCGGAACGACGGTTCGGATTTCCGCCAGGTCAACCCGCTCGGCCTGGTGCCGACGCTGCGCACCGACGACGGCACGGTGCTGACGGAGAACGCGGCGATTTTGCAATATGTCGCCGACCGCTTTCCGAACGCGGGCATCTCGGCCGCATCAGCGGAAGAACGCAGCCGCTTGCATCAATGGCTCTGCTTCATCGGCACCGAACTGCACAAGGCGCTGTTCGTGCCGCTGCTCGACAAGACGGCGCCGCAGGACGCGAAGACCTATGCGCTGACCAAGAACCTGTCGCGGCTCGACTATCTCGAAAACTACCTGAAGGGCCGCGAATTCCTGCTCGATCATTTCAGCGTGGCCGATGCCTACCTCGTCACCATCATCAACTGGACGATGGCGACGCCGCCGGTCGAACTCGCGAAATGGCCGAACGTCAAAGCCTATCACGAGCGGCTGCGCGCGCGACCCAGCATCGCGAAGGCCGTCGCCGAGGAGTTCGAACTGTACAAAGCCGAACTCGCGCGGCACAAGGCGGCGGCGTAAGCCGATATCTCTCCACATGTCGTCCCGGGCTTGACCCGGGACCCATACCCCGCGGCGTTTGTGGTTAAGGCGGCGTAGCTGACCTAGAACCAAATCGAGGGGCCACGGCGTATGGGTCCCGGGTCAAGCCCGGGACGACATCGTCATTGCCTTCACTCCGGCCGGCGCGAGCAATCGCGCCGTCAGATCGTTGAGGGCCCGGCGAAAGATTCCGGCGTCGTTGCGCGCCCGCGCCAGCACCAGCGCACCCTGAATGGTCAGCAACGCATCCTCCGTGCGCCGCTGCGCCTGGCTTCGGCTCAACCCGGATCGCCGCAGCAGCTGCGCCAGTGCGGCGTGCCAGCGCGCAAAATAATCATCGACCGCGTCGGCGAACGTATCGCGCGCGGCGCCCAGCGCCACCAGTCCGACCAGGCAGATGCGATCGCCTGAATGAAAGTACTGATCGACGCCCGCGATCATTGCGGCAATCGCGCGCGCGGGATCAGAGGCTTCGCGTAGCGGAGCGTAGATGTTGAGCTCGAACCAGGTGTCGATTTCGGCCAGTACTTCGGAAGCCATCTGCTCCTTGCCGCCGGGGAACAGATTGTAAAGGCTGCCCTTGCCGAGCCCGGTGGTCTCCGTGATCAGCGTCAGCGACGCGCCTTCATAGCCATGCGCCCGAAACACCTCACCGAGCGCGCGCAACACGTCCCTGCGCTCGGCGCCCCGCTTCAGCATGGCGTCACTGTGGGCTCTCGCTGAGACCAGCGACATCGGCCGGGCGTGGCCCCGGCGCTGGCCAGTGGAAGCGGCGCTCGCTTTCCTTGATGGCGATATCGTTGATGCTGGCCTCGCGACGCCGCATCAGGCCGTTTTCGTCGAACTCCCACTGCTCGTTGCCATAGGACCGATGCCACTGCCCGGCATCGTCGTGCCATTCGTACTGGAAGCGCACGGCGATGCGGTTCTGGTCGAAACCCCAGAGATCCTTGATCAGGCGATACTCGTGCTCCTTCTCCCATTTGCGGGTGAGGAACGCGACGATCGCCTCGCGCCCACCGAAGAACTCGGAACGGTTACGCCAGCGGCTGTCCTCGGTATAGGCCAGCGACACCTTGACCGGGTCGCGCGAATTCCAGGCGTCTTCCGCCATGCGCGCCTTCTGCGCAGCGGTTTCGCGGGTAAAGGGGGGCAGCGGCGGACGCGACATGGCATTTCTCCGGGATTGAGCGATGCCGAGAGATTGTACCGATCGGTACAGAAAGTCAATCCGGAAAAATCAATCCGGCGCCAGGTCGGCCTTCATCAAAAGCCGCAGCGATTTCGGGATTGGCTGCGCCTTGCCGTTGCAGATGAAGGCGACGCGCACCGCGGCCTTGACCAGCACCTCGTCGCCACGCCGCACCTCCTGCGCCAGCGTAATCGAGGCGCCCTTCACCGCAATCGGCCATGTCACCACGTCGAGCACATCATCCATCCGCGCCGGCCGCAGGAAATCGAGCTCCATCGAGCGCACGACGAAGGCAAAGCCCGGCGTCTCCTCCAGCGCCTGTTCAAACAGCGTCTGCTGCGAAGCGCCCATCAGCCGCAGATGATTGGTGCGCCCGCGTTCCATGAAGCGCAGATAATTGGCGTGATAGACGATGCCGGAAAAATCCGTGTCCTCGTAATAGACGCGGATCTGCATGTGATGGCGGCCGTCGCGGATCTCGCCGTCGAGAATGGGTGATGTCACTTCCGGTTCCTGATCGCGCTGGAAAGCCTTGCTTTTGCGCAAATCAGCCCGGCACGCAAGCGCAGCGACGTTCCACTACGCCACAGCCGGCCTTGTCGCGCCCAGCGTCACCAGCACGATTTCCGGAGGCACGCCGAGACGAAACGGCATGATGCTGCAGCCGAGGCCGCCGGAGACGACGACGTCGCAGTTCATCTTGATATGGCCATAGGCGAGTTGCTGCCCGGATGGCGAGACCGGCGACCAGCCCAGCATGCGCACCTGGCCGCCATGGGTATGCCCGGAGAGCTGCAGCGCGACGCGCGAGGGCACGCGCCTCGCGATGTCGGGCTCGTGCGCCATCAGAACCACGGGGGCATCGTCGGTGACCTTCGCCAGCGTCGCGCCGAGATCGTCGACGCCGATCCGCTTGAGCGGCCGGAAGCGGCGCGCCGGCATATAGGCCAGCTGGTCGCCGAGACCGGCGAGCCAGAACGAATGGCCGTTCTTGGTGAGTTTCTTCGCATCGTTCTCGTAGACCGGGATGCCGGCGGCCTCCAGCGCGCGGCCCGCGGACGGCAGCCCCTGCCCGTGGCGCTGCACTTCCTTGTCTTCCCACCAGTCGTGATTGCCGAGCACCGCATGCACGCCGAGCGGCGCCTTCAGGCCGGCCGAGCACGGCGGCCCACTCGGCATCGGGAATGAAGCGCGTCACCTTGCGATGGCCGGCCACATAGTCGCCGAGCATGACGACGATATCAGGCTTGAGCGCATTGGTGCGTTCGACGATCGCCTGGACATGATCGAGCGACATCCAGGGATCGCAGGCATGGAGGTCGGCGATCGCGGCGATCCGGAGCTTGAGGCCTGCCGGCCACTGCGGCGGTGAGATGTTGTACCGGGTGACGCGAAGCCGCAGGACCGGCGCACTGAAACCCGTACGCGGTGGTGGAAACGCCCACCGCGCCCAGTCCACCCATGGCTTGCAGAAAATGACGGCGAGTTAACATGTGATCCAATCGTGATGCATCGCAAACATGGTGACGGATTGAGCCCGAATTGCGGTGCGCTTGTGCAGATGGTCAGCAGAGCTCCAGCAGCTTCTCACCAGCGGTTCTGCCCCACCAGCGCATCCAGCCGCGCCTTCAGCTCGTCGGGCGCGCGGTAATATCAGACGCCGCCGAGCGCGGACCACTTAGTGCAGAGTTGGCGCTCATCCGGTTCAGGCGTCGCCTGCCACACTCTTCCGCGACGCCAGCGGCAATACATGGTCGCGGGTCAGCGGCGCCAGCGGGATGTCGGCAGGCGCCGCTGGATCGAACCACATCATCGCCTCGATCTCGGCTTTCGGCGCGATCTCGCCGGTCACCTCGACCTCGTATAGCGCGGCGCGCACCCGAAAACCGGGCTCATTGGCCGAGATCGCATCGAACTCGCCGAGAGGCCGGATCGAATCCGCAACCAGTCCGGCAACCAAGTTCCTCGTCGATCTCGCGCGCCAGCGCCGTGATGTCGTCCTCACCGGAATCGCGCTTGCCGCCCGGCTGCATGAACGCCGTGGTCCCGCGCTTGCGAACCAGCAGCACGCGGCCTGCCGCATCGCGGATCAACGCCGCGACGATCTCGATCGTATCAGTCACTCGTCACTCGTCCTCGCTTTGCCCGAACAATCCGAACTGCGCCGGATCGCGCGCCGGCTCGGCGAGCCCGAGATGTCGGAAGGCGTGCGAGGTCAGCAGCCGTCCGCGCGGCGTGCGTTGCAGATAGCCGCACTGGATCAAAAACGGCTCGATGATGTCCTCGATGGCGTCGCGCGGCTCCGACAGCGCCGCCGCCATGGTCTCGACGCCGACCGGGCCACCGCCGTAGTTCATTGCAATAGTCGTGAGATAGCGCCGGTCCATGGCGTCGAGGCCGGCGGCATCGACCTCCAGGGCGCTCAGCGCGTGGTCGGCGATGGCGCGGTCGATAGAGCTTGCGTCCGCGGCGGAAGCAAAGTCGCGCACGCGGCGCAGCAAGCGGCCGGCGATGCGCGGCGTGCCGCGGGCGCGGCGTGCGATCTCGTTGGCGCCATCGGGCGTCATGCCGATATTGAGCACGCGGGCGCCGCGGGTAACGATCTTTTCCAGCTCTTCCTCGGTGTAGAAATTCAGGCGCACCGGAATGCCGAAGCGATCACGCAACGGATTGGTCAAGAGCCCGGCGCGCGTCGTGGCGCCGACGAGCGTGAATTTTGCCAGATCGATCTTGACCGAACGCGCTGCCGGTCCTTCGCCGATGATCAAGTCGAGCTGAAAATCCTCCATCGCGGGATAGAGCACTTCCTCGACCGCCGGGCTGAGGCGATGGATTTCATCGATGAACAGCACGTCGCGCTCTTCGAGATTGGTCAGAAGTGCGGCGAGGTCGCCGGCCTTCGCAATGACCGGACCGGAGGTGGCACGAAAACCGACGCCGAGTTCGCGCGCGACGATCTGTGCCAGCGTGGTCTTGCCGAGGCCCGGAGGACCGACGAACAGCACGTGGTCCAGCGCCTCGCCCCGCTTGCGCGCGGCCTCGATGAAGATCGAGAGGTTCTTGCGCGCCTGCGCCTGGCCGACGAACTCCGACAGCAATTGCGGGCGCAGCGCGGTGTCGCCGACATCGTCGGAACGGCGTTCGGGGGTGACGATGCGGGAAGGCGTGTTCACTCGCTGCCCCGCTTGTATTTGTTGGGCAGCAGTTCGCCGATGCTCACGACCTTTGGCGCACGGCCGTTGTCGGGGACGATGACCCGCGCCTTGGCGTCATAATCGTGGATCAGCTCGCGGCAGATGCCGCAGGGCGAGACCACCGCGATCTTGCCGGGTTCGCCGGGCTTGGGATGGCGCACGGCGACGATGGTCTCAATGCCGTGGTCGCCGGTTCTCGGTGATGGCGCGGCCGATGGCGATCGCTTCGGCGCAGACCGCGATCCGGCCGATATAGGCGTCGATATTCACGCCGGTGACGATACGGCCATCGCGAGTACGCATGGCGGCGCCGACCTCCTGCCAGTCGTAGCGATAGCGCAGCCTGATGGCTTCGGTGGCCGCGGCGATCAGTTCCTGGTCCTTTTTGCTCGGCATGGCGGAGAATGCATTCCTTCGTCAGATCGTAGGGTGGGCAAAGGAGCGTTAGCGCGTGCCCACCATCTCATCGCTTATATCAAATGGTGGGCACGCTTCGCTTTGCCCACCCTACGGTCTGACACTCATTTCGACAATTCCTTCAGGCCCAGCCGGATCAGTTGCGCGGTCTCGGCCTTCTCACCGGCGCTGCGCGAGGCTGCGGCGATGGCGGCGGCCGCCTGCGGCTGGCCGTAGCCGAGATTGACCAGCGCCGAGATCGCATCCGTGACCGGGCGCGGCGCGCGATCGTTGTCGATCGCGCCGGAGAGATGCACCAGCGCCGGATCGACATTGGCGAAGGCGGGCGCCTTGTCCTTCAATTCTGTGACGATGCGCTCGGCGACTTTCGGACCGACGCCCGGCGTGCGCGACACCGCGGCCTTGTCGCGCAGCGCGATGGCGTTCGCTAGCTCGGAGGGCGGCAGCGTCGAGAGCACGGCAAGTGCGACTTTCGCGCCGACGCCCTGCACGGTCTGCAGCAGGCGAAACCATTCGCGCTCAACGTCGCTGCGGAAGCCGAACAGCTTTATCTGGTCCTCGCGCACATACGTCTCGATCGACAACACGGCGGCCTCGCCGGGCGACGGCAGCGCCTGCAGCGTCCGCGACGAGCAATGCACCTGATAGCCGACACCGCCGACATCGAGGATCACGTAATCCTCGCCGTAGGAATTGATCAGCCCCTTGAGCTTGCCGATCATAGGCTGGCTACTTTCAGCCGCAGCGCAACGCCCCCGCGATGATGGGCGTGCGTAATGGCGACCGCCAGCGCATCGGCGGCGTCGGAGGATTTCGGCTCGGCCCTCGGCAGCAATATTTTCAGCATCATCGCGATCTGGTTCTTGTCGGCGTGGCCGGCGCCGACCACGGTCTTCTTCACCTGGTTGGGCGCGTATTCCGCGACCGATATGCCGAACATCGCGGGCGACAGCATGGCGACGCCGCGGGCCTGGCCGAGTTTCAGCGTGGCGACGCCGTCCTTGTTGACAAAGGTCTGCTCGACCGCGGCCTCCGCCGGGCGGAAATCGCCGAGCACGGCGGCGAGCCCCTCATGGATCGCGAGCAGGCGGCTGGCCAGGGGGAGATCGTCCGGCGGCTCGACCGAGCCGCAGCCGATGAAGACGAGCCGGTTACCCTCGGTCTCGATCACGCCCCAGCCGGTACGGCGCAGGCCGGGGTCGATGCCGATGATCCGGACGGGTTGGCGAATCGGTGGGGGTGTCATGGCGTAGTGATAACGCCAGAGCCGGGTGAACGAAACATAAAGAGAACGGAAATCCCCTGCCGCAGGAGTTCACACCGCACTCGCTCGTCATCCCCGCGAAGGCGGGGATCCAGTACGCCGAGACCTCTCGGCTCAATCTTCGCCGCCTCTGGAATACCGCGCTGGATCGCCCGGTCAAGCCGGGCGACGACAACGGAGGTTCGGGCAACGGTTCAGCCCTCTACCCGCCCATCTTCGCGACCAGCGCATCCGAAATCTCGAAATTGGCGTAGACGTTCTGGACGTCGTCGTGCTCGTTCAGCAGGTCCATCAGCTTCAGGAGCTTCTCGCCGGTGTCGTCGTCGACCGCGATCGTGTTCTGCGGCTTCCAGGTCAGCGCCGCCTTGCGGGCCTCGCCGAATTTCGTTTCCAGCGCCTTGGCAACCTCGCGAAAGGTTTCCTGCGAAGCGTAGATCTCGTGGCCGCTTTCGCTTGATATCACGTCGTCGGCGCCGGCCTCGATCGCGGCATCGAGCATCGCGTCGTCGGAGGCTTTGCTGGAATCGTATTCGATCACGCCAGTGTGGTCGAACATGAAGGCGACCGAGCCGGTTTCGCCGAGGTTGCCGCCGGACTTGGTAAAATAGGTGCGGACATCCGAGGCGGTACGGTTGCGGTTGTCGGTCAGCGCCTCGACGATCACGGCGATGCCGCCGGGGCCGTATCCCTCGTAACGGATCTCGTCATAATTCTCGCTGTCGCCGCCGCTCGCCTTCTTCACGGCGCGCTCGATCGAGTCCTTGGACATGTTCTCCTGGCGGGCGGAAATGATCGCCGCGCGCAGCCGCGCGTTCATCGCCGGATCCGGCTGGCCCATCTTTGCCGCCACCGTGATTTCCCGCGCCAGCTTGCCGAACAGTTTCGACTTCTGGGCATCCTGCTTGCCCTTGCGGTGCATGATGTTCTTGAACTGGGAATGGCCGGCCATGCAGGGCTCTCTTGGATTCGTCCGGAGGGGATGTGGGGTGAAAGCGCGGCCTTATAGGCCGGCAATCGGGCAAAATCAAAGATTTGCGGCTGATTCGGCTACGAAAGTAGCGCCCGCCCTCGGGAATATCAGGCAGTTGTTAACCATGATTTCATGCTCGGATGAGAGGATTTTCTACCGACATTCAACTTTTACGAGACATCATGGCCTTCGGCTTCTTCAAAAAACGGGTGCCGGAACCGGCGTTGCCTGCTGCCCAGCCCAAGGTCCAGCCGGTCGCCAATTCGACGGAAACCGCGTCTGCCGATGGCGATTCGGCGAAGGCCATCCTCGAGCTCCTGGAACTCGAACTCGGCGCCATGATCCGCCAACTCGAACGGGCGGCCAATTCGGTCGCCGGGGGCGCGGAAGCTTCGGCTGCGACGCTCTCCACCATTCGCCAGCGCACCGATGCCCTGACGGACCGAACCAACGCCGCGCAGGGCACCGCGACGACCTTTTCGCACGCCGCCGACAAGTTCACCCAGTCGGCGCAGGGGATCGGCTCCCAGGTGCGCGACGCCGGCAAACTCGCCGACCAGGCCAGCGACGCCGCCCGCGAAGCCAGCGCCAATGTCGACCGCCTGCGGGAGTCGTCGGCGGCGATCAGCAACGTCGTCAATTTGATCGCACAGATCGCGCGGCAAACTACGCTGCTGGCGCTCAACTCCACCATCGAGGCCGCCCGCGCCGGCGAGGCCGGACGCGGCTTCGCCGTGGTCGCCACCGAAGTGAAGGCGCTCGCGGTGCAGACCCAGAACGCGACGGAAGAGATCACCAAGAAGATCGAGGCGCTGCAGCGCGACGCCGCGGGTTCGGTCGATGCCGTGCATCGCATCTCGCAGGCGATCGAGGCGATCCGCCCGGTGTTCGAGAACGTCAACGGCGCGGTTGCCGAACAGAGCGCAACCACCGGCGAAATGGCCGACAACGCGGCTTCCGCATCCAGCTTCATCGTCTCGGTCGGCGACAGCGCCACCGAGATCGATCAAGCGGCCAAGGAAGCCGAACTCCATGGCGAAAGCGTCGCCAGAGCCGGACAGGCGGTCACGACCTTCGCACAGAAGCTCAAGTCGCGCTGCGCGGTGCTGTTGCGGCAGGGAGAGAAAGAAGGTGACCGCCAGAACCGCCGCAAGGACCAAAGGCTGCCTTGCAGCCTCAAGATCGAAATCGCCGCCCCGGGCGGGGTGATATCAGCGCCGGTCTACGAAATTTCCATGGGCGGCATTCTGGTCAGCGGGGCAGACGCGGAAGCGCTGGCGCAGGGCCAGAGCTTCAACGCCACGCTGGAGCATGTCGGCGCATGCCGGATTCGCATCGTCCAGCGGTCGAAAGCCGGCATGCATGCGCAGTTCGAAAGGCCAGATTCCGCTCTGGTCGAAAAGATCGAAGACAGGCTGTGGTCGATCCAGGACGACAACACCGAAGCGGTCACCCGCGCGATGGAAGCAGGCGCGGCGCTGAAGAAGATTTTTGAGGATGGCATCGACAGCGGCGCCATCACGATCGAGGACATGTTCGACACCGACTATGTCGAGATACAAGGCACCAACCCGGTGCAGTATCGCACCAAAATCCTGGACTGGGCCGATCGCGCCCTGCCGCCGTTCCAGGAAGCGTTCCTGGCCAAAGACAAGCGGATGGCGTTCTGCGCCATGATCGACACCAACGGCTATCTGCCGGTTCACAACAAGATCTATTCGCATCCGCAGCGGCCGGGCGACGTCGCCTGGAACACCGCCAATAGCCGCAACCGCCGCATCTTCAACGATGCGGCCGGCCTTGCCGCCGGCCGCAACCAGCGCGCCTATCTGATCCAGAGCTATGCCCGCGACATGGGCAACGGCAACATGGTGATGATGCGCGAGATCGACGTGCCGATCCGCGTCAAGGGCCGCCACTGGGGCGGCTTCCGCACCGCCTACCGGCTGTAACCAATGGTGTCTTCGGGTAACGCTACTTTGACACCAGTCGCGCCGTCGAATAGCGAACGGCTGGTCGATCAGCTTTCCAACCGGATCGGAGGCCTCGGCGTCGAACTCGCCGACGTCGCCGGCAGTCTGCAGGAAGTCGCCGGCCGGGTTTCCGGCCAATCCGAGCGGTTCGGACATCTGCAGAAGACCGCCGAGACGATGGTGTCCGCCAATCACGGCATCGCCAGCGCCTCGCAGACGGTGCAAACCGCAAGCTCCGCCGCGGCCAGCGAGATCACCCAATCGCGCGCCGCGGTCGAGACGGCCGTCCAGCATATTTCGGAACTGGTCGAAGCCGTCGGCCGGATCGAAGGCCGCCTCGCTTCGGTCGGAGCCGCATTGTCGGAAGTTGCGAAAGTATCCGGCTCGATCGAGGCGATCGCACGGCAAACCAATTTGCTGGCGCTCAATGCGACGATCGAGGCGGCCCGCGCCGGCGAAGCCGGCCGGGGTTTTGCTGTCGTCGCCAGCGAAGTGAAGAATTCGCGGAATCAACTCGTCGGGCGACGCAACTGATCGGCGACACCGTCAAGGGCCTCGATGGACAGGTCACGAGCCTGATCGGTGAGAGCGGCGAGGCCTCGCTTCGTGCCAAGGGCGCCGGCGAAGGCGCACAGCAAATCCGGGGCATCATCGTCCGCGTGCAGGAAGGCTTTGCTTCGGTCGGCCGCGAGATTGACGGGGTCGCCAAGGCGGCCACCTCAAACCTCGAGCATTGTGACCGGGTGATCGATGAACTCGGCCATCTCGCCAAGAGCGTTGACCTGTCATCGACCGATCTCAAGCAGGCCGACGGCAGGGTCGCCAAGCTTTTGGAGCTGTCCGAAGGGTTGATCGCGCTGATCGCTGACAGCGGCGTCGAGACATCGGATGCGCAACTGATCCGTGTCGTGATCGACACCGCAGAACAGATTTCCGCGGCGTTCGAATCCGCGATCAAACGCGGCGAGATCAGCCTCGACCGGTTGATGGACGAAAAATACCGGGAAATTCCCGGCACCGATCCCAAGCAATATCTCACCGACTATGTCGAGTTCACCGACCGCCTCTTGCCGCCGATTCAGGATCCAATTCAAAAGAGCGATGCCAGAATCGTTTTCTGCGTGGCCTGGGCCAAGAGCGGCTATCTGCCGACGCATAACCCAAACTACCGGCTGCCGCAGGGCAAGGACCCGGTCTGGAACAATGCCAACTGCCGCAACCGCCGCCTGTTCAATGACCGCGCGGTAAAGAAGGTCGCGGCGAATACAAAGCCGTTTCTGCTTCAGACCTATCGTCGCGACATGGGCGGTGGCAATTTCGTCCTGATGAAGGACCTTTCCGCGCCGATCTTCGTCCGCGGTCGCCACTGGGGCGCCTTCCGCATGGGCTTCCGGCAGAACTAGACCTTGATCAATCCCGCGCGCTCCGGCGAGCGGAAGCCACGGTACCGCAGATCGGCAATGTCGACGGCAAGCTGGTGCGATCCTGCATTCTGCCGGCCGGCGCCCGGCGTTTGTATCCTTATCAGGCCCAGAAGCCGGGCACGGCCGGCTCCAGCCTGCCGCCGGCCCGCACCGGCGCGACACGTAGCGCGAGACCGGTCGCATCATCGGTCTCGACCGCCACGCCACTGAGTGTCGCGACGCCACCCGCCGGTTCGAACCGGCCCGAGGGAATGCCCGTCGTGAAGCGCCGCAGCGGCTCTTCCTTTTGCATGCCGATGATGGAATCATAATCGCCAGTCATGCCGGCGTCGGTCATATAGGCGGTGCCGCCGGAAAGGATCTGGTGATCGGCGGTCGGCACATGGGTGTGGGTGCCGACGACGAGGCTGGCGCGGCCGTCGCAGAAATAGCCGATGCCTTGTTTCTCGCTCGATGCCTCGCCGTGGAAATCGACCACGATCGCGTCCGCCGCCTCGCGCAGCGGACAGGCCTCGAGTTCGCGGTGGAGCGCCGCGAAGGGATCGTCGAACGGCGTCATGAAGACGCGGCCGATGGCGTTGACGACGAGCGCGCGCTTGCCGTTCTTGGTATCGACCAGGGCCGCACCGCGGCCCGGCGTTCCCTTTGGAAAATTGGTCGGGCGGACCAGCTTTGGCGCGCGCTCGATGAACACCAGCGCCTCGCGCTGATCCCAGGCGTGGTTGCCGAGCGTGACCGCATCGGCGCCGGCGTCGAGGAATTCCTGATAGATCGCCTCGGTGATGCCGAAACCACCCGCGGAATTCTCGCCATTGACGACGACGAGATCCAGCGCCCAGTCCCTGACCATGCCGGGCAGATGCTCCGCGATCGCGGTGCGGCCCGCGCGGCCGACCACGTCGCCAACGAAGAGGATGCGCAAAGTTCAGCTCCGGAAATCGAACACTTTCTTTTCCGTTAGCACATAATCCAGCGCCACGTCGTGCGGCAGCGCGGGAACGGCCTTTATTTCCTGCACGGAAAAAGCGATGCCGGCGGCCGTGATGGCTTTCACTTTTCGCAGATGGGCAAGGGTATAGTCGTAGTGCCCGGCGCCGTAGCCGATGCGGTGGCCCTGGCGGTCGAACGCGGCCAGTGGAATCAACATGAGGTCGGGAATGAGTTCTTCCGCGGCCGGCGACGGCTCGAGGATGCCGAGCGGCCCCAGCATCAGGCGGTCGTCCGGCGACCACGCGCGAAACGCCAGCGACTTTCCGCGCGACAGCACGGCCGGCAGCGCCAGCTTCGCGCCCTGCTCGGCGAGTTTGCGCATCAGGGGTGCTGGATCGATCTCGCTACGGATCGGCGAGTAGCCTGACACGACCATGCCGGGCGTGATCTCGAACGGAACGCCACGCTTGGCCAAGGCTTGAGCTGCAGTCGCGCGCTGCTCCTCGTCCAACGCATCGCGTTTCGCGAGCGCTATGGCGCGGAGGCCGGCTTTCGACAGGGTTGCGGTCATGCAGTATCTTTCCGCTGTCATCACCCGCGAAAGCGAGTGATCCAGTATTCCAGAGACTTCAGTGATTCAACCGAGACGCCGCAGCGTACTGGATACCCCGCCTTCGCGGGGTATGACGGGACGCGCGGGTAAGACGAAGTAGCAAGCAAGCAAAAACAAAAGTGCGAGGCCACGAACGCCGTTGAAGCACTCGATCCCGGAGTTCCCTACGAAAGTAGGTGGGCACCATATGTCCGGGTCCACGGACCCGGCCAGGGACAGTTCCCTAAAGGATCGATAAGGCCCCGGGGATATTATGGCTCCTGACGAACGACGCAGCTTCGCAGGGGCAATGTAAGCGTTACGGATGGAAACCGCCAGCGGGTACCATTGCACTCACCTTAAGATTGCGCTTACTTCACCCTCCCCTTGAGGGGGAGGGTCGCTTGAAGTCGGGCAACGCCCGACTTCAAGCGGGGTGGGGTGATCTCTCCGCGAGCGAGATAGTTATGGTTTCAACAGCAATCCGCCGCGCGGCGGCAAAGAAACTGCGGGCGAACACAACGCCGCATGAGCGCATCCTCTGGCGCGCGCTGAAGGAGCTGCCGATCGAAGGCACGCACTTCCGGCGGCAGGCGCCGATCGGTCCGTACGTCGTGGACTTCTTTTGTCCGGCAAAGCGGCTGATCATCGAGCTTGATGGCGGGCATCATAATGAGGATGCGACGGCCGCGCGCGATAGTGAAAGGCAGGCGTGGCTGGAGCAGGAAGGATACCGGGTCATCCGCTTCTGGAATTCGGAGTTGCCGGCGATCTCAACGCGGTGATGGAGCAGATTTACGTCGAGTTGTATGGCGCTCGTGAAGCGGAAGCGCTCCACTTCGACACCACCGACGCGGATAGTCTGTCACCCCGCCCCGCCGCTTCGCGGCGACCCGCCCCCTCAAGGGGCGGGTGAAGCGAAGATCACCCGATCGCGACGCCATTCCCTATCGTGCGGTTGAGCATTTGCGTGGTCTTTTCGATGCGCTCGGCGGCGGCGTTGAGCGCGTTGGCGACAGCCGCCTGGGTGGTCTTGGCGCGGTCGGCGGCGGCGACGCGGACATTGCGCAGGGTTTCGAGTTCGCCCTCCAGCGAGCGGATGCGCGCGTTGGCGTCGACCAGTTCATCGCACACGGTGAGCGCGGCCATCACCGTGAGGCGCGCATCGCCGATCTCGCCGAACTTGCCGCGCAGCTCGCCGACCCGCGTTTCCAGGCTCTCGGCAAGCTTCAGCAGCCGCACCTCCTGCCCTTCCTCGCAGGCCATGCGGTACTGCCGGCCGTTGATGGTGACGTTGATGTGGCTCATTCATCCTCTCCGGAATCGAGCACCGCACGGATGGTGCCGATCGCGACATCCAGTTTTTCCGATATCTCGCGGTTGGTGCGCTCCAGCCGCCGCGTCTTCACCAGCGAGCCGTCGAGTTCGTCGGCGAGCCGTGAGCGGTCGGCGCCGAGCGCCTGGATCCGGCTCGCCAGTTCGTTCTCGTCGCGATCGGCATCGCGCCGCCGTTCCGCCGCGGCCTCGAGCGCATCGAGCGCCAGCATCAGGCGCCGCGTAGCGGCGTCGATGTCGACCTGGACCGGCTCGGAATTACCGGCCCCATTGGTGAGACGATCGCTCATGAGAGGCAGCGCGCACCTTCGCGTAGGCCCGCCGAACGGCAGCAAAATTCACGGTTCGGCAAGCGGTTAGAGGACGAAATTTACGTGGCAAGCGAGCCGAGCGCAACGCCGCCGCGAAGCTATGCACTGCTAGATCAGGTGACCTGTCTCTGCGATATGGCGCTTAGGTCCGGCACGGTCTTTTCGGAAAGCCGGCAGGCAACTTTTCGCACCGGAAGCGCGTTTCGTCGCCTTGGACTCATGGGTTTGAGGTGCTATCCAGCCCGAACTCTCCCTAGGCTACGCTCGTATTGCGGCCCTTCGCCCGGTACGTACCCTGTAACCAAGCACCTCATTTCAGGCGGATTTTCATCATGACGCAGGTCGATCACACCCGTATGGCCAATGCGATTTGCGGGCTTGCCATGGATGCCGTCGAGAAGGCGAAATCCGGCCATCCCGGCCTGCCGATGGGCGCCGCCGACATCGCGACCGTGCTGTTCACACAGTTTCTAAAATTCGACGCCGCGGCGCCGGCGTGGCCGGACCGCGACCGTTTCGTGCTCTCGGCCGGGCACGGCTCCATGCTGCTCTATGCCTTGCTGTACCTGACCGGCAACAAGGACATGACGCTCGACCAGATCAAGAATTTCCGCCAGCTCGGATCGCTGACGCCGGGACACCCCGAGAATTTCCACACCAAAGGCATCGAGACCACCACCGGTCCGCTCGGCCAAGGCATCGCCACCGCGGTCGGCATGGCGCTGGCAGAGAAGATGCTAGCCGCTGAATTCGGCAAGAAGGTGGTCGGCCATCACACTTACGTGCTCGCCTCCGACGGCGACCTGATGGAAGGCGTGTCGCAGGAAGCGATCGCGATGGCCGGACACTGGAAGCTGAACAAGATGATCGTGCTGTACGACGACAACGGCATCTCGATCGACGGTCCGACCTCGATCGCCGATTCGGTCGACCAGGTGAAGCGCTTCAAGTCCGCAGGCTGGGCGGCCGAGCTGATCGACGGCCAGGATCAGAAGGCGATTGCAGCGGCGATCACCCGCGCGCAAAAATCCGGCAAGCCGTCGCTGATCGCCTGCAAGACCACCATCGGCTACGGCGCGCCGACGCGGGCCGGCACCGCCAAGGCCCATGGCGAGGCGCTCGGCGCCGACGAACTCAAGGGCGCCAAGGAAAAGCTCGGCATCTCGCTCGACCCCTTCTCGGTGCCTGACGACGTGCTGAAGGCATGGCGTGAAGCCGGCAGTCGCGGCGCCGCCGCACGCCAGGAATGGGAAAATCTTTTCGCCGAGCTTGGCCCACGCAAGCGCGCCGAATTCGAGCGGCGGCTGCGGCACGAACGGCCGGCTGCGCTTTCAAAGGCGCTGCGCGCGCACAAGAAGGCACTGCTGGAAACGCCGCAGAATATCGCCACGCGGAAATCCTCCGAATCCGCGATCGAGGCGATCGCAGCGGCGATGCCGATGGAATTTCTCGCCGGCTCCGCCGATCTCACCGGCTCCAACAACAACAAGGCGAAATCCGCGGTGGCGTTCTCGGCCAAGACGCCGAAGGGCCGCTTCATCCATTACGGCATTCGCGAGCACGGCATGGCGGCGGCCATGAACGGCATCTTCCTGCATGGCGGCTTCGCGCCGAATGGCGCGACCTTCCTGATCTTCACCGACTATGCGCGGCCGGCGATGCGGCTCGCCGCGCTGATGGGCACGGGTGTCGTCTACGTGATGACCCATGACTCGATCGGTCTCGGCGAAGACGGCCCGACGCACCAGCCGGTCGAACATCTCGCGGCACTTCGCGCGATTCCCAACATGCGCGTGTTCCGGCCCTGCGACGCCGTCGAGGTCACCGAATGCTGGGAGCTGGCGCTCAACCGGATCGACGGCCCGACGGTGCTGGCGCTGACCCGCCAGAACCTGCCGCAGCTTCGGACAAATGCGCCGAATGATAACCCATGCGCGCATGGCGCCTATGAGCTGGTCGCGGCACAGGGCGAAGCGAAAGTGTCGCTGTTCGCCTCGGGCTCCGAGGTCGAGATCGCCGTGGCGGCCCAGAAGCAGCTGGCTGAGCGTGGCATCACGTCGCGGGTGGTCTCGGTGCCCTCGCTCGAACTGCTGCTGGCGCAGCCGGCAGACCGCCGCAAGGCCATCATCGGCAACGCCCCCGTCAAGATCGCCATCGAGGCCGCGGTGCGCTGGGGCTGGGATGCCGTGATCGGCCCGGATGGTGAATTCGTGGGCATGCACGGTTTCGGCGCCAGCGCCCCTGCCAAGGACCTTTACAAGCACTTCGGAATTACCGCCGAGGCCGCCGTTAACGCTGCCCTGAAGCGCTTGGGCTGACGGTTGAGATTGCCGGGAAAAGGGTCTACCTAAACTCCCATCTTGACCGTTCCCGCCCGGCCGAACCGGGCGTTCCGCCGTAAGCCCCTCGTGGAACGTTTCCGCGGGGCCGGCGCCAGCTATTAAGGGAGAAAAAAAGCATGGCAATCCGCATCGCGATCAACGGATTTGGCCGCATCGGCCGCAACATCTTGCGGGCCATTGCGGAATCCGGCCGCAAGGATATCGAGGTAGTCGGCATCAACGATCTCGGCCCGGTCGAGACCAACGCCCATCTGCTACGCTTCGATTCCGTGCATGGCCGCTTCCCCGGCACCGTGACCGTCGATGGCGACTCGCTCAGCCTCGGCAACGGCAAGATCAAGGTTTCCGCCGAGCGCGATCCCTCCAAGCTGCCGTGGAAGGCGCTGGGCGTCGACATCGCGCTGGAATGCACCGGCATCTTCACCGCCAAGGACAAGGCCTCTGCGCATCTGACCGCCGGCGCCAAGCGCGTGCTGGTCTCCGCGCCCGCCGACAATGCCGACGCCACCATCGTCTACGGCGTCAACCATGACACGCTGACCAAGGATCATCTGGTCGTCTCCAACGGCTCCTGCACCACCAACTGCCTGGCGCCGGTCGCCAAGGTGCTGAACGACACGGTGGGCATCGAGACCGGCTTCATGACCACGATCCACGCCTATACCGGCGACCAGCCCACGCTCGACACCATGCACAAGGATCTCTATCGCGGCCGCGCGGCGGCGATGTCGATGATCCCGACGTCGACCGGCGCCGCCAAGGCGATCGGCCTGGTGCTGCCGGAACTGAAGGGCAAGCTCGACGGCGTTGCGATCCGCGTGCCGACGCCGAACGTCTCGGTGATCGATCTCAAGATCGTCGCCAAGCGCGCCACCGACGTCAAGGAAATCAACGCGGCGATGAAGCGCGCCTCCGAGCAGCAGCTCAAGGGCATCCTCGGCTACACCACGGCGCCGAACGTCTCGATCGACTTCAACCACGATCCCCACTCCTCGACGTTCCACGAGGACCAGACCAAGGTGCAGAACGGCACGCTGGTGCGCGTGATGTCCTGGTACGACAATGAATGGGGTTTCTCCAATCGCATGGCCGACACCGCCGTCGCGATGGGCAAGCTGCTGTAAGAAACTCGTTTGTCGTCATGCCCGGCCTTGTGCCGGGCATCCACGTGCTTCGTCTTCCGGCGATGGTCCGAAGGACACAGACGCGGAATGTCGAGCCGGGTTCAAGCTTCGCGCCCGGATGACGCGGAAAGCGATGCATGAACAAATTCCGTACCCTCGATGACGTCGACGTAAAGGCCAAGCGCGTGCTGCTGCGCGTCGACCTCAACGTGCCCATGGACAACGGCCGCGTTTCCGACGCGACCCGGCTCGAGCGCATCGCGCCGACCATCACCGAAATTTCCGACAAGGGCGGCAAGGTCATCCTGCTTGCGCATTTCGGCCGGCCGAAGGGACGCGATGCCAAGGATTCGCTGAAGCCCGTCGCCGAAGCGCTGTCGAAGGTCATCAAGAAGCCGGTCGCCTTCGCCGAGGACTGCATCGGCGAGGCCGCGGCCAAGGCCGTGGCCGCGATGAAGGACGGCGATGTCCTCTGCCTGGAGAACACCCGCTTCCATAAAGAGGAAGAGAAGAACGATCCGGCCTTCGTTGCCGAACTCGCCAAGCTCGGCGACATCTGGGTCAACGACGCGTTCTCGGCCGCGCACCGCGCGCATGCGTCCACCGAAGGCCTCGGACACAAGCTGCCCGCCTATGCCGGGCGCACCATGCAGGCCGAACTCGACGGCGCTCGAGAAGGCGCTGGAAGCGCCGACCAAGCCAGTCATTGCGATCATCGGCGGCGCAAAGGTCTCGACCAAGATCGACCTGCTCGAAAACCTCGTTTCAAAAGTCGACGCGCTGGTGATCGGCGGCGGCATGGCCAACACCTTCCTGCATGCGCAGGGCGTCGGCGTCGGCAAGTCGCTGGCCGAGAAAGACCTCGCCGCCACCGCGCTGCGCATCATGGAAAAGGCCGAGGCCGCGAACTGCGCCATCATCCTGCCCGTCGATGCCGTGGTCGCCTATCATTTCGCGGCCAACTCGCCCTCGCACGCCTATGGCCTCGACGCCATTCCGGCCGACGGCATGATCCTCGACGTCGGGCCGCAATCGACCGCGCGGATTCACTCCGCGATCGACGACGCCAAGACGCTGGTCTGGAACGGCCCGCTCGGCGCGTTCGAGATGACGCCGTTCGACCGCGGCACCATGGTTGCGGCCAAGCATGCCGCGGAGCGGACCAAGGCCAAGAAACTGATTTCGGTTGCCGGCGGCGGCGACACCGTCGCGGCGCTGAACCAGGCCGGCGTGGCGGGCGATTTTTCCTATGTTTCGACGGCTGGCGGCGCGTTCCTCGAATGGATGGAAGGCAAGCCGCTGCCTGGCGTGGAAGTTCTGAAACAGCGTTAAATCCAGACTTAATGGAGCGCCAGAGGCGCGGCAAATACAGGAGAATTTGAATGGCTCGCATTACCTTGCGTCAACTGCTCGATCACGCGGCAGAGCACGATTACGGGGTGCCGGCGTTCAACATCAACAACATGGAGCAAGCGCTGGCGATCATGGAGGCCGCCTCCTCGCTCGATGCGCCCGTCATCATCCAGGCCTCGCGCGGCGCGCGCTCCTACGCCAACGATATCATGCTCAAGCACATGATGGACGCCGTCACTGAAATCTATCCGCAGATCCCGGTCTGCGTGCATCTCGATCACGGCAATGGACCCGACACCTGCATGACCGCGATCCAGGCCGGCTTCACCTCGGTCATGATGGACGGCTCGCTGAAGGCCGACGGCAAAACGGCCGCCGATTGGGACTACAATGTCGGAGTCACCAAGACGGTCACCGACATGGCCCATCTCGGCGGCATCTCGGTGGAAGGCGAACTCGGCGTGCTGGGTTCGCTCGAGACCGGCATGGGCGACAAGGAAGACGGCCACGGCGCCGAGGGCAAGCTGTCGCACGACCAGTTGCTGACCAATCCCGACGAAGCCGTGAAGTTCGTGAAAGAGACCAAGGTCGACGCGCTGGCGATAGCCATGGGCACGTCGCACGGCGCCTACAAGTTCACCCGCAAGCCGGACGGCGACATTCTCGCCATGAACGTGATCGAGGAAATCCATCGCAAGCTGCCGAACACGCATCTGGTGATGCACGGTTCGTCCTCGGTGCCGCAGGATCTGCAGGACATCATCAACGCCAATGGCGGCAAGATGAAGCCGACCTGGGGCGTGCCGGTTTCCGAGATCCAGCGCGGTATCAAGAACGGCGTGCGCAAGATCAACATCGACACCGACAACCGCATGGCGATGACCGGACAGATCCGCAAAATTCTCAAGGAAGATCCGAGCGAGTTCGATCCGCGCAAATATCTCAAGCCGGCGATGGAAGCGATGGCCAAGCTGTGCAAGCAGCGGCTGCAGGAATTCAACACCGCGGGCCAGGCCAGCAAGATCAAGAAGGTGCTGACCACGGCCGAAATGGCCAAGCGCTACACCAAGGGTGAACTCGATCCCAAAGTCGCCTGACAAGGTGGCGTGAACGGGCGCCCCGCGCCTCGCAAACACCCCGGTGCGACGAACGTTTTCTAGGCAATTGCCCGAGAACCGCCTATTTTGGTGCGCAAGGGCATGATGTTTCTGGAGAAGTTCGATGAATCTCGCCGACCTCAACAAGGTTGCCCTCGCCATGGTCACCCCGGGCAAGGGCATTCTCGCCGCCGACGAATCCTCCGGCACGATCAAGAAGCGCTTTGACGCCATCAAGGTCGAATCCACCGAGGAGAGCCGCCGCGACTATCGCGAGATGCTGTTCCGCTCCTCCGAGGCGATGAGCAAATACGTCTCGGGCGTGATCCTGTACGACGAGACGATCTGGCAGAACGCCAAGGACGGCACGCCGCTGGTCAAGCTGATCGAGCAATCGGGCGCGATCCCCGGCATCAAGGTCGATGAGGGGACGCAGGCGCTGCCGCAATGCCCGGGTGAACTGGTCACCGTCGGCCTCGACAAGCTCGCCGAGCGCCTGAAGAAATATTACGAGCGCGGCGCGCGCTTTGCCAAATGGCGCGCGGTGATCGACATCGGTGGCGGCACTGACGGCCGGGGCATCCCAACGATGACCGCGATCAGCGTCAATGCGCATGCACTGGCGCGCTATGCGGCGCTGTGCCAGGCCGCGCAGATCGTGCCGATCGTCGAGCCGGAGGTGCTGATGGACGGCGATCACGACATCGATCGCTGCCACGACGTCACCCAGCGCGTGCTGAACAAGACGTTCCAGGAATTGCGCATTCAGCGCGTCGAACTCGAAGGCATGGTGCTGAAGCCCAACATGACGATCTCAGGCAAGAAGTGCGCGAAGCAGGCGTCGGTCGATGAAGTCGCCGAAAAGACCGTACGGCTGCTGAAGGCCTGCGTGCCCGCCGCTGTACCCGGCATCGCATTCCTGTCCGGCGGACAATCCGACGAGCAAGCGACGGCGCATCTGGACGCCATGAACAAGATCGGCAACCTGCCCTGGAAGCTCACCTTCTCCTATGGCCGCGCGCTGCAGGCGGCGCCGCAGAAGGCGTGGTCCGGCAAGGCCGAAAACATCGCCGCCGGCCAGCGCGCCTTCACTCACCGCGCGAAGATGAATGCGCTGGCGAGCAAGGGCGAATGGGAAACCGGCCTTGAAAAGAAGGTCGCCTAGATTTGGCTAGCAAACCTCCTCCGCCGCGCCCGGCACCGCGGCTCTACCTCGAAACGCCAGAGATAGACGATCCGTCGCAGCTCGCGAGCGAGCTTCCGGAATTGTTGGCAGCGGCTGACATCGCGGCGGTGCTGCTGCGACTGAAGCCGACCGATCAGCGCACCATGATTTCGCGCGTGAAGACGCTGGCGCCGTTGGTCCAGAACGCGGGCGCAGCGCTGCTGCTCGATGGCCATGTCGAACTGGTGGCGCGCGCAGGCGCCGATGGCGCGCATCTGCACGGCCTCGCCGCGCTGGAGGAAGCCCTGCCGTCGCTGAAGCCGGACCGCATTGCCGGCGTCGGCGGCCTTGCCACGCGGCACGACTCCATGGCCGCGGGCGAAAGTGGCGCCGACTACGTGCTGTTCGGCGAGCCCGATGCCGGCGGCCAGCGGCCCTCGGTGGAGGCGATTGCCGAACGCCTGCAATGGTGGGACGAACTGTTCGAGCCGCCCTGCGTCGGCTTCGCCGTCTCACGCGAGGAGGCGGCCGAATTCGCGCGCGCCGGCGCGGACTTTGTGCTGGTCGGCGATTTCATCTGGACCGATCCGCGCGGCGCCAAGGCGGCGCTGAACGACGTCGCCCAGGCTATCGTGCAGGCGTATGAAGCCGCGTTCGGAAAAACCAAGACCGGCCCTGACAAGGCCGGACACGGATAACGCCGGACCATGAAACTGCTGCGTCCCATATCGCTGCTCACGGGCCTCGTGATGACGACGGCCGGCGCCGTCGCGCAGACCTCGCTGGCGCCGCCTGCCGCGCAGCCGCCCGCGTCCCCTCCGGCCGCAAAGCAGGCGCCACCAAAGCCAAAGGCACCAGCGGCGGCAGCGAAAAAGCCTGCCGCTACACCGGCGCCTGCGCCCACCACGTCGCCCAGGCCCACGGTCACGACCAGGCCCGCGCCGGCGCCGACCTTTGCGGACCCACAAATGCCGACATTCGACGATCCCAACGTCGACAATGTCTATGGCGCCTATCAGCGCGGCCTCTACAAGACCACCTTCGATCTCGCGACCACGCGCGCGCAATTTGCCCGCGACCCGAAGGCGATGACGATGCTGGGCGAGCTCTATGCCAACGGGCTCGGCATCAAGCGCGACTATGCGAAAGCCGCCGACTGGTATCAGCGCGCGGCTGACGCCGGCGACCGCGAAGGCATGTTCGCGCTCGCCATGATGCGGCTGTCCGGCCGCGGCGGCGCCACCAACCGCGACCAGGCGGTAAAACTGCTCGCGTCCTCGGCCAAGCTCGGCAACGCCAAGGCGGCCTATAATCTGGCGCTGCTCTATCTCGACGGCAACACGCTGCCGCAGGACGTCAAGCGCGCCGCCGAACTGCTGCGCGGCGCGGCCGACGCCGGCAACCCGGAGGCGCAATACGCGCTGGCGACCTTCTACAAGGAAGGCAACGGCGTGCCGAAGGACCTCGACAAGGCGGTGCGGCTGCTGCAGGCGGCGGCGCTGGCCGACAATGTCGACGCCGAAGTTGAATATGCCATCGCGCTGTTCAACGGCACCGGCACGCCGAAGAACCAGGTCGCGGCGATCGCGCTGTCTGCGCAAGGCGTCACGACAGAACTCGCCGATCGCGCAGAACCGCCTCGCCCGCGTGCTGGTGAGCGGACTGGGCGTGCCGGTGGACAAGATCGAAGGCCTGAAGTGGCACCTTGTCGCCAAGACCGCCGGCAAGGGCGACCCCGAACTCGACGAGCGGCTGTCAGAACTCAGCCCGGAGGACCGCGCCAAGGTCGAGGCGGCCGCCAAAAAATGGACCGGCACCACCGGCGCCACGGCCAACAAATGACGCCTTGACGGCGGCACATCTGCAGGGCAACCCAGTCCCTAACCCCTGACGGCATTGGGCCGTTCCCTCATACCGTAAGCGCGCATCATGCTGTATTCAGCCCTTATCAACGTCATGGTGAAAGCCGCGCGCCGCGCCGGCCGCAACCTCAAGCGCGATCTCGGCGAGATCGAGCATCTGCAGGTGTCGCTGAAGGGGCCGGCGAACTTCGTCACCAAGGCCGACAAGCGCGCCGAGGAAATGCTGTACGAAGACCTCGCCAAGGCGCGGCCGGGCTACGGCTTCATCGGCGAGGAAGGCGGCAGCCGCGAAGGCGCCGACAAGAGCCACACCTGGATCGTCGATCCCCTCGACGGCACCACCAACTTCCTGCACGGCATCCCGCAGTTCGCGATCTCGATCGGCCTGCAGCGCGAAGACACCATTATTGCGGGCGTGATCTACAACCCCGCCAATGACGAACTGTACATCGCCGAGCGCGGCAAGGGCGCCTTCCTCAACGACCAGCGGCTGCGCGTCGCCGGCCGCCGCCGGCTCGACGAATGCGTGGTCGCCTGCGGCCTGCCGCATATCGGCCGCGGCGACCATGAACTGGCGCTGAAGGAAATGGCTGCGCTGCAGAACAAGGTCGCCGGCTTCCGCCGCTTCGGCGCCGCCTCGCTAGACCTCGCCTTCGTCGCCGCCGGCCGCCTCGACGGCTACTGGGAACGCAATTTGCAGCCCTGGGACATCGCCGCCGGCCAGATCATGGTGCGCGAGGCCGGGGGCACGATCACGGACGTCGGCGGCAAGGACGATGCGATGAAGACCGGGCATGTGCTATGCGGGAATGAGTATGTGCACGGGGAGTTGCTGAAGATACTCAAGGCGCTCGACAAGTAGGACGACGGTTGCCGTCGTCTGCGGCTCCCAACTAAAATATCGAAAACAACCCCATGCACAGTAGCCGGCGCGTCGCCCGTGTGACGAAGCGTACGTTTGACACGTCGGGCAAATCAGCGGCATAAGTCCATCATTGGACGGACCGACCGGTCAGCGATCGGCCTTGATCTCCGCAAGCGAATAACTGGTGCTGCGGCCGCCTGCTTCGTCTCTGACAAGAACGCCGCGCGCGACGAGTTCGTTGATGTCGCGCAGCGCAGTGTCTGCCGAACACTTCTCGATCTTTGCCCATTTCGACGACGTCAACTTCCCTTCGAATCCATCGAGCAGGCGATTGAGGATGTCGCGCTGACGGTCATTGAGCGACGTCGCGGCATTCACCCTCCAGAATTCTGCTTTGCGAAAGACGCTCGACAAGATCGCTTCGGCGCCGTCGAATGCGCGATCCAGGCACGCCAGAAACCATTCGAGCCATCGGGTGATATCGAGATCGCCCTTCTGCGTCGCTTCGAGCATCTCGTAATAGGCCTGCCGCTCCAACTGGATCTGCGCCGACATGCTGTAGAAGCGCTGCGGGCTTGACTTCCGACCGTGCAAGCGACATGTCGGCGATGGCGCGCGCGATGCGGCCATTGCCGTCGTCGAATGGATGGATGGTGACGAACCACAGATGCGCGAGCGCGGCCTTGACGACGGGTCCAGCTTGTCTTCGCAGATTGAACCAGGTCAGGAAGTCCCGCATTTCGTCGTCGAGCCGATCGGCGGCCGGCGCTTCGTAGTGGACCCTCTCGCGACCATACGTGCCGGAAACGACGCTGCATCGGTCCCGATTCGTCGTCGCGCCACTGCGCGACCTTGATTTTGTCGCAGACCGCTGCGGCCGGTCGGAAACAGCGCTCCGTGCCAGCCGAATAGTCTCTCAGCGCTGAGAGGCTGGTCGAACCTTTGGGTCGCATCCAGCATCATCTCGACGATGCCCTCGACATTACGATCGGCCGGACGCAATGCCCCGGCGTCGATCCCGAGTCGCCGGGCGATGGAAGAGCGCACCTGCTCCCTGTCGAGAATTTCGCCTTCGATTTCGCTGGATTTGAGAACGTCCTCGGTCAGGGTTTTGAGAACAGCCTGTTCCTGCAGGGGAAACCAAGCGCCTGCATGCGGCCGATCAGCCGTCCCTGTCTGTGCCGGACCGCGCCGAGTTGGTTGGCGATCGCCCCCTGATCCCAGCGGAAGCTGGGCCATTGGGGACGCTGATAGATATATCCGACCATTCACCGCACTCCATGCGGCGATTGTATGCCTTTTTCGCCGCAGGACAAGCATAATCACCGCAGTTTTTACGGCAAATAATGTCTGGATTCGCTTGGCGGGCCGAGGCGGATCGGCGTCAGGCTTGGCTGGCTCAGGAGAGGCAAGGCTCTTTCGCCTCCTCTCCCGATCCCCCGCCAGCACACGCTGCACGCTGACGAAAAACACCGGCACCATCAAGAGCGCCAGGATCACGCGGCGATCATGCCGCCCATGACGTTGGTGCCGAGCGCACGCTGGACGGCTACTGGGAACGCAACCTGCAGCCCTGGGACATTGTCGCCGGGCAGATCATGGTGCGGGAGGCCGGGGAGACGATCTCGGGCACCGAGGGGAGCGACGATCCGCTGAAGACCGGGCATGTAGTGTGCGGGAATGAGTATGCGCGCGGGGAGTTGGTGAAGATATTGAAGCCGCTGGGCTAACCCGACGAATGCTTCTCCAGAGCCAGCGTGATCCTCTCCAGGGCGGCGTTCCTGTGCTGCATGTCGGAAATCTGTTGTTCGCAAATCTCGATCATTGTCCGCCCGGACCACCGTCGGCGCGCATGCACGCTTGTTCGGCTACAAAGCCAGCCAATCACAGCTAGCAAGACAACGGTGGCGAGCCATAATAGCACCGGTCCCTGGCCAAAGTCCCCGATGGCGCGGCGGAGATCACCTCTGGACAGGTACGCCCAGGCGCGGCCGCTATGGGCGTCGCTGTCGTTCGGATTGAGCGCGATCATCTGATCGTAGTCGGCGATGGCGCGGTCTAGGTCGCCCTTGGCTTGATAGGCGTAGCCGCGGTAGTAGTAGGCGTCCCTGTATTGCGGATAGAGCGCGATCGCCTGACTACAGTCGGCGATGACGCGATCGAGGTCCCCCTTTTCCCTGTATGCGAGGCAGCGGTTGTAGTAGGCGAGCGCATACTTCGGATAAAGCGCGATCACGTGGTCGTAGTCGGCGATGGCGCGATCAAGATCGCCTTTGGCGAAGTAGGCGTTGCCTCGGGCGGTGAGGGTGACATAATTGTCCGCATCGAGCTGGATGCTGTTGGCATAGTCCGCGATGGCACGGTCGTTGTCGCCCTTGGCTTGATAGGCGTAGCCGCGCTCGCCGTATCCGACCTGTTTTCCGTAGTCCGACAGATCGCCTTCGAACGCCCGGTTCACGTCCGCTATCGCCCGGTCGTAGTCTCGCTGCTGGTTGTAGAGACGCGAGCGGTTGAGCAGTGAGCCGACAGCTTTCGGTTCGAGCCGGATCGCCTCGTTGTAGTCCTTCAGAGCGCGGTCGACGCGATCGGCGAAGCCTGTCCATGACCAGGAGAAGCCGCGGTGATGGTACAGATTGGACAGGTCGCCGTCATCGTAGTTTCCGCTTTCGATCGCGCGGGTACAGGCATCGATGGTCGCGGCAGCGGTTTCCTTCGATCCGTTCAAACACTCCTGTCGATCGTCGGCTGCCGCTGGCCGGCTGACGGCAACGGCCGTGGCAAGTGTCAAGGCAACCAGCCAGACATGCGCGGAAATTCCTGGCCGCATACCTCTCCTCCCGATTACCGGTGTTCGAGCTATCCGGCAGACGGCTTTTCAAGAGCCGCCGCGATCCTCTCCAACAATGCATTCGTGCGTTGGGTTTCCACGACCTGCTGCTCGAAGAGATCGACCCAACTCGCTCCGGATGATGCGCGCCCATTCCTGCGCGAAAACCACAGCCAAACGCCTACCAACGCCAGGAACGGCAACCAGGACACGATCAGGCTCACCAACCAGTACGGCGCACCACCACGTGCTGTGAGCGTAAACCAGCCCAGCAGAACTCCGACGAGAACGATCCACACAGCAACGGGCAGAAACCAAGAGCGAAGATTGGTCATTCCACGCACGACAGTCCCCTTGGTTGGTCTCCGGAAGCCCATGCTATCATTGGTTGATTGATCTTTCCATGCCCTCCCCTCTGCAGCCGTCGCGACGTGGTTAGCCGTTCCTTTGCGGAGGTGGCTCATCGCCATGAAAAGATCGGCGCGAGCTAACCCGTCCGCACCTGTCACGACTGCGCGCCTTCTTGGGAAACCTCTGCGCCCGCAAGAAGGGACGTCCGCACGTGACCCAACGCGGATATTGCCGAGCAATCGATACATGTTGAGTTAAATTCCTAAGTCCTTCTAAGCCGACGCGTGGCATGTGCAATGTCGTAGGGAAGCAAACATGGCCAGAATGTCTCGGCGGGATCTTTCAGCTACCAAACCGTCCCTCGTAGAGAGGATTGACCTCTGGCTTTCGAAAGGCCACGTCGTGGATGGCATTTGGGTCGGCAGTTTTCCATCGGACGCCGAACCGGCCATTCAACGTATTGAAGACGCGCTTCGGCTGATCGAACGCTGTGCTCCGCTTCACTATCGGCGCATCAAGAACAACCTTGCTAGAATTTGGGTCCACCTAGTTCCGCACGGAGCCGGCTGCTATCTGCACTCCTTGAACGCGTGCTTGCTGGATGAGCGTATCGTCGCTTCTAAAACCACAACAGTCGAATGGATCGCATCCGCTATTGTCCACGAGGCAACACATGCAAGGCTTGAGAAATTGGGTGTCCGCTACGATGAAGCGGTCCGCCCACGGATCGAACGGATCTGTGCTCGAAGAGAACTCGATTTTGCTCGGCACCTGTCAGGCGTCGACGCCTTGCTAGAGGAGATAGCGTGGAGGCTCGACCGGTGCAGTGAAGAAAATGCGTCCTATACCGACCAAAACATGTGGGAAAAAACTGACCAGGGCAACGCGGAGATACTCCGTCATCTCGGAACGCCGGAATGGGTCATAGCTCTAGTGCTTAGGGCAAGAAATCTAGTTATTGGAATTCGCCGCTTCACCCGACGCATAGCCGGTGCTTCTTTATTGTTCGCCCGGGATGACCGCTCTTGGCACATAGCGTCGTTTCGCTGCTATGCAGCGGCAGGTCGGGTATCGGGGGCATAGCGGAGGCCGG
>CAVUOI010000025.1:0-396086 GCA_963742935.1 uncultured Alphaproteobacteria bacterium | reverse complement strand
CGCGGCGTTCGCCATCGCCGCCATGGGCATCTTAAGTGCCTGCGAACAAAATACTTTCGTCCCGCCACCACCGCCGAAAGTCGACGTCGCGGTGCCCGTGCAGGGGTCGTTCACGCGTTATCTGGAAGCGACCGGCAACACCGCGCCGATCAAGAATGTCGATCTGGTTGCACGCGTGCAGGGCTTTCTGCAGTCGATCGAATACAAGGACGGCGCCTTTGTGAAGGAAGGCACGCCCCTGTTCACGATCGAGCCCGAAACCTACAAGCTGAAGCTCGAGCAGGCGCAGGCGGCGGAATCCGGTTCGCAGGCAACGCTGCGGCAGGCCGAGGCGGATTTCAAGCGCCAGCAGGATCTGGTGCAGCGGCAGGCCGTTTCCCAGGCCACGCTGGATAATTCCACCTCGACGCGCGACAACGCGCAAGCCAACCTGCTACAGGCCCAGGTCAACACCAAGATCGCGGCGGTCAATTACGGCTATACTCATGTCGCCGCACCGTTCGACGGTGTCGTCAGCGCGCATCTTGTCTCTGTCGGCGAACTCGTCGGCGCTTCGTCACCGACGCAACTCGCGACCATCGTGGCGCTCGACCCGATCTGGGTGAATTTCAACGTCAACGAACAGGACGTGCTGCGGATCCGCGCGGAGGCCCGCCGGCGCGGCATGACGGCGGACGATCTCCGGCAATTGCCGATCGAAGTCGGATTGCAAACCGAGACCGGTTTTCCGCACAAGGGCAGGCTCGACTATGCCGCCGTAACGCTCAACCAGTCGACCGGCACGCTTCCCGTGCGCGGCGTCCTGCCCAATTCGGATCGCGCGTTGCTGCCGGGATTTTTCGTGCGCGTTCGCGTGCCGATCGATCAGGAGCAGAATGCCCTGTTTGTGCCTGACGTGGCGCTGGGCGCCGACCAGGCCGGACGCTATTTGCTGGTCGTGAACGGCGAGAATGTCGTCGAGCAGCGCAAGGTCCGGACCGGCCCGCTGCAGGATGGAGGCTTGCGCGTGATCGAGGAGGGCCTCAAGGCCGACGATCGCGTCGTCACCGCCGGGCTGTTGCGCGCGATTCCCGGCCAGAAGGTCGATCCGCAACTGAAGAAGATCGAAGCGCCGCCGGCTGCGGCCAAGTAGGAGCCGGCCATGATCTCGAAGTTCTTCATCGAACGGCCCGTCCTTTCCAACGTCATCGCGATCCTGATGGTCCTGATCGGCGGCGTCTGCCTGTTCCGGCTCGCCGTCGCGCAGTATCCGAACGTCGTACCGCCGACGGTGCAGGTCACCACCCGCTATCCCGGCGCCAGCGCGAAAATCGTGATCGATACGGTGGCGCTGCCGATCGAGCAGCAGGTCAACGGCGTCGAGGACATGCTCTACATGCAGTCCTACAGCGGCGCCGACGGCACCTACACGCTGACGGTCACGTTCAAGATCGGCACCGACCTGAACTTCGCGCAGGTGCTGGTGCAAAATCGCGTGTCGAGCGCGCTCTCGCAACTGCCGCAATCGGTGCAGAGCCAGGGCGTCACGGTGCAGAAAAGATCGACGTCTATCCTGCTGTTCGTGACGCTGAGCTCGCCGAAAGCGACCTATGACAGCCTGTTCCTGAGCAACTACGCCACCATCAACGTTCGCGATGAACTGTCGCGTCTGCCGGGCGTCGGTAACGTCACCGTGTTCGGCGCCGGCCAGTACTCGATGCGGGTCTGGCTCGATCCGAACAAGCTCTACGCGCGCAACCTGATGCCGCAGGATGTCATTTCCGCGATCCAGCAGCAGAGCCAGCAGGTCACCGCGGGTCAGGTCGGGGCGCCGCCGACGCCCGCAGGGCAGGCATTCCAGTACACGCTGAACGTCAATGGGCGGCTCGCTGAGCCCGGCGAGTTCGAGAACGTGATCGTCAAGACCGGTACCAGCGGCGACGTCACGCGCGTGCGCGATGTCGGCTGGGTCGAGCTCGGCGCCCAGACCTATAGCCAGATGTTCTCGCTCAACAACAAGCCGTCCACCGGCATCGGCGTGTTCCAGTCGCCTGGCGCCAACGCGCTCGAGGTCCAGCAGGCCGTCGAGAAGAAGATGCACGAGCTGGCGAAGGCGTTTCCGCAGGACGTGACCTTTGACACGCCGTTCGACACCACCAAGTTCGTCTCGGAATCGATCAATGAGGTGTACAAGACGCTGATCGAGGCGGGTTTGCTCGTCCTCGTCGTGATCCTGATCTTCTTGCAGGACTGGCGCGCGATGCTGGTGCCCGCGACCACGGTACCGGTGACGATCATCGGCGCCTTTGCTGCGATGGCGGCGCTCGGCTTCACCGTCAATATCTCGACCCTGTTTGCGATCGTGCTCGCGATCGGCATCGTGGTCGACGACGCCATCGTCGTGGTCGAAGGCGCCGCGCACAATATCGAGAAGGGCATGTCCGGTCATGACGCCGCGATCGCCGCGATGGACGCGCTGTTCGCGCCGATCGTCGGCATCACGCTGGTGCTGATCTCGGTGTTCCTGCCCTCGGCGTTTCTGCCGGGATTGACCGGGCAGATGTATTCGCAGTTCGCGCTGGTCATTGCCGCAACGGCGCTGCTGAGCGCCGTCAACGCGGCGACGCTGAAGCCGACGCAGTGCGCGTTGTGGCTGCGCCGGCCGGTGCCGCCGGAGCAGCGCAACTTTTTCTATCGCGGCTTCAATGCGGTCTATAACCGCGTCGAGGCTTGGTATAGCCGACTGATCACTCGTCTGGTCGCGCACAGCAACATTTCCGTCGTCTGCGCGCTGATCCTGATCGCGATTGCCGGCTACGGCCTGTCGCGGGTGCCGACCGGTTTCATTCCGATCGAGGATCAGGGCTATCTGCTGGTCGCCGTGCAATTGCCCGATGGCGCGGCGCTCGAGCGAACCCAGCGTGTGCTTACCCAGGTCAGCGAGATAACGGGCAAAGCCCCGGGCGTCGATCAGGTGATCACCATTGCCGGCATTTCCGCGCTCGACAATTCTTCCAGCCTTGCCAATGCGGGCGTCGCCTATTTGATCTTGAAAGAGTGGAGCGCGCGCGGCAAGGGCGAGGATTTGCGATCGCTGTTCGTTGGATTGAACGAGAAGCTTTCCGTCATCGAGGAGGCGCGGATTCTGGTGGTCCCGCCGCCGCCGATCCAGGGCATCGGTAACGCCGCCGGTTTTGCAATGCAGGTGCAACTCCGCGACGGCAATTCCGACTTCAACAAGTTGCAGGCGATCACCAGTGCGATCGTCGCCAATGCGTCGTCACAGAGCGCGCTGCAGCGGGTGAGTTCGCCGTTCCGCTCGATGGTGCCGCAGTTCGACATCGAGGTGGACCGGATCAAGACCCAGACGCTGCATGTCACGACCGACCAGATCTTCTCGACGCTGTCGTCCTATATGGGTTCGACCTTCGTCAACCAGTTCAACAAGTTCGGCCGTACCTTCCAGGTCTACGCGCAGGCGGACGCGCAGTACCGGCTGACCCCGCGTGACATCCAGAACATGATGGTGCGCAACAGCAATGGCGACATGATTCCGCTCGGTACGGTGGCCAAGATCACGCCGTCGGTCGGTCCATCGCTGATCAGCCTGTACAATCTTTATCCTGCCGCAACCGTCATCGGCCTGCCGGCCACCGGTTACAGCTCGGGCCAGTCGATGATGCTGATGGAGGAGATCGCCGCGAAGACCTTGCCGCCGGGCACCGGCTTCGAGTGGACGGCGATGTCGTACCAGGAGAAGGTCGTCGGCGGCCAGATCTACTGGGCTTTTGGCTTGGCCCTGCTGCTGGTCTATCTCGTGCTGGCCGGGCAATATGAAAGCTGGCTCGCGCCGATCTCGGTCATTCTGGCGGTGCCGCTGTCCTTGCTCGGCCCGATGATCGTGCTGACGGGATTGAGGATCGAGAACAACCTCTATACGCAGATCGGCATCATTCTGTTGATCGCGCTCTCGGCCAAGAACGCCATCCTGATCGTCGAGGTGGCGCTGGAACTGCACGTGCGCGACCGCAAGCCGCTGCTGGAATCCGCGGTCGAGGCGGCGCGCGCCCGTTTCCGGCCGATCCTGATGACGTCGTTCGCCTTCATCCTCGGCGTCGTCCCGCTGGTGCTGGCCACCGGCGCCGGCGCCAACGCGCGGAAGTCGATCGGCATCACGGTGTTCTCAGGCATGCTGGCCTCGACTTG
This sequence comes from uncultured Alphaproteobacteria bacterium, assembly GCA_963742935.1. Classification (GTDB taxonomy): domain Bacteria; phylum Pseudomonadota; class Alphaproteobacteria; order Rhizobiales; family Xanthobacteraceae; genus Bradyrhizobium. Next base: position 391,901 of record CAVUOI010000025.1, on the reverse strand, counting down.
TCTCGCCGTGCTGTTCGTGCCGACGTTCTTTGTGGTGGTGCAGCGGTTCGAGAACTGGCTAAAGGAGCGGAAGAAGCCGAAGGCGGGAGTGCAGACGGTGCCGCAAGCGCCCACGGTGCATTAGGTAGGGTGGGCAAAGCGGAGCGTGCCCACCATCTCACAGCGCAATCGGTGATGGATGGTGGGCACGTCGCTTACGCTCCTTTGCCCACCCTACGGATTGCGATTTACACCCTCACCATCCGTTTCCCGCGGTTTTCCCCCGCCAGCAGTCCGATCAGCGCTTTCGGCGTGTTCTCGATGCCGTCGATCACGTCTTCCTGCACCTTCAACTTGCCCGAGGCGACCCAGGATTGCAGGTCGGCCAGCGCGGCGGCGCTCTGGTCCATGTAATCCATCACGATGAAGCCCTGCATGATGAGGCGTTTCACCACGATCAGGCCGGGCACGCCGCGCGGGCCGTGCGCCGACGGCACGCCGTCATATTGCGAGATCGCGCCGCAGCAGGCGATACGGCCGCGGTTGTTCATCAGCGAGAGACACGCTTCAAGGATGTCGCCGCCGACATTGTCGAAATAGACGTCGATGCCCTTCGGCGCCGCCGCCCGCAGGGCCTTGAAGGTCGCGCCATCCTTGTAATCGACCGCGGCGTCGAAGCCGAGTTCGGACGTCAGCCAGTGGCACTTGTCCTTGCCGCCGGCGATGCCGATGACGTTGCAGCCCTTGATCTTGGCGATTTGTCCGACGATCGATCCGACCGAACCGGCCGCAGCCGACACCACGACGGTCTCGCCTTCTTTGGGCTTGCCGACATGCAACAGGCCGAAATAGGCGGTGAGGCCGGCGATGCCGTAGACGCTGAGCAGATGCGTCATCGGCTCCAGCTTCGGCATTTTGGTGAGATGCTTGGCGGGCACGGCGGCATAATCCTGCCAGCCGGTGTCGCCGAACACGATGTCGCCTGGCGCGAGGCTGGATGCCTTCGAGGCGACGACTTCCGCGATGCTACCGCCGGCCATCACGGTATTGGCTTCGACAGCGGCGCGATAGGTGGCGCCGTGCATCCACGCCCGGTTGGCAGCATCGAGCGAGATATAGCGCGCCTTCACCAGTACCTCGCCGTCCTTCGGTTCGGGCATCTTCCCGTCGATCATCTTGAAATGCTCCGGCCCCAATTTGCCGGTCGGCTTTTCAACGAGCAGGATCTGGCGATTTACGGTGTCGTTCATGGCGTGTCTCCCTTAGCTGATTGTTCTTGATGCACTCGGCTGTGCTTGAAGCGAGCATCTGCACAGATTGTGCGCTGCAGAGACGCTAGTCGGTGTGCGCGCAAGCCACAATGGGAACATTCTGGCAAGTGTGCAAAATGCCGCAAGCTTGTTGCGTCCCCAATCAAATCTGCCAGACTTGCCAGCGCCGGTTGCAGAACAATGAGGGGCAAGAAATGTCCAGCAGGTTTACGCAATACATCCTGATCGCCATGGCGCTTGGCATCGTGATGGGGACCATCGTCTTCAACTACATGCCCGACCAACGGGTGGAAATCGCGAACGACGTAAACCTGATCGCCATGCTGTTCCTGCGCCTGATCAAGATGATCATCGCGCCCCTGGTGTTCGCCACGCTCGTCGGCGGCATCGCGCATATGGGCTCCGGCTCAAAACTCGGCCGCGTGTTCGCCAAGACCATGGGCTGGTTCGTCAGCGCCTCCTTTGTCTCGCTGTTGCTTGGTCTCGTGATGGTCAATCTGCTGCAGCCCGGTGCCAACTTCCCCGGCACGCTGCCCGACAAGGCGCAATCGACCGGCCTGCCGGTCTCGGCCTTCTCGATCGAAAAATTCCTGACGCATCTGATCCCGACCTCGATCGCGGACGCGATGGCGCAGAACGAAATCCTGCAGATCGTGGTGTTCGCCGTGTTCTTCGCGGTCGCGCTCGGCGCGCTGCCGGAGCGCGCCAAGCCGATCATGGGGCTGATCGACGACCTCGCCCACATCATGCTGAAAGTGACCGGCTATGTGATGCTGTTCGCGCCGATCGCGGTGTGGGCGGCGATCATGGCCACGGTGGCGAAAAACGGCCTCGGCGTACTCTGGAAGCTGATCGTGTTCATGGGCGGCTTCTATCTGTCGCTGATGATCCTGTGGGCGATCCTGGTCGTGGTCGGCTTTATCGTGATCGGGCCGAGATACAGCCATCTGCTGCGCCTGATCCGCGAGCCCCTGATGATCGCGTTCTCGACCGCGTCATCGGAGGCGGCCTATCCGAAGACGCTGGAGGGCCTCAATCGCTTCGGCGCCTCGTCGCGGATTTCGGCCTTCGTGCTGCCGCTCGGCTATTCGTTCAACCTCGACGGCACGATGATGTATTGCACCTTCGCGAGCGTCTTCATCGCGCAGACCTATCACATTGAAATGTCGCTCGGCACCCAGCTCGCGATGCTGGCGACGCTGATGATCACCTCGAAGGGCGTTGCCGGCGTGCCACGGGCCTCGCTGGTGGTGATCGCCTCGACGCTCAGCCAGTTCGGCATTCCCGAAGCCGGCCTGTTGATGATCATGGGTATCGATACGTTCCTCGACATGGGACGCAGCGCCACCAACGTGATCGGCAACTCGCTGGCGACCGCTGTGGTGGCGAAATGGGAAGGCGAGCTGAAGGAAGAGCATGAGCTCGGGCCGGATGACATCGTTCCCACCGATGCCGTTCCGGGCGACCCCGTGCCGGCCCATTGAGGGGAGAGATGCATGCATCCGTTCCCGAACAGGCCGATCGGGGCAGGGGGCCTGCTGCTGGCCGCCTGCCTGCTGGCGACGCCGGCGTCCGCCCAGACCGCGAGCGAGGGGCTTAGCCCGACGCTCGCCAACATCAAGCGAACGCATGTCGTGCGTCTCGGCTATCGCGAAAGCTCGCCGCCGTTCTCGTTCCTCGATCACTCCAACCGGCCGATCGGCTACAGCCTCGAACTGTGCGAGGCGATCGTCGAGGAGATCGGTATCGAGGTCGATGATACCAATCTCAAGGTCGAATACGTCAAGGTCACCTCGGATGATCGCATTCCGGCGGTGACCGAAAACAAGATCGATCTCGAATGCGGCTCGACCACGGCCAATGCAGAACGCGCCAAGCTCGTGGCGTTCTCGCCGCTGATGTTCGTGGCCGGCACCAAGCTGATGGTGCCGAAGGCATCCACCATCTCGGCGCCGGCGGATCTCAAGGGCAAGACCGTGGTGGTGACCAAAGGCACCACCAACGAACAGGCGATGCACGCGATCGACAAGAAATTTTCGCTTGCGCTGAACATCGTGACGTCGCCGGACCATGAGCAGTCCTACCAGATGCTGGTCGACGGCAAGGCCGATGCGTTCGCGACCGACGACATTCTGCTCTACGGCCTGATCGCGCGCCACAAGGCGCAGGGCCAGTTCAAGGTCACCGGCGACTATCTGTCCTACGATCCCTACGGCATCATGTTCCGCAAGGGCGAGCCGCAGTTGAAGGCCGTCGTCGATCGCACGTTCGCCAAGCTTGGCTCTGGCCGCGACCTGATCCCGCTCTACAACAAATGGTTCGTCGCGCGGCTGCCGACCGGCGAGAAGCTCGGCGTATCGATCTCGCCGCAACTCGAGGAAGCCTTCAAGGTGCTCGACGACAAGCACGGAAGCAATTAGGTGTCCTCGCGATAAGTCCGATGCCGTAGGGTGGGCAGAGGAGCGTAAGCGACGTGCCCACCATCTGTCAGCGCGCAAGCGGCCAGGTGGTGGGCACGCTGCGCTTTGCCCACCCTACGAATCCGGCGCGGTTCCTCTGCATGCGCGTCGCGCGGCAATACGGTCAGAAAAACTTCAAATCTTCCGCACGGCCGCCCTTCGCGACCGTCCCATATTCGATCGCCAGAAACAGGCCGCCAGCAACGTAGATTCTCTGCTGGTTCGCCTTGGCCAATTCCTGCGAGATACGAACCGCGTCTTCGATCATCGCGGCCACACGAATATCCGCCGCGGGATTGGCGCGCGCGGCTGCGGCGGCAATCTCCCGCGCATCCGCGCCCTTGTGATGGGCCGCCGTGCAAATGATCGTATCGAACGACGGCGCCAGCGCGCCGACGATTTCGTCCGCCTTCTTGTCGCGCGAGGCGCCGGTGACGAGGATCCAGTCGTCGCGCGCCATGGATCGCCATGAGACTTGCCAGCGATTGCCGGATGCCGTCGGGGGTGTGGCCGACGTCGATGACGGTGAGTGGGTCCTGACTGATGATCTCGAGGCGGCCGGGCCAGCGCACTTCGCGCAGGCCGGCGCGTATCGCGGCTTCGATCCGATCCGGAGGCACTGCGTGGCTGCTCGCGCTGCAGCCACAACAGAAAAAGCGTGACGGCAATGGCCGAATTGTTGACCTGGAACGCGCCGGGCAAATTCAGTTCGAGATGGCGAAAATCATGATCTCCGAACTGCGAAGATCGAAATGCTGTCCTGACGCCGCCGCCACCTCGTTGTCGATCCAGACATCATCGCGAACGAACAGCGGCGTGCAACCGCGCCCGCGATTGTATTCGACGAGATGCGGCCGCAAGCCCCGGCAATTTTCGCCATAGACGATCGTGCCGCCGGCAGCACAGGCGTCGCTCTTGTCGGATGCAATCAGCTCCAGCGTGTTGCCGAGCAGTTCGACATGCTCGTAATCGACCGAGGTGACGCAAGTCTGCTGCGCACCGACGAGCCGGACCGGATCGTAGCGTCCGCCGATGCCGGCTTCGAACACGGCGAAGTCGCATCCGCTCTCCTGAAAATGCAGGCAGGCGAGCGCGAACAGCGCTTCGAACGCGCCGAATTGTTCGTCGAGCCGTTTCGAGACCTCGGCGATGGCCGGCTTCGATCCGCTGTTGCAGGCGGGCAAATTCGTCGTCGCCGATCTCGACGCCGTCGATCCTGAATTCGTTCGTTGAAACGCACCAGATGTGGCGAGGTGAACAGGCCGGTGCGCAGTCCATAGGCGCGGCCGATATGGGCGCACATCGCCGCCGTGCTACCCTTGCCGTTCGACCCGGTCACCACCACCGAACTGCGCTGCAACCGCGCGCGGTCGATTCCGAGCGCTTCGAGCAATCCGCCATCCGCGCGAGGCAGACGCCGTCGCCATATTTCGGCAGGTCGAACATCACAGCAGCCCCATGGCGGTAAAGGTGTGATGCCAGATTTTCAGGATCAGGTCGCCGCGACTGGAATCCTCCAAGAGCCGGATCGATGGGTTGGAGTTGACCTCGATGATCTCGTTGGCATCGGGCCTGCCGCCGATATCGACGAACATGTCGATGGCCGCGACGCGAAGTCCGATTGCCCGCGTCGCCTGCCGCGCCATGGCAAGGGCAGCACCCGACGGTGCGTCCGCCAACACCATCGTGCCGCCGGCGCTCAGGTTCATCCGTCCCGGAATCTCGCGACGCTCATTCTTGGCAAGGATGGCGTCGAGCGACGGATCATTGTTCGATAGCGCAGCAGGCGAAAGCCCGCGGGCGCGCAGGGCGTCGTTATGAACGGTAAGCAGCTGTCGCAGCGTATGAACGCCGTCGCCTGCGACCGACGGTGGATATTTCCGCGCGCAATACAGCACGTCATCGTCGAGCACAAAGACGCGATATTCGATCCCTTCGGCGATCGGCTGCATCAGGATGGCATCGTAGTACTTCACGACATCGTCGAGATAGCGAGCCAGCGCGGCCTCGCCGTGAACGGCTTGCGCGAAATCACCACGCGATCCCGCGAGCGGCTTGACGAACGCCGATCCGCCCAATGTCCTGAAACAGGCAAGCGCGTCGCCGCGCTCATGCCCCGCTGGACGATGTGCGCGGTGGCGGTCGTGCAGGAAAAAGTATTCGCCACCGAGCGCGGGCACGCCGGCATCTTGCAAAATCCGGCTCGCAAAATGCTTGTCTGAGGCCAGCGCCGAAGCGGTCGCGCTGTTCTGCGGATACCAGGAGCAACGGCCGGCGCCGAAATGCAGCAGGCGGTCGCGCGAGGCCACGCTGAACAGCAGCCCCGAGCCGCCATCGAGGTCGCGAAACTGCAGCCCGAATTCGACGCAGGCAAATTCCGCATAGACCGACTGGTCCGGATAGAAGCCCGGTTTACCGGTTCGAAACTCGCCTGGGCTTCGCATGCGATCTCTTTTGAAAGGTTCTTAATTGCGGAGGGTAATTTATTGCCAGATCAGCGCTGAATTCAGCAAGTTAATTGCGTTACCCAACGTTAACGAAGTAAATCGAACCATTTTGCAAAATAGAACGACAGCCATTCCGAGTTATCGATTGTGCTGTAGGTCATATTGACTATGTGTCTGCCGTGCGCAATTGGCGCGCCAAATCGCCTGTGATTTCGCCGATTTCGGCACTTCGAGGCCGGAAAACCGAAACGTTCTACACCGAGACGTCAGGAAAAACGAAAACCCATGGCCGCATTCTATCGAGAGAAGGTTCTTGCTGTCCGCCACTGGACCGATACGCTTTTCAGCTTCCGAGCCACCCGCGATTCCGGTTTTCGCTTCGAGAACGGACAGTTTGCGATGATCGGCCTCGAAGTCGAGGGCCGGCCGCTGTTGCGCGCCTACAGCATGGCGAGCGCCAATCACGAGGAAGAACTCGAGTTCTTCTCCATCAAGGTCGCGGACGGACCGCTGACTTCGAAGTTGCAGAAGATACGCGAGGGCGACGAGATCCTGGTCGGCCGCAAGGCGACCGGCACGCTGATCACCGACAATCTGATTGCGGGCCAGCGCCTCCTGCTGCTGTCGACCGGCACGGGCCTCGCGCCGTTCGCGAGCCTGATCAAGGACCCCGACGTCTATGAGCGGTTCGAGACCATTGTGCTCGTTCACGGCTGCCGTCAGGTTTCCGAACTCGCCTATGGCGAAGAGCTCGTCGCCAAGCTGCGCGACGACGACCTGTTCGGACCGCTGCTGTCCGAGAAGCTGCTGTATTACCCGACCGTGACCCGCGAGCCGTTCCGCAACCGCGGCCGCATCACCGATCTGATTTCGTCGGAACAGTTGTTCAACGACATCCACCAGAAGCCGCTCAACATCGAGACCGATCGCGTCATGATGTGCGGCAGCCCGGGGATGCTGGAAGAGCTGAAGGTGATGTTCGAATCCGGCGGCTTCATCGAAGGCAGCGGCAACAAGCCCGGCCATTTCGTGATCGAAAAGGCGTTCGTCGAGCGCTGAGACGATCGCAGCTCTCGACGATGTCGTCCCGGCCTTGAGCCGGGACCCATACTCCGCGGCTCTCTGATGTGAGCTACGAATGTTACACGTCTCGTACACACATTAACGCCGCGGCGTATGGGTCCCGGCTCAAGGCCGGGACGACGTGGAGAGAGATCGTCGTTCTCGGCCCCCAGTAGCCCACTCCATTCCTCCACTGCTATAACCACCCCAACGCCGCACACCTGACCGATGCGGCGATCAGGGAGCGCATGCGTGTCGGTACGCGACGAGATCGGCCCGGCGAAGACCGCCTTTGTGTTTGCCGGCGGCGGAAGTTTTGGCGCCATCCAGGTCGGCATGCTGCATTCGCTCGCCGCCCACGGCATCGCCGCCGACATGGTGGTCGGCTCCAGCGTCGGCGCCCTGAACGGCGCGTTCTATGCTGGCGATCCCACGCTCGATGGCGTGCAGCGGCTGGCCGCCGTCTGGCGCGGCCTGACGCGGCACGACGTGTTTCCGATGAGCTGGCGGACGGTGTTGGGTTTTCTGTGGCGCCGCGATTTCCTGATTTCCCATGACGGCATCCGCAAGCTGATCGAGGACCACATCCCCTATCGCAATCTGGAGGAGGCAAAACTGCCGGTGCATATCGTCACCACCGACGTCGTCTCCGGCGAGAGCGTGGTGCTGTCGGAAGGCTCGACGGCGGAGGCGATCGTGGCGTCCACCGCGATCCCCGGCGCGTTCTCGCCGATCCGCTATCGCGATCGTTATCTTGCCGACGGCGCCATCTCCAGCAACACGCCGATACAGGTCGCCGTGGACAAGGGCGCCAGGCGGTTGATCATCCTGCCGACCGGGCATGCTTGCGCGAACCAGACGCCGCCGATCGGCGCGGTCGCCAATGCGCTGCATGCGCTGACCCTCCTGATCGCGCGGCAACTGGTCAACGAACTCGAAATGCTCGGGCCGGATATCGAGTATTTCGTGGTGCCGCCGCTATGCCCGCTGGTCGGCTCGCCCTATGATTTCTCGCGAACCGCCGATCATATCGACCGCGCCATTCTCTCCACCGACGTCTGGCTGGCCCAGCACGGCCTGCAGCAGGGCAGGATTCCGCACGAGATGCGGCTGCACAGCCACTGAACGGCGATAACTACCGTTACGCTGCACTGCAAAAGGCGACATCATTATTTCGGCCAGGTGAAGCCACCAACTATTTTTTCCGACCGCCGTCACTTCCACGAAGATGGCTCCGTATATCGTGTAGCGCCTGCTCCGGCGGTTGGACTAAGCTGGCCCGGCAACGCGACATTTCGGCTGAGGAATTTTCATGGAAACGATATTGCTGCCGTTCTCGCCACGCTTCATCGTGCTGACGATCTGCGCCGTCGTCACCGCCTTGCTGATCGGGATCGCGATTTTCGACCATAACCCGAAGGCGTGGGAATTCCTGCTGATTCCGATCGTGATTTTCGGTGCGCTCACGCTGCTCGGCATTCGCGATCTCCTGCAAAAGAACCATGCCGTCCTGCGCAACTATCCGATCTCGGCGCATATCCGTTTCCTGCTCGAAGAAATCCGCCCGGAGATGCGGCAGTACTTCTTCGAGAGCGAAAAGGACGGCATGCCGTTCTCCCGCGACACCCGCGCGCTGGTCTATCAGCGCGCCAAGATGCAGCTCGACAAGCGGCCGTTCGGCACCCAGGAGGACGTCTATCGCGAGGGCTACGAATGGATGCATCATTCGGTGGCGCCGAAGGCGCTTACCGGCTCCGAATTCCGCCTTTCCATCGGCGGCCCGGATTGCGCGAAGCCGTATTCGGCATCGGTCTTCAACATCTCGGCGATGAGCTTTGGCGCGCTCAGCCCTAACGCCGTGCGGGCGCTGAATACCGGCGCGAAAAAGGGTAGTTTCGCGCACGATACCGGCGAGGGCGGCGTCAGCCCCTATCACCGTGAAAACGGCGGCGACATCATCTGGGAGATCGGCTCCGGCTATTTCGGCTGCCGCAACCGCGATGGTTCGTTCAATCCGGATGAATTCGCCCGCGTCGCGGCCGACGACCAGATCAAGATGGTCGAACTCAAGATCAGCCAGGGCGCAAAACCCGGACATGGCGGTGTGCTGCCGGCCGCCAAGGTGTCGGAGGAGATTTCCAAAATTCGCGGCGTCGCGATGGGCGAGGATTGCATCTCGCCGTCCAGCCACCGTGCGTTTTCCACGCCGCTGCAGATGATGGCGTTCGTCGGCGAGATGCGCCGGCTGTCGGGCGGCAAGCCGGCCGGTTTCAAGATGTGCATCGGCCATCCCTGGGAATTTCTGGCGATCTGCAAGGCGATGCAGGAGAGCGGCATCTATCCGGATTTCATCGTCGTCGACGGCAATGAGGGCGGCACCGGCGCGGCGCCGCTGGAGTTCATGGATCATCTGGGCATGCCGATGCGTGAGGGCGTCAATTTCGTGCACAACGCGCTGATCGGCATCAACGCGCGCGACCGCATCAAGATCGGTGCTTCCGGCAAGGTCGCGACCGCCTTCGATATGGCGCGCGCGATGGCGATCGGCGCCGACTGGTGCAACTCCGCGCGCGGCTTCATGTTCGCGCTCGGCTGCATCCAGTCGCTTAGCTGCCACACCGATCGTTGCCCGACCGGCGTTACCACACAGGATCCATCGCGCGCCCGCGCGCTGGTGGTGCCGCTCAAGACCGAGCGGGTGTACATGTACCATCACGCCACGCTGCACGCGCTGTCCGAGCTGCTCGCCGCCGCCGGCCTCGATCATCCGCAGCAGCTGCGGCCGATCCACTTCTCCAAGCGAACCTCGAGCACCGAGGTGATGTCGTTTGCAAAGCTCTATCCGTCGCTGCGGCCGGGCGAACTGAACGAAGGCACCGAGGATCCGCGCTTCCGCGACGCCTGGGCGATGGCGCGCGCGGATTCGTTCCAGCCGGCGGGATAGAGCCGTTGCGGCATTTACGCGCTCTTTCGGGTCCCGGAGCGCGTGATTATCTGCTAGCTTCTCCGCTTTCCGCGGAATGGAACTCACAACAATAATGGTTTACGTCGAACTCGGGATCGTGGCGGTCCTGATTGTCACCAACGGCCTGCTCGCAATGTCGGAGCTGGCCATCGTCTCGTCGCGGCCGGCACGGCTTGCGGCGCTGGTCGAGAAGAACGTCAGAGGCTCGCGCCGCGCGCTGGCCCTTGCTTCCGATCCCGGTAAATTTCTCTCCACGGTGCAGATCGGCATCACGCTGATCGGCGTGCTGTCCGGTGCGTTCTCCGGCGCCACGCTCGGCCAGCGGCTGAGCAGCCTCTTGATCGCAGCCGGATGGTCGCAAGCCGTTGCGGACGCGGTCGGCGTCGGCGTGGTCGTCACCGTCATCACTTACGCCTCGCTCATCATCGGTGAACTGGTGCCCAAGCAGATCGCCTTGCGCGATCCTGAGTCGGTCGCGGTGCGGGTGGCGCCTTACATGACGATGCTGGCAACGGTCTCATTGCCCGCCGTCTGGCTGCTCGATCGCTCCGGCAAGGCCTTGTTGTGGCTGCTGGGCCAGCGCGGCGAGGCCAGTGAAAAAGTCAGCGAGGATGAAATCCGCACTTTGGTCGTCGAAGCCGAGAATGCCGGCGTGCTCGAACCCGGCGAAAAGGAAATGATCGCCGGCGTCATGCGCCTCGGCGATCTTCCGGTCGGCGCCGTCATGACGCCGCGCCGCGAGGTCAGCATGATCAACCTGACCGACGACCTGCAGGCTATTCGCGCCGCGCTGATCGCCAGCAGCCATTCGCGCTTTGTGGTGTTCGATCAGGCGGCCGACGCCGCGGTCGGAATCGTCAACGCCAAGGATATGCTGGACTGCTATCTGTCGGAGCAGACGCCTGATATCGCAAAACTGGTCCGCCCGGTGCCGGTCATTCCGGAGTTTCTCGATGCGCGGGACGTCGTCGCCATCCTGCGCGATTCCGCCGTCCATATGGGTCTGGTCCATGACGAATACGGCGCGTTCCAGGGCGTGGTGACCAGCGCGGACATCCTGGAATCGATCGTCGGTGGTTTTCACACCGAGGAGGGCCCGCCGGAAGCGGCGGCCGTCAAGCGTGACGACGGGTCGTATTTGCTCTCGGGCTGGATGCCGGCCGTCGAGTTCGCCTCGCTGCTGCGCTTCGAGTTGCCGCCGTCCCGCCACTACCAGACCGTGGCAGGCTTTCTGCTCAGCCATTTCGGCCGGATACCCGATGTCGGCGATCGGATCGAAGTCGAAGGCTGGCGCTTCGAGGTGCTCGATCTCGACGGCCGGCGCATCGACAAGGTGCTGGCCGCCAGAATGGCGTGATCTAGAACTCGCCGTGGAAGCGGCCGGAGAAGACGTGGACCGGGCCGCGGTCGGCGTTGTAGGCGGGATTGGTGATGAACTGGTAGTCCGCGGTCAAAGTTAGCTGCTTGTTGAGCGCGTAGGCGTAGTAGGTCTCGAGGATGCGTTCCTTGCGGTAATTGAGCTGTCCGTCGCCGATCAGCGGGCCGAGCCCGCCGGCGGCGAGGAAGTCGCGGTGATCGCGCGAGATTGAGTTGATCGCGCCGGCGATGCCGATCGTGTCATCCGGTCTGCCCCACTTTGTACCCTTGATGGAGCTGCCGAGCGACAGCGAGGCGTCGATGTCGGTGAACGACATGATTTCGGTCTTGCCGTTGTTCCAGCTCCAGCGGCCGAACAGGCCGATGTCGTCGGTGACCGACTGTTCGACGTTGAAGACGTAACCGTATTTGAGGCGGCCGGTGCGTGTCAGCGCAATGTCGAGATTGAGCGCCGGATCGTTCAGCGTGTCGCGATAGCTGCCGGAATTGGCGCTGCTCACCCAGCCGATGGTGCGCAGCTTGCCCGGCCGTGAAAACAGCGAATAGCGCGTCTCCAGTTCGGCTACATACTGGCCGCGGCGAAACACCTGGGTGTCGAAATTGTTGGAGTTGGATACCGCGCCCATCAGGAAGTAGCCGCCGCGTAGCGCCCAATTCTTCTGGTTGAGCTCGGCGGTCGCGCCGTAGGTGAGGCCCAGCTTGTCGGCGGCGTAGTCGAACGCGCCGGGGGCCCAGATCGACCAGTTCATGAAGTCGCGGCGGGTGTCCTTGGCGTAGGAGTTGCCGTCGAAGACGTCGCCGACCGAGAACTTGCCGGCCTGCAGCGTCAGCCGGTTGACGTCGACTTTGCCCGCAAGCTGCTGCTGCCCGCTGGCGAGTTCTTCCTGTTCGCCGCCGAATCCGAAGGTCTGGCGCACGTAGAGCCGCGAGGTGTTGTAGTGCGGGTAGGGGAAGTTCGACTTCTGCGCCTCGCCGCTGGAAAATCCGGCGATACCGACGGTGTCGCTCAGGCCGAAGCCCTGCAGCAGTTCGGGATTGTAGTAGACCTCGCCGCCTTCCCAGAGCCGTGCGTTCAGGTAAAGGCTGTTGCTCCAGGTGGCCTGCGCCTGCCGGGCCGGTGTCAGGCTGTTGGTGCCGGTATAGGGCGCGCGGAAGGCCGGATAGCCCTGCCCCAGATAGGTGGTCTGGCCATGAATTTCCCAACGGTCGGATTCGGGATCGGTCAGGTCGGTCTTCGGCGTCCAGCTCTTCGATCCCGGCCAATCGATCTTTCGATTGAGACCGATGCGCACCTGCTGGAAGTCGAGCGTCGAACTGTGTTCCGCGCCGGAGGGGAAGCGATTGTTGGCGCGGTCGAACTGGCTGTAGAGATATTCGAGCTTGACGCTCCAATGCGGTGCGAACGCGTATTCCACGCCGGCGCCGGCGGCCCAACCCGGGCGGACATTGATGATCTTCTGATCGGTGCCGACGTCGGGCGTATTGGTGAAGCGCTCGCCGGCGTAGGCAAAGCCGCCGGTGGCGTAAAGCAGCCAGTGTCCGCTGGCATAGCCGATGCGGCCGCGCACGGTGCCGACATAGTCCCATTTTTCGGCGACGTCGGAGCGTGCGCCTGCGAGCGCGGAGACGATCGAGTTCGAGCTGAAATAGTTCGGAAACGTCAGGTCGGCTTCGACGCCGAGCAGCAGGCCGGACGGCATCTGAACATTGTAGCCGCCCTGGACGCCGCCGATCACACCGCTGAAGACGCTGTTGGTCGATACCGCCAGCGGATCTGACAGCACCGTGGCCGAAGAACCGCGGCTGTAGCCGGTGTGGCCGCCGATGTAGAAGCCGCTCCAGTCGAACGCCGGCCGAAGATGGGGTGCCTTGAGCGGGATATCTGCCGCCATTGCCGGGCTGCCGAGCGTCAGCGCGCCGAATGCGGCGCCCGCCAGCACATGCTCCAGGAAACGGCGATTGCGGCTCACAGGATGAACATTCCCGATGCGACCGATGCTGTCGCTGCCTGCCATCACGGCTGATTCGAACGCCTGCCGCCACCCAACAATTGAAGTCATCAACCCGTCGCCCCTGGTGGGATTGTTCTGGTTCCGGCCCTGCATCAAGTGCCTGATCGGAGTTCCCCTCGTTCATTCCCGATCCTTATTGCAAGTAATTCGCAATAGCAAGAAGCGGCGCCAATACTGCGACCAGATGACACCGTTGCGTGACGTGGGTGCTACATCGGCCGGCACGGCGCCGCGGCTACCGCTCGGACAGATCGCCGCCGGGTGTTCGGAGACATGGTGGACACATCGCGAGGGGACGGGGCCGGCCAGCCTGCCGCCTCAAAAAAGTTGACCCGCCCGGGGGGACAACCGGGCGGGTCGGGTTCAGCACGGGAGTGGATGAGGCGCCCGTGCTGGACACAAATCCACGAGAAGCGTGTCAGGGCCTTAACTGGGTTGTTTGAAGAGAACGCTTCTCAAACAGAGACCAAGTCAGCCGCAGAAATCAGTAACCGCAGGTACGGACGCGGCCGATGTAGTTGCCGAAGGCGTCGAACTGGCGAACCCAACCGCAGCGGCGATAGCCGTCGTAGTAATAGCCGGGGCCTGAAGCTGCGATCGCGGTGCCGACGATGGCGGCGCCAACGAGGCCGGCTCCGACACCCCAGTGCAGCGGCTTGGCTTGCGCCTGGCTGGTGGAAGCGATGGTGCCGGTAACGGCGAGGGTAGCGAGAGCGAGCGCGGCGAACTTGGTCTTGATCGACATGGAAGGTCTCCATCCTGCGTTGAGCGGCCATTGTGGTCCGCATGCCCAGTTGGACGGAGCGTGTTGGAAAGCGGTTCGAAATCGCCCTTGGAAATATGGTTTCGTCAATTATTTCTTATATATTACAGATGGTTAGGTCATATTCCGGGCTTGCGAAGAAACAATTCCGGATCGAATTTGTCGACGTCGTCGAGCAATTCGCAGAACGCGCGCGCGGCGTGATCGATCAGTAGCTCGCCCTTCTCGGCGGTGGCTGCGGTGGCGTCGCCGACCGCGCCGCTCTCGTGCAGATCCTGCGTCTGCCATGCGAAGGGGACTGGCCGATGCGCCGAGAGCCAGCGAAACTTTTTCTCCATCGCGATACTGGTGGGGCGAAAATCGGCGATCGATTCCGTGCGTACGCTCTGCGGATAGCGGGCCAGCATGATCGACGTCTCGGCGGCGCCGCCATGAATGCCATGCCGCGTCTCTTCTTCGGACAACAATCCATCCGGTATGCCGAAGCGAAACCAGCTCGTGGTGACGACGAGCATCTGATGATGCGCGCGCAAATCCTGCGCCACCAGCGACATCGCCGCGCTGTTGCCGCCATGGCTCGTCACCATCACCAGCTTGCGGATTCCGGATCGCGCGAGGCTTTCGCCGATCGCCATCCATTCCTTCAAGGCGACATCGGTCGGCAGCGTCTTCGTGCCGGGATAATCGATATGCTCGGTGGAGATGCCGATCGGCTGCACCGGTAGAAACGTGACGGGGAGCGCGGCAGGCAGCAGTTCGCGCACCCGCGCCAGATAGGCTTCCCCGATCAGGATGTCGGTTTCCAGCGGCAGATGCGGGCCGTGCTGCTCGGTCGCTCCCAGCGGCAGCACGGCTATCCAGCGCGCGGCGTCGGCTTTGGCGATGTCAGGCCAGCGGATCTCGGTCCAGTCGCGGGGCGGAACGGATGAAGTCATCGAGCGAGGCGTTTCTTTGGACAAATTTGCAGGTTAGTTTGTTAGATAACGTTATCCGGGGGACGTGACCCACGTCCATTGCCTCCTATCATGGGCCAGAACGATCGACGGAGTCCAATCATGAACCCGGCCGTTTTATCACGAGTGTTGACAGCGGGACTTCTGGCGCTGGTGGCGGGATTGCTGCCCGCGCGCGCGCAAACGCTCGACAAGGTGTCGTTCGGAACCAACTGGGTGGCCGAGGGCGAACATGGCGGCTTCTTCCAGGCGGTCGCCGACGGCACCTACAAGAAATACGGCCTCGACGTCACCATCGTGCCCGGCGGCCCCAACACCAATAACCGCATCCTGCTGACCGCCGGCAAGCTCGACTTCTTCATGAGCGCCAACACGCTGCAATCCTTCGATGCGGTCGCCAACAACGTGCCGCTGGTCGCGGTCGCCGCCATCTTCCAGAAGGACCCGCAGGTCTTCCTGACCCACCCCGAGGCCAAGAATGCAAAACTCGAAGATCTCAAGCCGCTGACGCTGCTGGTGTCGAAGGAGGGCGTCGCCAGCTACTTCCAGTGGCTGAAGTCAGAATACGGCTTCAGCGAGAACAAGGTGAAGCCCTACACCTTCAATCCGCAGCCCTTCATCGTGAACAAGCAGAGCGCGATGCAGGGCTATGTCACCTCCGAGCCCTACGCGGTCGAGAAGGCCGCCGGCTTCAAGCCCGGCGTGATCCTGCTCGCCGATCACGGCTTCAATGCCTACTCGACGCTGATCGAGACCCGCCGCGACACCGTCGACAAGAAGCCGGACCTGGTGCAGCGCTTCGTCGATGCCTCCGCGATCGGCTGGTACCATTATCTCTATGGCAACAATTCGGCCGGCAACGCGATGATCAAGAAGATGAACCCGGAAATGACCGACGAATTGCTCGCCTATTCTGTCGTCAAGATGAAGGAATACGGCATCGTCGATTCCGGCGATACCCTGCGCGACGGCATCGGCGCCATGAACGACGCGCGCGCGGCTAGCTTCTTCGACAAGATGGTGCGCGCCGGCGTGGTTCGCCGCGACATCGATTACCGTCAGGCCTATACGCTGCGCTTCGTCAACAAGGGCGTCGGCGTCGACCTGCGGCCGAAGAACTGACGCGTGATGGCCGAGCCTGCTTTGTCCAAGACCGATATCGACGCGGCGGGCCTTGCGGTGCGGCTGCGCGCCGTCACCAAGACCTATGACAACGGCGTGGCTGCGCTCGGGCCGCTCGATCTCGATGTCGCCAAAGGCGAGTTCGTCTCGCTGCTCGGACCTTCCGGCTGCGGAAAATCGACTGCGCTTCGGCTGATCGCGGGGCTCGGCGCGCCGAGTTCGGGCACGTTAAACGTTTCCTATCGCGCCACGAGGGCGGATGGGCGCCATCCCATCGGCTTCGTGTTTCAGGAGCCCACCTTGATGCCGTGGGCAAGCGTGCGTGAAAACGTGCGGTTGCCGCTGAAGCTCGCCCATGCTGCCGCTGTTGATGCCGACCGCATCGAGGAAGCGCTAGCCCAGGTCGGCCTGTCCGAATTCGCCGATGCCTATCCGCGCGAACTGTCCGGAGGCATGAAGATGCGGGTCTCGCTGGCGCGCGCGCTCGTCACCGATCCGGATATTCTGCTGCTGGACGAGCCGTTCGCGGCGCTGGACGAGATCACGCGCTTCCGGCTCAACAACGATCTGCTCGATCTGTGGCGCAAGCTGCACAAGACAATCATCTTCGTCACCCATTCGGTGTTTGAATTGGTCTATCTGTCGCAGCGTGTGCTGGTCATGACGGCGCGGCCGGGCCGCCTGGCCAGCGAATTTCGCATCACGACCGCAGAGCCGCGCGGAGAGGCGTTTCGTACCTCGGCCGAATATGCCGGCTATTGCCGCGAGGTCTCGGGCGCGCTCGCGCCTTCCTATGCCGGGCAGGGCGGCGCATGAATTCCCTCCGGAATATCGGCCGCATGCTGCTTCCCATCGCTGTGTTCGCCGCGGGCCTGGGCTTCTGGGAACTCGTGGTGCGTGTCAACGACATCCAGCCTTACGTGCTGCCCAGCCCTTATCTCGTGTTTCAGACGCTGGTCGGCGACTGGCGGGTGCTGTCGGAATCGCTGGGCGTCACGTTGCTGACCACGCTGCAAGGTTTTATCGCTGCGGCTGTCGGCGGCATCGCGCTGGCGCTGTTGTTCAACCAGTCGAAATGGCTGGAATATTCGCTGTTTCCTTATGCGGTGGTCTTGCAGGTCACCCCCGTCATCGCCATTGCGCCGCTGTTGTTGATCTACCTGCCGCAGCAGACGGCGGTGATCGTCTGCGCCTGGATCGTGGGGTTCTTCCCCGTCCTGTCCAACACCACGCTCGGGCTGAATTCGGTGGACCGTAATCTGGCCGGGCTATTCCAGCTCTATGGCGCTTCACGTCTGCAGACGTTGCGGTACCTGAAATTACCGGCGGCGCTGCCTTATATCCTCGGCGGCTTGCGGATCGCGGGCGGCCTGTCGCTGATCGGCGCCGTGGTCGCCGAAATCGCGGCGGGTGCGGCGGGCGCCGGCTCCGGGCTTGCCTACCGGATCGCCGAGTTCGGCTATCGCCTCAACATTCCCCGAATGTTCGCGGCGTTGCTGTTGCTGTCGGTGGCCGGGATTGTCATCTATGGGCTGCTGGCGCTAGTTTCGCACCTGGTATTACGGCGCTGGCACGAGAGCGCGCTTGGAAAGGAAAACTGATGGCTGCCGCGAATTCTTCCGAAAAGATCGATCTGCTGGTCTACGGACCGATCAGGCCGATCCTCGAAAACGGCTTCTCGGACCAGTTTGTCCTGCACAAGGCGGAAAGCCGCGCCGACCTCGAACGCCTGACGCCCGATATTCTGGCGAAGACCCGCGGCATGGCGGTCACCTATCACACGGTGCCGGCCGACAAGAAATCGCTGTCGCATTTCCCCAAGCTCGAGATCGTCGCGAGTTTTGGCGTCGGCTACGACCATGTCGATTCCGCCTATGCGCGCGAGCACAGCATCGTCGTCACCAATACGCCCGACGTGCTGACCGAGGAAGTCGCCGACGTCGCCATGGGCTTGCTGATTTCGACCCTGCGCGAGTTCGTCAAGGCTGACCGCTTTCTGCGCTCCGGCCAGTGGCAGACCCAGAGCTATCCGCTCAGCGCCGGGTCGCTGCGCGACCGCAAGATCGGCATCGTCGGCATGGGCCGCATCGGGCAGGCGATCGGCCGCCGGCTCGAAGCCTCGCTCGTGCCGGTGTCCTATCACTCGCGCAACAAGTCGTCGGCTGTCTCCTACAAGCATTATCCCGACCTGATGGAGATGGCGAAGGATGTCGATACGCTGATCGTGATCGTCCCCGGTGGCGCCGCCACCGCCAAGATGATCAATGCCGACGTGCTGAAGGCGCTCGGGCCGCGCGGCGTCGTGATCAACGTCGCGCGCGGCTCCGTCATCGACGAGCCGGCGCTGGTCGCGGCGCTGAAATCCGGCACCATCCTCGCGGCCGGCCTGGATGTTTTCGCCAACGAGCCGAACGTGCCGGACGAACTGAAGACCATGCAAAATGTCGTGCTGCTGCCACATATCGGCTCGGCTTCGGTGGTAACGCGCAATGCCATGGACCAGCTTGTCGTCGACAATCTGAAAAACTGGTTTGCCGGCAAGGCGCCGCTGACGCCCGTTCCGGAAACCCCGGTGAAGGGGCGCTGATGTCGTCAGGGCGTTCAGGCATCGCGGTCGCAGCGCTGACAGCGCTGCTCGCGCTTGCGTCGCAGGTAGCCGCGCAGGATGCCTCGACCCTGAAGAAAGACATGATCGGGCAGTGGGAGCTTGCGACCACCGAGCGCAGCAAGACCTGCGTCATCACGATGAAGGGCGATACGACGCCGCAGGGGCTCAAGCTCGAGCTCGAGCCCGGTTGCGCCGCCGCGCTGCCGTTCACCAAGGAAATCACCGCCTGGAATATCCGGGGGCTGGATATCGTGCGGATGCAGGATGCGGCGGGCCAGCCGGTGATCGATTTCACCGAAGTCGAGAGCGGCATCTTCGAGGGTTTGCGGACCGGCGAGGGCGTCTACATCCTGCAAAACCTCGCCGCTGCTCGTTCGCTCGCCAAATCGATGGACCAGATGATCGGCGACTGGTCGATGGTTCGCGGCAACGGCCAGACCATCTGCGGCCTGACGCTGACCAATACCGAGGCGACCGGCGATAATTTTCAGGTGTTCCTGAAGCCGAAATGCGATCCCAGCGTCGCGGCCTTTGCGCCGAACCAGTGGCGGCTCGATCACGGCCGGATGCTGCTGCTGTCGGCCAAGGGCGACACCTGGCAGTTCGAGGCCGACGACAACGCACAGTGGCGGCGGGTGCCGGATACCGCCGATGCCCTGATCATGATGCGCGGGCAGTAGTTCGGGCGGAACAGCCGGCCTATCCGTCTCGAAATATTTCCAGGGCGCCTGTCGATCCGGCGCCGGCCCGTTCGTCGTCTCCCATAGCGAGACAGTTTCGCGGCGATTGCCGCCGCGGCTCGCCTCAACGGGAGTCTCTCGATGCGTTTCATGTATATCGTTACCTCGCCGCAACCCGACAAAGGTCCGTCGCCGGCCCTGATGGAGGCCATGGGCAAGCTCGCCGACCGCGAAATCAAGGCCGGCCGCATGCTCGACACTGGCGGATTGATGCCGATCGCCATGAGCGGCGCGCAGGTCAGAATAACGGACGGCAAGCTTGGCGTGATCGACGGCCCGTTCGTCGAGACCAAGGAACTGATCGGCGGTTACGCGATTTTCGAACTTCGCGATATGGCAGAGGCCGTGGCGGCAGCACGCGAGTTCATGCAGCTGCACCTCGAACATATGCCGGGCTGGGAAGGCACCTGCGAGGTTCGTGTGCTGGCGACCCCGGGCGTCGACGGCGCATGCGAGGTCGGCGCGCGCGTCCACGCCTGATGCGCGCCTCTCGCAACGGCAGTCGGCGGCGATGACGGCCGCCGACATTCATCGCACCATTCTGGCGGTCTGGCGCATCGAGCAGCCGCGCCTGATCACCGGCCTGTCCCGGATGTTGCGCGATGTGACGCTGGCCGAAGACCTTACCCAGGAGGCGCTGGTGGCTGCGCTCGAACACTGGCCCGTCACCGGCGTGCCGGACAGGCCGGGTGCATGGCTGATGGCGAGCGCCAAGCGTCGTGCGCTGGATGATTTGCGCCGTCGCAGCATGCTCGCGCGCAAGCACGAGATGCTGCTCCGCGACCTGGAGCAGGAGCAGCAGGCGATGCCCGATTTCGACGCAGGGCTCGACGACGAATTCGGCGACGAGTTGCTGCGGCTGATCTTCACCGCCTGTCATCCAAAACTGTCGCGCGAGGCGCGCGCCGCGCTCGCGCTCCGCATGATCTGCGGCCTGACCACGGAAGAAATCGCGCGCGCCTTCCTGCAGCCGGAGGCGACCGTCGCGCAGCGCATCGTGCGCGCCAAGCGGACGCTGTCGGACTCCGGGCTCGCCTACGAAACGCCGCGCGGCGCCGAGCTTTCGGAACGGCTGGCCTCGGTGCTGGAGGTCGTCTATCTCATCTTCAACGAGGGTTATACAGCCGCAAGCGGCGACGAATGGTTGCGGCCGCAGCTGTGCAATGACGCGCTGCGCATGGGCCGCGTGCTGACGCGGGTCGCGCCGCAGGAAGCCGAGGCGCACGGCTTGCTCGCGCTGATGGAACTGAACGCCTCGCGCCTCGCGGCGCGCACCGATCCCGCCGGCGATCCGATTCTCCTGATGGACCAGAACCGGATGCTGTGGGACCGGCTTCAGATCCGCCGCGGGCTATCGGCGCTGGCGCGCGCGTACGAACTCGGCGGCGGGCGGGGTTTCTACGCGCTGCAGGCGGCGATCGTCGCCTGCCACGCCAGGGCCGCGACGCCTGACGACACAAATTGGCCGCGCATCGCAAAACTCTACGGCGAACTCGCGGGCCTCGTGCGTTCGCCGGTCATCGAACTCAACCGCGCGGTCGCGATCGGCATGGCCGAGGGGCCGGCGGTCGCGCTCGCGATCGTGGACGGATTGGCGGACGAGCCCGCGCTGAAGAACTACCATCTGATGGCAAGCGTGCGGGGCGATCTGCTTTGCAAGCTCGGCCGCTTTGCAGAAGCCCGCACCGCGTTCGAGATCGCTGCCGCGCTCGCGGGAAACACGCGCGAACGCGAATTGCTGAAGCGGCGCGCCGCCGAAGCCGTCGGCAGCGCGTCGGAACAAGCCTAGCTAACTCAGATGAAGCGGAATTGCTGCCGCTCGCGTTTGGCGAGTTTCGGGATCGCCTGACCGACGATGATGTTCTTGAAGTGGCCGGTTTGCTGATGATCGGCAAATGCCGCTTCGGAAGCGAACACTTCGTAGAAGAAGAATTCCCTGGGCCTTTCGACGTTCTGATGAATTTGGAATTCCTTCACGCCCGCCTCGCGCTGCGCCCGCGGGAGAAAGTCCTTCAGAAGGGCTGCGACAGCGCCCTCCTCTCCGGAATGGACCTCCCAGAATGCAGTGACGATGAGGTTCTGATTTGCGGTGTCGGTGGTTGCCATAATGCTCTCCTGTGAAGCTGCGGCGGTGCGATACGACTTGCGGTCGGCGGCTGGGAGGCATCATGCCCGGTTTCATGACATGGATGCTTCGATAGATACCGAAGTGTCGTATCCATGATATCGCGCTGCGCCCACGGCTTGAAGCCTGCGAATCACGGCCCTTTTCTACTTTGCATGGGGTTGTTTTCGATATTTTGTGTCGGAGCGTTGCTTGTCGGCCGCTAGATCAGCTTCATCGCCTTCAAACTTGCATGCCCGTTCTTGCCGACGATGATGTGGTCGTGCACGGAAATGCCAAGCGGCGTGGCGATCTGGACGATCGCCTTGGTCATGTGGATATCGGCCTGCGACGGCGTCGGGTCGCCGCTTGGGTGGTTGTGCACCAGCACCAGCGCGGTCGCCGATAGTTCGAGCGCGCGCTTGATTACCTCGCGCGGGTAGACGGGCGTGTGGTCGATGGTGCCGGTCTGCTGGATTTCGTCCGCTATCAGCTGGTTGCGCTTGTCGAGGAACAGCAGGCGAAACTGCTCCTTGTCGGCGAATGCCATTCCGGTCCGGCAATACGCGATCACCTCGTTCCAGGACGACAGCGCGATTTTGCGCCTGATCTCGCCCTTGGCCACCCGGCTCGCGGCGGCGGCGAGCAATTTGATCTGGTTGATCGAGGCCTCGCCGATGCCGTCGACCTCGCGCAGCCGCGCGATCGGAGCGTGAACGACTTCGGCGAACGAGCCGAATTCCTTCAAGAGCGCTTTCGCCAACGGCTTGGTGTCGCGCCGGGGCAGGGCCGGGAATAGCGCCATCTCCAGCAATTCGTAATCGCTCAGCGTTTCCGGCCCGGTCGCGTAAAAGCGTTCGCGCAGCCGTTCGCGGTGCCCGTGATAATGCGGCGTTTCGGCGGGCTGATCCGGGGGAGGGTTTGGCTTGGCGGGCATCGGCGACAAGCATGCCGTGCCGGAAGGCTTTTGCAACTCTAAAGTGAGAGCGCATCCAGCGAAAAGGCGCCGCACGGGAGTGCGGCGCCTTCGCGTCGTTTCGAAATCAGCGCGCGATCAGGCCTTCACGGCCGCGAACGCATAGCCGTTGCCGTCCTTCGACAGCGTGCCGACATTCGGGAAGCCGAAATGATAGCCGGCGATCATGGCCTTTTCGGCGATGACGCGATCGAAGAACGCACGCCGCGTGGCCTCCGCCTTCGGCCCGTCGGCATCGAAGCCCGAGAACCAGCCGGGATTTTTGACGAACAGCTGGTAGATGCCGGTGACGTCGCTCTGGATGAACAATTGCTGTCCGCCCGAGGCGACGAGGAACGACATGTGCCCGACCGTGTGACCCGGCGTGGCGATGGCCTTCACGCCCGGCGCGATGTCGGCGCCGTCATTATATTGCTTGACGTTCTTCCAGGTCGGGAAGGTCGCCTGGATACGCTTGACCATCGGACGGTTGGCTTCCGGCAGCTTCTCCACCAGCGCCGGATCGGTCCAGAACTTGTACTCCACTTCCGGCATCATGATTTCCGCGTTCGGGAAAACCTGCGCGTCGGTCTCCTTCACCCACAGGCCGGAAATGTGATCGCCGTGGAAATGCGAGATCACGACCGTGGAGACGGCTGCGGGATCAAGACCTGCCGCCTTCATGTTGTCGGCGAGCTTGCCGACGGTTGCCGGGCCGTTGCCGCCAAATCCAGTGTCGAACAGGATGACCTTGCCGCCGGTTCGGATGGCGGTGACGGTGAAGGGATTCTCGATCTTGTCGGGTCCGATGCCGGCCGAGGTCAGCGCCTTCTTGACGTCATCGAGTGAGGCGTTCTTCACCATAGCCTCGGTGACTGCGCGCTCGATGCTGCCCTCGTGCAGGCTGAAAACCTCGATATCGCCGACCTTGTATTTGAGGCTGTCGGCCGCCTTCTGCGCCTGCGCCGCGCCGATGAACGAAACCGGTCCATTCAGCCCGAAAACGAGCGCAGCCCCCGTGCTCCCGAGGACCAGATCGCGACGTGAAATCTCAAACATTGCCCATGCTCCCTCTGTTGATCTCTAGCCAGATGCCCTCGCCGCCGGAGAGCGCCCGCGCCGTGTTCTACCCCGCGTGGCAGCGGCTATTCCGCCGCATCTTGCAAACGCCGGCAGTCACGTTGCCGCAGGGAAGGCCTGTGTTGAGAACGATTTGCAACACGCCCGATGATCGACGCCCTCAGCACATGCCGGGCACTTGCAGGCACGGCTCCCGGCCGGGACGGTCGGCGCGAAAGGCCTCGATGAAGCGACCTTCCTTCTGGGTCACGAAGACGGTTCTGCCGTCCGGACCGCCAAAGGTGAGGTTGGTCGGTTGTTTTCCGCTCACCGCCACCTCGCGCTGCAGCGATCCATCGGCGCCGATGATCACGATTTTGCCGGCCGACAACCGCGCCAGATAAATCCGGCCGTCGACGTCGGTGCGCAGGCCGTCGACCTCGAAATCGGCAAAGGTTTTCACCAGCCGCGGATCGAGCAGCTTGTTGCCGTCGAGGCGATAGGCCCATATCTGCCGCGAATTCGATTCGCTGACGTAAAGCGTGTTCCCGTCCGGGCTGATGTCGAGCCCGTTGGTGACGCCGAGGCGTCTCGTGCTGGACATGATCTCGCCCTGGCCCCTGCCGTCCGCACCGCGGATGATGCGCCAGATCTGGCCGCCCGCCGGCGCTGCAAACTTGGGATCGCTGGCATAGAGCGTGCCGTCGGCGGCGATCGCCAGGTCGTTCGGCTGGTTGAAGCGGTCGGAATGGAAATAGATTTTCGGCGTGGTTTCGCCGGGCTCGATGACCCAAACGTTATGCTTCTTGAAATCGGCGACATACATCCGCCCCTGCCGGTCGAGACGAATGCCGTTGCCGATGCTGCCGGACGGCAGCGACGTGAACAGCTGCGATTGCGAGGCGCCGGCCACGAGCTTTCCGATGGTGCCGCTCTGCTGAAAATTGACGACGTAGAGGTTGCCAGACGCATCGACTGCGGGGCCTTCGATACCGGAAGTATACTCGCCCGGCGGCGTCATCCGCTTGCTGACGAACAGGGGCTCTTCGGCTGCGGCGCGCTGGCCTGCGAAGCAAACGGCACATGCGAGGAGATAAACCGCAACAATGTTCGCGCGAAAGCCGGGTTCTCTGGCTGTCATATCCGCCTCCTGTTGCAACGAATTGTGACTGACGCAATGGCGGGTTGCAGTATATACTATCTACACGTTTGTTTTGGGGGAGGCGAAATGCGTGCAGCATGTTTCGGCCTCGCTACCCTGGGCTTCCTGGGGTGCACCAGTGGCGGTACTTTTGCGCAGCAAGCTGCGCCTGTCCCGCTCAAGCAGATGACGATCGACGGCGCCTTTGCGGGCAAGAAAGCGGGCGACGCCGCAACCGACATCAGCGGCATGGCCTGCGTGCCGGCGTCGGCCGCGTCGAGGACATGCCTGTTGATCAATGACGAGAACAAGAACGCGCAGTTCGCGACGATCCAGGAAGATCGCATGGTCGTGGGACGCTCCATTCCGTTGATAGGCAAGGAGCGAGACCGGCGGACGCTTGGAACTGCTCCGACCGAGACCTGCAAGGAAATCGATGATTTCGAGGAGATGGACGGGGAAGGGGTCGCTTATGCCGAGCCCTATCTCTACGTGGTCGGTTCTCACGGATGTTCACGCAATAAGGCGAAGTTTCGGCTTTCGTCCTTCATCCTCGCGCGGGTGCGGGTCGACCGGCAGGGGCAGCCGGTCGATAGCGCCGACCGCCCGCTGGCGCCTGAGAATTTTTCCGAAGCCGTCGAAACCAGCTATCGCCTGTCGGACTGGTTGAAGCGGTCCGGAGCGGCAGCAAATTCTTTTGCCAAGGATCTGGAATCGGCGGAGGGATTGAACATCGAAGGCATCGCCGTGCAGGGTGGCACGATCTGGTTTGGCTTGCGCGGCCCCATCGTCAAATCGCCCAGCAAGCCAATCGGCGACAAGGGCTCTGCCTTTCTGGTCGGGGGCGATATCGCTGACTTATTCAAGCCCGGAACGGCGCCGAGCGAAGCTGAACCCAGGGTCGTTCCCGTCCCCCTCGAAGGTCTGGGAATTCGCGACCTTGCGCTGCTGCCCGACCAGCGTCTGCTCGTTATCGCCGGCGCGGCCCACGGCCAGGAAGTTCCATTCCAGCTTTTTGTCGTTGATCCGGCCGTCGGCGATGCAACGCCGATCGGACCGCTCGCGGAAGTCAAGCAGCGTGTTAAAGACAAGATGACGACAGGAAAAGCGGAGGGCGTGACGGTTCTCGATATGACGGCAGACAGGGCGCAGATCGTGGTGCTGTTCGACAGCCTTCTGAACGGCGCGCCGCATCGGGCCGAAATTACGATCCCGGGGCGCGGCAAGCCTCGGTGAGGTTGCTCCCACGGCGCGGCCTGCGAATCTTCGCAAGCACGGCCGACAGTATCGTTCGTAGTTGCTTGAAGCAGGCGTCAGCCCAACTAAGCTGGGGTCAGCGGCTTCTCGCCGTTGCGCTGCGACAGCGTGAAAATCTCGACGCCGTCGGCGGTCACGCCGACCGAATGCTCGAACTGCGCCGACAGCGAGCGGTCGCGGGTCACCGCGGTCCAGCCGTCGGACAGGATCTTCACATGCGGTTTGCCGAGATTGATCATCGGCTCGATGGTGAAGAACATGCCGGGCTTCAGCATCACGCCCTCGCCGGGCCGGCCGATATGGATGATGTTCGGTTCGTCGTGGAACATGCGCCCGAGGCCATGGCCGCAGAAGTCGCGCACCACGCTCATGCCCTGCGGTTCGACAAAGCTCTGGATGGCGTGGCCGATGTCGCCGGTGGTGGCGCCGGGTTTCACCGCGGCGATGCCGCGCATCATGGCCTCATAGGTCACCTCGATCAGCCGCTCGGCCTTGCGGGCGATCGGGCCGATCACATACATCCGGCTGGAATCGCCGTACCAGCCGTCGACGATGAAGGTGACGTCGATATTGACGATGTCGCCTTCCTTCAGCGCGCGGTCGCCGGGCATGCCATGGCAAACCACGTGATTGATCGAGGTGCAGGTCGAGTAGCGATAGCCGCGATACATCAGCGTCGCCGGATAGGCGCCATGGCCGAAGGCGAAGTTACGGACGAATTCGTCGATCTCGGAGGTCGGGACGCCTGCCTTGACGATGTCGGTGAGTTCGTCGAGGCACTTTGACACCAGCGCGCCCGCCTTGCGCATGCCGGCGAACCCGCTCGGGCCGTGCAGCTTGATCTGGCCGGTCTTTCGCAGGGAGGTATCTGACGCTTCAATATAGCTCATGGGCGGGTCTTGCTTCGGCAGGAACGGGAATGGTTGATTTGCAGCTCTAATTTAGTGCTCCGAGCGCCCGGCGGCAAGCCGGGGTTTGGAGGGGGCGGAGACTCCATAAAGGCTTGAATTTAACCCGAAACTTCCACCACCTGCTCGACCGGCAGCGCGCCGCCGCGGACCCGGATTTCGCGGACCGGATAGGGAACACGGATACCCTCGCGCTTGAAGACGTCCCACAGCGCCAGCATGACGTCGCTCTTCACGTTGTCCATGCCGTCGGGGTCGGCGATCCAGAAGGTCAGCGAGAACTTCATGCCGGCCTCGGCGAATTCGGTCAGGATGCAGTTCGGCGGTTTGTTCTTGATGGCGCGCGGCGCTGCCGCGGCGATCTCGATCGCCAGCTTGCAGACGAGGCGGGGATCGGCGTCGTAATTGGTGCTGAACAGCACCTTCACCAGCGTGTTCTTGTCGGTGTAGGTCCAGTTCACGACCTTTTGCGTCACCAGATCCTCGTTCGGGATCAGGAACTCGCGGCCGTCGCCGGCGGCGACCGAGATGTAGCGCGTCTTCATCGCGCTGATCCGCCCCGAACTGTCGCCGATGGTGACGAGATCGCCGGGCTTCACGGATTTATCCGCGAGCAGGATGATGCCCGAGATGAAATTGGCGACGATCTTCTGCAGGCCGAGGCCGATGCCGACGCCTGCCGCGCCGGTAAAGACGGCGAGCGCCGAAAGGTTGATGCCGACCGCGCCGAGCGCGATCGCGATCGCCACCACCATCAGGCCGATGCGGATGATCTTGACCAGCAGCACCTGGATCGACGGCGTCAGGTCGGTGGCGCGGGTGATCCGGCTTTCGATGAAATTGCTGGCGATATTGGTCAGCCACAGCGCCGCGATCAGCAGCGCACCGCCCTTGATCAGCAGCAGCGGTGTCAGCCGCAGGCCACCGATATCGATCGCAAACGAGTCGAGCGTTTCCGCCGCCGGATCGAGCTGGCCGAGGATGCTCAGCGCCGCGATAAACCATGCCGTGATCGACACCAGCTTGACGATGAAGGCGTTGCGGATCACCGAGGTGATGAGCCGGATCACGAGCCAGGCCAGCGCCAGCTTGGCGGCGACCATCAGGAGATAGCTGCGGCTCGGCCAGGTCAAATGATACATCGTGATGCGCTCGGCGATCACCAGGACCGCGAAGATCGCGGTCGAGGCGCTGGCGACCAGCACGCGGGCGAAATGCCGGAGCGGCAGCGGCCAGCGCATCGCCAGCGAGGTCATGTCGACCCGCCCGCGGATCGCGGTATCCGCCACATAGGCGATGCCGGCGGCGGTCAGGATCAGCCCGAACTGCAGATAGAACCATGGCGAGGCGATCTCCGCGCCGACCGATCGCGCGGTCGATTGCAGAAACTCGACGATCTCTTTCGGGGCCATGTCCATCAGCAAATTCTCGTCGGGTGCAGCGCGGGCAATGATTCGAACGCTGGGCAGATTTCCACAAACCGGGCGGGCGGACCATCGATACACGGCCCGGCAAAGTCGATTAAGCCCCTAAAAACCGGGCATATCGCCGCTGAGGGGTTGGCGTTCAACTGTGGCAACGATAAGGATGCAATTGCAGGTATTTTCCCGGATTTTTGCGGTTATTGCGGAGGTTCATGGCTTCTCTCGACTCGGTCAGCATCGCCATCTTTCTCGGCGCCGTTCTGGTGATGGCGGGCATCCTGTCGAGCCTGCTGGCGCTGCGCTTCGGGGCGCCGCTGCTGCTGGTGTTCCTCCTGATCGGCATGCTGGCGGGCGATGCCGGGCCGGGCCAGCTCAGCTTCAATGACGTCCGCACCACCTATCTGGTGGGCTCGGTGGCGCTGGCGCTGATCCTGTTCGACGGTGGGCTGCGGACCAAGTTCCAGAGCATCCGCGCCGTGCTGGCGCCATCGATGGTGCTGGCGACCATCGGCGTGCTGGTGACCGCGGTGGTCGCGGCTCCCGCCGCCAAATATGCGCTCGACCTGAACTGGACCGAGGCGCTGCTGGTCGGCGCCGTGGTGGCCTCGACCGACGCCGCGGCGGTGTTTCTGCTCGTTCACACCCAGGGCCTGCGCCTGCGTCCCCGCGTCGGCGCCACCCTGGAGGCCGAATCCGGTACCAACGACCCGTTCGCGATCTTTCTCACCCTGATGCTGGTCGAGTTCATCTCGATCGGCGAAAGCTCGCCGGGGCATGTCGTGCGGGAGCTCCTGCAGGAAGGCCTGCTCGGCGCCTTCGTCGGCGTGATCGGCGGCCATCTGGTGGTGGTGGCGCTCAACCGCATGGCGCTGCCACAGGGCCTGCACGCGCCGTTCGTCACGACAGCGGCGCTGGTGATCTTCGGCGTGGCGCAGATCTCGCACGCCTCGGGGTTTCTCGCGGTCTATATCGCCGGCATTATCGTCGGCAACCGGCCGACGCGGGCGCATAATTCGGTGGTGACGTTCCTCGACGCCGCGACCTGGCTGGCGCAGATCGTGATGTTCGTTCTTCTGGGCTTGCTGGCGTCGCCGCAGCGGCTGCTGGACAGCGTGGGCGCCTCCGTGATCGTGGCGCTGGTGCTGATGCTGGTGGCGCGGCCGCTCGCGGTGCTGCTGTGCCTGGCGCCGTTCCGCTTCAACTGGCGGGAAAAGGTTTTCATCGCCTGGACCGGCCTGCGCGGCGCGGTCGCGATCTTTCTCGCCTCGATTCCGATGCTGGTCGGGTTGTCGAAGGCCTATCTCTATTTCGATGTCGCCCTGGTCGTGGTCGTGATCTCGCTGCTGCTGCAGGGCTGGACGCTGGGCCCGGCGGCGCGCTGGCTGCACGTGGCGCTGCCGCGCGTCGACCGCGGCCCGCGGCGCGTCGAGCTCGATCTGCCGGGCCAGCTCGAACAGCAACTGGTCGGCTATCCCGTGCGCGCGAAAAGCCTCTACTTCCGCCGCGGCTTGCTGCCGTCCTGGTCGAAGCCGACGCTGGTGATCCGCGACGAGCGCATCCTGTCGCCGGTCGAGGCCGAGCCGGTGGTGCCGGGTGATTACGTTTACCTGCTGGCGCCGCCGGAAAAGGCCGAGGCGCTGGATCGCTTCTTTGTCGACATGCCGCCGAGCTCAGCGCCCGACCCGCATCTGCTCGGCGACTTCATCGTATCGGGCGAGCACACGCTCGGCGAACTGGCCGCGATCTACGGCGTAATGGCCGAAGAAGAACATGCAAAACTGACGCTGGCGGATTATTTCGACATCCATCTCGACCATGCACCCAAGGAAGGCGCCGAGCTGGTGCTCGATCCCATTGTCCTCGTCGCGCGCAGCATCAGCGGCGGAAGGGTCAACGTGATCGGCCTGCGGCTACCCGAGGACGAGGAAGAGGCCGCGCCCCTGACGCGGAGGCAGAAGGCGAAGCGCAAGCTGGCGGAGGTCTGGTCGTCGGTGGCGGGGGTTTAGAAGGCGCGAGGTGTCTATTGAATGCACCGTAATGCTATCGAGATTTCGCGGAATCCGTCGAGTCAGGCAGATCGTTTTCATCCGGTCACGAGAGCGCCGGATCGCCAACCTTGCGAAACCGCGCAACCTTGATCTGCCCGGCACGGCGCCGCGCTTGCGCAATGTCGTAACTATTTTGCATGCGCATCAACGTGTCCATGGACACGCCGAACGCCTTCTCGATGCGCAACGCCATTTCAGACGAGAGCGCCGCACGCTCATTGAGCAGCGCCGAGAGCGCGGGACGGGTCATACCCAGCGCCTTGGCAGCGTCGGTCACCGAGAGGTCGAGCGCTTCGACGATCTCGCTCTTCACAAACCCGCCGGGATGGGCAGGATTTTTCATGCGGATACCCTGTATTGCGTTCATAGCCGGCCCCTAATGGTAGTCCTCGTAATCGAGGTCGATGATCTCAATCTCGTTTTGATCGATCCGAAACGTCAGCCGCCACACGCCAACTCCCAGAGGTTGTAAAGGTAAAAATATTGGTTTGCTACGGTATATTGCTCAGGCAGATTGGGAGTCGAAGGCGTGGTCCGCGTTCGTCGAGGAATGAAAAACGCCACCCCAACCTTCAAGGTTGCTTGCAAATGCCCGCTATATTGACATCGCTCCAGATATAGTAAATAATCTATAAGAATTGAAGCGATGAGCAAAACTGACGCGCCGCTGGAATTCATTGGCACCTCACGGGAGGACCTGAGCGAATTCCCCGACGAGGTCAAATACTGCATTGGGTTTGCGCTTCGGGCTGCTCAGAAGGGCGGTAAGCACCCCGACGCCAAGCCGCTAAAGGGTTTCAAGGGAGCTGGCGTTCTGGAGATCGTGTCTGATTTCGACGGCAACACCTTTCGAGCCGTGTACACGGTGAGAATAAAAGGTGTCATTTACGTGCTTCATGCCTTTCAGAAAAAATCAAAAAAAGGGCATTTCGACGCCGAAAGCCGAAATCGACAAGATCAAGCGCAGGTTGAAGGAAGCCGAGAGTCTGGCGGAGCGAGAATGAAAGACAAAGTCAGAGCCACAAAGAGCAGCGGTAACGTGTTCGCGGACATCGGTCTTCCCAATGCTGCCGAACATTCCATCAAGGCGGATATTGTCCTGCACATTGCTGCTCGGATCAAAGCAAAGGGGCTGACCCAGGCAAAGGCGGCAGCGCTGCTTGGTCTTGCTCAGCCGGATGTGTCAAAACTTTTGCGCGGGCATTTTGCCGGCTATACCTACGACCGTCTGTTTGGCTATCTCAATGCCTTGGGTGAGAAAGTCTGCATTGAGATATCAGAGGCAAAGACCAAGAAGGGCGCCCGGCTTGAGTTGGAGATGACGGACTGAGAAGGGCCGAACGCAGCGGTGCCGAGGCTTTGAGTGCAGGCCGTGCAGCGCCAGCGACCCTTCTCAAGCGCCTTCCACGATGATGAAATCCGCATCCGCACACTGCTGGCGGATCGCTTTCGCTTCCTGATACTCGGCGCTCCGGTAGCAGGCCGATTGCGGTTTCGCGATCGGCGAACTCCACGACGACGTTACGCTCGCGCGCATCGCCTTCCATCAGCTCGAATTCGGACCGCCGCGTACGATGAACTTCGCTCCGAATTTCTCGAACGCAGGTCGCGCCGCGGCGAGGTAGTCCGGGTAACTTTCGGGCTGCCGAACACTGACGCGCACGATCCAGTAGGCTTTGGGCATGATCAATCTCCGGGTTCGGTTTCAGGCGACGGCGGGCATGTCGGATGGTGTGGCTGCGCTGCGCATCACGCCCGCCACCGTCCCATAGGCTTTCGTCCACGCGGTTTTTGCCGCTTCCGTCCAGGCGTCCTTCAGGCCCTGCTCGAGCGTCCAGAGCAGCGCGGTGCCGACGGTTTCATAATGCGCATCGATCACGCCATAGCGTGCATGGTTCCTGCCGAGATTTTCCAGCACGGGGATCAGCGGTGCGAGGTTGTCGAGGCCGTTGACGACGGCGCCGAGCGCCGCCAGCAGTTTTCGCCGCTGCTCTTTCATGTCGGTGCGATCAAACATCGGGCGCAAGGCGGGATCGAGTGCGAATAGCCGCTCATAGAACAGCGTGGCCGCGACGTCGGCGATCGGGACGACCATCGCCCATGTGTTTTTGACGAGTGTCTTGTCTTCCGGCGACATATTGGTTCTCCAAAAATTGAGATTTCGGTCAAGTGCAATTCAGGTTCGTGGTCGCGTCATCGCGGCGGCGGCTGTCCGGCGTCGTGTTGCGATGGCGGCAATGGCTGTAATGACGCGTGCGCACGCGGCGCGAATGGCCGTGGATTGCGCGATCCGTGCTTCGCGGATGATGCGATCCTTCATCGCGGAGAAATCAGCCGGCAACGTCCGGCTGCTGGGTGCGTCGACGTGGATCCGGCTTCTCGTCTGCATCGTGGGCCTCCAGGCGCTGCGATGAGAAGGCTTTACGACGCTACAATGATCTCATAAAATGAATTATATTGATCATAATTATCTCAAAGAGAGATATATGGACCTGTCCGATCTGAAGATCTTCTGCGCCGTGGTCCGCGAAGGCAGCGTCACCAAGGCCGCGCAGCGGCTGCATCGCGTTCAATCCAACGTGACGACGCGCATTCGCCAGCTTGAAGAGAACCTCGGCATTTCGCTTTTCATTCGCGAAGGCAAGCGCCTGCATTTGTCGCCGGCCGGGCGGGTATTGCTCGACTATGCGGACCGCTTGCTGGCGCTCGCCGAGGAAGCGCGCCATGCGGTGCAGGACCCACGGCCGCGCGGCATTTTTCGTCTGGGCGCGATGGAAAGCACGGCCGCCGTCCGCTTGCCCGGACCGGTCAACGAGTATCACCGGCTCTATCCGGACGTGGCCTTCGAACTCCGTACCGGAAATCCACCGGCGCTTTCAAAGGCACTGTTGGCCAACGAACTCGATGCGGCGCTGGTGACCTTGCCGATCGCGGAGGCGCTGTTCGAGAAGGTGGCGGTATTCGAGGAAGAACCCGTCATCGTTTCCGCCGCCGACACGCCGGCGATCGGCAAAGGCAAAAATGCCTACTTCCCGCGCACCATCATCGCCTTCGAGCATGGCTGCCCGCACCGCAAACGGCTGGAGGATTGGTATGCGCTTCGGGATCAGATGCCGGAACGCACCATCGAACTGGGCTCCTATCACGCCATGCTCGGATGTGTCGTCGCCGGCATGGGCGTAGCATTGCTGCCAAGAAGCGTGCTGACGACATTTCCGGAGAGCCGGCGGCTGAGGGTCCATCGCCTGCCGCCGGGCGAGAACCGCGCCGATACCTACCTGATCTGGCGGAAGGGAGCCGATTCCCCCAAGGTGCAGGCGTTGCGCGATCTGCTGACCCGGCAACGCGGGAGGCGGCGCGATCCTGCGCAGGCCTGATGCAATATCCGCAGTTGAGGAATGGGTGGAGGTTCATTAGCCTGAGGCAAAGGCCGCGTGACGGCCTCCCGGTGGAAACGCAGGAGACACAACAATGTCCGCCCCCCTCGACGACCAACTCGGCTTCGCGCCCGACTACGATGCCCCGGTCCCCTATATGCAGCGGACCCGCGATTATTACGCCGCGATCGGCTACACCACGCCCTATCGCTGGGCGCATTATGTCGACGCGCCGTTCCAGCCGTTGAAAAAGCCGCTGGCGCAATCGCGTGTCACCATCGTCACGACAGCCGCGCAGTATGATCCCGCCAAGGGCGATCAGGGTCCCGGAGCGGCCTATAACGGCGGCGCGAAGTTCTACCAGGTCTATGACGGCGACACGTCGAAGCAGCACGATTTGCGCATCTCGCATATCGGCTACGACCGCAAGCACACGACAGCTACCGACAACGGCACCTGGTGGCCACTGCCGCAACTCCTGAACGCCGCGGCATCGGGCCGGATCGGTGAAGTCGCGCCGCGCTTCTTCGGCGCGCCGACCAACCGCAGCCACCGCGTCACCATCGATGTCGATGCGCCGGAAATTCTCGCGCGTTGCCAAGCCGACAAGGTCGATGTCGCCGTGATCGTCCCGAATTGCCCGGTCTGTCACCAGACGTCGGCGCTGGTGGCGCGTCATCTCGAAGCCAACGGGATTCCCACCGTCGTGATGGGCTGCGCCAAGGATATCGTCGAGCACGCCGCCGTGCCGCGATTCTCTGTTTTCGGATTTCCCGCTCGGCAACTCCGCCGGCAAACCGCAGGACGTGGAATCGCAGGCGATGACGCTCGAACTGGCGCTGAGGCTCTTGGAATCCGCCGCCGGCTCCCGCACCACGATGCAGTCGCCGCTGCGCTGGAGCGAGGATGCTTCCTGGAAGCTCGACTACAACAACATCGCGCAGATGAGCCCGGAAGAACTGGCGCGGCGCCGCGCCGAGTTCGACAAGCAGAAAGAGATCGCGCGCGGCAACCGCGCGGCGTGATCGTTCTTCCCCTCTCCCCTTGTGGGAGAAGGTGGCGCTCACGAAGCGCACGGATGAGGGATTCTCACCGCGAACACCGAATGTCGCGGAGAGAACCCCTCATCCGTCCGCGCTTCGCGTCGCGCCACCCTCTCCCACAAGGGGAGAGGAGAAGAAAAGAACGCAGGAGGACATCCATTTGACCCGACCGTTCGAAGGCGTGAAGATTCTCGACTTCACGCAGGTGCTGGCTGGCCCCTATGCGAGCTACCAGCTCGCGCTGCTCGGTGCTGACGTCATCAAGGTGGAACGCCGCGAAGGCGAGGACATGCGCCGCACGCCGCTGAGCCGCGAATGGGCCGACCGTGGGCTCGCCCCGGGCTGGCAGGCGATCAACGGCAACAAGCGCAGCCTCACCCTCGATCTCTCGAAGCCAGAGGCGATCAAGATCGTCAAGCAGCTCACCGCCCAAGCCGACGTGGTGATGGAGAATTTTCGGCCGGGCGTGATGGACAAGCTCGGCATCGGTTATGCGGCGCTGTCCGCGATCAATCCGCGGCTGATCTATTGCGCCATTTCGGGCTTTGGCCAGACCGGCCCGGAACGGCTGGGCGCCGGCTATGACGGCAAGATCCAGGCGCTGTCAGGCATCATGTCGATCACCGGCCATGCCGAGACCGGGCCGACGCGCGCGGGCTTTGCGGTCTGCGACGTGCTGTCGGGTGCGACCGCCGCGTTCGGCGTGTCCAGCGCGCTGTTCCAGCGCACCCATACCGGCAAGGGGCAACTGGTCGATGTCTCCATGCTGGAGGCGACGCTGGCGTTCCTGTCCGGGCAGGTGGCGGACTATTCGGTCGCCGGCCACCGCCAGCAACTTTCAGGCAATCAGGCCGTGAGCCGCCGGCCGACCGCCAATCTGTTCAAGGCCGGCGACGGCTACCTGCTGCTGGCCGTCAACAGCGAGAAGCAATACATCGCGCTGATGACGGCGCTCGGCCGCGCCGACGCGCTGGAGGACCCGCGCTTCGCCGACTGGTTCGCCCGTCAGGAAAACGAGCCGGCTTTGCGCGCCATCATCGAGGAAGCGCTGTCGAAGAAAGACCCGCGCGAATGGGAAAAGATCCTGGACGCCGCAGGCGCGCCCTGCGCCAGCATCTGGAAGGTCGAGGAGGTGATCGACCACCCGCAGATTTCCGCGCGCGGCGCCATTCAGGAGATCGATACGCCCTATGGGCGCCTGCGCTTTGCCGGCAGCGGGTTCCAGCTCGCCCATGGCGGCGGCCGGCTCGACCGCATGGCGCCCGCGCTCAGCGCCCATACCGAGGAGGTGCTGGCCTCGCTCGGCTATGACGCCAAGGCGATCGCGGAACTGCGTACGCGCGAGGTCGTCTAGCGGTAGCCGGGGCAGGGTGTCTGTACCCTGTCCCGTTTTGGGTGGGCCAACGCATGGCGACATTGCGCCAAGCCGCTTTAATCGATCCGGTTCACCGTCTAAAAGACGCCATTCCGCTTCCCGAGAAGGACAGACCATGCCCGCCTACCGCTCCCGAACCACGACCCACGGCCGCAACATGGCGGGCGCCCGCGGCCTCTGGCGCGCCACCGGCATGAAGAACGAGGACTTTGGCAAGCCGATCATTGCCGTAGTCAATTCGTTCACCCAGTTCGTGCCGGGCCACGTGCACCTGAAGGATCTCGGCCAGCTCGTCGCGCGCGAAATCGAGAAGGCCGGCGGCGTCGCGAAAGAGTTCAACACCATCGCGGTCGATGACGGCATCGCCATGGGCCATGACGGCATGCTCTATAGCCTGCCGTCGCGCGAGATCATCGCCGACAGCGTCGAGTACATGGTCAATGCGCATTGCGCCGACGCCATGGTCTGCATCTCCAACTGCGACAAGATCACGCCCGGCATGCTGATGGCCTCGCTGCGGCTCAACATCCCGACCGTGTTCGTCTCGGGCGGGCCGATGGAATCCGGCAAGATCAACATCAAGGGCAAGATCCGCGCGGTCGATCTGATCGACGCCATGGTCGCCGCCGCCGACAGCAATGTCAGCGACGCCGAGGTCGAGGAGATCGAGCGCTCGGCATGCCCGACCTGCGGCTCGTGCTCCGGCATGTTCACCGCCAATTCGATGAACTGCCTCACCGAGGCATTGGGTCTCGCACTGCCGGGCAATGGTTCGGTGCTGGCGACCCACGCCGACCGCAAGGGATTGTTCGTCGAAGCCGGTCACCTGATCGTCGATCTGGCGCGGCGCTATTATGAACAGGACGATGAAACCGCGTTGCCGCGCAACATCGCAAACTTCAAGGCGTTCGAGAACGCCATGACGCTCGACATCGCCATGGGCGGATCGACCAATACCGTGCTGCATCTGCTGGCCGCCGCCTACGAAGGGCAGGTGCCGTTCACGATGGACGATATCGACCGGCTGTCGCGGCGGGTACCGGTGCTCTGCAAGGTGGCGCCCTCGGTGGCGGACGTGCATCTGGAAGACGTGCATCGCGCCGGCGGCGTGATGGCTATCCTCGGCGAACTCGACCGCGCAGGTCTGCTCAACCGTGGCCTGCCGATGGTTCACTCCAAGTCGCTGGAGGACGCGCTGAGCCGCTGGGACATCAAGCAGACCAGGAGCGAGAGCGTCCGCAAATTCTTCATGGCCGCGCCGGGCAACGTGCCCACCCAAGTTGCGTTCAGCCAGGAACGCCGGTTCGAAGAGCTCGACACCGATCGCGCCACCGGCTGCGTCCGCGACATCGAGCATGCCTATTCGAAGGACGGCGGCCTTGCCGTGCTGTCAGGTAACATCGCGCTCGAAGGCTGCATCGTGAAGACCGCCGGCGTCGATGAGAGCATTTTGAAGTTCGAGGGGCCGGCACGGGTGTTCGAAAGCCAGGACGCCGCCGTCGAAGGCATTCTGGGCAACAAGATCAAGCCCGGCGATGTCGTCGTGGTCCGTTATGAAGGTCCGCGCGGCGGTCCCGGCATGCAGGAGATGCTGTATCCGACCAGCTACCTCAAATCGAAAGGTCTCGGAAAAGTCTGCGCGCTGGTCACCGATGGCCGCTTCTCCGGCGGCTCGTCGGGCCTGTCGATCGGGCATCTCTCGCCGGAAGCCGCCGAAGGCGGTTTGATCGGTCTGGTCGAAGAGGGCGACCTCATCAAGATCGACATCCCCGCGCGTTCGATCAACCTCGCAGTCGATGACGCCACGCTGGCGAAACGCCGCGAAGCCATGCTGGCCCGTGGCGCGGACGCCTGGAAGCCCGCCAAGAAGCGCGCCCGCAAGGTGACGATGGCGCTGAAGGCCTATGCCGCGCTGACGACGAGCGCCGCCCGTGGCGCGGTGCGGGTCGTGCCGGAGTAAGCCCCGCGACGGCACTTCGCGTCGCCTTGGACACAAAAGAAGAGCCGCCCAAGGGCGGCTCTCCCAATGCGAGTTTGCGCAAGGATCAGGCGAGGCGAAATTTCGACCCGTGCTTGCGGCGATATGCGAGGAAGCTCACGCCGAAGAAGCCGAGGATCATCATGGCCCACGTTGACGGCTCTGGAACGGCCGCTACTGACGTCTCAAGGTCCAGGAACGCGGCTGGAGCCAGCGCGGATGCCGGTCCGAAAATCGCGAACAATTGCTCATTGGCAAATGGGCCACTGATGGAAAGCAGCGAGCCGCCGATCACAAACCTGCTGTCGCTCTGATTATGTGCGGCCGCATTCAGGTCGGCGAGCGCGGCCTGCGAAAGCGTTATCGAGAACTGCTGGATGGACCCGCTGCCGACGGCGGTGGTGCCGTAGCTGTTGCCGTTGCCCAGATCGGTGAAAATTCCGACATTGTTTTGCGAATCGGCGAGAAGGGAATTGATGCTGCCGGTGTAATCGAAGAGTCCCAAGGTCTCGCTGGTTGTGGAGGTATTATTTCCATTCCCGCCATAGAACGTCAGCGTCGCCGACGTGATGTTCTGGTTGGCCAAACCCGCGAGATTGAAGGCAAGCCAGTTATTATAGATCGCGCCGCTGAGATTGCTTGAGCCGACGTTGATGTTGGTCACGCCGGCGGTGAACCCGCTGTTCGTATACCAACCGCTATCGAAGTTCTGGATCGTGGCGGCATTTGCGGCTCCTCCAGCAAACACCGAAAATAAAACCGCGCCCAGCGCGCCCACCTTTAGAATACGCATTCCTTGAATTCCCATATTGTCATTTTTGACCAAGTTAATGAGTGCTAATTGAGGGATGCTACGAATTCATGACAACTCGTGCGGCATCCGCGCGGGGCGCCCGACTGGCCGGGTCAATCTCGGGCACTTGTGTCCATCGAGCGGACCGCGCTCTTGGATTGCTTCGTTGCGCTTTCAATAATGAGTCGGCGCGTGGAGGCCTGCCAGGAAGCGCAGCCACAAGGTGACGATGATGTTGAAGGCCTGCACGGCATTGACAACGAGTGCAGCCCGCGGCGCTGTGCGCGTCGTGCCGGAGTAAGCGCCGCTAACGGCGTTGAATCCGGTTCGGCTCGTTGCCGGCCGGCAAACTGGACTGGGCGACGAGCTTGTCACCGGTGGCGACCACGTCGCCGGAGCGCAACGAGCCGTCCATCGCGAGATCGACTTGCGCCAGACCTGCCGGACCGTGGCCGGTGCAGGTGCAATCGGCCCGCAGCGCCTTCCGATAGGCAAAGGCGTTTGCGCTGTCGGCGTAGCGTTCGCCGGTTGCAGCATAGGCATTGTCGATGTTGGAGCCGAAGAAAATTTTGGTCGGGCTTGCCGGACAGAAGGCCTGGCACATCTGGGTCGGCGAAGTCGCACCGCGCATCAGCGGAAAATATTTGCCGTCGCAACTGCGTACGCAGAAGGCCGGTCCGGAGCTTGCGATGGCCGGCCGCGGCTGCCCTGGTTGCGGATTATTGTTGAAGATGTTGCCGATCAGCGAGGGCTGGGACTGGTTTTTCTGGCCGCCGCCGAAAAGGAAATCGAGCAGGTTTTCGGCCGAACTGATTTCCGGCGCCGCCGCCACGGGGATAACGATGGCGGCAACAGCTACGATGCGCCGCAGCATTCGCTGAAAGGACAATCTGGTTCGCAATATCTGATCCACCGGACGCAATGACCTCCCTTTGCAAGCACCAGGGGCACACCGGCTCTCATTTGCGGCAATCGTGGATTTGAAACACGCTCGAAGCAGGGCGCAGACAAGGAAAGAAATGGGCGAGCAGGCGCAGCAAGCGCCGTATTTCCGCCGCCATGGAACGCGGTTGGGGCCGTGATCCGTCATTCGAAAATCGCAGGCAGCGCCTGCCGACCTGCGACTTCACGCGCACGCGTCCGTCTTGCCAAGCCGCAATCCGGGGTAAAGGATGCGCCAACGCGAACGCAAGCCTTGGGGGGCCTCATGCAGAAGTCGCGGCGTGATATTCTAAAACTCCTTGGAGCTGCTGCCGCGCCCCTGGTCGTGCCGGGCGTTGCTGCAGCGCAGTCCTATCCCGACCGGCCTATCCGCCTGGTCGTGCCGTTCCCGCCCGGAGGTGCCTACGATTCGCTGGGCCGGCCGTGGGCCGAGAGGATCAAGCCGCTGCTTGGATCAATCGTGGTGGAGAACATCGGCGGCGCCGGTGCATCGCTCGGCGCTTCCACGGTCGCCAAGGCGCGCCCTGACGGGTACACCATCCTGCTCGGCGGCACGCTGCCGCACGTCAACGAAGCGCTGCTAAAGGCAAGGCCGCTCTACGATCCGAACAAAGACCTCGACCCGATCATGCAACTCGCGGTCGGCTCTCTCTGTTTTGCGGTGCACCCATCGGTGCCCGTCAAGTCGCTGGACGAACTCGTCGCGCATGTCAAAGCCAATCCAAGCAAGATATCCTACGGTCACGTCGGCGTCGGTTCGACCAATCACCTGGTTGGCGAGTTGTTCAAGTCAGTCGCGGACATTCCGGGACTCGCCCAGATTCCCTATCGGGGCGCCGGTCCGGTCATGACGGACCTGGTCGGTGGTCAGATCCCAATGGGTGTCGTTGGCTGCACCGCGCAAAGCCTGGGGCTTCATAAGTCCGGCGGATTGCGCATTCTGGCGGTCACGGGTGCGACGCCGCTGCTCGCAGCGCCGGATCTGCCGACGGTGGCGCAGGCCGGATTTCCGGGCATCGCCAATGAAAGCAGCTATGGCCTGCTCGCTCCTGCCGGAACGCCGAAGCCCATCATCGACAAGATCGCCAGCACATCGCGCGCGTTGCTGTCGACGCCTGAATACCAGCGGCTCATGATCGAGACGGGATTCGAAGCGACGCCGCAATCCGATCCGGAAAGTTTTCGCAAGGTGCTCGCCGATGCAGTCAAGTTCTGGGAGCCGTTGGTGACCCGGCTCGGCTTGAAAATCGATTGAAGATGCGAAGTCGCGTGAGCAAGGCGAACTGACGCCGCGATGCGCGGTGCGCCATTCTCATTTGTACGTCGACCCGTAAGCCGAGATCAGACTGATGTAGGCTTGAACGTTCTCGCCGATCATATTCAACGCGCGGCCACACGGTTCGATGGCTTCGTCATATTGACGGAGGTGCAGATGTGCAACGCAGAGGAGTCGCGCCGTGATGTTGTCCTGCAAGACGGCCAGATTTGTGCGGTCGCCGTCGAACCGATCTGACCAGATGTCGCGAGCGGTCTGAAGATCTGTCAGCCATACGTTGACGCGTACCTGGTCTCCGTTGCGTCTGACCGCGCCCTGCACGGCCCAACGGATGCCGAGGTCCGTCCCGAACTGCTTCAGATCGATCGACTTGTTCTTGTAGGTGAAGGCGGCCTCGCGTCCAATGACGAAAGTGGC
Organism: uncultured Alphaproteobacteria bacterium; assembly: GCA_963742935.1. GTDB lineage: Bacteria > Pseudomonadota > Alphaproteobacteria > Rhizobiales > Xanthobacteraceae > Bradyrhizobium. The sequence continues at coordinate 350,046 of CAVUOI010000025.1, read as the reverse complement.
GGGCGCTCGCGCGAGATCGGCCGTCAAATTTGTCGTGATGGCGTCGGTAAAATAGTCGTGCTCTGGATCCTTGTTGAGGTTGGCAAAGGGCAACACGACGAGAGAGAGGCGAGGCGCGATCTCGGACCTGACAGTCGGTTGTCCTTGGACCTTTTGAGCTTCCTGAGCAACATCGGTGCGGACCGTCTTCCAGACATTCCAATAACCGGTAAGGCCGCCGGCAATTACGCCGATAGCGGCAACCGACGCCAGCGCGCCGCCGACGAGCTTCAAACGACTTTTGAGGTAATCCAGCCAGCCATTAAATCGCTGTTTGCCAACTACTTTTTCGGAGGAATCTGGGACCCAAACCGCGGCCTTCCCGGCCGCGTGGGCAAACTGTGACGGTTCTGCGAGGGCGTCTGAGGCCACCGCGGTTCCTGAGGGCCGATCCTCATCGCGTACGGCGCCCACGAAACGAAAGCCCCTTCGTGGAAATGTCTTGATAAGGCGCTGTTGCTCGCCGGAGTCGCCGATCGCGCGTCGGACGGCGTTCAGCCGGGTCGTCAGCGCCGCATCGGATACAATGCGACCATTCCAGATGGTGTTGACGAGGTCGTCCTTGCTGACGACCCGGTCCCTGCTGCGGATCAGATATTCGAGCAAGTCGAGAACCTGCGGGGTCGTAGACACAACATCGAGCCCGCGCCGCAACTCGCGTCGGTCGGTGTCCAACGCACAGTCCTCGAAGAGATAGCGCATGGCACCATTCCCCAAGCTTGCCCTCTATCGCCCCAGAGCGGGGCAACGGTTGCCCGGCAAGAATAAGCCTTCGGTAAAGGAAATGTAAGCCTCCAGTTAAGCGCGCTGGCGCGTCTTGCGGCACCTTTGCATGGTGAAACAGTCCAGACAGGACATCGCCATGAGCACGATCCACGGGATTACCGAGCTAGGAGCGCGAACGGCAAAGCGACAGGTTTACAGTCCTTTCGAGAATTATTGGGATGCGTTTCTGGAGTGGCGCAAACGCAATAGGCTGCGTACTCAATTGTGTCACCTGACGGACAGCGAGCTGGCGGACATCGGCATCACGCGCGGTGATATCGATTACGCCGTGTCGCGCCGAGGCATGGACCCGCGAAGCATCCTACCCGGCAGCTGAACATCTGTTGCGCGCCGGGGCGCTTACCTGCGCCAGCGATCGGCTTGGCAAATTGACGGCGTCAACCGTGGGCGCTCTACGCCAGCACCTTCACCCCGCCGAGCGCGGTTACGCGGCCGCGTTTCAGCATCACGATCTGCGTCGCCAGCTGACGCAGTTCGGCGGCGTCGTGGCTGACATAGACCATCGGAATGCCCTCGTCGCGCAGCCGAATGAGATAGGGCAGGATTTCCTCCTTGCGGCCCTCGTCGAGCGAGCCGAGCGGCTCGTCCATCAGTAGCAATCGCGGCTTTGACAGCAGTGCGCGGCCGAGCGCGACGCGCTGGCGCTCGCCGCCGGAAAGCTGGCCGGGGCGGCGGTCGAGCAGATGGCCGATGTCGAGCAGGTCGGTGACGCGCTTCTGCTGCGCGGCATCCTGCACGAGCCTGTTCATGCGCCGCCCGTAATCGAGATTCTGCCGCACGTCGAGATGCGGAAACAGCCGCGCGTCCTGAAACACGTAGCCGATCCGCCGGCGGTGCGGCGGCACGTGAATGCCTTTCGAGGTATCGTCCAGCGTTTCGCCATCGAGTGCGATGACGCCGCGGTCGGGCCGCAGCAGGCCGGCGATCATGTTGATCAGCGAGGTCTTGCCGGCGCCGGATGCGCCGAACAGGCCGGTGACGCGGCCCTGGCTCTCGAACGCGGCTTCCAGCGAGAACTCGCCGAGTTGCTTGATGACGTCGACCCGCAGCATGGTCAATTCCCGTGCAGGCGTTTGGTGGCGCGCCGCGCGAACCATTCGGAGGCGATCAGGGCGCTCATCGCGATCACGATGGAGATCAGCACCAGCCGCGCCGCCGCCGTATCGCCGTCGGGGGTCTGGATCAGCGAATAGATCGCCGACGAAATGGTCTGGGTCTCGCCGGGAATGTTGGAGACGAAGGTGATGGTGGCGCCGAATTCGCCGATCGCCTTGGCAAAGCCGAGCACCATGCCGGCCAGCACGCCCGGAAGCGCCAGCGGCAGGGTCACGGTGGCAAACACCTGCCACGGCGCGGCGCCGAGCGTGCTCGACGCCTGCTCGAGCCGGCGGTCGATTGCTTCGATCGACAATCTTATCGGCCGTACCAATAGTGGAAACGACATGATGCCGCACGCCAACGCCGCGCCGGTCCAACGAAACGCGAACACGATGCCGAGATGGTCGGCCAACCACGCGCCGACCAGGCCGCGGCGGCCGAAGGTCAGCAGCAGCAGATACCCAGTGACGACCGGTGGCAGCACCAGCGGCAGATGGACTGCCGCGTCGAGGATGGATTTGCCCCAGAAGTCATGCCGCGCCAGCAGCCACGCCAGCGCGATACCGAACGGCGTCGCCACCAGCGTCGCGATCACGGCGACGCGCAGCGACAACAGGATGGCCGTCCATTCGGCCGGCGAGATCTCGAACATCAGGTCGAGGGACTGACCAGGAATTTGAAGCCGTACTTTTCAAGAATGTTCTTCGCCGCGGTCGAGCGCAGGAAGGCGAGATAGTCCGCCGTCTCCGGCTTCGCCGTCGTGGTCGCCGCCACGGGATAGATGATCGCCGGATGGGAATCCGCCGGGAAGGTGCCGACGACCTTGACGCCGGGCTCTACCTTGGCGTCGGTCGAATAGACGATGCCGAGCGGAGCTTCACCGCGCGCCACCAGCGTCAGCGCGGCGCGCACGCTTTCGGCCATCGCAAATTTCGGCTCGGCGGCCTGCCATGAACCGAGCTTCTCCAGCGCGGCCTTGGCATATTTGCCCACGGGAACGGATTTCACATCGCCGGTGGCAATCTTGCCGTCGCCGGCGAGTTTGGCGAGGTCGAAGCCGGCGCCGATGCTCACGTTGTCGATCTTGGAATCCTTCGGCGCGATCAGCACGATGCTGTTGCCGAGCAGATTGACCCGGGTCGGCTCGTTGATGTTCTTCTTGCCGATCGCGTAATCCATCCAGTCGGTATCGGCGGAGATGAAGACGTCGGCCGGTGCACCCTGTTCGATCTGTTTTGCCAGTGCCGAGCTGGCGGCATAGCTCGCCGTGATCTTGACGCCGCTCTTGGCGGTATAGGCGGTGTCGATCTCGTCGAGTGCATTTTTCATCGAGGCCGCGGCGAAGACGGTGATCGTCTTGTCCTGTGCGGCCGCGGGCGAGTGCGCCACGCCAAGAAGGATGACGAAGGCGGCAAAAATTCCGGTGAAACGAGACATGAGGCGCTCCGAGCATGATCGCGGGCGCGTTGATCGCGCGCGAAAATAGCCTTGGTTGGGCTGGTGGGCGACAGGCGGAAGCGCCGTTCCGGTATTCCCTGAGGACTTGCGGTCGATAGGGATATCGCCAGTGGAACAATATCAGGATGGCGGCCGAGGTAAAGGCGTCACGAGGCGATGAATCGACAAAAGTGGAGCCGGGCCAGCCGTGTTAATGGTGATGCTTGTGTTTGTGTCCGCTGCCGTAGCCCCGCAACTCTGCATACTTCGTCGCCTGCGATGCGGTGAGGATGCCCTCGGTCGACAAATGATACTTCAGGTGGGTTTCGCGCAGTACGCCCTGCGTCACCGCAACCGCCGCGGTGGATGCCTTCAGGCTTTCCGGCGTGACCGTGCGGGTTGAAAACTGCTTGTCCAGTTCGGCTTCCTGCTCGATCAGCTTCGCGCCCAGCGGCATTGCTTCGGCCTTCATGGAATCGAACAGGCGCTGCACGTTGGCCCGTTGCTCGGCGGAGAGTTCAAGCTTGTCGGCGAGTTCGAGAACGTGCGATGGCCCCGGATAGCCGTTTAGTTCGGCTGCGAGCGCCAGTCCCATGCCGCGGCCGGCACCGAGGTCGGCGATCTGCTGCTCGGAAAGCGCCTTGATCGGGCGCGCCTGCATTCCGGCATAGGGGGTTTGCGCGTGCGCGCTGGTGACGAAAGCGATGGATGCAATCAGGGGCCAGATCTTCATGGTCATTCTCCTGCGGACTTGATCTTGCGCGGTTAGGGCTTCGCATCCGGCGCGTGCAGCACGGCTTTGCAGGCCGGCGGCAGTGCCGCCATCGTCATCGGCGGCTTGGGTTTTGGCGGCACCGCGGGCGGCTTGGGATGCAGCACTGCGTCGCTGAACCAGTAAGCGAGATCGCCGGTGCTGCAGCCTTCGCCTTCGGTCGGCTCGGGCTGGCTATCGCATTCGCCGCTGCCGGGCGGGCACTTGATGCGGATGTGGAAGTGATAGTCGTGACCGTACATCGGCCGCACCTTGTGCAGCCAGCCGCGATCGCCTTTGGCTTCGCGGCACAACGCCTTCTTGATCGCGGCATTGACGAAGATGCGCTGCACGCTGGGCTCCAGTGCGGCGGCGCGGATCACTGACAGGTGCTTCGGCGTCCAGGCGTGCGGATCGATGTCGAGCCGGTCACTGCGCACCATCATCACCGCCGACATTTCCTCGCGCTCGTTGCGCGACAATTGCCGGCCCGGCATCGGCGTCAGCCAGATGTCGGCGTCGAGTCCGACCTGATGGCTGGCGTGGCCGGTGAACATCGGCCCGCCGCGCGGCTGCGACATGTCGCCGACCAGAATGCCGTGCCAGCCGGCATCCTTGTGCGCCTTGGCCGCGAGCCGCTTGACCAGCGCGACGAGATCGGGATGTCCCCAGTAGCGATTGCGCGACAGCCGCATCACCTGCCAATTGTCGCCGTTGATCGGCAGCCCCTCCGCGCCCGCGATGCAGCCATGTGCATAGAAGCCGTGCACGCGCGTCGGCATCGCCGCCGGCAGCACCTTGCGGCCGAACAGTTCCTTGGCGCCGATCTTGGGATCGTCCGGGTTGGCCAGCGGCGGCAGCGGTTTTGGATTGACCGCGCCTTTGTCCTGCGCCCATGCGCCGGCGGCATTCGCGGCGGCCATGACCATGATGAGCGGGAACAGAATCAGGCGAGGGTTCATCGGATCACTCTATCCGCGAAAGACGTAGCATGAAACCGGCGGCGAGACACAAGCGCGGCAAACGCAAATATTGCCATTTGCAGCAGGGCGCAACGATGAAATCTGCGTGAGGCAATACGCTGGTTGCCGCGGGCCGCGACTACTGCAACTCGATATTGGCCGACCTGATCACCGCGGCCCACCGGTCGGCTTCCTCGCGCATGTATTTCGAGGTCTTTTCGACCGGGCCGCCAAAAGTGACGGCCGACAGCTTCTTGAGTTGTTCCTGCAACGCAGGCTGGCGTAACGCCTCGTTTACGTCGGCATTGATCTTGTCGACAATGTCTTTCGGAGTTTTGGGAGGCGCCACGATGCCGTACCAGGCGACCGCTTCAAAACCCGGAAGCGTTTCGGCAATTGTCGGCACATTCGGCAGCGCCGGCAGACGATCGGACGAGGCCACCGCGAGCAGTTTCAGCTTGCCGGCCTGAACCAGCGCCAGCGAGACACCGAGATTGTCGAACATGACGTCGACGTCGCCGGCGACGAGACCCTGCAGCGCGGGCGCCGAACCGCGATACGGGAATGTGACGCAGCTTTACCTTCGCCATCAGTTGAAACAGCTCCGAGGTCAGATGCGAGGTCGAGCCGTTGCCTTGCGTGGCGCAGATCGTCCTGTCGGAATTGCCTTTCAGGAATGCGATCAATTCGGGCACGGTCGATGCCTTGATGTTGTTCGGATTGACCATCAGCGCATTCGGCACCTCAGCCATGACGATCACCGGCTCGAACTTCGTCGGGTCGAAGCCCAGTTTCGGGTACAGATTGTGATTGATCACGAGCGGCGGCGGTGGTGACGAGAGCAGTGTGTAGCCGTCGGGCGCCGAATGGTAGACCTGTTCGGCGCCGATGTTTCCGGCCGCGCCGGTGCGGTTCTCGATGACAACCGGCTGACTCCATTTGCGCGACAGCCAGTCGGCGACAATTCGTGGAATCGCGTCGGCCGTTCCTCCGGCCGGAAATGGAACGATGATTTTTACCGGACGGTCTGGGTAATCACCGGCGCGCGCCGCTGTGTGGCCATGCGCGATGAGAGCGAGAAGCAGCGTCAGGAGCGCCAGCTTGCGGCGAACGGGAAGATCTGGCGTGGAGCCGGGCATTCAATCTCCTCCCGCTGCCGCCCTCGCGCCGTACAGCCTGAACTGGCGGGCTTGGTGTTCGCAGCGGTTGAGGATAGCTTGAACGCACAAGCTTCCGAAGCATTTTTTGTGGGGGACGATGACGCAGCCGCAACTCACTGTCGTGATCATTGGAGGCGGAATTGGCGGGCTGTTCGCCGCGAACGCGCTGATCGCGCACGGCTTCGACGTTTCCGTCTATGAGCAGGCGCCTGTGCTGGGCGAGGTCGGGGCAGGGGTGTTTCTCACGCCGAACAGCGTGCGGCAATTGCAGCGGGCGGGCCTTGGACCTGAGGTAGAGCGGTGCGGCGCCAGGGTCGGTCACAATTCGCACTATTTTCGCCACGACGGCGCGCCAATCGCCCCGGTCCAGGTGACGGACTCGGCAGGCTGGAACGCCACCTTCGGCATGCACCGCGCCGACCTCGTGGAGATGCTGGCGAACGCATTGCCATCAGGCGTGGTGCGCACGGGACATCGCGCCACTGGCTTCGAACAGACGGATGAGGTTGCGCACGTATCCTTCGCCAACGGTGCGGTGGCCGAAGGCGACGTCGTCGTCGCGGCCGATGGCATCCACTCCGAGCTCCGGCCCTATGCCGCGCCGCCGTCCCGGCCGGTCTTCCACGGCTCCGTCGCCTATCGCGGCGTGCTGCCACACGCGCGCATTCCACACTGGCCGACCGATCGCTGGCAGATGTGGCTCGGCAAGGGAAAACATTTTCTCAGCTTTCCGGTGCGATCGGGCGAACTGATCAACTATGTCGGCTTCGTGCCGGCTGATGCGGAAATGAAGGAATCATGGTCGGCGCCGGGAGATCCCGACGTGCTGCGTCGCGAGTTCGGGGGTTGGGATCCGCGCATCGGAACGCTGTTGAGCCAGGTCGAAAAGACATTTCGCTGGGCGCTGTACGACCGCGAGCCGTTGCCGGCCTGGACCCGCGGCCGCCTGACGCTGCTCGGCGATGCCGCGCACCCGATGCTGCCGCATCTCGGCCAGGGCGCCAACCAGTCGATCGAGGACGGCATGGCGCTGGCGACCATTCTGGCGCAGGCGTCACGCGCCCGCGTGCCGGCGGCGCTGCTGGCGTATGAGCAATTGCGCCGCGAGCGCGTGGCGGCGGTTCAGCGCGGCGCGCGCGAGAACGGCATGCGCTACGATTCGTCCTATGCCGATCTCGGCGTGCGCGATGCCGAGATCGCAGCGCATGCGGCATTCCGCAGGCGGCTCTACGATCACGACGTCGTGCCGGAAGCGCAAGCCGTGGCGGCTGCCTTGAGTTGAATGGCCGTTATCGCGCTACCGCGTTAACCGCGCGATAACCTTTTCGATCGTTGGCGGCGCCTCGTGCGCACGCCCGGCGTTTCGCGCATTCCTTGTGCATCCATGACGGGCGTCGCCTTCCGGCAACACAGGTGTGGCGATTTTGCCCCGCTAATTTGCGATTTACGTCAAAAGCGATACACGCAAAGCGTGCGTATGCATGTGCAGCCGGCTGTGAGTGCGCGCACACTCGAGCTCTTTCAGCGGCAAGAGATACCATTTTTTCAGATACTTATCCCACAACGTCGCTCGCGATAATGCGCGAGGTAAGCGTGGCGATGTCGACGAAGAAGCGAACAACAGCAGGGAAGCCCAAGCGGGCGGCGTCGATCGTTCGCTTTCGCGGCCGGCCCCTGAAAGCCGCGCCCAAACCTGCCGCCAAGCGAGTGCGCAGCACGCCCGCCGGCGAGACCATGCGCAAGCGGGCCGAAATCGACGCGGCGCTTGCGGAAGCGCGCAAATCGCACGAGCGCCTGCGGGAGGCGATCGACATCCTGCCGCAGGGCGTCGTGTTTCTCGATGCCGAAGGCCGCTACATTCTCTGGAACAAGAAATACGCCGAGATGTACAGCCGCAGTTCGGACCTGTTCAAGCCGGGCGCGCGGCTGGAGGACACGATTCGCGTGGGCGTCGCGCGCGGCGATTATCCGGAAGCCGTCGGCCGCGAGGAGGAATGGATCGCAGCCCGGCTCGAGAAGCTGTTCCAGCCCGGCGAGCGGCATGAGCAGAGACTGGCCGACGGCCGTGTTATCCTGATCGATGAACGCCTGACGGAGGATGGCGGCATCATCGGCCTGCGCGTCGATATCACCGAATTGAAGCAGCGCGAGGCGTCATTCCGGCTGCTGTTCGACAGCAACCCGGTTCCGATGATCGTCTGCGCGTTAGATAACGAACGCATTCTCGCGGTCAACGATGCTGCGATCGAGCACTATGGCTACAGCCGTGACGAGTTCGAGAAGCTGACGATCCGCAGCCTGCAGGCGTTCGACGCCGAGCTGCCGTGGACAGGCGACGACCGCGCCGCGCGTGCCTGGAAGCATGTCCGCGCCGACGGTGCGCTGATCGACCTGGCGATCTTTTCGCGCCAGCTCGTCTACGGCGACCGGCCTGCCGTCCTGCTCGCGCTGATGGACACCACCGAACGCAAGCGCGCCGAGGCGCGGCTGACCTTCATGGCCCAGCATGACGGCCTGACCGGGCTGCCAAACCGAAATTTGCTGCGCCAGCAGATGGACGACGTCCTGCTGCGCACGCGTCGCAGCGCCGAGAAGGTGGCGGTGCTCGTGTTAGGCCTCGACCATTTCAAGGCGGTCAACGATACGCTCGGTCACGGCGTCGGCGACAAGCTGTTGCGCGGTGTCGGCAAACGGTTGCGATCGATGCTGCGCGACGACGACGCGCTGGCCCGGCTCAATTCCGATGAGTTCGCGATCGTCCAGAGCGGGGTGACGCGGCCCGAGGATGCGGCGTTCCTGGCGCGGCGCCTGCTGGACGCCATCGGCGATCCATTTCTGCTCGACGGGCATTCCGTCGTGATCGGCGCCAGCATCGGCATCGCGATGTCGCCCGGCGACGGCGATGAATCCGAAAAACTTCTGAAGAACGCCGACCTCGCTTTGTCGCGCGCCAAGAACGATTCACGCGGTACATTCTCGTTCTTCGAGGCCGGCATGGACGCGCGCGCCCAGGCGCGCCGTAAGATCGAAATCGAGCTGCGCGAGGCCGTGCAGGGCGATACGCTGCGGCCCTATTACCAGCCGCTGGTCGATCTGGCGAGCGGGCGCATCACCGGCTTCGAGGCGCTGGTGCGCTGGCCGCATGCCGAGCGCGGCATGATCTCGCCGGCCGAATTCATTCCCGTCGCGGAAGAAACCGGGCTGATCAACGCCGTCGGCGGCCTGATGCTGCGCCGGGCCTGCGCCGATGCGGCGCAATGGCCCGATGACGTTCATGTCGCCGTCAATCTGTCGCCGCTGCAGTTTCGCGTCGGCAATCTGCTGTCGCTGGTCATGGATACGCTGAAGCAAACCGGCCTGCCGGCGAGGCGCCTGGAACTCGAGATCACCGAGACGCTGCTGTTGGAAAAGAGCAGCGAGGTGCTGGCGACGCTGCATGCGCTGCGCGCGCTCGGCGTGCGCATCTCGATGGATGATTTCGGCACCGGCTATTCCAGCCTGAGCTATTTGCGCAGTTTTCCGTTCGACAAGATCAAGATCGACCAGTCTTTTGTGCGCGACCTTGCTTCCAACCCCGACGCGCAGGCGATCGTGCGTTCGATCATCAGCCTCGGCAAGGGCCTGGGTGTCACCATCACGGCGGAAGGCGTCGAGACCGAAGCCGAAGTCGAGTGCCTGCGCCGCGAGGGCTGCCACGAGGGGCAGGGTTTTCTGTTCAGCCGCGCGCGGCCCAATGCGGAGATCGTGGGCCTGTTGAAGACCCAAGGCAACTGGAGTTCGCCGGCCGGTGCGGCGCTGGTGGCGTGAGGCCGGCGCAAATTTCGAAGCAAGTAGCCCGCATGAGCGCCGCGATATGCGGGGAAATCGCCCCGGTGTCGCTTCGCTCGCCCGGGCTACGGGCGCCTGTTTCTACGCCTTCCGCTTCCTCGCATGATACGTCAGCGCCAGCGCGATGCAGTGGCGCAGCGCCGCCTCGGGCAGTTTTTCGCTGGCATCGAGCAGGATGCTGCGGTTGCCGCCATAGCGCAGCTTCGGATAGAGCTCGCGGAACGTCTCGACCAGATCGGTCTGGCAGTGGAAATACACCGCGTAGCCGCCGGCTTCGGTCTTCAATTGATCAATCCGGACGGTGCTGCCGCTCTTGCTCTCGGTCGTGAGATAGCTCGGCTGCCCCCATTTGAGGGCTTCCTCCAGCACGCCGACGCCGTTGGTGGTCTTCGCGGTGTCGAAGATCAGCCGGCGCAGCGCCAGCAATTTGGCTTGGACCGGCCGCGGATAGGCGTCGAACACGGCGTCGATCGCGGTACTGCTGCCAACTGCTGACTTCTTCGTGACGCGCTTTGCGGCTGTCTTCGCTGTCGGCTTCTTCATCCGTCTTTCCGTGCGCACCCGTCTGTGCGCACGGCTATAGCACGGACCGACGGACGTGCGCGACTACGCGGCGTCGCGCAGGCCCGCCAGGAACGTGTCGACGCGCTTGTGCAGGGCATCGGCCTGCTGGCCGAGTTGGCTGGACGCGGCCGCGACGTTGTCGGCCAATGCGCGCGACTGGTCGGCGGACTGGCTGGCGCCGGTGACGTTGAGCGAGACTTCGCTGGTGCCGGTGGCCGCCTGCTGGACGCTGCGGGCGATTTCCCGCGTCGCCGAATCCTGCTCTTCGACGGCTGCGGCGATCGTGGTGGCGATGCCGCTGATTTCGCGGATGGTGTTGCTGATATCGCCGATCGCCGTCACGCAGTCGCCGGTGGCAGCTTGTATGGCCGCGACCTGGCCTGCGATTTCTTCCGTGGCCTTGGCGGTCTGGTTGGCGAGTTCCTTGACCTCGGATGCGACGACGGCAAAGCCGCGGCCCGCTTCGCCGGCCCGCGCGGCCTCGATGGTGGCGTTCAGCGCCAGCAAATTGGTCTGGCTGGCGATCGCACCGATCAGGCGAAGCACATCGTCGATCTTTTCGGCGGCCGAAGCCAGGCTGCTCACCATTTCGGTGGTCTGTCCGGCCTTGACCACGGCGTTGTCGGCGACCTGGCTGGAATGGGTGACCTGACGGCCGATCTCGGCCACCGAGGACGCCAGTTGTTCGGTCGCGGCGGCAACCGCGTTGACGCTGCCGGAGGCCTCGTCGGAGGCGGCTGCGGCTGCGGCGGCGCGCTGCGACGTGCCGTTCACGCTTGTCGAGATCTCGCCGGCCACGCGCTGCATGTCGGTCGTCGCCTGTGCGACCGCGGCGACGACGCTCTTGACGTCGGCCTCGAAGCGGTCGGCCATCTGGCGTTGCAGGGCCTTCTTCTCGTGCTCGGTCTGATGCTTGGAAGCCTCCTGCGCCTCGCGCATGCCGCGCGCCTCGATCATGCTGCGGCGGAACGTTTCGACCGCGCTCGCCATGGTGCCGAGTTCGTCGCGGCGCTCGCCGCCGGGGATCGTGACGTCGATTTCGCCGCCGGAAAGCCGGTTCATGACCGCCGTGATGGCAGCCAGCGGGCGCGACAGGCCGCGACCGAGCAGCAACGCCAGCAGGATCGCGCCAATCAGGATGGCGACCGTACCGAGGATCAGGCTGCGCTGCGAACTCGCCGCTGCGGCCTCGTACTCGGTCGTATCCTTGATGATTTCGAGAATGCCGACCGGCTGACCGGCGTAATTCCTGATCTGCCCGACATAGAGCGCGGCGGGCCGGCCTGCGAGCGTTGCGTCGCGGCGCAAGGGCTGGCCGTCGAACACACCCTTTAGCTCCTCGGTGCTGGTGACCACGCCGTCGCCGAAGGTCGAGGACAGCTTCTTGAAATCCTTGCCGTCATACGAATAGACCGCAAGGTCGATGCCAAAGCGCTTCTTGGCGCGATCGACGAATTCCTTGCCGAAGGCGGCGCCGACGTCGACATTGGCGAGCGTCTTGCCGTCGCGTACGATCGGCGTCATGCCGAAGATCGAGAGCGCTTCGCGACCGGGCTCGACGCCGACAATGGTCTTGCCGGTCTTGATCGCCTCCACCACGGTGGTACGCCGCGCCGAAGCGTCGTCGTCGAACACTTTTGGCGCATGGACGCGATAGATCGCCGTCGCGGGCGCCCGCCAGAACGAGATCAGCGGAATCCCTTGCGCCTTCAGCGCCTCCAGGCTTTCGCCGAGCAGCTTGCCCAATCCGTCGCGATCATTCTTGGCAATGGCCTCGGCGACCGGCGGCAGGCCTGCAACCAGCGAAGAAACCGCCAGCGCGGCGCGGCCTTCATAGTCGATGGCGGCGATTACGCTTTCGTATTGCAGCTTGAGCTGCTGATCGAGCGCGAGTTGTGTCAGCGAACGCTGCTGGACGATCGAGAAGGTTCCAAGGATGCCGCAGGCGACAGCCACCGTCAGCGAAATGGCGAGGATCAGGCGAACGGCGATCGAGCGAATCTTGAACATGATGCGTACGGAAGCTCCAGCGGCAGGGCTCCGTTACAGATTTCATGAATTGTTTAACGATACGGGGGAAATGCCGCTCCGTAGTACTACGGGGCGTCAACGCGCCGTCGGCGTTCCCTCGAGATGGCCCGACAGGATCGCCTTGCCGACATCCTCGTAATGCGAGTCGCGCCCCTGAATTTGCTGCGCGATCGCGTGCATGTCGCGAAAGCGGCGCTCGAACTTGTTGGCGTTGAACACTGCTGTGGCGCCGGCCATGTGATACGCCGTGTCGACCACGGCGGCCGACTGATGGATGCTCCAGGTCGCGGCGATACGCAGCGCGATGCGATGTGATTCGGTAAGCGTTCCGTCGCGCACGAGATCGCGCCAGACTTCCGCTGCCGTGGAATAGAGATAGGCGCGGGTGGCGCGCCACTGCGCCTCCATGCGGCCGACGACGCCCTGCACGGCGTTGTTCTCCCGCATCGCCTTTTGCGCCTGCGGGGTCTTGCCCCGCGCCAGCTCGATCGCGGCATCGAGCGTTGCGCGGGCGACGCCGATCGATGTCGCCGCAAAACCCATGCTGAACACCATGTTGGTGGAGAGCTTGTACAGCGGCCCGTTCTCGCGGCGGGCTTCGGCCTTCGTCGCGCAGCGCGGCGAACTTCTCCGGGATGAAGAGATTGTCGACCGAGTAGGAATCGGTGCCGGTGCCGCGTAGCCCGATCGTGTCCCAGACGTCGTACATGGTGGCGCTGGTCATCGGAAACAGGATGGTGCGGATCTCAGGCGAGCCGTCCGCCTTGCGCCGCGGCGTGCCGTCGGCCTCGACGACGCGCACATGCGCGCCGAGCCAGCTCGCCTGCCGCGAACCCGAGGCAAAATCCCAGCGCGCGCTGGCCTTGTAGCCGCCCGGCACCGCCTGCACTTCATGATTGATCGCGCCCCAGGCCAGGATGCCGGGCGCGGTGTTGAAGATTTCATTGGCGGCATCGGGATCGAGATAGGCCGCGGTCATCGCGCAGACGCTGCACTGGCCAAGGCACCACGCGGTCGAGGCGTCGGCCTTGGCGACCTCCTCCTGCATCTGCATGAAAGCTTCCAGCGGCGCCTCGGTGCCGCCAAAACTCTTCGGCAGCAGCGAACGATAAAGCCCGTTCTCGATCAGCGCCTGCGTCACCGCCGGTGTCAGCCGCCGCGTCCGCTCGATCTCGTCGGCTTCGCGCGCGATCAGGGGCGCCAGCGCGCGGGCACGCTCGACGAGGTCGAGGCCGGGATGCTTACTCATGCGTTCCTCGCATTCGTCGTGTTCTTTTGCTTGCCCGTGATGGTGACCTATCCGCGACCGTCGATCAAGGCAGCGGATCGCTCACGCCGCCGCCCGCCCGAGATCGAGCGAGGGCTGCGATGGTCGCCGGGCCGAGGGGAAACTCAGCGCCACGGCGACGGCGGCGATGCCGATGGCGAAGGAGCCGACATAGAGCCAGCTGTAGGTGTGGAAGGTGTCGAACACCAACCCGCCGGCGAGCGGGCCCAGCGCCATGCCGAGGCTGGCAAAGGCGGACACGGCGCCGAACATGCTGCCCATGATGCGCACGCCGAAATATTCGCGCACCAGCACCGCATAGAGCGGCATCACGCCGCCATAGGCGAGGCCGAACACCACCGACAGCGCATAGAATTCGCCGAGCTGGCCCACCGCGAGATAAGTCGCGACCGACATTGCCTGCACGAACAGGCCGCCGACCAGAACGTGCTTGGCGCCGAAGCGGTCGGCCAACACGCCGAGCAGCAGCCGCCCGCCGAGGCCGGAAAACCCGGCAAGGCTGTAGACGGTCACGGCGGTCAACGGCGCGATGCCGCAGATCATGGCATAGCTCACCATGTGGAAGATCGGTCCGGAATGCGCCGCGCAGCAGGCGAAGTGCGCCAGCGCCAGCGTGATGAATTGCGGGGTCTTCAGCGCCTGCGCGACGGTCCATTCCCTGTCGGGTGCGCCGGTTCCATTCGCGGCCGCCGGATTTGAGGGCGCCGGCGCGGGGCGCACCAGAAACGAGGCCGGTATCAAAAGCACCAAGGCGACAATGCCGATCACCAGCATCGCGGTACGCCAGTCATACGTCGTGATCAAATAGCTCGCGAACGGAGCGACCGTGAGCGGCGAAACCCCCATGCCGGCCGATACCAGTGCTACCGCGAGGCTGCGGTGGTGGTCGATCCAGGCGCTCGCCGCCGCCACCATCGGCGCATAGAAACTTCCGGCCGCAACGCCGATCAGGACGCCGAAGAAAAACTGGAACTGCCAAAGGCTGGTGGCCTGGCTCGCGCCGATCAACCCGGCGCCGAGCAGCACCGAGCCTGACAAGACCACGATGCGGGTGCCATACCGGTCGGACAGCGAGCCCCAGAAGAACGCCGCCAGCCCCATCGCGAGGAAATCGATCGTCGCCGCCGCCGACACGCCGCTGCGCGACCAGCCCATGTCGGCCGAGATCGGCTGCAGGAACACCGCCAGCGACAGCATCGCGCCGAAGCCAACGCAGGTCATCAGCGCGCCCACGGCGACGACGACCCAGCCGTAGGAAGATCCGGACGAATCTCGCATGCGTTTCCTCTGCTCTTTTTATCATTTTGATCTGAGCGAAGGCGATGGTGGCTGATCTGCAGGGAGAGGGCAAGGTGGCAGATGCATTCCAGATCTGAACGCTTATCGCGCCAGACCGAGCACAACGAGCAGCGCGCGATCGAGCTGTTCGGAAGCTGCTGTGCCGATATGACCGATCACTTGCCGTACCCTGTCTCGACGCAGCGCGATCATCTTGTCGGTCATGATCTGCGAACGAAGCCGAAGACCGCTGGATGGCTCTGCCTCAACGACGGGCCGCAGCGGCAGTTGTTCATGAACACCCGACGAAATCGGGCAAATGAAGACAGTAGATAGGTCCTTACCGAATCCGTCGGCTTGCACGATCACGGCCGGGCCGCGGTCGTCCCAGTTCGCTAGGAACAACCACCAGCACGACATCGCCGCGCTTCACTTCCAGGCGTCCCAGTCGTAAGCGGCTTCATTCCATGCATCGATGGCATCGTTTTCAGGATGCTGCGCCATCAGCTTGGCCTGACGGCGCAAGTCGGCTCGCACCTTGGGGTCGCGCAGGTCAGGCACCCAATGCGCACCGGCCGCAGCCCCTGCGCGCGCAGCCGCGCGCGCCACGACGCCATACGTTGCTGCGGTGTACGGGGTTTTGCCTTCTTCGGGGTCGTGGCCATGTCTCGTAGCGTAACATGTCACGCAGAGAAATTCACCACAGCCTTTGATGTATTGGTGGTTTGTCTTTCAGCCGCCGGTGATGGCGTCAGATCGGCCTCAGCTATCCACCTTCAGCGCCGCAATGAACGCTTCCTGCGGGATGTCGACCTTGCCGAACTGCCGCATCTTCTTCTTGCCTTCCTTCTGCTTCTCCAGAAGTTTTCGTTTGCGCGTGATGTCGCCGCCGTAGCACTTCGCCGTGACGTCCTTGCGCAGCGCGCGGACGGTTTCGCGGGCGATGATCTTGCCGCCGATCGCAGCCTGGATCGGAATCTGGAACATGTGCGGCGGGATCAGTTCCTTCATCTTCTCGACCATGGCGCGGCCGCGGCCCTCGGCGCGGGTGCGATGCACCAGCATCGACAGCGCGTCCACCGGCTCGTTGTTGACGAGGATCTGCATCTTCACGAGATCCGCCGCCTTGTAGTCGGTCAGATGATAGTCGAACGAGGCGTAGCCCTTCGAGACCGATTTCAGGCGGTCGTAGAAATCGAACACCACTTCGTTGAGCGGCAGATCGTACTTCACCATCGCGCGGGCGCCGATATAGGTCAGCTCCTTCTGCGAACCGCGACGGTCCTGGCACAGTTTCAAAACGCTGCCGAGATATTCGTCGGGGGTGAGGATGGTGGCTTCGATCCACGGCTCATGGATTTCGGCGATCTTGACGACATCAGGCATGTCGACGGGATTGTGGATCTCGATCTCCTGGCCGTCGGTCAGGTGCATCTTGTAGATCACGCTCGGCGCGGTCGCGATCAGATTGAGGTCGAATTCGCGCGACAGCCGCTCCTGGATGATCTCCAGGTGCAACAGCCCGAGGAAGCCGCAGCGGAAGCCAAAGCCCAAAGCGGCCGAGGTTTCCATCTCGAACGAGAAGCTGGCGTCGTTGAGGCGCAGTTTACCCATCGCCGCGCGCAGCGTCTCGAAATCGTCGGCGTCGACCGGGAACAGGCCGCAGAACACCACGGGGATCGCCGGCTTGAAGCCCGGCAGCATCTCGGTGACCGGCTTGCGGTCGTCGGTGATGGTGTCGCCGACGCGCGTATCGGCGACCTCCTTGATCGCCGCGGTGATGAAGCCGATCTCGCCGGGACCGAGTTCGTCGACCTGCGTCATCTTCGGCGTGAAGAAGCCGACGCGCTCGACATCGTAAGCGGCGCTGGTGCCCATCATGCGGATACGGCCACCCTTCTTCATCACGCCGTCGACCACGCGAACGAGCACGACGACGCCGAGATAGACGTCGTACCAGCTATCCACCAGCAGCGCCTTCAGCGTCGCGGTGCGGTCGCCGTTGGGCGGCGGCAGCCGCGTGACGATGGCTTCCAGCACGTCGGGAACGCCGAGGCCGGTCTTGGCCGAGATCATCACGGCATCCGAAGCGTCGATGCCGATCACGTCTTCGATCTGCTGCCGGATCTTTTCGGGTTCGGCGGCGGGCAGGTCGACCTTGTTGAGAACAGGTACGATCTCATGGCCCGCATCGAGCGCGTGGTAGACGTTGGCGAGCGTCTGCGCTTCGACGCCCTGGCTGGCGTCGACCACCAATAGCGAGCCCTCGCAGGCCGCCAGCGACCGCGAGACTTCGTAGGCGAAGTCGACATGGCCGGGCGTGTCCATCAGGTTGAAGATGTAATCCTTGCCGTCCTTGGCGCGGTAGTTCAGCCGCACCGTCTGCGCCTTGATGGTGATGCCGCGCTCGCGCTCGATATCCATCGAATCGAGCACCTGCTCCTTGCCCGCCATTTCACGATCGGTCAGGCCCCCGGTCATCTGGATCAGGCGGTCGGCCAGCGTCGATTTGCCATGGTCGATATGGGCGACAATGGAGAAGTTGCGGATGTTGGAAATGGGGGCGGTTGTCATGGGCGCGGGATAGCATTCACGTCTCCGTGCGGCAACCATATTGCTGGATTCTAAAGGGGATTCTTCTCGCCAAGCCGTTTCCACTTTCACCCAAAACGCGCTACGCACGGGGCCATGTCGAGCATCTCAGTTTCACCCGCAGCCGCGCGCTCGAAGACGCATTCCCTCCGTCCGGCGGCTGGCGGCGTGGCTGGCCGCGCTCGCCAGCGATCCCAAGGCCAGCCTGTCGCTGGTCATCGGCTTTGCCGCGGTTCACGCGGTGCTGTGGACGCTGATTCTGGTCAACCTGAAGACCGGGCAGGACGTCCATATGGACGTCGCCGAAGCCTATGCCTGGGGCCAGAAGTTCCTGCTCGGTTACGGCAAGCACCCGCCATTGTCCGGATGGGTCGCCGGCGTCTGGTTCAGGTTCTTTCCGGTCACCGATTGGGCGACCTATGCGCTGGCGATGGCGACGCTCGGCTGCGGGCTCGTGATCTGCTGGATGCTGGCGCTCCGCGTGGTCGATCGCCGCCGCGCGTTCTTCGTCGTGGTGATGCTGGCGCTCTATCCGGTCTTCAACTTCAAGGGCTTCAAATACAATCCGGACCTGCTGCAACTCGTCACGCTGCCGCTGGTCGTGCTGGCCTATCTCGACGCGTTCGAGAAGCGCAGCGTCAGGTCCGGCATCTGGCTCGGACTCGCCGGCGCGCTGGCGCTGATGACCAAATACTGGGCGCTGACCATGATCGGCGCCGTCGGCCTCGCCGCGCTGATCCATCCCGCGCGCCTGCAATTCTTGCGCTCGCCGGCGCCGTGGGTGGCGATTGCGACGATGGTGGCGGCGATGCTGCCGCATCTGATGTGGCTGAAGCAGGTCGATTTCGTCCCACTGACCTATGCGGGCGACACCTATTCGCTCACCGACCGCGCAATGATCGGCGATCACGCGCTGGGCTACGTCAAACATAATCTCGCGCTGATGGCAGTGCCGGTATTGCTCGGCGCGATCGCGCTGACCTGGCGGCCATTCCGCTGGACGCTGTTTCCGTTCCTGGCGCGCGGCGCCAATTCCGGCGTCAACCGGTCCCAGGCGCTCAATGTCTGGATCATCCAAACGGTGGCGGCGATCGGGCCGCCGCTCGGCGCCGTGCTGTTCCACGTTTACATCAAGACCGACTGGGGTATCCCGCTGTTCTTCCTGATGCCGCTTGCGCTGATCGCCATTCCGGCGGTGCGGGTCCGGAAAATCGCGCTGTTGATCCTGACCGCGACCTGGCTGGTGATTTCGCTGGTCGTGCTGGCGGCATCGCCCAGTATCGTCGCCCATGAGGTGAGCGAAAAGCGCACGGCCGGCGCCACCTACCGGGCGCGTTCCGAACTCGCCCGCGAACTGACGGAAATCTGGCGCTTGCGGTTCAATTCGCGCTGGCCGGTGGTCGCGGCCTATACCGATACCGGCCAGCCCGTCACCTTTTACAGCCCCGATCATCCGGCGCCGCTCACTCCGGACGAGCCATGGTCGTCGGGCCTCGCCTCGCTCGACGACGCGAAGCGATCAGGCTTCATCGGCATCTGCGAGGCCGGCGACTGGAAGCTGGAAAAATGCGAGGCATGGATGAAAGCCCATGCCGCCAATGCCGAGCGCATGGTGATGACCACGCGACGGTTCTTTCTGGGGCATCCCGGGCCGGCGACAGCCTGGAATATCTTCGTCGTGCCGCCAGCCAAATAGAAACGACCAACCAGAAAACAAAAGGGGGAAACACATGGATATGGACCTGACGGGCAAGACGGCGCTGGTCACCGGCTCGACGCGCGGCATCGGGCTCGCGACCGCGATCGGGCTTGCGCAGATGGGCGCGGAAGTGATCGTCAACGGGCGCGACAAGACGGCGGTCGGGGAGGCCGTGGCAAAAGTCCAGAAGGCCGCGCCTTCCGCCAAGGCGCATGGCGCCGTGTTCGACCTCGGCAACGCGGCGGGCTGCGCCGCGCTGGTCAAGCAATTCCCAGACGCCGACATCCTCGTCAACAATCTCGGCATCTACGAGCCAAAGGGATTCTTCGACATCGAGGACGCCGACTGGACCAAAATGTTCGAGGTCAATGTGATGAGCGGGGTGCGGCTGACGCGGCACTATCTGAAGCGGATGCTCGATAACAAGGACTGGGGCCGCGTCGTATTCGTCTCCAGCGAGTCCGGCGTCTACATCCCGAAGGAGATGGTGCATTACGGCTTCTCCAAGTCGGCGCAGCTCGTCATCGCGCGCGGCGCGGCGGAGACGACCAAAGGCACCAACGTGACGGTGAATTCGGTGATGCCCGGCCCGACCTGGGTCGAGATGGCGCCGGTTCGTCTGGCCGCGCGCGCTGAAGCCGCCGGCACCACCGTCGACGACCTGGTCCAGCGCACCTTCACCGAGCGCCGGCCGGCGTCGCTCTTGCAGCGCTACGCGAAGCCGGAAGAGGTCGCCAATCTGATCTGCTATGTCTGCTCAAAAGCCTCCAGCGCCACCAACGGCGCCGCGCTGCGTGTGGATGGGGGGATCGTCACCAATCCGTTTTGAGCTGTCAGACGTCGCCCCGCAGGTTTTAAACCTCATCCTGAGGAGGCGCGAAGCGCCGTCTCGAAGGATGAAAGCCGGGATGTAGCAGCGGGGGCTACATGGTTCGAGACGCCGCTTCGCGGCTCCTCACCATGAGGGTCGAAGCGAAGCGAGCATACGCTCACACGCCTTCTTCGTTGAACTTGTCAGCGATCAGAGCGGCGAGGGCATCGACCGCGGCCTGCGCCTCCGGGCCGATAGCGGAGACCGTCACCGTGGTTCCCGGTCCCGCCGCCAGCATCATCAACCCCATGATCGAGGTACCGCCGACGGTCTCGCTGCCGCGCGTCACCCAGACCTCGGCGCTGAACTTTTCGACCAACTGCACGAATTTCGCCGAGGCCCGCGCATGCAGGCCGCGCTTGTTGATGATCAGAAGCTCCCGCGAAACGGCGCCGGCCGGCACGCTCGGCCCGAGTTCCTTTTCGGGCTCGGCGTCGTCGCTCATTTGCCGGCGAGGACGCGACTGGCGATGGTCACATATTTGCGACCAGCTTCCTGCGCCATCGCGATGGCGTCGGGAAGCGAACGCTCCTCGCGCACCTTGGCGAGCTTCACCAGCATAGGAAGATTGATGCCTGCGAGCACTTCCACTTTGGGACGGCTCATGCAGGAAATCGCAAGGTTTGAAGGGGTGCCGCCGAACATGTCGGTGAGAATGGCGACACCATCGCCGCTGTCAACGCGATTTACCGCTTCGATGATATCGCTTCGACAGAGATCGGAGTCGTCTTCGGCTCCAATCGTAACGGCTTCGATTTGTTTTTGCGGACCCATGACATGTTCGAGCGCCGCCTTGAACTCGTCGGCAAGGCGCCCATGGGTCACAAGCACTAGACCAATCATCGGAAACTCCTCGCGGGTGCTTTTTTGGTGCACCGCACGAACGCGCCACTTTGACCATCCAGAGGCCCCGCGCAAGAGGGCATCTCGGCTATTGTTCCAGTACTTGGCGGTAAACAGTGAGGCCTGTGCCGGTTTAATCAGTGGCCATATTGGGGCTTATATGGTTACCAAATCCCTTCAGGCAATCATCCGAAGGTTGGACCTCGCCCGAACTCGCGGTTGTCATCAATGCAGCTGCAATCAGGGGAAGGGGGTCATAACCAATCCCAATAGGGATTCTCGGTATCAAAACACCGTTTAGACGGGTAGAGAGCGCTTCCGGCGGCGGCAGCCGCTCGGCATCACCGGCCGCCAGATCGGCGATCAGGCCGACCACGGCCTCCCCAACAAAGTCGCAATGTCGGATCCCCAGGCCGCGGATTTCGATCAAGCCGGCCAGTTCGCGCGCCGGGCGGACCAGCAATTGTCCGGCGACTGTGTCGAGATGGACACGGTCATCGCCGACCAGAACGGCCTGGGGAAGTTGTCCGGCGCGTCCGGCGAGAATCAGATCGAAGGCCAGCCGCGACTTGCCGGCGCCTGACGGGCCCCGGATCAGCACGGCGCGATCCCCCACCCGCACGGCGGAAGCGTGTACGCTCGCGCTCTGCGTCATCATGGCGCGGGCAGCCGAACCACAAAGTGTGCGCCGACCACCGTCGGCTTGCCCTCGGTATCGGCCGGGCCGTGGCGATTCTCCGCCCAGATGCGCCCGTTATGCGCCTCGATGATCTGCTTGGAGATCGATAGGCCCAGGCCCGAGTTCTGGCCAAAGCCCTGATGCGGCCGGTCGGTGTAGAAGCGCTCGAAGATGCGTTCCAGCGCATCCTCGCCGATGCCCGGCCCGTCATCATCGACCACGATTTCGATTTCCGTGCGCACGCGGCGGCAGGTGACGCGCACCTTGCCGCCGGGCGCGGAGAACGATTGTGCGTTCGACAGCAAATTGGAGATCACCTGCCCGAGCCTGGAATCATGGCCCGGCACCGAAAACGTGTCGGTGACGCCGCGCCCTTCGAAGCGCGCCTCGACAGCGACGTCTTGGCCGACCCGTGTCTCGTTGGCGACCGAGGTCAGCGTCGTCAGCAGCCGCCGCAGATTGACTGGCGCCATGTCCTGGCGCTGCAATTCGGCATCGAGGCGGCTGGCGTCGGAAATGTCGGAGATCAGCCGGTCGAGCCGCTTGACGTCGTGCTCGATCACCTCGAGCAGCCGCGCGCGGCTGGTGTCGTTGCGCGCCAGCGGCAGCGTTTCCACCGCCGACCGCAGCGAGGTCAGCGGGTTCTTCAATTCATGGGCGACGTCGGCGGCGAACATCTCGATCGCCTCGATGCGGCTGTACAGCGCATTGGTCATGTCGCGTAACGCCCCGGACAGATGGCCGATCTCGTCGCGGCGACGGGTGAAGTCGGGAATCTCGACACGGGTCTGGATGCGCCGGCGGACGCGCTCGGCGCCGTCGGCCAGCCGCCGCACCGGGCCTGCGATCGTGCTCGCCAGCAGGAGCGACAGCACGATCATGACGGCGGAGGCGACGCCGCCGACCTTGAGGATCGCGAGCCGTTCGGCCGTCACCATCTGGTCGATGTCGTCGCCCTGCGTCGAAAGCATCAGCGCGCCATGCACGGCGCGGAAGCGTTGCACGGGGACTGCGACCGAGACGATCACCTCGCCGCGGTCATTGACGCGCACCATGCTGCTCTTGACGCCGTCGAGCGCCTGCACGATTTCCTGATAGCCCTTGCCGTTCTCCGGGCCGAGTTCGCGATAGAGCGGCAGGTCGCCGCGGTTGAGCCAGGTGCGGATCGAGATCGTGGCGCGCTCGACGATTCCAGGTTTTTCCGTCGAGGGCGGCGGCAGTTCGAAACGCAAGACGTCGCCGCGGCCGTAAAGGCTGCGGCTGTCGAGGATCATGCCGCCGTCGCCGCCATAGATGCGTGCACGCGTCTTGGTCGGCGAGATCAACCGCCGCAGCACCGGCGCGACCCGCTCCGGATTGATCGGGAAATCAAGGCCTGAGGATTCGTCCGGCGCGCCGTAGCTCTCGCCGGGCTTGAGATCGAGCAGGCGGTCCGGATCGATGGTGATGGTGTTGGTTTCGACGGTGGCGGAGGCGGCGATCGCGCCGGCGATGATTTCGGCCTGCACCAGCAGGCTCTGCGCGCGCGCATCGATCAGGCCGGCGCGGAACTGCGACAGATAGAGAATGCTCGCCACCAGCGCTACGAGGCCCGCCAGATTGAGCGAGACGATGCGGCGGGTGAGGCTGGAGAACGAAAGCGCGAAGAAGAATTGCCCGGCCCGGCGCACCCAGCCGAGCGGCCGCCGCCAGCCTTTTTCGCCCGGGCTATCGTCGGCAACGCGATACCGATCGGGGAGCTCCGAAGCATCCTCGTGGTTCAGCGTTGAATCGGGCTGCGTTCGATCTAGCAATGGCCGAGCTACCGGTTTTGATACGCCGCGTTGTAACTCTACGCTTTACTACGCCGAACGGGCGGATGTGTCAGTCGGCACTTCCGCCCACCAAACGCAGATCAGGCTTCCTTGAAACGATAGCCGACGCCGTACAGCGTCTCGATCATCTCGAAGTCGTCGTCGACCACCTTGAACTTCTTGCGTAGCCGCTTGATGTGGCTGTCGATGGTGCGGTCGTCGACATAGACCTGATCGTCATAGGCCGCGTCCATCAGCGCGTTGCGGCTCTTCACCACGCCGGGGCGGGTCGCCAGCGCCTGCAGGATCAGGAACTCCGTCACCGTCAGTGTCACCGGCTCGTTCTTCCAGGTGCAGGTGTGCCGCTCCGGATCCATCCGCAGCAGGCCGCGGTCCAGCGCGCGCGCATCCGGCTCCTTCGGTACGGCGGTCGGATCCTTGGGCTGGCCGCGGCGGAGCACGGCCTTGACGCGCTCGACCAGCAAGCGCTGCGAGAACGGCTTGCGGATGAAATCGTCGGCACCCATTTTGAGGCCGAACAATTCGTCGATCTCTTCATCCTTGGAGGTCAGGAAGATCACCGGCAGGTCGGACTTCTGGCGCAGCCGGCGCAGCGTTTCCATGCCGTCCATGCGCGGCATCTTGATGTCGAGGATCGCGAGGTCCGGCGGCGAGGTGCGGAAGCCGTCGAGCGCCGAAGCACCATCCGTGTAGGTCATGATGCGATAGCCTTCGGCTTCGAGCGCGATCGACACGGAAGTGAGAATGTTGCGGTCATCATCGACCAGGGCGATTGTGGGCATGAGCCTGCTTTCGAATAAGAGAGTGGCTTAAACGGCGTGCAATCCAGCCAGACGCCGCATAAATGGGCTTCGTACGCGGTCAACGAGCAATGCAAGCTAGGCTGAAGTGTGACCGAGTTCCGCAAAACGCTCCTGCGGAGATGCGCCGCGCATCCCGTATAGCACCCTCTCTGGCCGAGAAAAGGCCCTTTTTGCAATAAGATGGCCCGGATAATGACCCATGCAGCCGAACGCCAATTTTGATGCTTCCAAACTTGCGCGTTCGCTGCTCCGGCGCAGCCGGCAGGGCGCGCTCGCCACCCTTATGCCCGAAAGCGGCGACCCCTACTGCTCGCTGGTCAACGTCGCCAGCCATGCCGACGCTTCCCCGATCCTGCTGATTTCGCGGCTCGCGCTGCATACGAAAAATATTCTCGGTGACGGCCGCGTATCGCTGATGCTGGACGAGCGCGCCGCCGGCGATCCGCTGGAGGGCGCGCAGAATCATGCTGGCGGGCCGCGCCGAAGAGGCCACGGGTGAGGCCGCGAAAATCCTGCGCCGGCGCTACCTCAACGCGCATCCGTCCGCGGAAGCCTTTGTCGATTTCAAGGACTTTTCGTTCTTCCGGATCGCCCCGTCGGGCCTGCATCTGGTCGCCGGTTTCGGCCGCATCATCGACCTCGAGCCCGAGCAGTTTCTGACCGACATCGGCGACGCGGCAGAGTTGCTGGAAGCCGAGCAGGGCGCGGTCGAGCACATGAATGAGGATCACCGCGACGCGATGAAGCCTCTATGCGACCAACCTGCTGGGCGCCGAATCCGCCGACTGGCGCTGCACCGGCTGCGACCCTGACGGCATGGACATGCAGGCTGAAAGCGCGACGCTGCGGCTGGATTTCCCGGAGCGGATCGCCAGTGCCGATGGCGTTGCGCAAGATGCTGGTGCGGCTCGCAGGCGAGGCGCGGGCCAAGGATTAGTGCCGGCACCGGGCGCCGAAGTCGCACTGGCGCAGGCGCAGGTGGAAAACCTCGATAGAAGATTCGGGCCTGCGCATCGCGAGGCGCTGCTTCAGACGATGCTGGCCATCTCAACGATGCGTCCTAGCCCCGCAATGCCTATCCGGCGTATTGGGGACCGTTGCGCTGATCGGAGAGAGCGTAGCGCTGTGATATCTTTTTGGAAATTTTCTTATTGTGCAATGCAGCATTTTCCCGGGCATCGACGGATGGTCGCGCAACCACGACAGCAAACCGGCGCGAAAGCGCCGCAGCATCCGATTGATGCAGATCAAACGGCCGCGCCCGAATAAACCAAATCGCGCGGATCGGCTTGGCAAGCCCTGCGTTCACCAGTATTAGGTCGCCGGACCGAAGCCGGAAGGCTATATTCAGGGGTCACCGCGACAGAGCGCGTCAAGCGACAGCGCGCGTATCGAGTAACGCGGGTTCGAGGAGGAGTCTTCGTGCAAGAGACGGGTCTACGCAACGGTGCCTTCGGCGCCGACAAATTCGGCTTAAAAAATCTCAAAACGGTGCACTGGAACCTCGGTGCGCCGCAGCTTTATCAATACTCGCTCGCCGCGGGCGAGGCGGTGTTGTCGGCCGACGGCGCGCTATGCGCGGACACCGGCGAGTTCACCGGCCGCAGCCCGAAGGACAAGTTCACGGTGCGCGACGCCAGCACCGAGAAGATGTGGTGGGCCGGCAACCAGTCGATCACTGCGGATCAATTCTCCACGCTGTATGCGGACTTCCTCAAGCATGCCGAAGGCATGACGCTGTTCGCGCAGGATCTCTATGGCGGCGCCGACCCGAGCTTCCAGATCAAGACCCGCGTCTTCACCGAGCTCGCCTGGCATTCGCTGTTCATCCGCACGCTGCTGATCCGCCCCGAGGCGTCGGCGCTGAAGGATTTCGCGCCCGAGCTGACCATCATCGACCTGCCGAGCTTCCGCGCCGATCCCAAACGTCACGGCTGCAAGTCCGAGAACGTCGTCGCGATCGATTTCGCCCGCAAGATCGTCCTGATCGGCGGGTCGTATTATGCCGGCGAGATGAAGAAGTCGGTCTTCACCACGCTGAACTACTACCTGCCCGCCAAGGGCGTGCTGCCGATGCACTGCTCGGCCAATGTCGGACCCAAGGGCGACACCGCGGTCTTCTTCGGGCTATCCGGCACCGGCAAGACCACGCTGTCGGCCGATCCGAACCGCACGCTGATCGGCGACGACGAGCATGGTTGGGGCGATGACGGCGTCTTCAATTTCGAAGGCGGCTGCTACGCCAAGTGCATCAAGCTCTCGAAAGAAGCCGAGCCCCAGATCTTTGCCGCCAGCAACCGTTTCGGTGCCGTGCTGGAAAACGTGGTGCTCGACGAAGACACCCGCGTTCCCGATTTCGACGACGGTTCGAAAACCGAAAACACCCGTTCGGCCTATCCGCTCGATTTCATCCCGAATGCTTCGCGCACCGGCCGTGCCGGCCAGCCGAAGAACGTGGTGATGCTGGCCGCCGACGCCTTTGGCGTGCTGCCGCCGATCGCAAAACTCTCGCCGGCGCAGGCGATGTATCACTTCCTGTCCGGCTACACGGCAAAAGTCGCCGGCACCGAGCGCGGTCTCGGCAACGAGCCGCAGCCGGAATTCTCCACCTGTTTCGGTTCGCCGTTCCTGCCGCTCGACCCTTCCGTCTACGGCAACATGCTGCGCGAGCTGATCGCCCGGCACAATGTCGATTGCTGGCTGGTCAACACCGGCTGGACCGGCGGCAAGTTCGGCACCGGCAACCGGATGCCGATCAAGGTGACGCGCGCGCTGCTCACCGCGGCGCTCGACGGTTCCTTGCGCAACGTCGAATTCCGCACTGACAAGTATTTCGGCTTTGCGGTGCCGACCGCGCTGCCGGGCGTGCCGAGCGAGATCCTCAATCCCGTCAACACCTGGAAGGACAAGGCCGAGTTCGACAAGACCGCGCGCAGTCTGGTCGGCATGTTCCAGAAGAACTTTGCCAAGTTCGAAGCCCAGGTCGACGCCGAAGTCCGAGCCGCCGCGCCGGATCTGAAGCTCGCGGCCGAGTAACCGCTTCGGTCAGGTGCAGACCATTCGAAACGACGAGGGCGGCCGTCAGGGCCGCCCTTTCATTTTACGCGACGCTTTGCGTTCTCGCTTCGATCGACGCAAACATCGTGGCGCGCAGCTCCAGCAGTGCCCGCCGCAGATGCGTCTTGACGGTGTTGGCGGGAACGCCGAACCGGATCGACAGCTCCTGGCGGCTGCGGTCTCTCAGATAGGCCAGCATGATCAGGCGCCGCTTGTCCTCGGGCAGCCGTGCAAACGCCGCCAGCGCTTTTGGGCGCAACCGCGCCAGGTGCATCTCCTCGACCGGATCGGGATCGTTGGAGGCGATCGTCGCCATTTCGTCCTCGCTGCCGAGCGCCTCGAGTTGCCGCTTGCGTAACGCGTCGATGGCGCCGTGCCTGACGATGGTCGCCATCCACGTCATCGGCGAGGCGATCGACGGATCGTAGCTCGTGGCATGGCGCCAGATCTTCACGTAGCTTTCCTGCAGGACATCCTCGGCCAGTGCACGGTCCCTGAGGATGCGCAGGGCGACACCCAGCAGCTTGGCGTGCGTGAGGCCGTAGAGTCTTGCAAAGGCGGATTTGTTGCCGCTGGCGACTTCTCCAATGAGTTGCAGAAGCGCCGTTCTGCCATCCTGTTCGGCGGTCGTGGCCTGCGGCGTTGCGTTCACCATGGTTACCCCAGCTCGATTTTCCGTTGAATCCGGTCCCCGGACGTCCTGGAAAAGGGACCGTATGTCGCCAATACGGGAGAGCGATCCAAAAAGTTTCGGCGGCGGGCGTGTGGGGCGACGATTTTTGGCCGATGGCTGCGCGGACTCGTTTTGAAACTCCGGCCCGTTGAACCGTAGCTTCCTGAGCTTTATAGTTCGCGAGGAACAACAGCCCTTGATTGTGTATCTTGCCCGTCTCGTTCAAAATGCGACAGAATATCGAGGACGATCTGGGGCACGTGCTCACGTCTGTCGCCAAGGGCGACAGGAGTGCATTTCGCGTTCTGTACGAGCAGGTCGGGCCGACCTTGTTCGGGATTTGCACCAGGATCTTGCGCGACCGCGCCGCCGCCGAGGACGCCTTTCAGGAGGCGATGCTGCGGATCTGGCAAAAATCCTATTTGTTCGATCCCGCCAAAGGCGGCGCGATGGGCTGGATGGTGACGGTCGTGCGCCGCGTCGCGCTGGACCGGCTGCCGGCGCGCCGGAGCGGGCAGCTATCGCTGACCGACGAAAGCGTCGCGGCCCTGGTCGAGGCGCTGCCACATCAGGCCCCGGGCGATCCCGGTCTTGCGCCGGACCTGCGCAGGTGTCTTGGTCAGTTGGAGCAGAACTACCGGCAATCCGTTCTGTTGG
Source organism: uncultured Alphaproteobacteria bacterium (assembly GCA_963742935.1). Taxonomy (GTDB): domain Bacteria; phylum Pseudomonadota; class Alphaproteobacteria; order Rhizobiales; family Xanthobacteraceae; genus Bradyrhizobium. The sequence goes on along the minus strand of CAVUOI010000025.1, from coordinate 321,136 downwards.
CCTATTATTATGGCCTGAGCTACGAGGAACTTGCCGCGCATTCGGCCGTTCCGGTTGGAACGATCAAAACTTGGATTCACCGTGCTGTTGAGAAGTTGCAGCGATGTCTGAGCCGGTAACGCCGGGGGCCAACGATGCGGTTGAGTATGCCCTTGGGCTGCTCGGCGAGGAAGACAGGCACGCCTTCGCGCAGCGCCTGAAATCGGACGAGGCATTGCGGGCGCAGGTCGAATACTGGCAAGGCATGCTTTCCGATCTGCCCGTTGGAGAGGCAGAATCGCCGCCCTCCGGCACGTTCGAAAAAATTCTCGACCGGATCGAGGGCGAGGGCGCCGATCTGCCGGGCACCCTGACCACGCGCGCAGGGAAGGCCAGCCTGGTTCGAGATCGGCCCGGGCATCACGGGCCGCCTGCTGCATGTCGACCGGACGCAGAACCGGCAGCACCTCCTGATCCGGATGGCACCCGGCGCAACCTATCAGCCGCACGCGCATCATGCCGACGAGCAGACGCTGGTGATCGAAGGCGACCTGTCGTTCGGCGGGCTCGATCTGAAAGCCGGCGATTTCCACGCCGCGACGCCGTCATCCTCGCACCCGCCGGGCCGCACGGTGAACGGCTGCCTCGTGCATGTCGTGATGAGCGCCGATCAGCACTAGGGCGTAGTCTCACGAGCGCAAATCGGGAGATCGAAATGGACGATCGAATCCTGCGGGCGGCGTTACAGCGTCACTGGGAAGCTTCGGACGCCAACGATTTCGACGCCGAACATGAAATCTACCGCGAGGACGCGGTGCTCGACTATCCGCAATCGGGTGAGCGGATCCGTGGCCGGCACAACATTCAACAGAGCCGGTTCCTCCAGCCGAACAAGAAGCGCTTCACGGTTCGGCGGATTATCGGCGGCGGCGATCTCTGGGTTACCGAATTCGTTCTCAGCTATGACGGCGTTCCATCCTATGCGGTGAGCATCATGGAATTCCGCGAAGGGCTGGTGGCCAACGAGACGCAATATTTCGCCGATCGGTTTGATCCCGCCCCGTCGCGCGCGCATCTCGTGGAGCGCGCGGGCGAATCACGTAGCGGCTGAAAACTGCCCGGTGCTCTATTTGTTATCCGGCAGCACCGCGTTGCTCGGCGTCCGCCGGTCGGCGATCTGCAATCCGAACAGGCTGCCGATCAGTTCGACGGCGACGCGCGCGGTGCGGCCGCGTTCGTCGAGGAACGGGTTGAGCTCGACGATGTCGACCGAGCGCACCAGCCCGGAATCGTGCAGCAGCTCCATGATCAGATGCGCCTCGCGGTAGGTCGCGCCGCCCGGCACCGTGGTGCCGACGCCGGGAGCCACGGTGGGGTCGAGGAAATCGACGTCGAACGAGACATGCAGCACGCCGTTGCGCGCCCGCACGCGCTCGATCACCTTCCGGATCAGCACGCCGACGCCGAACTCGTCGATCGCGCGCATGTCCGCGATCGCGACGCCGCGTCCGAACACCAGTTTCTTCTCTTCGGGATCGATCGAGCGGATGCCGAACAGCTCCAGTTGATCGGGGCCGATCGAGGCGCGGGGCGCACCGCCGAGCAGGCCGTCAAGGCCGCCTTCGCCGCACAGGAAGGCCGCCGACATGCCATGCATGTTGCCGGTCTCCGTCGTCTGCGGCGTGTTGTAGTCGGCGTGGGCGTCGACCCAGAGCACGAACAGCGGCCGGCCCTGCTCCTGCCAGTAGCGCGCGACGCCGTTCACCGATCCCATCGACAGCGAATGATCGCCGCCCATGAAGATCGGAACGGCGCCGGAACTCGCCAGCATATAGGAGCGTTCGCTGAGCGCGCGGATCCAGCCCTTGATGGTGTCGTAATATCTTGGCGTTTTGCGGCGGCGGACCCTCGTCGGCGGTCGCAACAGGCTTCGCCATGTTGCCGTGATCTTCGACGGCAAAGCCGAGCTGATCGAGAATGCGGCCGATGCCCGCGGTGCGCAGCGCATCCGGCCCCATCAGGGTTCCGAGCTGCGAAGCTCCGATCTCGATGGGAACGCCGAGCAGGGCGATGCGGGGAACGTTGGCGTCAGGCATGAGCGCGGCCTCTCGATTTCCGTAGGGTGGGCAAAGCGCGAAGCGCGTGCCCACCATCTCCTGCTGTGCTCGCCATGGTGGGCACGCTACGCTTTGCCCACCCTACAAGCGACGCGCCGCCGGTCGACGTTCCATCACGCCTTGAAATACGCGATCTGCGTCGTCGTCGCCAACAACCGCCCCGACGGCGACCACAATTCGCCGTGCTGGTCGCCGTAACTCCTGTGGAAAATCCGCGCGTCGGCCACCGCCAGCACGTGGGTGATGTCCTCGGCCGCGAGTTCCTCCGACGCCGCATGAAAATACGTCGTGATCGATACCGTGCCGAACGGGATCAGTTCGCGGCGCGCCAGAAACACCCGGCCGAAGAACGCGTCCGACATCGACATCAGCGACAGCATGTCGATCTGTCGCGGCACATGATCGCCGATCCACTGTTTTGAGAGAGCCGCGAGCGGCGAAGCGGCAGGCGAGCCATAGAAGCTTGGCTCGCCCTCGACGAAGCGGAAATCGTACTGGTGCGTCCAGGTCATCTTCGTGTTCGGAAACCGGCGCGCCTGTTCGAACGGCACGGCGTTCGGGAAAGCCATCTGCTGGTGCGACCAGGACGGGCGGCGCTCGGCGAACACGGCGGTCGCCAGCGTCGCGACGTCGCCGCCGGCCTGCGTCATCTCCACACACCAGTGCTGGCTCGAGCGGTTGGCCTTGACCAGGCGAACGTCGAGATCGAACGGCCCTTCCGCCACCGGCGCGCAGAAATTCACCGTCAGCGACAGCGGATCGCCCGCACGCTGCGGATGCTCGATCAGCGCTCGCAGGATAGTGGCGGCCGTGAAGCCGCCGAACGGGCCGACAAAGGCCCAGTAATCCGGGCTGGTCCTGCCCTGCCAGCAGCTATCGCCGGCGGTGACTTTCGTGGCGTCGTCGAACAAATGAGGGGTTTTGGTGAGCATGAATATCTCCGGATACCGCCGTGCAGTATCATTGCTGTCCCCTCGATTTCAATGATGCAGGAGGTCATGCGTCCTTTCGGACCTCATCCTGAGGAGGCGCGCAGCGCCGTCTCGAAGGGTGGCTACGGCTACGATACGTACGGCCCTCATGGTTCGAGACGGCGCTGCGCGCCTCCTCACCATGAGGAACACTTGCTACCCCTTGGCCCCACGCTGGGCGCTGGCCTCCGGCACGGCCGCGCGCACCGGCACGTTCCAGATCTCCTCGGCATATTCCCGGATGGTGCGGTCGGAGGAGAACCACGGCATCCGCGCCACGTTGAGGATCGAGGCGCGGGTCCATGCCGGCGCCACCTGCCAGCGCGCGTCGATGCCGCGCTGTGCCTCGTAGTAGGAATCGAAATCGGCCGAGACCATGTAATGGTCGAGATAGCGCAGCGCGTGGCCGATCGTGGCGAAGCGGGCGGGATCGTCATGCGAGAACGCGCCGCTTTCGATCGCGACAAGCGCGCGCGCCAGCCGTGGCGAGCGGCTGATGACGTCGGTCGCGTCGAGCCCCTGCTTGCGCCGGATCATGACGTCGCCGGCTTCCAGGCCGAAGATCGCGATGTTCTCCGCGCCGACATGGTCGCGGATCTCGATATTGGCGCCGTCCAGCGTTCCGATGGTCAGCGCGCCGTTGAGCGCCAGCTTCATGTTGCCGGTGCCGGAGGCCTCCATGCCGGCGGTGGAGATCTGCTCGGAGAGATCGGCGGCCGGAATGATCACTTCCGCAAGGCTGACATTGTAGTCGGCGAGGAAGACGATCTTCAAACGGCCGGCGACATCGGGGTCGTTGTTGACGACCTCGGCGACGTCGTTGATCAGCTTGATGATCAGCTTGGCGTAGCGATAGCTTGCCGCGGCCTTGCCGGCGAAGATCTTCACCCGCGGCACCCAGTCGCGCTGCGGCTCGTCCTTGATCGCGTGGTACAGCGCAATGGCTTCGAGAATGTTGAGCAATTGCCGCTTGTATTCGTGGATGCGCTTGATCTGCACGTCGAACAGCGCCGACGGATCGATCTTGATGCTGAGCCGCTCGCCGATCAACCGCGCCAGCGCCAGCTTGTTGTGATGCTTGACCTCGCGAAAACGCTGCTGGAACGCGTTGTCGCTGGCGCGGGCCTCGAGGCGCTCGAACAGCGAGAAATCGTCGAGCACGGCCTCGCCGCAGACCTCGCGCATCAGCGCGGTCAGCCTTGGATTGGCGAGCATCAGCCAGCGGCGGAAGGTGATGCCGTTGGTCTTGTTGGTGATGCGGCCGGGATAGAGATGGTTGAGATCGTGGAACACGGTCTCCTTCATCAGGTCGGAATGCATCGCCGAGACGCCGTTGATGCGGTGGGAGCCGACGAAGGCGAGCTGGCCCATCCGCACCCGGCGGCCGCTCTTCTCGTCGATCAGCGAGACCGAGGCGCGAAAATCCACGTCGCCCGGGCAGCGCACGTCGGCCAGCGCCAGATGCGCGGCATTGATGCGGTAGATGATTTCGAGATGGCGCGGCAACAACCGCTCGAACAGTTCGATCGGCCAGGTTTCCAGCGCTTCCGGCAGCAGGGTGTGATTGGTGTAGGACAGCGTCTCCACCGTCAGCTTCCACGCCTCGTCCCAGCGGAAATTATGCAGGTCGACCAGGATGCGCATCAGCTCGGTGACGGCGAGGCTCGGATGGGTGTCGTTGAGCTGTACGGCGACCTTGGAAGGCAGGTTGCGCAACTGCCCGTCGGAATTGAGGTGCCGCTTGATCAGGTCCTGCAGCGAGGCGGAGACGAAGAAATATTCCTGCCGCAGCCGCAGCTCGCGCCCGGCGGAGCTCTCGTCGTTCGGGTAAAGGAATTTGCAGATCGATTCCGCGCGCGCTTCCTCGGCGACGGCGCCGAGGTAATCGCCGCTGTTGAAAACGTCGAGCCGCAACGGATCGGGCGAGCGCGCCGACCACAGCCGCAGCGCGTTGACGTGCTGGCCGCGCCAGCCGACGATCGGCGTGTCGTAGGCAACGGCCTGCACGGTTTCCGACGGTCGCCACGTCGCGCGGTCACGGCCGCGATCATCGACATGGTCGACATGGCCGCCAAAATGAATGTGGTAGACCACCTCCGCCCGCTGGAATTCCCAGGGGTTGCCGAAGCTCAGCCATTCGTCCGGATATTCGTGTTGCCAGCCCTGCGAAATGATCTGGCGGAACAGGCCGAAATCGTAGCGGATGCCGTAGCCGATGGCAGGAATGGCCAGCGTCGCCATGCTCTCCATGAAGCACGCCGCGAGCCGCCCGAGGCCGCCATTGCCGAGCGCTGCGTCCGGCTCGCATTTGCGCAGGTCGTCAAGCCCGACGCCGAGATCGCCGAGCGCCGCCTCGAACACCGGCAACAGGCCCATATTGTTCAGCGCGTCGGTGAACAGGCGGCCGATCAGGAATTCGAGCGAGAGATAATAGACGCGCTTGCTGCCGGCGTCGTAGCTCTCCTTTTCGGCCATCAGCCAGCGGTGCACGATGCGGTCGCGCAGCGCCAGCGCAGCCGCCTTGTACCAGTCCCGCCGGGTCGCCATGCCGGCGTCCTTGCCGATCGCAAGCCGGAGTTTGGCGAGGATAGCGCCTTTGATCTCGGCGAGCGCCAGCTCGTCGATCGGCTGGCCCAGCGCCGGATAGGTCGCCGGATGATTTCCTGAAACTTGTTCCTGCAACACGTCGATCCCTGCGGTTGAGACTCACGGCGAAGATACGCGTCTTGCCGGGCAATCGAAACGCCTGACTAGTTTGTGCACTGCGCTGACTCGAATTTATGCAAGGACCGGGCCGATTTCGAGGCACAAGCGGCGGGCTTTTGGTGATATGATCAAGGCGTAAAAGCCTGTTGAGATCGTTGGGGTCGGTAACTGGCGCGCCATGCGTGCCAGGAAAAGGCGTACCGCCAGAACGGGAGGCTTGTCATGAGATTGACCATCGAGATTGCCGCCGCAGCGCTGCTGGTCATCTGTATCGCGAGCACCGCTGCCTCTGCCGCCGGCAAGGCGGGCAAAAGCGCCGACGGACTGGGCTGCTCCTTCAGTGTCGCGCAAGGCGCATCGCCGGCCGCGCGCTGCGCGGCGATGAAGCGCCAGTGCGGTGGAAAGTTCTACGCCAACGCTTGCGGTGACAAACTGTTGTCGGCGATGTGAGAGCCGCGAGTACCCAATTTCGTCGTCCCGGCGAAGGCCGGGACCCATAGCCACCGCTGCCTATAGTAGGCCGGACAGGTCGCTCCAGTCCGGATTGCCTTCTTCAATCAACCGAATTTTCCAGTCTCGCCGCCAGTCCTTCAATTGTTTTTCTCGCGAAATCGCCTCTTGCGGCGATGCGAACTCCTCGACATGCACCAGGCGAAACACCGCGTATTGGCTTACAAATTTGGAACCACGGCCGGCACGGTGCTGCTCAAGCCGTGTCGGCACATTGTTGGTGACGCCGATATACAGCGTTCCGTACCGGCGGCTGGCGAGGATGTAGACATAGTATGTGCGGGTGTCGCGCATGGATCGGCAAATCGCGGCTTTGGTGGTTATGGGTCCCGGCGTTCGCCCATAGGCGCTAAAATAGTCTTGCGAGGCGGAATCGTTGTGATCCAGCATGTCATGAGACACGAATCGCTTTTGAATGAAGACTGGTCGAACGTTGTCGAGCGACTTGGCGGCGCGGAGACGCTGGGTGCTACAGCGCGAGAGACCAAGGCGTTCTTGCGGCCGCGAGAGATCACCAATGCAGTGGATTTGCTGCGGCTGATCCTGGCCTATTGTCTGGGCGACGGGGGATTGCGATCGACCGCCGCCTGGGCGACATCGGTGGGCCTTGTGGATGTTTCCAACGTGGCGCTGCTGTATCGCTTGCGTCAGTGCGGGGACTGGCTCGCAATGCTGGTGGGTCAGGCACTTGCCGCCGCCGCTCCGAAAGCGAGCCGCGGCCGGCTCATCCGTATCATTGACGCCACCACGGTGCCGAAGAAAGGGCCGGGCGCCAGGAAGAAGAACCAGTTGTGGCGTATTCACAGCGCGTTTGATCTTCCGCAAGAGCGCTTTGGTCACTTCGAACTGACCGATCAGCAGGCCGGCGAGACGCTCGACCGGATCCCGGTGGTTGCCGGGGAGATCCGCCTTGCCGATCGGGCCTATGTACAACCGGATCGCATGGCGAGGCTGATCGAAGCCGGCGCAGATCTCGTGATCCGGGCCGGTTGGAAGAGCGCCCGCTGGCTCGACGGTGAAGGCAATGTGCTCGATCTTGTCGCCGAGTTGAAGGCGTCGGTCCACGGTCTGATCGACCGGCCGATTTGGATAAAACGCAAGCGCGGCACGTCTCTCGCCTTGCGTCTGGTTGCGGTCAAGAAGCCGGCGGAGGCTGCTGCCGTTGCGCGGCGCAAGGCGCGCCGAGGCGCACAGCAGGGAGGCCACCAGCTCTCGCAGCAGACGCTCGACGCCGCGAATTGGGTGATCCTGATAACCTCGCTCAAGCCTAAAGACTTTGCCACCGCTGATGTTCTGGCTCTCTATCGCCTGCGATGGCGGATTGAACTCGCCTTCAAGCGGCTGAAGAGCCTGATCGGCCTGAAGGGGCCACCCGGAACCGACGAACGCTCCGCCAGACCTCATGTGCTGGCTCATCTATTGACCATTCTTCTGCTCGAGCCGTTCATCGACGAACTCGAGGACTCTCCCCGCTTGGCCGAAGCCGCCTGACACCGCCCGGCGCTTGGCGATTACTCCAGCGCCTCATCGCCGCACTTCTCCAGGCAGTGATCCCGCAGCCCACCATCGCATGCTTGCGCCGATCAAGATCAGCTCTCCGGCGCCATCTCCACGAACCGCCACGAAAACGTCGCTATCAAACGATGGCACCGCTATTTTAGCGCCTATGGGCCTTCGCCGGGACGACGGTTGGGCAAATCGCGACGCAACCCTTGCTGAACCAGATTTTATTTCGCCACTAGAACAAATTAAGAACAATTTAGCAAGTAGTTGATATATCATTGTGATTCGGCACAGTGCCGACACAACATTTATGGTCTATCCGAGTTTGTGAGGACTACATGTCCACCATCGCCTTCGATCAGTTCGCTCTCACCCGCATCGCCGACTTCGCGCGGTCGCTGTCGCGCCTGCACCAGGCTTCGCGCCGCCAGCTCGTCGACGACGACGCCATCGACCGCGAATTCAACGCGGTCTGCATGTCGGTGTGGGGCTACACCACGGACGATTTCAGCGACGAGCTGTTTTCGGGCGAGGACCACGCCTTTCTCGACACGCTGGATGAAGCGCAGGCGCGCATCTTCGCCGCCGAGCAGGGCTACGACCTCGTCGACGACCAGGGCATGCTGACCGACTGGTGGGGCTATTGCTGGATGATCCTGGCCGAGAAGCGCGGCCTGCTGACGGCGGAAAACCGCGCCGCCGCGCGTGCGTCGATCGAGGAAAAATATCTGGCGGCGCCCAACGTGATCGGCGTCATCGTCGGGCGGTAGACGCTGTGTTCAGCGGCGCAGCCCGGCCCCATTCTACTTTGCATGGGGTTGTTTTCGATATTTTGTGTCTGGGCCGCTCTAGTTCACTTCGGCGCGCTTCGCCGGCTTTGCCGCAGGCGCCTTCGGGATCGAGCCGGTCGTCAGCTCGACGTCGCGCTTCGTCTCGGGAAGCTGTGTATTGGTCGCGATCATCTCGGCGCTGACCGGCGCCACTTTCATTTCACCGAGCCGGGCGCGTACGTCAGCGGTGAGGCCGGGATAGGAGGCGACAGGCGTGAACTCCGCCGTCTGGTCGGTCCCCAAGCGAACGCCGGTATAGGCCACCAGTCCGTCGGTGGTGGCGACGACGTCGCCGGAGCGCAGCGAGGTGTCGAGGGTGAGATCGACCGGCGCCAGCCCGGACGGGCTTCGGCCGTTGCAGGTGCAGTCGGCGCGCAGCGCCTTGCGATAGGCGTAGGCGTTTTCGCTGTCGGCATAGCGCTCGCCATTGCCCGCGGCAGCGCTGTCGATGTTACTGCCGAAAAAGACCTTGGTGACGCTCGCCGGGCAGAACGACTGGCAGGTCTGAACCGGCGAGGCGTTGCCGCGCATGGTCAGCGGAAAATATTTGCCGTCGCAGCTGCGCACGCAGAAGGCAGGTCCGGAGCCCGCGACGCGCGGCGCAGGTGCTGGATGGGCGGCTTGATTGACGCCGAACGGATCGGAGAAGAAGTTCGCCTGCGCAGGAGCCTGTCGCGCCGGTTTCTGGTTCTGGACACCGCCGAACAGGAAATCGAACAGGCCCTCGGCCGAAACGCTGCCGGGCACGAGCACGAGCGCGCCCGCAAGGATCGCGGCCACCAACGTCGTGCGGCGCCGCACGTGCGAAAAAGGCAACTCGGTACGCAACGCCAACTCCACCCCACGCAACCAAACGCACTGAAGCGCGAGGGCCTCAGCAGGCCAAGGCTTCAGTTCGGAGTAACCTTAACGGTGGATGGTAAATGAGTGGTGTTCGGAGCGGCGCAGGGCGAAAAAGAAATGCGGCGATCAGACCGCATCACGCCTTCAAAAATTCACCGGCCTTGTAGAGCGAACGAAACTCCAGCCCGACCTCGGCAAACGCTTCGGTCGCGCCTTCCTCGCGGTCAACCATCGTCAGCACCAGCACGATCTCGCCGCCGGCCTCGCGCACGGCCTCGACCGCCTTCAACGCCGAGCCGCCGGTCGTGGTGACGTCCTCGACGATCACGATGCGCTTGCCCTCCAGGGTCTCGCCCTTGGCGAGGCCTTCCACCGCGAGGCGGGCGCCATGTTCCTTCGGCTTCTTGCGCACGAAGAACGCGGCGATCGGGTGGCCCTTGATCCAGGACAGCTGCGCGATCGCGCCCGCCAGTGGGACTGCGCCCATCTCCAGCCCGCCGACGAAGTCGAGATTGTCGTCCTTCAGCGCCTCATAGGTCAGTTCGGCCAGCAGTGTGGCGCCCTCGGGGTCGAGCATGGTCGGCTTGAGGTTGAAGTAGAAGTCGCTCTTGCGGCCCGAGGCCAGCGTGATCTCGCCGCGCCCGAACGAACGCTTGCGGATGATCTCGGCGAGGCGGGCGCGGGAGGCGGATTTGGACAAGGTGCGTTTTCCCAAGGGTTTCAGGCGGGCCGCAATCTATCGGCGCCGGCGGCCACATGCCAGCGCTGATCGCATGCCGTCAACAGCGGCGCGTCCCGGTTTCGCAGGGGCGCCCCGTGAAAGCACGGGTTGTAAGGCCCGGAGGTTCCGGGGTACGGAAACCCAAAGTCTTTGTGGGGAACGCCAATGACCATCGAACTGCACACCTGGAACACGCCGAACGGCCGCAAGATCTCGGTCGCGCTGGAGGAAATGGGGCTGCCCTACAAGGTGATACCGGTGAACATCACCAAGGGCGAGCAGATGGCGCCCGCCTTCCTCAAGATCAGCCCGAACAACAAGATCCCCGCAATCGTCGATCCCGATGGCCCCGGCGGAAATCCGGTCGGCATCTTCGAGTCCGGCGCGATCCTGCTCTATCTCGGCGAGAAGACCGGCAAGTTCCTGCCGAAATCGCTGGCCGAGCGCATCCCGGTCTATGAATGGCTGATGTGGCAGATGGGCGGCTTTGGGCCGATGCCGGGCCAGGTGCACCACTTCATCGCGCTGGAGAACGAGGCCGACCGTGCCTACGGCCTGAAACGCTACATGGCCGAGACGCGAAGGCTCTACGGCGTGCTCGACAAGCGGCTGGCCGACCATGAATTCGTTGCGGGCGCCCTGTCAGTCGCGGACTTCGCCATCCTCGGCTGGGCCTGGCGCCACCCGCGCCACAAGGTCGAGCTGAAGGATTTTCCGAATGTCGAGCGCTGGTACAACGCGCTGATGGCCCGCCCGGCGACCAAGCGCGGCATGGAAGCCAAGCTGGATTGATTTTTTTCCCTTCTCCCCCTGTGGGAGAAGGTGGCGCGAAGCGCCGGATGAGGGGTTCTCTCAACGAGCGCGACTCGTGGATGGAGACCCCTCATCCGTCTCGTCGCCGCTTCGCGCCGTCGATCCACCTTCTCCCACAAGGGGAGAAGGAAGCAAGCCGGCGCCTCAATGCGCCTCGTCCCAGTTGTTCGCCGCCCGCGCATCCACCTGCAGCGGCACCGAGAGCAGCACCGCGGGGAACGGCGCGTCCTGCATCACGTGCTGCACGACAGGCAGCGTGGCCGCCACCTCGTCGTCGGGCACCTCGAAGATCAGTTCGTCGTGGACCTGCAACAGCATCTGCGCCGAAAGTTTCTTCTCGGCGAGCGCATCTTCCATCCGGATCATGGCGCGGCGGATGATGTCGGCGGCGGTGCCCTGCAGGCGCGCATTGATCGATGCGCGCTCGTTGAAGGCGCGCACCGATGCGTTGGAGGCCTTGATATCAGGGTAGTGCATCTTGCGGCCGAACAGCGTGGTGACATAGCCGTTGGCGCGGCAGAAATCCCGCGTCGCGTCCATATAGGCGCGGATGCCGGGGAAGCGTTCGAAATACTTCTTGATGTAGGCGGAGGCTTCCTCGCGCGGGATGCCGAGCTGGTTGGCGAGACCGAACGCCGAAATGCCGTAGATGATGCCGAAATTGATCGCCTTGGCGCGGCGGCGTACTTCGCCCGGCATGTCCTTGATCGGCACGCCGAACATTTCCGAGGCCGTCATCGCGTGAATGTCGAGCCCGTCGCGGAACGCCTGTTTCAGCACGGGAATGTCGGCGATCTCGGCCAGCAGCCGCAGTTCGATCTGCGAATAGTCCGCCGATACAAGCTTGTGTCCGGGCGTCGCGATAAAGGCGCGGCGGATCTTCCGGCCGTCCTCGGTACGCACAGGGATGTTCTGCAGGTTCGGCTCGTTCGACGACAGCCGCCCCGTGGTGGTCGCGGCGAGCGCATAGGTAGTGTGGACGCGGTGGGTCTGCGGATGGACGTATTCCGGCAGCGCGTCGGTGTAGGTCGATTTCAGCTTCGACACCTGCCGCCATTCCAGAATCTTCTTCGGAAACTCATGACCCTGCTCGGCGAGTTCGTCGAGGATCTGCGCCGAGGTCGACCACGCGCCGGTCTTGGTCTTGGTGCCGCCGGTGATTCCCATCTTGCCGAAGATGATGTCGCCGATCTGTTTGGGACTGCCGACATTGATCGGCTCGCCCGCGATCTCCTGCAACTCGGCCTCGACGCGCGCCGCGGTCTGGGCGAAGTCGCCCGACAGTCGCGACAGCACCTGCCGGTCGATCGAGATGCCGCGCCGTTCCATCCGCGCCAGCACGCTGACGAGCGGCCGTTCCAAAGTCTCGTAGACGACAGTCATGTGTTCGCCGGGGAGCCGCGGCTTCAGCACGCGCTGCAGCCGCAGGATCACGTCGGCGCTTTCGGCCGAATGGGCGGTCGCCTTGTCGATCGCGACCTGATCGAAGGTCAGCTTGTTCTTGCCGCTGCCGATCAGTTCGCTCTCGGCGATCACGACATGACCGAACCAGCGATCGGCCAGCGACTCCAGCGCATGCGAGTTGCGCCCGGCGTCGAGCGCGTACGACATCAATTGCGCATCGTCGGTATTGCGCAGCGTGATGCCGTGCTGCGCCAGCATCACCGCATTGAACTTGATGTTGAAGCCGATCTTGAGAATCCCTGCCGATTCCAGCAGCGGCTTCAGCGCGGCCAGCGCATCGCTTGCCTTGATTTGGTCAGGCGCGAGGCCTGCGTCGAACAGGCCCGCGCCGTCGCCGGATTGGCGGTGCGCGAGCGGCACGTAGCAGGCGTCATTCGGCGCCAGCGCCAGCGCGATGCCGCAGATATCGGCCTGCATCGGATCGCCGGAGTTCGACTTGGCGTCGATCGCGAAGCTACCGGCGTCCCAGGCGCGCGCGATCCAGGCGTTGAGTTCGGCGGCGATTGCGGATGGTCTGGTACTTCGCAGCGATCGACCGGCAATTTTTTCGCGGCTTCCTCGCGTGCCGCAGCAAGCGAGATCGGCGTTCCCTTGGGGCTCGCGGCCTTGTCCTGTTTGTCCGCACCCGACCTGGCGGCGGTTCGGTCTCCAAACAGGTCGTTGCTGCTGGCGTCTCCGGCCGCCTTTGCACTGGCCGGCGTGGCTGAGGTGGCATTTGCCGCACTCTTGTTGCCCGCATCGGCCTCCACGTCGGCCGGATCTATTTGCGAATATTCGGCGACGCGGCGGGTGAGGGTGGAGAATTCCATCGCCTTGAGGAAAGCGACCAGCTTGCGGGCATCCGGCTCGTGCACCGCGAGCTCGTCGAGCGGCACTTCGAGGTCGACCTTGTCGTCGAGCAATACGAGCTGTCGGGAAATCCGCGCCTTCTCGGCGTTCTCGAGCAGGGACTCGCGCCGCTTCGGCTGCTTGATCTCGCCGGCGCGGAACAGCAATTGTTCGAGGTCGCCATATTCGACGATCAATTGCGCGGCGGTCTTGATGCCGATGCCGGGCACGCCGGGCACGTTGTCGGTGGAGTCACCTGCCAGCGCCTGCACCTCGACGACCTTCTCCGGCGGCACGCCGAATTTCTCGATCACTTCGGGAATGCCGATCCGGCGATCCTTCATGGTGTCGTACATGGTGACCTTGTCGGTCACGAGCTGCATCAGATCCTTGTCGGACGAAACGATGGTGGTGGTCGCGCCGCGCTCGCCGGCCAGCCGCGCGTAGGTCGCGATCAGGTCGTCGGCCTCGAAGCCGACCTGTTCCAGGCAAGGCAGGTCGAACGCGCGCACCGCCTCGCGGATCAGCGCGAATTGCGGGATCAGGTCGTCAGGCGCCGGCGGCCGGTGCGCCTTGTAGTCGGGATACAGCTTGTTGCGGAACGTGATCTCGGACTTGTCGAAGATGATCGCCAGATGCGTCGGCCGGTCATCCTCCGGCATGTCGCGCAACAGCTTCCACAGCATGTTGCAGAAGCCGAGCACCGCATTGACCTGCAGCCCGTCGGATTTGCGGTTCAAGGGCGGCAGCGCGTGATAGGCGCGGAAAATGTAGCCGGAACCGTCGACCAGGAACACATGGTCGCCCTTGCCTGATTGCTTGGCGGGGGCTTCGGCGGCGGGAGCGGGTTTCGCGGCGGCTTTGGGGGCTGATTTCGGCATGGCCGAAATTTAGGGATTTTTGCGCGGAAATGACAGCCTCGGGAGGGGGATTTTGGCCGCTATCGCACAGCCAAATTGCTGTCGTCCCGGGCTTGACCCGGGACCCATACCCACAGGCGGATGTTTTGTGAAAGGTGTCTGCCGTTGTGCCCTATCGATGGATCACGCGGTATGGGTCCCGGGTCAAGCCCGGGACGACAACGATCCGGCGCAACTTACTCTGCCGGCTGCAGCGTGGGCGCCGCTTTCTTCGGCGCGATCCAGAACGCCGCCGGCCGCTCGAACAGGAAGTCGGCGCGCAGCAGTAGCGCCAGCCGCCAGATCGCAATCGCGCCGGCAATACCCGCGACCGTCACGATCAGGGAAATCGTCCCGATATCGGTGATCACGCCGGTCTTCAGCAGCAGCGTCCGGGTCACCGCCATCGGCAGGAAGAAGGCGAGATAGATGACGATCGAATGCTCGCCGCAAGTGCGCAGGAAATTCAGCCACTGCATCCGCGCCAGCAGCGCGCCCATCACGATGATGGCGCCGGCGCCGGCGAAGCCGAGCGCCAACGAGATCAGCGGCCAGTGGCTGACGCCTGACCATACGAGGCCACCATTGATGAGCGTCCACAGCGCCAATCCGATCAGCGCCATTGCAGGCTTCTCCCGCGAACGATCCGCCAGCGCGAACACCCAGGAAGCAAACAGATAGCCGGAATAGAAATAGACGAAGCGGGCGCAGAACTCGTCGATGACTGTCCAGCCGGTCATGACATGCGCCGACTCCAGCGCGGCCGCCACGATCCAGATCGCGGCAGGAGGGACGCCGCGTGACAGTTTTGTGACGACGAAGAAAATCGGCAGCAGATAGATGAACCACAGCGTGCCGAACGGCTCGACGAGGGATTCCAGATACAGATAGCCGACATGGCGCCAGCCGCTTTCGGCGGCGAAGCCGGGCGCCTTGAAGCCGAACTGGATCGTCATCCACAGCAGGTAAAAATATGCGAAATGCACGACCTTGCGGTCGAGATAGGTGCGCCAGTCGCGGTCGATCACCAGGCTGAGAAAGAGGCCTGAAATCAAGAAGAAATCCGGCATCCGGAACGGCTGCGCGAACATCACGAAAGCATTCATGAAACCGGTATCGCCGGCCGCCTTTTCGACGCCGAGCACCGAATGCATCATGACCACCATGACGATGCAGATGCCCTTGGCGTAATCCACCCAGTCGATGCGGGTGGAACGTTCGGTGACGGCTGTGCCGTTTATGGTCATCGGTGTCCCTTTTCGGCGCGATGCGGCCGCATCTTCGGCCCGACCTGTTGCTTTCTCCTTTATCCATACAAATGATATGCCGGGTTACTTTCGCTTTTCCGATTTCCCCTTTGCTGAAAAATGCTCTAAGACGCCCGCAAAATCTGGATTGTCGTTAACCATCAAAAAATACGGACTGTCTCATGCGGATCGCCATGATTGGCACGGGCTATGTGGGGCTGGTATCGGGCGCCTGCTTTGCCGATTTCGGCCACCAGGTCACTTGCGTGGACAAGGATGCCGGCAAGATCGAAGCCCTGCACCGCGGCGAAATCCCGATCTTCGAACCCGGGCTGGATGCGCTGGTCGCCTCCAACGTCAAGGCCAAGCGGCTGGATTTCACCACCGACCTGACCGGACCTGTCGCGGAAGCCGACGCCGTCTTCATCGCGGTCGGCACCCCGTCGCGCCGCGGCGACGGTCATGCCGACCTCACCTACGTCTACGCCGCCGCGCGCGAGATTGCCGCAGCACTTTCCGGCTTTACCGTCGTCATCACCAAGTCGACCGTGCCGGTCGGCACCGGCGACGAGGTCGAGCGGCTGATCCGCGAAGCCAATCCATCGGCCGACGTGGTGGTCGCCTCCAATCCGGAGTTCTTGCGCGAGGGCGCCGCGATCCGCGACTTCAAGTTCCCCGACCGCGTCGTGGTCGGCACTTCGGATGAGCGCGGACGGAAAGTGCTCGGCGATATCTACCGGCCGCTGTCGCTCAATCAGGCGCCGCTGATGTACACCGAGCGGCGCACGGCGGAGCTGATCAAATACGCCGCGAACGCGTTCCTCGCCACCAAGATCACCTTCATCAACGAGATGGCGGATCTCGCCGAAAAGGTCGGCGCCGACGTCCAGGAAGTGGCGCGCGGCATCGGGCTCGACAACCGCATCGGCACGAAATTCCTGCACGCCGGTCCGGGCTTTGGCGGCTCCTGCTTCCCAAAGGACATCCGCGCACTGGTCAAGGTCGCGCTCGATCATGACGTGCAGCTTCGGATCGTCGAGGCCGTGCTGGGCGTCAACGACAACCGCAAGCGCGCGATGGCGCGGAAGGTTTCCAACGCGGCCGGCGGCAGCCTGCGCGGCAAGACCGTGGCCGTGCTCGGCCTCACGTTCAAGCCGGATACCGATGACATGCGCGAGGCGCCGTCGATTCCGCTGGTCACCGGCCTGCTCGACATGGGCGCCCGGGTGCGCGCGCACGATCCGGTCGGCATGGAGCAGGCACGCAAGGAATTGCCCGACATCGAATATTGCGATGATCCCTATGATTGCGTGAAGGGCGCAGACGCCATGGTGATCGTCACCGAGTGGGTGCAGTACCGGGCGCTGGATCTGGATCGGGTCAAGAGCGCGATGGCGCACCCCGTCGTGGTGGATTTGCGCAACATCTACCGCGCCGACGACATGGCGGCGCAGGGGTTCATCTACGACAGCATCGGGCGGGCTTCGAAGTGAATCCTTTCTTCCCTTCTCCCCTTGTGGGAGAAGGTGCCTTGCCGAAGGCAAGGCGGATGAGGGGTCTCTATCCGCGGATGCAAACCCCTCACCCGTCTCGCCGCCGCTGACGCGGCGTCGATCCACCCTCTCCCACAAGGGGAGAGGGGAAGATCGTCCATGATGCGAGCCGCCATTGCCTCTTAATTTCGACACCCCACTTCCGATCGACGCGGTGCTCGATGAACTCGGGCGCACGCTCGCGGCCAACAACGCCGCCGTGCTGGTGGCGCCTCCGGGCGCCGGCAAGACCACGCGGGTGCCGCTGGCGCTGCTCGATGCCCCCTGGCTGAACGGCAAGAAGATCATCATGTTGGAGCCGCGGCGGATCGCGGCCCGCGCCAGCGCCGAGCGGATGGCGCGGACGCTGGGCGAGCGGGCAGGGGAGACCGTCGGCTATCGTGTCCGCTTCGGTTCGAAGATATCGCGCGCGACGCGGATCGAGGTCGTCACCGAGGGAATTTTCTCGCGGCAGATCCTCGACGATCCCGAACTGTCCGGCGTCGCCGCCGTGCTGTTTGATGAGTTTCACGAACGTTCGCTCGATGCCGACCTTGGGCTGGCATTGGCGCGCGATGCGCAAACCGGCTTGCGCGAGGATCTGCGCATCCTGGTGATGTCGGCGACGCTCGACGGCGCGCGGGTCGGCAAACTGCTCGGCAACGCGCCGGTGGTTGCGAGCGAAGGCCGCGCCTTTCCGGTGGAGACGCGCTATCTCGGCCGCAAGGCCGACGCGCCGATCGAGCGGCAGATGGCGGATGCGATCGCGACCGCCTTGCGCGCCGATCCCGGTTCGGTGCTGGCGTTCCTGCCCGGTGCGGCCGAAATCCGCCGCACGCAGAATTTTCTCTCCGAGCGGGTTCATGATGCCAGTGTCGAGATCGTGCCGCTGTTCGGCGCGCTCGACGCCGCCGTGCAGGACCGCGCTATTGCGCCGGCGCCGAAGGGAAGCCGCAAGGTGGTGCTGGCGACGTCGATCGCCGAGACCTCGCTGACCATCGAGGGCGTGCGCATCGTGGTCGATTCCGGCCTGGCGCGAGTGCCGCGCTACGAGCCGGATATCGGCCTGACGCGGCTGGAGACGGTGCGTGCCTCGCGCGCCGCGGTCGATCAGCGCCGCGGCCGCGCCGGCCGGACCGAGCCCGGCGTATGCTACCGGCTGTGGGACGAGCCGCAGACCGCCTCGCTCGCCGCCTACACCCAGCCCGAGATCCTCTCCGCCGATCTTTCCTCGCTGGTGCTCGATCTCGCGCAATGGGGTGTTCGCGATCCGGCCACGCTGGCGTTTCTCGATCCCCCGCCGGCGCCCGCGCTGAAGGAAGCGAAGGCACTGCTTGATGAACTCGGCGCGCTTGATAGCGACGGCCGCATCACCGCGGAAGGAAAAAGTCTACGCGCGCTGGCGCTGCCGCCGCGGCTGGCGCGCATGATCGTAGATTCTCACCGGCTCGGGGCCGGCGAGGAGGCGGCCGACATCGCCGCCATCCTGACCGAGCGTGGTCTCGGCGGCGACAGCGTCGATCTCGATCACAGGCTCGATCAGTTCCGCCGCGACCGCTCGCCGCGGGCTTCCAGCGCCCGCAGTCTCGCGCAGCGCTGGGCACGGCAGGTTGCGACGACGGAAGGGCCGGCCGGTGAAGATATCTCGCCATCCACCGGCGTCATGCTGGCGCTGGCCTTTCCTGACCGTGTCGCGCGCAACCGCGGCAATGGCAGCTTTGTGCTGGCCAATGGCCGCGGCGCCGCCGTCGAGCAGACCTCGTCGCTGGCGCGCGCGCCCTATATCGCGGTGGCGGAATTGACCGGCACCGCCGCGCAGGGGCGCATTCTGCTGGCCGCGCCGATCGCGCAGGAAGATATCGAGGCGCGGTTCGCCGACCAGATCGAGGACAAAGAAGAGATTTCGTTCGATCGCGGTGCGATGGCGCTGCGCGCCCGCCGCAAGCGGACATTGCACGCGATCACGCTGTCGGAAGCACCGGTCGCGCTGTCGCCATCGGCAGAAACCGCACGCATTTTTGCCGCGGGGTTGGTCGCTGCCGGGCTGGACAAGTTGCCGTGGTCGAAAGCCCTGAAGCAATGGCGCGACCGCGTCATGTTCCTGCGCAAGGCGGAAGGCGATAGCTGGCCCGATCTGTCCGACGTAGCGCTCGTCGCCGACGGCGAAAGCTGGCTGGTGCCGGCGCTATACGACAAGATCTCGCTGAAGGAGCTTTCGCCCGGCGATCTCTCCGACGCGCTGATGGCGCTGTTGCCGTGGGAATTGCGCGCGCGGCTGGAGCGCGAAGCGCCAACGCATTTCGAGGCGCCGACCGGCACCATGCTGGCGATCGATTACGAAGCGGAGCAGGGGCCGACCATCGCGGTCCGCCTGCAGGAATTGTTCGGGCTCAACACCCATCCCTCGATCGCCAAGGGCGCGGTGCCGCTGGTGCTGGAACTGCTGTCGCCTGCGCAACGCCCGGTGCAGGTGACGCGCGACCTGCCGGGATTTTGGCGCGGCAGCTATGCGGCCGTGCGTTCCGACCTGCGCGGCCGCTACCCGCGCCACCCCTGGCCGGAAGACCCGGCCACCGCGCTGCCGACGCGCCGCGTCAAGCCGCGCGGCACTTGATGATAATTCGTTAACCCTTCACTCATCCTTTTCGTCGAAATGTCGCCCTTGGACACGCCGCTTAAGTCGCGGCTTGGCGGCCGGCGTGCTGAGATCGGCGGTCTTTTGTATCCGCGTGAGTGGCGTAATGCGTAACCTTCTGATGTTTGCCGCAGCGATAGCCGGTGCCGGCGTCTTCATGGCCCAGATGGCGGACCGGATGTCGCCGACCCCGGCGCTCGCCAAGGGGGCTGACAAGGTGGCTGCCAGCAGTTCTGCGGCCGATCAGTTCTTTCCCAGGACGACCGTCTCTCCGACGGGCGGAACCCGCGTCAGCCTTCCCCGCGATTTCCGCGGCCATTTCCAGGCGATCGGCCGGATCGACGGCCAGCATATCAATTTCATGGTCGACACCGGCGCTTCCGTGGTCGCCCTGAACGAAAAGTCCGCGGCGAAGTTCGGCCTTCGCCCGTTGCGCGGCGACTACAACGCCAAGGTCAACACGGCCAACGGCACCATCAAGGCGGCACGCGCGCTAATTCCCATGATGGACGTCGGCGGTCTCGTGGTGCGGAATGTCGAGGCCATGGTGCTGCCCGACGAGGCGCTGTCGGAAAACCTGCTCGGCCTTTCGTTCCTGTCGAGGCTGAAGCGCTTTGAATATGCCGAAGGCCGGCTGGTGCTGGAGCAGTAAGGTTTACCGCTTACCAATCTGCCTTTATTAACCGCCACAAAGCGCCATTCCCGCCTATCGCCCGGCCCGGCTATTCGCTATGGCTGCGGTGTTCGCTTAATCATTTTCAGTGACAAGGCCGCTCATGTTCCCGAAGCCCAAATCCGCGCTGATTCCGAATACCTATGCGTTCGAATCCGCACCCATGGTGAAGGCAACCGGCTTTCGCGAATATGACGCGCGCTGGCTGTTCGAGAAGGAAATCAACCTGATGGGCATTCAGGCGCTGGGCATGGGCCTCGGCGCGCTGATCAGGGAACTCGGCGTCAAACAGGAAATCGTCACCGGCCACGATTTTCGCGGCTATTCGGCCTCGATCAAATACGCGCTGATTTCCGGCCTGATGGCGGCGGGCTGCAAGGTGCATGACATCGGACTGGCGGTGACGCCGATGGCCTACTTCGCGCAGTTCGATCTCGACGTGCCCTGCGTCGCGATGGTGACCGCCTCGCACAATGACAATGGCTGGACCGGCGTCAAGATGGGCGCCAACCGTCCGCTGACCTTCGGCCCTGACGAGATGACGCGGCTGAAAGAGATCGTGCTCAACGCCGAGTTCGACAACAAGGCCGGCGGTTCCTATCAATTCCACGAGAATTTTCCGGCGCGCTATATCGCCGATCTCACCAATCGCCCGAAGCTGAAGCGCAAGCTGAAGGTCGTGGTCGCCTGCGGCAACGGCACCGCAGGCGCGTTCGCGCCTGAGGTGATGGAAAAGATCGGCTGCGAGGTGGTCCCGCTCGACACCGAGCTCGACCACACGTTTCCGAAATACAATCCGAATCCGGAAGACATGGAAATGCTGCACGCGATCCGCGATGCGGTGCTCCAGCACAAGGCCGATGTCGGCTTGGGCTTCGACGGCGACGGTGACCGCTGCGGCGTGGTCGACAATACCGGCGAGGAAATCTTCGCCGACAAGGTCGGCGTGATGCTGGCGCGCGACATGTCGGCGATCCACAAGGACGCGCAGTTCGTCGTCGACGTGAAATCCACCGGATTGTTCGCCACCGACCCGGTGCTACAGAAGCAGGGCGCCAAGACCGCCTACTGGAAGACCGGCCATTCCTACATGAAGCGCCGCACCCACGAGATGGGCGCGCTGGCCGGCTTCGAGAAATCCGGACACTTCTTCTTCAACAAGCCGTTCGGCCGCGGTTACGACGACGGCCTGGTCTCGGCGATCGCGATCTGCGAGATGCTCGACCGCGCGCCCGACAAGTCGATGGCCGACCTGAAGAACGCGATTCCCAAGACATGGTCGTCGCCGACGATGTCGCCGCATTGCGCCGACGAAACCAAATACGGCGTCGCCGACGCCGTGGTGAAGCACTTCGAGGCGTTGCAGAAGAAGGGCGACAAGGTCGCCGGGCAGAACATTCGCGATCTGGTCACCGTCAACGGCGTGCGGGTCACGGTCGAGGACGGCAGCTGGGGCCTGGTGCGGGCATCATCGAACAAGCCGGAGCTCGTCGTGGTGGTCGAGAGCCCGGTGAGCGAGCAGCGGATGCGCGACATGTTCGAGGCGATGGATTCGGTGCTGCGCACGCATCCCGAAGTCGGCGCGTATAATCAGAAGATTTGAGGGCGCCGGTGTTCGCCTAACACTCGGTCGTCGTCCCCCGCGGAGGCGGGGGACCCAGTACGCCGCGGCCTCACGGCGAGATCACTGACGTCTCTGGAATACTGGATCCCCGCCTGCGCGGGGATGACAACTCGTACGCTCACGCAACGCGCAGCGAATTGAGGAAGCTGTCGACTTCAGCCTTCAGGTGCTCGGACTGCGACGACAATCCGTTCGCGGCTTCCTGCAGGGTCGACGCCGCCCGGCCGGATTGCTCGGAAGCTTGTGTCACGCTGTGGATATTGGCGTTGACTTCCTTGGTGCCATTCGCTGCCTGCAGCACGTTGCCGGCGATCTCCTGCGTCGCGGCGCCTTGCTGCTCGACCGCGGCGGCGATCTGGCTTGATATCTGGTCGATCTCCGCAATCGTGCCGCCGATGATCTGGATGGCGTTGACGGCGTCGCCCGTGGCGCGCTGGATATCCTGCACCTGCGCGGAGATTTCCTCCGTCGCCTTGGCGGTCTGATTGGCCAGCGCCTTTACCTCACTCGCCACCACGGCAAATCCTCTGCCATGCTCGCCCGCGCGCGCCGCCTCGATTGTGGCGTTCAAAGCGAGCAGATTGGTTTGGCTGGCGATATTCTGGATCAGCGTCACTACCTCACCGATCTTTTGCGTGCCGGACGCAAGCCCCTCGACGACGGTATTGGTGCGGCGCGCTTCCTCCGCGGCCTTGGCCGCGATTTCCGCCGAACGGGTCACTTGCTGGGCGATGCTGTTGATCGACGCGGTGAGCTCTTCCGTCGCGGATGCGACCGTTTCGACATTGGTGGAAGCCTGGTTCGAAGCCGTGGCCGCGGCGGCCGTCTGGCGTGTCGTTTCCGCATTGCTTCCGCTCATGGTCGATGACAGGCCTTGCATTTTCGTTGCGGTAATCGCGACCGCCTCGACGATGCTGCCGACCTTGCGTTCGAATCCAGCCGCGAGTTCACGTCGTGCGTCGTCGCTATCCTGCTTGGCCTTGCTTTCGATTTCCATGCGCTCAAGATTGGCGCGGGCTTCAGCGCTGCCCGCCGCCTCGGCTTCAGCGGTCTTCTGAGCCGTCGCCTCGAACAGATGTGACAGTTTGAACGACAGCCAAGCCAAGACGCCGGCTTCCATGAGCAGGATGACAGCGTGAAGCACCACGCGGCCGAGATCGGCGCCACCGGGATAGACGGCCGCCGGAAGCAGAAAATTCAGCGCCAAATGATGCAGCGCGACGGCGACGCCGCCGGCGAGGATCGGGCGATAGTCGCAATAGGCGGCCAGACAAGCCAGCGCGGCGAAGAAGTACATATGCGTATCGATCTGCCAGGGATGTCCGGCAAGCTGATAGGTGAACACCGAAACGCCGCCCATCAGCGCGACCGCAAAGATCAGGCGGGTCGAGAGACCGTTGCCCGAACTGGCCCAGGATGCGGTCGCGGCAATTGCCATCGCCGCCACCAATGCAGTTGGCGCCAGCCAGCCGTTATCGCGCATCAAGCCGATGGCGAGCGCGATAGGGACATGAAGCCAAAGCAGTCCGAGCAAGGCCTTGCTGGTGGTTTCGCGCAATGCCGCGAGATCATCGCTTTCAGTGATCATTTCCGTATTCCCAATATGCATTCACTAAATGGCTGGTCTATTCGTGAAACAGGCCGCGATCGCCTGCGGATCGATCGCGAACCATGCCCCGGCCTCGTGCAGCCGCGACAATCCCTCAGCGCCGTCGGGCCGCACCACCAGCAGCGATGGAACGGCGGTCACGCGGACGATGGCAGCATTGGCTGAAGCAGCGGCCGAGAAGGCCTGCTGAGAATCCCACCAAACGGGAAATGCTATGGCCACGACTTCGGTGCCCGGGCGGGCCTGAAAAGACAGCCCTGCGACGCCGATGAAGCTGGCGATCAACAACAGCACGGCGTTGAGCCATGCGGGCCATCGGCGGCTGAGTGTGACATTCCGACCCATCCCCTGTGTCTATGGACACAGGGCTAATGTTCGGTGAACGGACCCGCTCAGTAGAATTACGGAGGCAACCTACGCCGCCGGCACCGGCAGCGCGGTCACCGACTTGATCTTCTCCATCGCAAAGCGCGAGGTGACGTTCTTCAGCGGCACGGCGCTGATCAGCTTTTTGTAGAACACGTCATAGCTCGCCATGTCGGCGACCACGACGCGCAGCATGTAGTCGACGTCGCCGGCCATCCGGTAAAACTCCATCACCTCGGGCATGGCGCTGACGGCGCTGGCGAAGGTTTTCAGCCAGGCTTCGGAATGGTCGGAACTCTCGACCGAGACGAACACGGAAATGCCGAGCCCGATCTTGTTCTGGTCGACCAGCGCCACCCGGCGCAGGATCACGCCATCGGCCTCCAGCCGCTGGATCCGCTTCCAGCACGGCGTCGACGACAACCCGACGCGGTCGCCGATCTCGGCGACCGACAGCGAGGCGTCCTCCTGCAGCACGGTCAGGATCTTGCGATCGATGGCATCGAGGCGGCGGTTGGCTTCGGGGAGCTGAACAGCTAGGTCGGTCATGAGAAGAATGTTCCATAGGAGAGGTTATATCTCCTCATATATAGAAAATTCTTCTCTAGCAAGCCCTGCTATTGGCCAGCCGGGGCCCGGCCGGCAACCTTGCCGTCCTTCAAAAGCTGTTCAACTTCAGCACGTTGCGGGGCGGCGAAGGCGCCCCCGAACCGGGTGCATTTCAGCGCTGCGGCCGCGGAAGCGAACCGGAGCGCCTGCCGCAACTCCTGCTTTTCGGTAATGGCGAGCGCGAAGGCGCCGTGGAAGACGTCGCCGGCGCCGAGGGTGTCCACCGTATGCACCGGGAAGGCCGGGGTCTCCTGGATCTCCCCGTTCTCGTCGAGCCAGATCGTGCCCCTCGGACCTCGGGTTCCCGCCAGGAACGAGGACGTCAGCTTGGCGATCTTCTTCAGCGCCTGGGCGTCGTCGGTGACATCTGCGGTCTCCTGCAGTGGTTCGCTGGAGAACACCAGGTGCGTCGAGGCGTTGAGCAGGCCCTCGCGCAGCGACATCGCGCGGTCGACGTCGACGATCACGGGAATGCCGCGCCGGACGGCTTCTGCGCACAGCTCGGTGCAGAACTCCGCGCAGCGGCTCTCGGTGAGGATGGCGGCGCAGTCGTCCAGCAACGTGTCGAAGTCGGGCAGTTTCACCTGCCACAGTTTCGGATCGCGGAAGGTGACGATGGTGCGCTCGCCCGAGGGATCGATCATCACGGCCGAGATCGGCGTCACCAGGCCAGGCATGTGGATCAGATGTTTGGTCTCGATGCCCTCATGCGCCATCTGGTCGAAAATGAAGCGGCTCGAGGTTTCCCTGGCGTCGCCCATCGGGCCGCAGATCGAGGCGCGGCCGCCCAGCCGGACGATGCCGATCGCGCCGTTGAGCGCGTTGCCGCCGCAGATTTCGTCGAACGCGGTGGCGTTCTCCTTGGAACCGCGTCCGGGAACACCGGGGGTGTGGAAGGTGAGATCGCGCACCGGCATGCCGATGCAGAGAATGCGGGGTGGCATTTTCGGCGCCTTATTCTGAAAATTCATGCATGGACCCGTTATGTCCGTTCAAGCCCCAAGCCCGTCGAACAAGTCAATCGAACAAAGTCAATCGGGCAACCCGATGTCGGTTCCCGGCTAAGTTCCGCTATTGCCGTCGCCATGCAGCCATTGCCCGATCAGATGATGCGCGATGGCGAATGGATGCGCGGCAAACAGGCCGTCCGGATGCTGGCGCTTGTGCATGAGCGTCAGTTCGGCGCGGTCGAACCAGCGCGCATCCTCGAGCTCGATGCGGTCGACGACGATGTCCTCGCTGATCGCGCGCGCCGTGCAACCGATCATCAGCGACGACGGATAGGGCCAGGGCTGCGTCATGTAGTAATTCACGTCGGTGACGCGGATACCGGATTCCTCGAGAATCTCGCGGCGCACGGCGTCCTCGATGGTCTCCGCGGCTTCGACGAAGCCGGCGAGGCACGAATACATGCCGGGCATGAACTGCTTCTGCCGGCCGAGCAGCGCCTTGTCGCCCAGGCTGACGAACATGATCACGACCGGATCGGTGCGCGGGAAATGCTCGGTCTTGCAGCTCCCGCATTCGCGCTTCCAGCCGCCTTCCTTCATCGAGGTGCGCGCGCCGCAATTGGCGCAAAATCCGTGGCGCTGATGCCAGCTT
This sequence comes from uncultured Alphaproteobacteria bacterium, assembly GCA_963742935.1. Taxonomy (GTDB): domain Bacteria; phylum Pseudomonadota; class Alphaproteobacteria; order Rhizobiales; family Xanthobacteraceae; genus Bradyrhizobium. The sequence continues at coordinate 295,055 of CAVUOI010000025.1, read as the reverse complement.
ACCAGCGATTTCGCCATCGCGATCGACGACAATTGCTCGATCGGCACCAGGCCCTGCATCGCCATGCCGCGCAATTCCGTGACCGCGACGTCGGCGCGGCCGATCAGTTTCTCGGCGGCGGCCGGCGACATGCCCATGCCGAACACCGGCGCGCCGTCGGCCAAGCCTAAGAAGATCGTGCCGGGATTGGCGCCGTAGCCGAGCGCTTCCTTGATCGAGAGCAGCGCGCGGGGGGCGCTCTCGTCCTGCTTCATGACCAGCGAGTCGCGGTAGACCACATAGGCCCGCGCGTTGCTCTGGCCTTCCATCGCCAACAGCTTGTCGTCATTGGTGCGGAAATGCGCCGCGCGATCGAGCGTGTGGGTAACGAAAGCGGGCTTACCCAATGGATATGCGTCGAATGCGGACATTTGTTCAACCCAACCAGATCTTGCGGCGAAGCGCGTTGATGAAATTCTGGACTTCTTCGGCGTCGTGCGCCAGCGGCGGCATCACGCCCCAGACCGGGCGCGGCCAGGCCACGTCGCTGGTGCGCCGCGCGATGACGTGGACATGCAGTTGCGGCACCAGATTGCCGAGCGCCGCGACATTGAGCTTGTCGCAACCGGTGATCTCTTTCAGCGCGCGCGACACCCGCGAGATCTCGGTCATCAACTGCGCCTGCGCGACCTCGTCGAGGTCGATGATTTCCACCGCACCCTCCCGGCGCGGCACCAGCAGCAGCCACGGGTAATGCGCATCCTTGATGACCAGCACCTTGCACAGCGGCAGGTCGCCGATGTCGACCGTGTCTTTCTTGAGCTGGGAGTGCAGCGACCAGGCGGAGGCGTCAGAGGGCATCAAGGGTTCCCGCGCCCGATCTGTGTCGGGTCTCTAGTGTGCCTGTTGGGCACTTCTTCGGTTTCATACCAAGGTGTCATCACCCGCGAAAGCGGGTGATCCAGTACGCCGCGGCACCTCCGTTTACCGATGGGCCGCGGCGTACTGGATACCCCGCTTTCGCGGGGTATGACAGGGAAAGCCACGCTTGCTTTCCGGCCCTTTTGGCCCCAAATAAGGACCGGGAGATTGGCGGTGGACGAGCCACTCGCCAACCGGGTCAGGTCCGGAAGGAAGCAGCCCTAACGAGGTCCGGATCGGGTCGCTCGTCAGTCTCCTACCTAATTTTTCGAGCGAATCGCGCTGGGCGGCGGCAAAGTTCGCGCCTAGCGCCCGGTTTCGTTCCTTTCCGCAAGCCGGCCCCGAGAGACAATCAATTGCGGATCGACCGATGAGTGATGCTGGCGCTCCCCCCGACAAGTCAGACGGCGCCGGCCTCGATCCTGGCAGCCAGAGCGAGGCCGCAAAACCCTACCGGGTGCTGGCGCGCAAATACCGCCCTTCCAGCTTTGACGACCTGATCGGCCAGGAGGCCATGGTCCGCACCGTTTCGAATGCGTTCGAAACGGGCCGGATTCCGCAAGCCTGGATCCTGACCGGCGTCCGCGGCGTCGGCAAAACCACCACCGCGCGCATCCTCGCCCGCGCGCTCAACTACGAGAAGCCCGATGGCTCGGTGAAGGGGCCGACCGTCCACATGCCCGACCTCGGTGTGCACTGCCAGGCGATCATGGAAAGCCGGCACATGGATGTGCTGGAAATGGATGCCGCCTCCCATACCGGCGTCGACGACGTCCGTCAGATCAATGACAGCGTGCGCTACGCGCCGGCCAGCGCCCGCTACAAGGTCTACATCATCGACGAAGTCCACATGCTGTCGACGGCGGCCTTCAACGCCTTCCTGAAGACATTGGAGGAACCGCCCGAGCACGCCAAATTCGTGTTCGCCACCACGGAAATCCGCAAGGTGCCGGTCACGGTGCTGTCGCGCTGCCAGCGTTTCGATCTCCGACGGGTCGAGGCCGACGTGCTGATGAACCATCTCGGCAACATCGCGAAAAAGGAAGGCGTCGAGGTCGAGCCCGAGGCGCTCGGCATCATCGCGCGCGCCGCGGAAGGTTCGGTGCGGGATTCGCTGTCGCTGTTCGATCAGGCGATCGCGCATGCGGCTGGCCTGGTCAAGGCTGACGCGGTACGGCAGATGCTGGGGCTTGCCGACCGCACCCGGGTGATCGATCTGTTCGAGCATCTGGCGCGCGGCGACATCGCCAGCGCTTTCGGCGAATTCCGCGCGCAATATGACGTCGGCGCCGATCCGGTCGTGGTGCTGTCGGATCTTGCCGAATTCGTCAATTTCGTCACAAGGGTGAAGATCGTTCCCGCCACCGCCGACAACGTCGCATTCGGCGAGACCGAGCGCGTCCGCGCCCGCGAATTCGCCGCAAAACTTTCGATGCGGGTGCTGTCGCGGATGTGGCAGATGCTGCTCAAGGGCATCGCGGAAGTTCAGACCGCGACCCGGCCGGCGGCCGCCGCCGAAATGGTGCTGGTGCGCATCGCCTATGTCGCCGATCTGCCGACTCCGGACGAAGCGATCAGAATGCTCGACCAGAACGGCGGCGGATCGCAGATCGCCTCCGGCGGCGCGGCGCCGTCACGGGCTGCGCCCACTGCGCCGGTATCGTTAATGTCTGCCCCTTCACCGATGCGTCAACCAGCTTCATTTGGAGGTGGTGCTGAAGCATCCGCACGGCCGCAAATGGCAGCGCCCTCGGCCCAAACCGCGTCCGCGCCTGTCCTGCATCTCGCCACTTTTCCGCAGCTCGTGGCCCTCGCCGCCGAGAAGCGCGATGTCCTGACCAAGGCGGCGCTGGAATCCGACATGCGGCTGGTCCGTTTTGAGGACGGGCGGCTGGAAGTGGCGCTGGAGCGCAACGCGGCGCGCGGCATGGTCAACGACCTCTCCCGCAAGCTGGAAGCGTGGACCGGGCGGCGCTGGACCGTGATCGTCTCCAACGAGGCCGGCCAGCCGACGCTGCGCTCGCAGAACGAACAGGCAAGGAACGAGCACGCCCGCGCCGCGGAGGCCGATCCGCGCGTGCAGGAGGTGCTGGCGCGATTTCCCGGCGCCAAAGTGGTCGAGGTGCGCCGGCTTGCCGCCGAGCCGCCGGAATCCGATATTAACGCAGATGAGCTGAACGAGAGCGCCGACGGCGACGACGACTGATCGGGTTCTCAAGAGGACGAGCGATGGCTGATTTTCTCGGCATGATGAAGCAGGCGGCGCAACTGCAATCCAAGATGCAGGCGATGCAGGAAGAACTCGGCAATCTCGAAGTCGAGGGCATTTCCGGCGGCGGTCTCGTCGCCGTCCGGATGACCGCGAAGATGGAAGTGAAGGGCGTCAAGATCGATCCCTCGCTGATGAAGGCCGAGGAGCGCGAGGTGCTGGAGGATCTGCTGGTGACCGCGCATAACGACGCGCGGCGCAAGGCGGAAACCGCGGCGATGGAAAAGATGCAGTCGCTGACCGGCGGGCTCGGCCTGCCGCCCGGACTTGGTCTCGGCTGAAATGGCTGCCAGCGTTGCCGGCCCCGAAATCGAACGCCTGATCCAGCTTCTGGCGCGGCTGCCCGGGCTCGGGCCGCGCTCGGCGCGGCGCGCGGCGCTGCATCTGATCAAGAAGCGCGAGGCGCTGATGACGCCGCTCGCCGGCGCGCTGCAGGTCGCGATCGACAAGATCCAGGTCTGCAAGACCTGCGGCAATATCGACACGCAAAATCCCTGCACGGTATGCACCGATCCACGGCGCGATCCCTCGACCATCGTCGTGGTTGCCGACGTCGCCGATCTCTGGGCGCTGGAGCGGGCCAATGCGACCAGCGGCCGCTATCACGTGCTCGGCGCCACATTGTCGCCACTTGACGGCGTCGGTCCGCAGGATCTCACCATCGACGCGCTGGTGGCCCGCGCGCACGAGTTCACAGGTCAGCGAGATCGTTCTGGCGCTCAATGCCACGGTTGATGGCCAAACTACGGCGCATTACATCACCGACCTCCTGCAGGACGCCAACGTCAAGGTCACCCGGCTCGCGCATGGCGTGCCTGTCGGCGGCGAGCTTGATTATCTCGACGAAGGTACGCTATCGGCTGCCATGCGGCAGCGAACGCTGTTCTAGCCTTTCTTGCTTCCTGCTTCCCACACGGAACTCATCGACATGACGAAACCGCGATTCGGCAAGCGCTCCTGTTTTGTGTTCATGACGGCGGCGGCCGTGACGTTGGTCACGCCCTCCGCATGGGCGCAGCAGGCCGAGCCGGCGTCGAAGCCCGGCAAGCCGATCAATGCCGGAGAAGTCCTGTCCGGCGAACTCAACGCCATGAAGGGCAGCAAGCGGAGCAAGCGCCCCCAGACCTACCAGATCACCAGCGAGCCGCGCCGCCTGCCGCCGCCGAGCGGGCTGTGCAATCTCGAAACCGGACCCGAGACGTTCCAGCTCGTCACCACCAGCGACGCCCAGGCCGCACAGTTGAAGAACTTCATCGGCAAGGAAATTTCGGTGAAGGTCGACGAAGTCGCCTGCGCGCAGGAAGCCGGGCAGATGAGCGAAGCCGTCATCACGAAGTGGAGCGTGGTGACGAAGCATTGAGGTGGGCCACGGCGACATTTGTTTTGCGTCGTCCCGGCTGAGCCGGACCCATCCCATGTCTGTGGTGAGGCCGCCTGGACTCCAGCCCGTAACTCACAGGTGGTATGGGTCCCGGCTCAAGGCCGGGACGACGAACGGTGCTTAAACCCTCACCGGCCCCACCGCCTCAAAATGCCCGCGCCGCTGCAGCCATGCCAGCAGGATCAGGCTCGGCACGGCGACCAGCACTGAAATCACGAAGAACAGCGGCCACCCCGTCGTCTCCGCCACATAGCCCGCGCCCGATGACAGATAGGTGCGCCCGACGGCGGCCAGCGCCGTCAGCAGCGCGTATTGTGTCGCCGTGTGCAGCGGGTTCTGGCACAGCGCCGAAAGATAGGCGACAAAGATCACGGTGCCGATCGCGCCGGTGAAGTTCTCCGCCGAGATGGCAGCCGCCAGCGCCCATTGATTGACGCCGACATAGGCGAGCCAGGCGAATACCAGGTTGGAGACCGCCTGCAGCACGCCGCCGATCCAGAGGCTTGCGACCAGCGAATAGCGTCGCGCCAGATAGCCTCCGGCAAAACCGCCGATCAGGGTCGCGACGAGGCCGACGCCCTTGACGATGGCGGCATAGTCGTTGCGGGTGAAGCCGAGGTCGATCACGAACGGCGCAGTCATCGTGCCGGAGAATGCGTCGGTGAACTTGAACAGCACCACGAATGCGAGCGCTACCCAGGCGTATTTGCGGGCCAGGAATTCGGAGAATGCGCCGACAGCAGCATGCATGACGCGCGAGAACGCGCTCTCGTCGCGCGTCTCGGCTTCTGCGCGAATAGACTGATCGGGCTCGGTGGCAACCAGCGCCGTGACGGTGCCGATCAGCACCAGCGCTGCCATCGCGATATAACCCCACATCCAGGCCGCGTGGCGGCCGATGCCGGTATTTTCGAACGCGCTCACCAGGAACAGCACGCCGGCCGTCGATATCAGCAAGCCGATCCGATAGGCCGCGACATAGGACGCCATGCCGGCGGCCTGTTCGCTCTCGGGCAGGCTCTCGACGCGAAAGGCGTCGACCACGATGTCCTGGGTGGACGACATGGCCGCCACCAGCAGCGCGCCGAGCGCGACATACAGCGGCGAGCGCGCCGGGTCCGTCAGCGCCAGCAGCAGGATCGATCCGATCAACAGCAACTGCGAAAACACCAGCCAGCCGCGGCGGCGGCCGAAGGCGCGGGTGAAGAACGGCACATGCAGCGCATCGACCAGCGGCGCCCACAGGAATTTCAGCGTATAGGGCGTGCCGACCAGCGCAAACAGTCCGATGGTCCCGAGATCGACGCCGGACTCGCGCATCCACACCAGCAGTGTCGAGCCCGAAAGCGCGAGCGGCAGCCCGGAGGAGAAGCCGAGCATCAGCACGATCAGCACGCGCGGCTGGAGATAGACGGCCCAGCCGTCGCGCCAGGAGGGGGCAGGGGCCGGTTTGGCCGATGCCGGGGAGGTGGCTTCAGGTGCGGTCATGCGAGGGTGTTAGCAGACTCCGGTGTCTTCCCTCTCCCCTTGTGGGAGAGGGTGGATCGAATGAGCGAAGCTCATTCGAGACGGGTGAGGGGTCTGTCTCCGCGGATAGAGACCCCTCATCCGGCGTGGACTGCGTCCACGCCACCTTCTCCCACAAGGGGAGAAGGAAAGAAACTACTCCCCCGCCTGCAGTTTTCGCGGAGCGGGGAACAGTTCGGGCGTTTCGTTCTTGACGAAACGGGGGGCTTCGACCGGCGCATCCGCCTTGCTGAAATCGAGTTCTTCGATCCGCCCGGCGCGCTTCTCGATCTTGTCGGCGGAGATCAATATCTGGCGGACGTCCTCGTTGGCGTCGCCAAAATGCTTCTGCAGCTTGATCACGCGATCGCGCAGGCGGCCGAGGTCGTCGCCGAGGTTGAGCACTTCGGTGCGGATCTGGTCGGCGGCGTCGCGCATGCGCGCGTCCTTCAAAATCTGCTGCATCACCTGGATCGCCAGCATCAACAGCGAGGGCGACACCAGCACCACGCGGGCGCGGTAGGCCTTCTGGATCACATCGTCAAAGCCGTCATGGATTTCGGCGTAGACCGATTCCGACGGCACGAACATCAGCGCGGTGTCCTGGGTCTCGCCAGTGATCAAATACTTTTCCGCGATATCGTTGACGTGCTTCATCACGTCGTTGCGCAGGCGATGGGTCGCGAATTTGCGCTCCTCGTCGCTGCGCGCGTCGTGCAGCGCGGTCATCGCCTCCAGCGGAAATTTCGCGTCGATGCAGAGCGGCCGCTGGTCGGGCAGGAACACCACGCAGTCCGGCCGCTTGCCGGTCGAGAGCGTGTGCTGGAATTCGTAAGAACCCTGCGGCATGCCGTCCTGCACGATCGCTTCCATCCGCGCCTGGCCGAACGCGCCGCGCGACTGCTTGTTGGCGAGCACGTCGCGCAGCGTCGTTACCTGTGACGTCAGGTCGGTCAGATTCTTGTGCGCGTTGTCGATGATGCCGAGCCGCTCATGCAGCACGCGCAGGCTGTCCATGGTGTGACGCGTGGTCGCTTCCATCGACTGGCCGACGCGGTGCGTCACCGAATCCAGCCGCTCGTTGACCGCCCGCGTCATCTCGGACTGGCGGCCCACCAGCGCCTGCGCCATCGCGTCGACCCGGCCGGTGGATTCGCTCTGCGCCCGCAGCATCTGGCTTAGGCGCTCCTCCAGCTCGTCGGCGCGGATCGCCTGCGCCATCGCCACTTCCGCGCCACGGCGGCCGGAGCGGGCGATGACGATCGCAATTGCCAGCAGCAGCACCAAGGCGAGCGCGCCGAAGCCTGCCAGGGCCTCGCCGACGTGGATCGGCAGGTCGCCGACGGTAAAAAGAATTTCGTTCATGGCCGACTTGTAGCCCGATTCGCCTGCTTTCGCGAACGAAGAGGGAACATTTATGGTAAACACAAGCCTAATTTTCGTGGTTAACGCCGCGTTAAAAATCATGGTTAAGGCCGCGTTAACGGGCACCTCGGCGCATTGACCGCGACAAATCAGCAGCTTAAATCGCGCGTTATGGCCTTAAGAGAAATCATCATCCTGCCGGACAAGCAGTTGCGGCTGGTCTCCAAGCCCGTCGAGAAGGTGACGACGGAGATCCGCAAGCTCGCCGACGACATGTTCGAGACCATGTACGACGCCCCCGGCATCGGGCTGGCGGCGATTCAGGTCGCGCAGCCCGTGGCGGCTGATCACCATGGACCTCGCCAAGAAGGACGAGGACGGTGAGACCAAGCCGAAGCCGCGGGTCTTCATCAATCCGGAGATCATCTCCTCGTCGGACGAATTGTCGATCTACGAGGAGGGCTGCCTCTCGATCCCCGAATATTACGAGGAGGTCGAGCGCCCGGCGCAGGTCCGTTTCCGTTTCACCGATCTCGACGGCAAGGTGCACGAGGAAGACGCCGACGGGCTGTTCGCCACCTGCATCCAGCACGAAATCGACCATCTCAACGGCGTGCTGTTCGTGGACTATCTGTCGAAGCTGAAGCGCGACCGGGTGGTGAAGAAGTTTACCAAGGCCGCCAAGCGCGCGGAATAGGCCTCCCTCTATCGACCGTCCCTAGGATAAGTCGAACCAAATGCCTCTTCGCCTGATCTTTATGGGCACGCCCGATTTCGCGGTGCCGACGTTGCTCGAACTCGTGGCCCACGGCCATGAGGTCGTGGCCGTCTACACCCGCGCGCCGAAGCCGGCAGGGCGCGGCATGAAGCTGCAACTGAGCCCGGTAGAGCAGGAGGCGCGGCGGCTGGGGATTCCCGTGATGACGCCGACCACGCTGAAGACGCCGGAAGCGCTCGAAGAATTCCGCGCGCACCAGGCCGATGCTGCGGTCGTCGTCGCCTACGGCATGATCCTGCCGCAGGCCATTCTCGATACGCCGCCGCTCGGCTGCTTCAATCTGCACGGTTCGCTGTTGCCGCGCTGGCGCGGCGCGGCGCCGATCAACCGCGCGATCATGGCCGGCGACGCCGAGAGCGGCGTGATGGTGATGAAGATGGATGTCGGCCTCGACACCGGCGACGTCGCGATGGCCGAACGGCTGCCGATCACGGACGCCATGACCGCCGCCGACCTCCACGATGCACTCGCGCCGCTCGGCGCCGATCTGATGGTGCGCGCGATGGGCGGACTCGAACGCGGCGGACTGCAGCTCAGCAAGCAGAGCGAAGACGGCGTCACCTACGCCGCCAAGATCGAGAAGGCCGAAGCGCGGATCGACTGGCAACATCCGGCGCGCGAGGTGCTGCGGCATATTCACGGCCTGTCGCCGTTTCCGGGCGCCTGGTGCGAGATCGCTGGTGATGCTGAGCCGGCGCGGATCAAGATTCTTGCGCTGCGAACCTGCGAAAGGTTCGGGCGCTCCCGGTGAGGTGCTCGACGATCAGCTCACGATTGCCTGCGGTGACGGTGCGATCCGCATTCTCGAATTGCAGCGCGCCGGCAAGGCGCCGATGAAGTCGGCGGATTTTTTGCGCGGGACTCCGCTGAAGCCGCCGGCGCGGCTCGGCTGATGCCCCGCTACAAACTCATCATCGAATATGACGGCACGCCGTTTTCCGGCTGGCAGATCCAGGACAACGCGCCGACCGTGCAGGGCGCGCTGGAAACGGCGGTGAAGGCGATCTGCGGCGAGCATGTGCGCGTCCATGGCTCGGGCCGTACGGATGCCGGCGTGCACGCGCTGGCGCAGGTCGCGCATTGCGACATCGAAAAACCGTTTCCGCCGGGCCGGCTGCGCGATGGGTTGAACGCACATCTGCGTCCGCACCCGATCGGCGTGCTCTTGGCGGAGATCGTCGCCGATGATTTCGAAGCGCGCTTCTCGGCCAGGAAGCGGCATTACCGCTACCGCATCACCAACCACCGCGCCAACCTCGCGCTTGATATCAAGCGAAGCTGGCGTGTGCCGCGTCATCTCGATACGGATGCGATGCACGTCGCAGCCCAGCGCCTGCTCGGCAAACACGATTTCACGACTTTTCGCGACACTGAATGCCAGGCGAAATCGCCGGAGAAGACGCTCGATCAGCTCGACGTGATCAGGCAAGGCGACGAAATTTCGGTCCTTACGTCAGCGCGCTCGTTTCTGCACAGCCAGGTACGCTCGATGGTGGGCTCGCTGGTCTGGGTCGGCGAAGGCCGCTGGAGCGCCGACGACCTAGCCGCCGCACTCGCCGCCCGCAACCGCGCCGCCTGCGGCCCGGTCGCCCCGCCGGATGGGCTGTATCTGGTGCGGGTGGAGTATTAGGCGGGCCGTTCCACACGTCATCCCCCGCGAAGGCGGGGTATCCAGTACGCCGCGGCGCCAGCGATTGAATCGAGACGTCCCGGCGTACTGGATCGTCCGCCTTCGCGGACGATGACGGCGGAGCACTACGCGAAATACCTGTCCAACACACCCCGATACACCTTCGTCAGCTTCTCCAGATCCGACACCGGCGTGCGCTCGTCGATCTGGTGCATGGTCTGGCCGACCAGGCCGAACTCGATCACCGGGCAATAGCTTGAGATGAAGCGCGCATCCGAAGTGCCGCCGCTCGTCGAAAGCTCCGGCTTGCGGCCCGTCACTTCCTCGATCGCGCTGACGGCGAGATCGGTGAACGCGCCGGGTTTTGTCACGAACACGTTGGAATTGGAATATTCCCAGACGATGCGGGCGCGGATGCGGTTGCCGCACGCTTTCTCCAACCGCTGCTCGACCAGCGCGCGCAGCGTTTCCTGCGTGTGATTGTCGTTGAAGCGGATGTTGAATTTTGCGCGCGCCTGGCCGGGGATGACGTTGCTCGCCGTATTGCCGACGTCGACGGACGTGAATTCCAGGTTGGACGCTTGGAACTGCGCGCTGCCGTGATCGAGCGGCTCGTCTGATATCGCGACGATCAGCCGCGAAATATCCGGCACCGGGTTGGATGCGCGGTGCGGATAGGCGACGTGGCCCTGTACGCCGTCGACATACAGCGTGCCGGATTGCGAGCCGCGTCGGCCGATCTTGATGCAGTCGCCGAGCACTTCGACATTGGAGGGCTCGCCGAGTACGCAATGGTCGAACTTTTCGCCGCGCTCGGCGCACCATTTCAACAGCTTGATGGTGCCGTTGATGGAAATGTCTTCCTCGTCGCCGGTGATCAGGAACGAGATCGAGCCTCCACCATTTTTTTGCGGTTTGCCGCCATTATCGGCGAGATATTGCAGCACGGCCGCGACGCTGCAGGCGATGCCGCCCTTCATGTCGACCGCGCCGCGGCCGTACAGGAAGCCGTCCTTTACCTCGCCGGAGAACGCGCCGAGCGTCCATGCGGCTTCGTCGCCGGGCGGCACCACGTCGGTATGTCCGGCAAAGGTGATATGCGGCGCTTTGGTCCCGATGCGGGCGTAGAGATTGTCGATGTCTGCTGTGCCGGGTTCGCTGAAGGTCACCCGATGCACCTCGAAGCCGGCGTCTTTCAGCAGGCGCTCGAGCACGCCGAGCGCACCGGCATCGGCGGGGGTGACGGACGGGCAGCGGACGAGGTCGCGGGTGATTGAAACGGCGTCATTCATAGCTCGGCTTAACACGCCAATTCGGCGGCGGGCCAGCCTTGTGCGGCACCATTTCGATCTCGCTCTGCTGGTCCCAGGGCAGGCGTGTATCGAGCGGCGGCTCCGGCGCCAGCGGGTCGGCGCCAAAACGGTTGGTCTTGCTCGAGCCCTTCAGGCAGTACAGCTCGATGAAGCCCCACAGGCAGAGCGCAGACGCGGTGAGGGCAAGCGGCAGGTCGGCGGGCGAATCGGGAAGCCGATCGGCGAACTGGTTGTAGAGGCCGGGTAATGCGAAGAACGGCACCATCCACCAGCCGCTCTTGTCGCGATCATGCAGCCGCTTGATGGAGAGCGCAAAATAGACCCACATGATCAGCGAGGTGCCGAACAGCTTTATCAGGACCCTCGGCAGGTCGGCCCATGTCAGCGTACGCCAGGCGTCGGGATCGACGAACTTGAAGAGATCGGAGGCGCCGAGTTCGAAAGGCTTGGCGATGCCGAACAGCCTGTAGATCACGAGGATCACCAATCCCACCGTCATCATCAAGCCGAACAGCGCCAGCCCGCCAAACCACAATTTGGCGCGGCTGATGCGGCCATCGAAGCGGAACAGGTACCAGGTCCAGTCCATGCGCAAAGCTCCGGGGGCGGAAGCCCGAGGTCCGGTAGGTTAGTCGCGCTGGGAGAGGCCCCGGTTCGATCCTAATCCCGCAGCAGCTCGTTGATGCTGGTCTTGGAGCGGGTGCGCTCATCGACGCGCTTCATGATCACGGCGCAAGCGGTCGAAGGGCCGGGCTGGCCGTTCTGCAGCGGCTTGCCGGGCAGGGCGCCGGGAACCACCACCGAATATTCCGGAACCTCGCCGATGAAAATCTCGCCGGTGACGCGGTCGACGATCTTGGTGGAGGCCCCCAGAAACACGCCCATCGCCAGCACCGCGCCCTTGCGCACGATCACGCCCTCGGCGACTTCCGAGCGTGCGCCGATGAAGCAATCGTCCTCGATGATCACGGGCTCGGCCTGCAGCGGCTCCAGCACGCCGCCGATGCCGACGCCGCCCGAAATGTGCACGCGCTTGCCGATCTGCGCGCAGCTTCCGACGGTCGACCAGGTGTCGATCATGGTCGCTTCATCGACATAGGCGCCGAGATTGACGAAGGACGGCATCAGCACGACGTTGCGGGCGATGAAGGCCGAGCGGCGCACGATCGAACCCGGCACCGCGCGAAAGCCTGCATCGCGAAAACGGTTCTCGCCCCAGCCCTCGAACTTCGACGGCACCTTGTCCCACCACGACGCCTGGCCAGGGCCGCCGGGAATGGCGCTCATGTCGTTGAGGCGGAACGACAGCAGCACCGCCTTCTTCAGCCATTGATTGACCTTCCACTTGCCGTCAGCCCCGCGCTCGGCGACCCGCGTCTCGCCCTTGTCGAGCAGTTCGAGCGCGTGATCGACAGCCTCGCGAACCTCGCCCTTGGTCGACGTCGAAATGCCGTCGCGGGCATCGAAGGCGGTGTTGACGGTGGATTCGAGCGCGGACAGGGACATCGGGATTTCCTCGGGAGGCGGAATTTTGGGCGGAGTTGACCGGCTTTTTCGGGATTTGGGCGGGGAGAGTCAAGGCGGGATGTCGTCCCTGCGAGGCGCCGCCCTCTCAACTCGTCGTCCCGGCGAAGGCCGGGACCCATAACCACGAATGATTGCGGTTACGCAAGGTCGTCGAACACCGTTCTCGAATCGATCGATCACGCGGTATGGATCCCGGCCTTCGCCGGGACGACAGTTGAAAGCGGGGCTACGTCCTACCCACCTTCTCCAAAAACCCCGTCAGATCATCCGTCACATGATCCACGTAAGCCGCATCGCGGCCTTCCAGCTCCCAGTCCTCGCGCACCACTTCCTTGGCGCCGTCGGGTACGACCAGCACCGTGGTCATGCCGAGCTGATGCGGCACCACGAGATTGCGGGCGAGATCCTCGAACATCGCGGACTTCGCCGGATCGACGCCGTGGACGCGTAAAAATTTGTCGTAGGTCTGCGGCGCCGGCTTCGGTTCCAGTTCGGCGGCGATGATGTCGAACACCGCCTCGAAATGCTCCGTGATGCCGAGCCGTTCCAGCACCGCGCCCGCATGGTCGGTCGAGCCGTTGGTCAGGATCAGCTTGCGACCGGGAAGTCTTGCGATCGCAGCCCCCATCGCAGGATTGGGCTCCAGCGGCGAGTGATCGATCTTGTGCACGTAAGCCAGATAGTCGTCGGCATGCACGCCGTGTTCGGTCATCATGCCGCGCATGCTGGTGCCGTAGCGGCGGTAATAATCCTTCTGGATGCACGCGGGCTTGTTCCGCGGAGATCTTCAGGAACGTGCTGATGAACTCGCCGATCCGCGCGTCGACCTGCTGCCACAGATTGACGTGGTGCGGGTAGAGCGTGTTGTCGAGATCGAACACCCAGGTGTCGATGTGGGCGAAGGGACGGGGAGGGTTGGTTTTCATTGCTCTCTCAACTCGTCGTCCCTGCGAAAGCAGGGACCCATACGCCGTGTCCGATATTGTTGAGCACGGTGGGCGTTGCATCTGACTGTGGTTGGCGTCGCGATCAAAAACTCAATCCGGTGGCTATGGGTCCCTGCGTTCGCAGGGACGACGATGGAGCGGGGCCAATGTCCCATCACGGCATCGCAAATCGAATTGTCTTGCCGCCGCTGCTCATATCGACCGGCGCAAAGCCGATCGGTGCGAGCCCGCGGGTGCCGCAATCGCCTTGTTCGCTGACTTCGAACTTGCTCTCGCGCGTGCAGAGCTCCTTCGCCCCGCCCCAGTTCAGCGGCTTGTCCTTGAGCTTGATGGCGCGGTTTTCGGCGTCGACGGCTTCGGCGAAACTGAACACCTGTTTCGGCTGGCCGGTCACGTCGGGATGCAGGCACTTGCCGGGATCGATGCGGTACCAGCCCCGGCTGGTCACCGCCTTACCGTCATCGGTGGCGACCGCCGCCATGATCTTGTGCGGCGTGTCGTTGCACCATGTCAGCCCCGACGAAGACGGCTTTTGCACCGCCTCGATCATGGTCGTGAAAAAATTTGGCGACTGCACGATGTCGGCGCCGAGCCCGCGGCTCTTCAGGAACGCGGCGAGGGCGCCTTGCGTCTTCGGTCCGTCGACGCCGTCGATCGGCGCGGCGTCATAGCCCGCGATGACCAGCAGGCGCTGGATGCCCGCGAGCCGCGCCTGCTCGTCGTCATATTCGGAATCCTCGGCCAGATAGGCGACCAGGTTGCCGTCGTCGGTCCGCGTCGGCGTGATCTGGGTGAACGGCGCGGGCGTCTGGTTGCCGCGGCACTGCCGGGCGGCGGCGATGACGAAATTTTCAGGCGCGATGCACAGCGTGTCGCTGCCGTTCTGCGGAATCGGCGAGGCGCCGTAGACGCCGAGCGCGCGCGCGTTCAACAGGATGCGGTCGGCGGTCAACGCGCCCTGCAGCACCACGCGGCAGGCGGCAGGATCGATCCGGAACCAGCCGCGCGTGGCGGTCGCGGATTTTTCGTCGATGCCGATCGCGGCCTCGACCACATAGCTCATGCGGTTGCAGAGTTTCAGATCGGCAAACGCGGGCAGCGACGACACGAACAGCGAGATCGCCGCGGCGGGCAGAGCGAGGATCATACGTCGCCCATACCGCCGCATTCTTGCGCGGAGCGCGAGCGCAGGAGGCGGGAAGATCGCGTGCATCACTTGTGGATCAGCGTGCCGGTGCCTTGATTTGTAAATAGCTCCAACAAAACCGCATGCTGCATCTTGCCGTCGATGATGACGACGCCCTGCACGCCCTGTTCCAGCGCGTAGATGCAGGTCTCCACCTTCGGGATCATGCCGCCCGAAATCGTGCCGTCGGCGATCAGTTTTCGCGCGTCCTTCACCGACAATTCCGGAATCAGCTTCTTCGACTTGTCGAGCACGCCGGGAACGTCGGTCAACAACAGCAGCCGCTTGGCCTTCAGCGCACCCGCCACCGCGCCTGCAAAGGTATCGGCGTTGATGTTCAGCGTCTGACCGTCATGCGAGGTCGCCAGCGGCGCCAGCACCGGGATCAGCTCATATCCGATCAACTGGTTCAGCAGCGTCAGGTCCACCTTGTCGGGGTCGCCGACGAAGCCGAGATCGATCGCCTTTTCGATGTTGGAATCCGGATCGACCATGGTGCGCGTCGTCTTCGACGCCTTCACCATGTTGCCGTCCTTGCCGCTTAAGCCCACTGCCTTGCCGCCGGCTTCGTTGATGTAGCCGACCAGTTGCTTGTTCACCGAGCCCGCCAGCACCATCTCGACGATCTCGATGGTAGCGGCATCGGTGATGCGAAGCCCCGCGGCGAATTCCGACTGGATGCCGAGGCGCTTGAGCATGGTTGCGATCTGCGGCCCGCCGCCATGCACCACCACCGGATTAATGGCGGTCTGCTCCAGCAGCACGATGTCGCGGGCAAAGGCTTTTGCGGTTTCCTCCGAACCCATGGCGTGGCCGCCATATTTAATGACGATGGTTTCCTCGTCATATTGCTGCATATGCGGCAGGGCTTCGGACAGGATGCGGGCCTGATCGAGCGGGCTGATATTCGGCGCTGATGTCATCAAACGGGTCTCGCCATTCCAGATGTCGGGCCGGGTTCTATCCGATTGGCGCGCAGGGCGCAAAGTGGGGGAATTGCGGAGATTCGCGGAGCGCTTTTCCCCTCTCCCCTTGTGGGGAGAAGGGAAGCGTCACCCCTGCTTCGGCCAGGCCGCTGCCACCGCCAACCCTAGCCAGCTCGCAATCAGCAGCGTCCCGCCGGTCGGGGCGGCCATCGGGAACAGCCCATGCCCGGCATATTGCCGCAGCGTCAGGTCGCCGGCGAACAGGCCTGCCGCAATGACGAATCCGAACGCCGCGGCGAGGCCGATTTTTGCGTGCACAATCCCGCACTCCGCCAGCGCGACGGCACCCAGTACCGCGCTGGCGTGAAACAGCAGCATCGAGGACGCCGACGCCAGTCGCGCCGCATCTGCGCCATGGGCGGACGCCGCCGCCAGCATGACGCCGTCGGCGCCCATGATGCCGGCCAGAACGATCAGGATACGACCCGCACGGTTCATCAGGCGCGCTCGTGCAGCAGGCGCACCATCGCGGCGCGCAATTCGGGCATGCCGGCGCCGGAACGCGAGGAAGTCAACAATACTTCCGGAAACGCTGCCGGATGTTTGGCCAACGCCGTGACGGTTTGCTCGATGTTCTCTTCGAGTTCGGCCTTCTTCACCTGGTCCGCCTTGGTCAGCACCACCTGATAGCTCACGGCGGACTTATCCAGCGTCTTCAGCACGTCCTGGTCGACATCCTTGACGCCATGGCGCGCGTCGATCAGCACATAGACCCGCGCCAGCGTGGCGCGGCCCTGCAGGAACTGGTGAATCAGTTTGGTCCAGGACGCGACCTTGGTTTTCGGCGCCGAGGCGTAGCCATAGCCGGGCATGTCGACCAGCCGCAGCCCTGCGTTTTCAGGACCGTCGAAGAAGATCAGTTCCTGGGTGCGGCCTGGCGTGTGCGAGGTGCGGGCCAACGCGTTGCGTCCGGTGAGCGCGTTGATCAGGCTCGACTTGCCGACATTGGAACGGCCCGCGAACGCCACTTCCACGCCCGCCATCGGCGGCAGCGTTTCGATCGAGGGCGAAGCCCAGATGAATTGCCAGTCGCCGGCGAAGAGCTTTCGCCCCTCTTCGAGCAGCGCCGCATCAATGTCGGTGGTCATGCGAAGGGTCTTCCATCCGTCATTGCGAGCGGAGCGAAGCAATCCACCTCTCGGTACGGGAATAGGTGGATTGCTTCGTCGCTTCGCTCCTCGCAATGACGAGGAGAGTGCTGGTTACGTCTTCTCGGCTGCCTTCTCGGCGGCCTTCTTGGCGAACGTCGACTTGATGTTGTCGAACAGCTCTACCTTCACGCCGTTCTTGCGCATGATGTAGCTCTGCTGCAGCACCGAGAGCAGATTGTTCCAGGCCCAGTAGATCACCAGACCCGCCGGGAAGCCGGCCAGCATGAAGGTGAAGATCAGCGGCATCCAGTCGAAGATCATCTTCTGGGTCGGATCCGGCGGCGTCGGGTTCAGCTTCATCTGGAACCACATCGTGATGCCCATGATGATCGGCCAGACGCCGAGCATCAGATAGGCGCCGATATGCGGCCCCAGCACCGCGACGGGGTCGAACGGGATCAGCCCGAACAGGTTGAAGATCGTGGTCGGGTCGGGCGCCGAGAGGTCCTTGATCCAGCCGTAGAACGGCGCGTGGCGCATTTCGATGGTGACGAACAGCACCTTGTAGAGCGAGAAGAACACCGGGATCTGCAGCGCGACGGGAAGACAGCCGGCGATCGGGTTGATCTTCTCCTTGCGGTAGATCTCCATCATCTCCTGCTGCTGCTTCTGCCGGTCGTCCGGATAGCGCTCCTTCAGCGCGGCGAGCTGCGGCTGCACCGACTTCATCTTCGCCATCGAGGCGTAGGATTTGTTGGCGAGCGGGAAGAACAAGAACTTTACCAGCACCGTCACGAGCAGGATGGCGATGCCGAAATTGCCGAACAGGTGGAAGAAGTAGTCGAGCGCCAGGAACATCGGCTTGGTGATGAAGTAGAACCAGCCCCAGTCGATCAGCAGGTCGA
This sequence comes from uncultured Alphaproteobacteria bacterium, assembly GCA_963742935.1. Classification (GTDB taxonomy): domain Bacteria; phylum Pseudomonadota; class Alphaproteobacteria; order Rhizobiales; family Xanthobacteraceae; genus Bradyrhizobium. The sequence goes on along the minus strand of CAVUOI010000025.1, from coordinate 277,271 downwards.
AATGGTTCAGCTCGAGCTGCTTGTTGTAGCCGCCATGGCCGGCGAGCGGGAAGTTGATGCCGACGACGCCGGCTTCCTTGGCGCCTGCAAACAACCGCGCATTGGCACTACCGGTGCCGCCGATCGCAATGGTCTGCTCATCCTGCAGGTAATCGGCCTGATAACGAACCTTGGCGCCGGGTTCGGCGAGGAAGCGGGCCTTGAGGCGTGCCGACGTGTCGGGCAACAGCGCCGCGGCCCAATATTTGTCGGTGATGCCGAGCCAGCCATTCGTCACGTTGAATTCAAAACCCCGCCCGCCATTGCCGAGCACGGGCGCTTCGGCGACGGCCTTGTAGCCGTGCTCCTGCAGGCCTTTTTCGCCGAGATAGCCGATCAGGCCTTCGTGCAGGATGTAGTAGCCCGAGACCTCCGGCGTGCCGTGGCGCGAAATCAGCGCGAACGGATAGAGCGTGACCGGCGCGCTGCCGACATTGGTGACGTCGTCCTTGATCGTGAACAAGTACTTGTCGTCGATCGCAATGGTGCGGCGGAAGGTGAGGCCTTCGCCATTGTCGTACTTGAGCGTCACCGGATTGGTGGGCGTCAGGTTGCCGGAGCCCTCCTGCTGCCACACCGTATCGCGGTCGGGAAGCCGCGCCGACGCGCCCGAGCCTCCGACCCAGCCGAACTCGGCATAATAGGGATGCGCCGTGTTCGAGGGCGAGAACAGCACGATCGCGGGCGATTTGGGATCGACGGTGTCGCGGAATTTCTCCAGCGAAAGGTCGTCGACGCGCGCGCCCTTCAGGGCGATGCTGCCGGACAGCCGCGGCGTCTCGATCTTGATGCGCGGCGAGGCCGCGATCGCGGCGTCACGGCTGACGGGTTGCGCGGCGCCCGGCTGGCTGGCGGGCGTGGTGGCGGAGGGCGCCCCTCCCGGCTGCGGCGTGGCCGATCCCGGCGCGGTTGATCCCGGGGCTGTCTGCGGCGACGACTTGTTGAGGTCGGCCTGGGTCTGGGTTTGCGCGCGCTGCCGCTCCATCTGCGGCATATTGTAGAAATACTGCCACGCGATCAGCACAAGGCCGGACAGAATGACGGCGAGGATGGTGTTGCGATTATCGGTCATCGTTTTGGGGTCTCGCCATTCAATTCGATTTGCGGTCCGTGCCGCCCGGTTCCGACCGCGGTTGGAACCCGTTATCTTTTCGTCGTGACGCGCCGTCCTGACGCGATCCCGCGTCCGCTTCGCCCGTAGATGCTTTCTTCGCCGGCTGCCGGTCGAGGCGTTGCAGCGCCGAGCGGAGATCGTCGAGCATGGTCGCGAAGTCGCGGGTGAGCGCGGCCCGGCGGCCTACCAGCACGTAATCATGGTGGGGTCGCACCGATATGACATCCAGTCGCCTCACGACTTCGCGAAGCCGGCGCCGGATGCGGTTGCGTTCGGTGGCGGTACCGTTCTTCTTGGTGACGGTGAAACCGATCCGGATCGGGCCATCATCATCGCGGGAGCGGCCCTGCACCACGAAGGCAGCGCTGTTTGCCCGCGTGCCATTGGCAACGGCGAGAAAGTCCGCCCGCTGCCTCAGCCGATCCATGAATGAAATCTCCGGAAAATCCGGCTCAGGCGCTCAGACGCTTGCGGCCGCGCGCGCGGCGGGCGGCGAGAACCTTGCGGCCGCCGGCGGTGGCGAGACGGGCGCGGAAGCCGTGACGGCGCTTGCGCACCAGTTTGCTGGGTTGATAAGTCCGCTTCACGGGTAGTTCTCCGCTGACCGGGCAATTTGCCTGTTGGATTGAGATCAAGTCCGGTGATGCGGGCCGGCCCGAAAACGGGCCATTTACGGCCCCAAACGAGCCGCCCCCGGGTGAAACCGGGCCATCGCGGACAGTTGGCCGGCTTATACGGGAGCGACCCGTTTTCGTCAATGTCGGGGGTCGCCGCAGCCGACGTTCTTTGAAACGTCGCAATCAGGGCGAATATATCAGTTTTTCCGGTGTTTTTAACTGCGAGAAGGCGGCTTGGCCGGGGTCTGCGGCGCCAGCACATTAGCGATCGGTAATTTGACCGGTGCGGCGCCGAAACGCATCCTCGGAATCAGTGTACGGACGAGGGAGCCGCGACGGTCTCTTGGCCCGAGGGGCTCCAAGACAGACATATTGGGATATCAAGGCGGATATTCGTGTCAGCGATCGACGACCAGCCAACTCCTCAAGCGCCGCGGTGCAACGCCACGCGACGCCTTGGCCTGTCCGGCAAGCTGTTGCTGCTGACGATCCCGCTCGTGATGATCGCGCTGTTGATGATCTACGTGCCGTCGATCGCGAATTTCTGGACCAACCGCCTGAACGACCGCCTGGCGGCGGCCAATACCGCAGTCCTGGTGCTGGATGCCGCGCCGCTCGGCATGGTGCCGGATTCGCTGGCGCGGCAGATTCTGACCAGCGTTGGCGCGCGTGCCGTCGCCATCAAGATGGGTCAGCAGCGAAGGATGCTCGCCAGCGCCGATCTGCCGCCGGCGATCGACCGCGACATCGATATGCGCACGCTCACGGTGTGGTCCGCGATCGTCGAATCCTTCGAGACCATGCTGGAGCGGGGCAACCAGACCATCCGCATCATGGGACCCGCCCCCGGCGGCGCACAATTCATCGAGGTGGTGGTCGATGAAAAGCCGCTGCGGCAGGCGATGTATCGGTTCTCCCGCAATCTGCTGGTGGTTTCGCTCGGGATCGCAATGCTGGCCGCGGGGCTGGTTTACCTGGCGCTGCATTACCTGTTCGTCCGCCCGATGCGGCGGCTCACCGCCAATCTGGTCGGCTTCCACGAAAATCCCGAAAGTGCTGCGCGCATCATCGTGCCGAGCCAGCGCGGCGACGAAATCGGCGTGGCGGAGCGCGAATTGTCCGACATGCAGCGCGACCTGGTCTCGATGTTGTCGCAGAAGAGCCGGCTCGCCGCGCTGGGGCTGGCGGTGTCGAAGATCAACCACGATCTGCGCAATCTCCTGGCGTCCTCGCAATTGTTGTCGGACCAGCTCGCCAGCGTGCCGGACCCGCGGGTGCAGCGTTTTGCGCCGAAGCTGATGCGCTCGCTGGAGCGCGCCATCGATTTCTGCCAGTCGACGCTGTCCTATGGCCGCGCGCAGGAAGCCGAGCCCGACCGCCGCATGGTTCTGGTCGAACCCGTCGTGACCGAGGTGCGCGAATCCGCAGGCCTAGCCGCCGATGCCTCGATCACCTGGATCAGCGCGATCGAGCGCGGTCTCTCGATCGACGCCGATCCCGATCAGCTGTTCCGCGTGCTGCTCAACCTGGTGCGCAACGCCGCCCAGGCGCTGGAAAGCCGTCCGCGCGGCGAGGGTTCTCCGCTGCAGATCCGCATCACCGGCCGCCGCGAAGGCTCGGTCGCGATCATCGAGGTCTCCGACACCGGCCCCGGCGTGCCGGCGAAGGCGCGCGAGCATCTGTTCGAGGCGTTCCAGACCTCCGGCCGCCCCGGCGGCAGCGGGCTGGGGCTGGCGATTGCCGCCGAACTGATCCGCGCCCATGGCGGCGACATCCACCTCGTCGAAGGCACCATCGGCGCCACCTTCCGGATCTCGGTCCCCGACCGCCCGGTGGAACTGCAGACCGTCCGCAACGAGCGCGCGCTGGCGTAAGGCGCGGCTTTAACTTGCGTTTTGCGGCCGTTCGCGGCCTGTCTACGATCGGAAATCGATCGCCAGATCCCGTCAGGCGGACCTTGCAAAGCGGGGCCGGAGCGGGTAGCTAAAGCGCTCTTTCGCGACCGTCCGGACCTATTCGGACGCATCCGGGCCCCTCAAGGCCCAAATGCACATGCGAAAACGCGCCCGTAGCTCAGCTGGATAGAGCACTAGACTACGAATCTAGGGGTCAGGAGTTCGAATCTCTTCGGGCGCGCCATCAACACTAATCTGATCAAAAGCTTGTCTTCCCCGTGGTTGTTCGGCTGTTGGGCCCAATAAGCAAAATGGGGTCGTTTGGACGGGCGTCTGGGGTCGGTCGCTTGTAAAGCCCGTACAGCGCGGCGCGCAGGCAGGGGCTGTCGCCCCGCCCCTTGGCGTTCAGGCGCACCGGTGGACTCTAGGAGCGACCCTTGCGCGCCTTCATCGCAGGCTTTGCCAATGCGCGCTTGGTGGGACGACCGCGCGGCTTTGCCTTCTCAGGTACCGAAGCGGAGACGGGATTAAGCTCAGGCTGGGTGTTACGCACCGCCTGCGCCAGCATGGCGCGAAGCTGATCCTTGGAGGGTGGCTGCGGCTTAACGTACGGCTTTGAGGGTGTGGTCATCGCCCCAACGTACGGAGCGCAAACCTTAATTTAAAGGCTGCGGGGCTCCCGTCTTCTCTTCATCATGAATTTGCAGATGTCCGACTGGCCCTCCGGCGCGCTTGTGATGGACCAGCAAAAAGGAGGTCCAGATGACCAAACTTTTGACTGCCCCGGGAAACTCCCAAGCAGGAGTGCACCTCTCCCACGGTCGTTGTGGAGACGTAAAGGGAAGGAAGGTTTTCGCTTCTTAATCGAAGCCTTAGCGCTCCCGAGCCTGGTATCCGGAAATTTTGACGTCGGCACCATCATCACGCAGCTCATCTGTAGTGGCGCCGGAGGCGCTCCTGACCGCCATCATTGGCGGCATCAAGAACAAGGCTGCTGCCTGAGCTGATCGCTGACGGCCAACCAAAGCCAGAATGTACGTCAGACGCCATGGCGGATGACTCATGAAAACGGTGTCCTCGATGCTGCTGACAACGCTTCAGTTGAGTTCGGGATTCGTAGCGATGAACATCCGGGAGACCGGTGCTGTCGTTTTATCGTCGGCCTGACTGGGCAGCAGCATGCCTCGCGCGCGATCGGCTGGTGGCGTCGACCTCTTACGATTCAAGACAGTGACCACGGCGCTTCGGCCCAGCGATCGAAGTCGGCGAAGTGTCGGGTGGACCTTGGTCTAACTCGACTTTGGCATCCGCCGGCCTTGAATTGGATCCGCGGTGCGAAGGAAGTTCCGATGGCTGAAGAGGTCAACGATACCTGGTACGTCTCCTATGAGATAGCGGGCAGTGCCGGGAAGCGTGCAAAGAATGCGGCCAGAACGACCGAGACGTTTCGAAACGAAGCGGAGGCGAGGGCGTTTGCGAGAGCGCGATTTTCCGAAGGAATTAGCGTCAGCGCCGGAACGATCAATCCCCATTTTCCGAAGCGAACGATAGCTTCGACCCAGATTCATCGTTGGCTGCAGGAATTCTAGAAGCAGGCCCCGTCCCTGTTTCACCCTCGCGCAAAGATGGTTGCTCCCGCCGGAAACGTCGCGCGTCTCAGATCCTTGCGCACCGATTGAACCGATGCCGGTTCTGAGTTCATTTGAACTCATCCGGCATCACGATGATTCTTCCCGCCGGGAGTGGACGGTCCTCGCCCGGGCATGGTCGATTGCCGCGAGCAGGATGGTGTCCTGCAGCGGCTTATGGAGATAGGTATCGGCGCCCGCCGCCTCGCAGAGTTCGCGCATATCGCTTTCGCGGTGCGCGGTGATCACGATGGTCGGGATCGCGATCCCCTCGCGATTGAGGTGGCGTTGCAACTCCAGGCCGTTCATTTCCGGCATCTGCAGGTCGAGGATCAGGCATTCCGGCATGCCGTCCGGCATGCAGTCGGGTAAGGCGGCGAGAAATTCCCGTGCGGAACCGTAGGTCCTGGTTTCCATCGCGCGCGTCCTCAGCAATCGCGCCAGCGCCCTCAGCACCGACGGGTCGTCGTCCACTATTGCGATCCAGGACGAAGCTTGTGCCATGCGGTGAACTATCGGCCCGGCCACGGCGCATTGTCGAGTTGGCCCTAGGGCCAACAGCTTGAACTCAAGAATTGCCCTGTCAGCGCTTCGATGCGTCATGCCTCTCGATCGAAGAACTGTGGCCTTGCGGTTGGTACTCCGAGGTGGCGGGCTGCGGTTCTTTTCCGTTAATTCCGGCCCTCTCGGCCAGGCGGACGAGATCGGCGACCGAGCGTATGCCGAGCTTGCTCATGACCCGGGCGCGGTGAACTTTCACGGTTTTCTCGACTGTACCGATGTCGCCGGCGATCTGCTTGTTGAGCCTGCCGGCGACCACGTGCGTCATCACCTCGTATTCCCGTGGCGTCAATTGGCTGAACCTCGCCTTGATCGAACCGAGGCTGGCTGCAGCGGTTCGCGTTTCAGCGTCTTTCGCGGCGGCGCGCGCAATGGCGGCCAGCAGATCGGCGTCGTTGACCGGCTTGGTGAGGAAATCGATGGCGCCTGCCTGCATGGCGCGAACGCTGGTGGGAATGTCGCCCTGGCCGGTAAGGAAGATGACGGGCCGCTGTGATCCCTGCGCCGTCAGGGCCTGCTGCAACTCGAGGCCATCCAGATCCGGCATGGAGATGTCGAGGATCGCACAGCCGGCGATGGACGCGTCATGCGCGACGAGGAACGCCCGCGGCGTGGTGAATGGCCGGACCTCGTATCCACGCGCCTGCAACAGCCGCGCCAATGCCTTCAGCACGCCGGGGTCGTCGTCGACCAGATAGACCGCAAATGCGCTGTCGGTCATTGCGCCGCCATCATCATGACATGAGGAGGCAGCGAAATCCTCGCGATGGCGCCGCCTGCCTCGTCGTTGCGGAGTTCGATCGTGCCGCCGAGCTTGCGAACGATCGTCGAACAGATCGTCAGCCCAAGGCCCAATCCATGCTCCTTGGTGGTATGAAACGGAACGAAGAGTTGCTTGGAATCTGTCTTCCTGATCCCAGGGCCGGTGTCCTTCACCAGGATTTCGATGCTTCCAGCCCGCGTCTCACGGGTGGAAATACGGATGTGCCGTTGCGCCTCGGGCATCGCGTCCATCGCGTCCATGGCGTTGATGACAAGGTTCAGCATCACCTGCTGCAGTTGCACGGAATCGCCCAGAACAGCAGGCAGATTTGCCGCAAGGTCGGTCTCGATCGCCACCCGCCGATTGATCAGCTCGCTGCGAAGCAGGGCTGTCGTCGAATCGACGGTCTCGTTGACGTCGACCAGCTCGGACCGGCTCTCACCCTTCCTGAGCAGTCCGCGCAACCTCTGAACCACTTCACTGGCGTGATTGTCCTCCTTCACGATATCATCAAGCGCACCCTTCACTTCAACCAGGTTGGGCGGTTCCGACTCCAGGAGATAGAGCGCCGCCTGCGCGTTCGACAGGATCGCCGTGAGCGGCTGATTGACCTCGTGGGCGATCGCACCTGAAAGTTCGCCCAGCACGGAAACGCGCATCAAATGGGCGACTTCCTGGCGCTGCAGCTCTGCATCGACCTCCGAAGCCTTTCGTTCCGTGATATCGACAAATATGCCCGCGAGTTGCTCCGGCGTTCCCGTTTCGTTGAGATGGGAGCGCGTACGGACCCTGATCCAGCGCATCTGGCCATCCGGATGCATCACGCGGATGTCGGCGACAGAAGACTGGCCCTTGAACGCGCCTCGCAAGGCGGCCATTGCCATGCGGCGATCGTCGCCATGCACCGCTGCGAGAAACGTCTCGCGCGTAAGGGGGGCATCGTTGGCAATGCCTAGCATCGTCCGGCTATGTCCGGTCGCCCACAATTCGTCCGTGCCTCGATTGAATTGCCACAACCCGACATTCACCGAGGTGGCCGTAAATGTCATGCGGTCTTCGCTCTCCTTCAGCGAGCGTTCGGCTCTCCGTCGCCGCCGCCGTTGGATCAGCAGCGCGGCCAGGAGAGCGGATTGCAGGGCAACAACCATCGCAATCGCCGAAATGGCAAGGCGGTGCTGCTCCCACAAACTCGGTTGGTGGAACAGGACGGCAGTGCCGGGCGGGAGATTGGATTGCTTCAGGTCCCACTTCGCCATGGCTCGCGAGTCTACGCGAAAGGATTTGTTCTGATTAATTCTTGGGGGGAGCGCTGCCGGGTCGGTGCCGGCGGCAATCGAAAGCACCAGGTCGGCCGCAGCAGCGCCGTGCGAGTCGAAGGTCTCGACAAATCCGCCCACGACTCCGTCGCCGATATAGATGTCGTATGGCGCATAGACCGGGGCGGGAGATATGCGGGCGATCTCGCTGGCGGCTTCCTTTGGAACGAATATCGTTTGCGCAAAGTCCGAGGAGAACGTCAAGAAGACGACGATCGAATCGCGAGGAATCTTCGAAACTTCCTCCTTGAGCGCTTCAAAGGAAAGTCCAAACAGATAGGTCGTCTCAAATTGTCGCGCGTGCTGTTCAACCGTGCGACGGGCGGTCTCCTGCCACCGACGATCCAGGCGAGCGTCTCCCGCGATAATGAAAAGCCGTTTGGCCTGCGCTTGAAGTCTCTCCGCCAGTTCGAGGGTTCTCTCTATGGTTAGGTCGAAGAATATCCCCGTAAAATGGGAGGGGGTGCCCAAAGCTGCGTAGGTGGTCGGGGAAGTTCCGACTACCACGACCGGAACTTGCGGAGCGATGACATCGCGATGTTTGACGACGAAGTCCAACGCGGGAGGGCCGACCAGGACGACGACATCAGGCTGCCGCGCCGCGTATTTTTCGCGCACGAAAGTGACTGTACGCGACTCGTGCTCGGGATCCGAGATGCGCACGAGATCCAGAAATTCGGCATCGATCCCGAACTTGCCCGGGCCCCGCTCTTCGAGACGGCGCTCGATGCCGTCAATGATCTGAGTTGCGGAAGGAGACGTATAACCGTATCCGCTCAATACGAGCACGCGCTTTGGTTGCTCTTGAGCCCAGGACGGCGTTGCTGCCCCAACAGCAATCGCAACAGCAATCACGTGAAGAATGCTGCCGTACTTCACTCCTCGATGATTAAACCGTCCGTCACTCATCATAACGAAGGCGATCCAGCCCGAGAGCTTCGAAATCCAGTTAAAACCTAAGGTTTTGGATTGTCGAGTTGGGTAAACTTCGTATGCCAGAAGCGGTGCAAAGCGACAGTCTCGCTGACCGATATTGCCGTAGGGCACCCGACGGAAGCCGCATGGCGGAGACCTTGATGTTGCAGGCCGACACACGGTGCCCGGGCGAGACGATCGTGCCGGACGCGGCAAATGTTCTGGCGATGTATCGCGGCAACGAATGCAACGTACCGGACCGAACCCCGCGATGTTACGTGTTCGTACGATTTCGGAAATTAACTTCAGCTAAGCCAACTGCGCGACGCCTCGCTTCCGCAACCACTATTGAAGCTCCTGTCGGAATGTGGTTTCCCGGCCGCGCGGCTTGAAATCGAAGTGACCGAAGACGCATGGGTGCTCGATTTCACCATGTGGGCGCGGGAAAAATTCCCGGGCGGAATGCCGCCTATTGGCGGGCGGGCCGGGATGTGAAATCCTGCCGCGACAATATTTGGAAAGCCAATGCCGGAAGAAACAACTGACGTCGTGGTGCTCGGCGCGGGCATCGTCGGCGTATCGACGGCCTATGCGGCGCGGGAGCGCGGCATGTCGGTCGTTCTCGTCGACCGCCGCGAGCCGGGCAGCGAAACCTCGTACGGCAATGCCGGCATCATCAGTAGCGGCTCGATTTCGCCGCTCAACAATCCTTCGCTGTGGAAGGCGCTGCCGAAATATCTGACCAACCGTCATCCGGCGTTGCGGTGGAATCCGGTCTGGGCGGCTCGGAACGCAAGTTGGGTCGCGCGCTTCCTGGCCAATTCGGCCGGCTCCCGTCTCAGGCCGCGGGCGGCCGCCTTGCACGGGCTGATCGGCGCATCGCTAAAACTGCATCGCGAATGGATCGTCAAGGCGGGCGCCGGGCATCGCATCCGCGAGACCGGCTGGCTGAAGGCGTGGCGCGGCGATGCCGTGGCCGCGGCGAAACAAGAGCAGGCCCTGCTGACCGAGTACGGCATCGCCAGCGAACTACTCGACCGGCAAGGGATCTCCGCGCTCGAACCGGGCATTGTGCCGGTCTACAAAGTGGGCCTGCTGCACAGCCAGACCGCCTCGGTCGACTTGCCGGGCAGCGTCGTCAAGGCTTATGCGCGGATGTTCGCGGGCGCGGGCGGCGATGTCAGGCAGTCGGAGATCAAGTCGATCGCGGCTAATGGCGATCGTTGGCGCGTGGTACTGGCCGACGGTGAAATTATTGCGCGCCATGTCGTGGTTGCGCTCGGACCCTGGTCGGCCGATCTGCTGCGGCCGCTCGGTTATCGCGTTCCGCTGGCGTATGAACGCGGCTACCATCGCGAATTCAAGCCGAACCCCGCGCGCACGCTGCAGCGTCCGATCCATGACGCCGATGGCAGTTTTCTCATGACCCCGATGGAGCAGGGCATCCGCGTCACCTCGGGCGTCGAACTGACCGATCGCGATGCGCCTTCCTCGTTCGCCCAGATTGATGAGGTGGTCCCGCTGGCGCGCGGCGTGGTCGAATTCGGTGAAATTGTCGGCGACACTTGGCGAGGGTCGCGGCCGACGCTGCCCGACAGCCTGCCGATGATCGGCCCGGCGCCCCGCCACGCCGGCCTGTGGCTTGCCTTCGGCAACCAGCACATCGGCTTTACGACGGGGCCTGCGACCGGCGCCGCCATCGCCGCCATGATCGCCGGTGCGCCGCCGCCATATGATGTCAAGCCGTTTGCGCCGGGCCGCTACATTTCATGACCTGCGCATCGCAAGCGGCGCCGTTACGTCAGGTTGGAGTTCGTCGGCGCAGATCGCTCGAAAAATGAGCGTCAGCCGTTTAGAAACGGCCACAAGGGGGCGCCCGAAGCGTTCGGAGGTCTCAAGCGGCGCATCCTGGTGTCGAATCTGGTCCGGAAACGGCCAAGTTTGCCAGTCAAAGATGGTCGGGAGATGCATTCCGCGTTGGCACACACATTGCACCTATTGCTTCGACAGGCCGCCGTCGCCGTGGGCAATCGTGGCAACTTCAACTCGCGCTTGCATGGGACGACAGTTTAGTGACACCGTTGCGTTTGCTTGGTCGGCCTGAGAGCGTGGGGACGCGCTCGTCGATCCCGGGGTTTTGTTGATGTTGCGGTTGATTGCCCGGCGCCTTGCCATCGGTGTGCTGGTCGCGTTCACCGTGATGACGCTTGCATTCATGCTGACGCGGCTGTCCGGCGACCTTGCGGTTTCGATCGCCGGCCCGTCGGCGACGCAGGCCGACGTCGACATCGTGCGCAAGGCCTACGGCCTCGATCGTCCGCTCTATGTGCAGTTCTTCGCCTGGACCGGCCGCGCCTTGATTGGCGATTTCGGCCAGAGCTATTTCTTCAAGGACAGCGTGGCGAACCTGATCCTGAAGCGCCTGCCGATCACCGTCACGCTCGGTCTCGTCGGCCTGAGCCTTGCGCTGGTCATCTCGATCCCACTCGGCATCCTGGCGGCACTGCGCGAAAACACCTGGATCGACCGCGGCGTCACCCTGTTCACGATGGTGGGGCAGGCGGTGCCGAGCTTCTGGCTGGCGCTGATCCTGATGATCGTGTTCGGCCTGCAACTCGGCATTCTGCCGATTTCAGGCACCGGCACCTGGCAGCATTTCGTGATGCCGGGGATCGTTCTCGCCTTCACGGCGATCCCGGCGCTGACGCGGCTGACACGCTCCGGGCATGATCGAGGCGATGGCCTCCGACTACATCCGCACCGCGCGCGCCAAAGGCCTGTCGCGGGCGCGCATCATCTTCAAGCATGCGCTGCGCAATGCCGCCATTCCCGTCGTCTCGATCGCCGCGGTCCAGCTCGGCTTCATGCTGGGCGGTTCGATCGTCATCGAGACCGTGTTCGCGTTGCATGGCGTCGGCTATCTCGGCTGGGAAAGCATTGCCAAGAATGATTTCCCCGTCGTGCAGGCGGTCGTGCTGGTGTTGGCCGTGTTCTATATCGGCCTCACGCTGTTGGCCGACATCTTGAACGCGCTGCTCGATCCGAGGCTGCGCACGGGATGAGCGAACCAATTGCCATCCAGGCGCCGCAGCCTTCGAACACAGGAAGCTCGCGCATCGGCACCGTCGGCTTTGCGATCGGGATCGCCATCGTCGGGTTCGTGGTGGTGGCCGCGGTCATCGGCAATGCGCTGGTGCCGCACGATCCGTTCACGCAGGATCTCGGCAATCGCCTCAAGCCGCCATTCTGGATGGAGGGCACCCAGGCAGGGCACCTGCTCGGCACCGATCAGCTTGGGCGGGATTATCTGGCACGGCTGGTCTATGGCGCGCGCATTTCGCTGCTGATCGGCATCATGACCGTGATCACGTCGGGCCTGATCGGCATCACGCTCGGCGTGCTCGGCGGCTTCTTCGGCGGTCGCGTCGACGATGTCGTGCTGTTCGCCATCACGACGCGGTTGTCGATCCCCGTCGTGCTGGTAGCCCTCGCGGTGGTCGGGCTGATGGGGTCGGGCCTCGGGCTCGTGGTGGCGACGCTTGGGCTGTTGTTATGGGATCGATTCGCAGTGGTGGCGCGCGCCACCACCATGCAGGTTCGCAACCACGATTATGTCAGCGCCGCCTGGTGCGCCGGCGCCTCGATGCCGCACATCCTGATCAAGGAAATTTTGCCGAATATCGCCAGCCATCTCGCCGTGGTGGGCACGCTGGAGATGGCGCTGGCGATCCTGCTCGAGGCCGCGTTGTCGTTCCTCGGCCTCGGCGTGCCGCCGCCGCTGCCGTCATGGGGCCTGATGATCGCGGAAGGCAAGGACTACATGTTCTTTTCGCCCTGGGTGATCATGATCCCCGGCGTCGCGCTGGCCGTTCTGGTGCTCGGCATCAATCTGGTCGGCGACGGACTGCGCAATCTGCTCGGCTCGGAGCGGCTGCGATGAGCGCGCTGCTGGAGGTCGAGGAGCTGCAAGTAAGTTTCGGCGGCCGCACCGCCGCGGTGCGCGGCGCTTCGTTCCGGGTCGAGAAGGGCGAGACCCATTGCCTGGTCGGCGAATCCGGCTGCGGCAAATCCGTCACCGCGCTCGCTGTCATGAGCCTGCTCGCCCGCGGCGGCCAGCGTTCGGCGAACAAGATGAGTTTTGCCGGCACCGATCTCACGGCGCTGTCGGACCGCGAAATGGCGCGGCTGCGCGGCAACCGCATGGCGATGATCTTTCAGGAGCCGATGACCAGTCTCAATCCCGCCTTCACCATCGGCTCGCAGATGGCGGAAGTGCTGACGCGTCACAAGGGTGGCTCGCGCGCGGCAGCGCTGGACCGCGCCGCCGAACTGATGGGCCTGGTCGGCATCACCGCACCGGGGATGCGGCTCGGCCAGTTTCCGCACCAGCTCTCGGGCGGCCTGCGCCAGCGCGTGATGATCGCGATGGCGCTGATGTGCGATCCTGAACTGTTGATCGCCGACGAGCCGACCACCGCGCTCGACGTCACCGTGCAAGCGCAGATCCTGCGGCTGCTCGCCAACCTCAAGCGCGACCTCGGGCTCTCGATCCTGCTGATCACCCATGACCTCGGCATCGTCGCGCGTGTCGCCGATCATGTGTCTGTCATGTACGCCGGCGAGGTGGTCGAGCGCGCGACGACCGCGGAACTGTTCCGCGCGCCGCAACATCCCTACACGCGCGGTCTCTTGTCCTGCGTGCCGGTGCCGGGCCGCGTACAGCGCGACAAGCCGCTCGGCTCGATCCCGGGCGTGGTGCCGGCGATCGGGCCAGGTTTTGCCGGTTGCGCCTTCCGCTCGCGCTGTGCGCACGCCGACGAAACATGCGCGCACGAAATTCCGCGGCGGCAGACCGGCGATGTGCACGATTATCTTTGCCGGCTCGCGCCGGATTGGGCGGAGCTGCAACCCGCATGACCGCCGCGATCGAAGTCGAGGGCCTGCGGTGCGAATTCCGCGTCCACACCGGCATGATGTCGGCGGAAAAGCGCGTGGTCGCGGTCGACGATGTCACCTTCAGCGTACCGGCCGGCAGCGTGCTCGGCATCGTCGGCGAATCCGGCTGCGGCAAATCCACGCTGGCGCGCCTTATCCTTGGGCTGCTGAAGCCGACCGCGGGCACCGTGCTGGTCGACGGCAAGCGCCTGTTCGATCTCGACCGCAAGGCGCGTGCCCGTCTGATCCAGCCGGTGTTTCAGGATCCGTTCGCCTCGCTCAATCCGCGCCGCCGCATCAAGGACATCGTGGCGCTGCCGCTGGCGGCGCAAGGCACGTTCTCGCGCGCCGAGATCGAGCGCCGCGTCGGCGGCATTCTCGAACGCGTCGGGCTATCGGCCGCGATGGGCGAGCGCATGCCGGCGCAGCTTTCCGGCGGACAGCGCCAGCGCGCGGCGATTGCGCGCGCGCTGGTGCTGGAGCCCCGGATCGTGATCTGCGACGAGCCGACCAGCGCGCTCGACGTCTCGGTGCAGGCGCAGATCCTCAATCTGCTCGCCGATCTGCGCCGCGATCTCGGGCTGACCTACCTCTTCATCAGTCACAACCTCGCCGTCGTGGAGCATGTCGCGAGCGAGGTCGCGGTGATGTATCTCGGCCGTTTCGTCGAGCGCAACGAGACCGACGCGCTGTTCCGCGAGCCCGCCCACCCCTACACCAGGGCGCTGCTGCAAAGCGTGCTGACGCCGGAGCCGGGCAAGGGCGTGCCGGACATCGGCCTCGGCGACATCATGCCGGATCCGGCCAATATTCCGCCGGGCTGCCGCTTCAACCCGCGCTGCCGCGTGGCGATCGAGCGCTGCCGCCATGAGACACCACCGCGCATGGTCCGTCCGCCGCTGGGAATGGTAGAATGTCATCTGGCATAGGGCGCGCTTCACGCCAGGCACACAACATTGACGTCAAACAACACTGATCATGGAGGGCGATATGCGACTGCAAAACAGGCTCGGCGCGGCCATTCTGGCGATGGCGCTGCTCGGCACCGCCGCGATGCCGGCGGCGGCACAAAAATCCGCCGACACGCTGCGGATCGTGATGCGCGACGCGCTTCCCAACATCGATCCCTATTACAACAATTTGCGCACCGGCGTCGTGATGCACCATCAGGGCTGGGACGCGCTGGTCTACCGCAACCCCGATACGTTCAAGCTCGAACCGCTGCTGGCCACCGAATGGAAGCAGCCGGACGCGAACACGATCGAGTTCACCTTGCGCCCCGGCGTCAAATTCCATGACGGCAGCGCATTTACCGCCGATGACGTGGTCTACACCATCAACCTGATTGCCGATCCAACGAGCCGGCTGTCGACGCCGGCGAATTACAACTGGCTCGAAAAGGCCGAGAAGACCGGCGATCTTTCGGTCCGCGTCACGTTAAAGCGGCCGAATCCCGCAGCGCTGGAATATTTCGCGCTGGTGATCCCGATTTATCCGAAGGCCTATCGCGAGAAGGTCGGTGCCGAAGGCTATGCCAAGGCGCCGGTGGGCGCGGGTCCTTACAAGATGACCAAGGTCGAGCCCGGCGTCTCCATCGACTTCGAACGGTTCGAGGATTACTGGGCCGGCAGCCCGAAGGGCAAGCCGACGATCAAGAAGATGAGCGTGCGCTTCGTGCCCGACGCCACGACCGAGATGACGGAATTGCTCGCCGGCCGCGCCGACTGGATCTGGAACATGAATCCGGACCAGCTCGAGCCCGTGAACAAAATGCCGCATCTGCAGGCGGTTCGGAAAGAATCGATGCGGGTCGGCTATCTCTCGCTCGACGCCGCCGGCCGCACCGGCGCCGACAATCCCATGACCAAGCAGAAGGTGCGCCAGGCGATCTGGCATGCGATCGATCGCAAGGCGATCGCCGACAAGCTCGTCACCGGCGGCAGCCGCGTCCCCCTGGCGCCATGCTTCCCGTCGCAGTTCGGCTGCGATGCCGAAGTCGCGGTGCCTTACGACTACGATCCGGCAAAGGCGAAGAAGCTTCTGGCCGAGGCCGGCTACCCCGACGGTTTCGACGTCGAGCTCGCCAGCTACGTGCTGCCGCAATGGGGCGCGGCGGTCCAGAACTACCTGCTTGCGGTCGGCATTCGCGCCAAGCTCAACCAGCTCCAGACCGCAGCGCTAATCCAGCGTGCCAAGGCGGGTGAGCTGCGGATGTATCTCGGAAGCTGGGGCAGCTTCTCGATCAACGACGTCTCGGCGTTCCTGCCGAACTTCTTCGACGGCGGCGCCGACGATTACGCGCGCGATCCCGACGTGCAGAAGGGGCTGGTCCAGGGCGGATCGAGCATCAACCCGGAGGTGCGCAAGGAGGCGTATTCGGCGGTGATCAAGAAGATGACCGAGCAGGCCTACTGGGCGCCGCTGCACACCTATGTGACGACCTACGGCTACGCCAAGCAGCTCGATTTCACGCCGTACCCGGACGAACTGCCGCGTTTCTATCTGGCGAAGTGGAAGTAGCGACGTCGCTTGAGCAACTTCGTAGGGTGGGCAAAGGAGCGAAGCGACGTGCCCACCATTTTTCACCGAGCACGCTGAGAGATGGTGGGCACGCTGCGCTCTGCCCACCCTACGAGTTCTGGCGAAATGGAAGTAGGGCGGCAAACCATCTCGTGCCGGACGCGAGCGGCGAAAGTGCAGCGAATTCCAAGCACATCTCTACTTTGCATGGGGTTGTTTTCGATGTTTTTGTCTTGGCCCCGCGCTGGAGGGGTAAAGGCCTGATCCCGCGATGGAATCTCAACTCTCCGGCAAGCCTGCCGCCGCCATCAGCTCGATGATCCGTCCGGCCGCATCGACATAGACCGGACTGGAGTTCTTCTGCGGTGTCGGCACGTTGCGCGTGGTCGAGCCGGGCCGCAACTCGCGGCCCTTTTCCATCGCAACCTTCGCTTCCTCGGTCTTTCCGAGCTGCTGATACGCCGCCGCCAGCAGCATGTGCGTGCGGCCGCTGGCCGCCGTGATCGCGATCGACCGCTGCAGCCACGGCACGGCGTCCTCGGCGCGGCCCATCAGCATGTAGGCCCAGCCGGCGCCGACCAGCCACGTCCAGCGGCGAGCGCGCTCAGGATGGCTAGTCCCGCGACGGAAGCGAATGCGATGTGACGCCACGTGAAGTCGCGATGTGTGGCGAATTTCACAATCGGACCGGTATCCACATGCTAAAGTTAGTTCGCCCCGCCGAAGACAACGCCTTTCAAACAGCCGATCAGCCCGCAGCGCAAGGATCGAACAGCATGGACGATCTCCCGAACCTTGCCCAGGTCCAGGCTGAACTGTGCTATCTCAATCGTCTGGAGGAGATGCGCGAGATCAACGTGGCGAGCCTGAAGCGCCTGAAGGAAGCCCGTGACGCCCTCCTCGGGGAGGGATGCGAAGCCGCGGACACCGCCGTCTCACGCATATCCTGGGCTGGCGGTTGAGATCATCCTCGGGTCACATGCACGCTGGGCCTTTCGCCCGCGTTCCACTTGCCATCGATCGCGCGTTCGATCTGCGCGGCCAGTTGTAGCAGCAGCCCGTCATTGGCCTGCCTGGCGACCGCCTGGATGCCGAGCGGCAGACCGTGTTCGTGGGTGGCGAGCGGCAGCGAGATCGCGGGGATGCCGCAGAGATTGGCGAGCGGCGTAAAGGCGAAATTGCGCCAGAGATTGCCGAACCAGTCCAGCACATCGGGGTTGTCGCTGATCGTCAGAAATTCCGTGGTGCCGACCTTCGGCGTCGGCAATGCCGTGATCGGGGTCAGGATGATGTCCCAATCCTCGAAGAATTTGCCGAAGCCGCGCGATGTCGTGTTGAATACGGCCTGCATCCGTGCGCGCTCGGCATAGCCAGTGTTCCGGCCATGCTCCCAGATCCGGATGTTGATCGGCTCGATCAGGTCTTCCGGCGGCTTCTCCAGGCCGCGCGCCGCCAGCATGTTGGATATCACGACGGCAAAATTGCTGATGTAGCAGGTGGTCTGCGCCGCAAAGGCCTCGCGGTAGTCCAGCTCCGGCAAGGCGTAGTCGACGTGATGGCCGAGGCCTTCGAGGAAGCGCCCGACCTTCTGCAACTCGGCCGCGATATGCGGCGTCGCTTCATACTCGCCCCAGCGGTGCGACAGCGCGATTTTCAGCTGCGCCGGATCGCGCGCGATCATCCGCGTATAGGGCTCGGGCGGCGACCAGAACGGCATGAACTCGCCGGGCGCCGGGCCGCGACAGGCATCGACGAAGGCCGCAGTGTCGCGCACCGTGCGCGACTGGCAGCCCTGGATGGAGACCAGCCCGGAGAGGTCGGACAATAGCGGCGACAGCGAGAACACGCCGCGCGAAACTTTTAGCCCGATATTGCCGTTGACGCCCGCGGGGATCCGGATCGACCCGCCGCCGTCGGTGGAATGCGCGATCGGCACCGCGCCGGCGGCGACCATCGCAGCACTGCCGGCCGAAGAGCCGCAGGTGGTGTAGTCGGTATTCCAGGGATTGCGCGTGACATAAACCTCGGGATTGTCCGCCGAACTGCAGACCCCGAATTCCGGCGTGGTGGTGCGACCGATCAGATTGAGCCCGGCGCCGCGCATCTTCGACGTCATGAACGTGTCGGCGGTGGCGCGGTTACCGCGCATGTAGCGCGAGCCCATTTCCTGCAGGCGCCCCTTCATGGTCGGGCCGAGATCCTTCACCAGGAACGGCAGTCCGGCAAACGGTCCGTCGAGATTGGTGCTGTCAGTGGCGGGGTCTGCGACCGCATCCTCGAAGACTTCGACGACGCCTGACAGTGCGGGATCGACCTTGCCGATGCCGGCGGCCGCCTGCGCGGCCAGCTCGGCGGCCGTCAATTCGCCCTTTGCGACCCGCGCGGCCAGCGCCACGCCGTCATGGTCGGCCCATTCATCCCAGCTCATCGGCAAGTTCATGCAATCGGTCCCTTCGAAACTGGTCCGGACCTTAAAACATGAACGGGGAAGAGCGGAACTGCTTTTTCAGCCGTCCGCAGGCTGTTCATCGGTGGCCGACGCGACGGCCGGCGCGCGCCCTCAGGAACGGAAATCGATGCTGCGCACGATGATGCCGGGCGGCCTGCCTTCGAACTCCCGCGCCTGGAACTTGCGCGACGCGCACGCTTCGATCCGGTCCCGCAACCGCGCGAACTGTTCTTCGCGCCGGTTAGCGGGCGTTCGCGGGACGTGTTCCAGATCATCCATCGCCGAAGCGCTGACGGCGCAGGGCACTTCCCGGCCATCGTCCATCATGGAGAACAGCAGGACCATCCGGTCGTCGTCATAGCCTCGAACATTGCCGCGTGCGAACGCCATCAGGCTTTCCTCCCGAAACGGAGCGATCTTTCCGGCTAGCCTTTCCTTTTCGCCAACGGTGGATCGATTTCCGCGATCCTGCGCAGGCAGTCCGCTTCGGAAGAATGTGGCCCCGAGACGAAGGTTCCACTGACTTTGGTCGAGTACCAGCCGGACTCCACCCCGAGACGGAGCGATTCTTCGGTCATGACGTGACGTGGCGAGAGGTTCTGCATCAGGTGCTTTCGGTTGACGCCGTTCGATCGTGGGCGGACGGCTGGATGAGCGTAGGGTTCTTTGGAGGCTGAACATCCCTGTGTTCAGCTCTCCTCGGCGGAAAGCCGCGTCAGGTCGGCGAGCACCGCAGCCACCAGGTCTCGGTGATGCGTGTCGCTCGGCGCGAGACCGGCGGCATACAGGTTGAGGACGTAACGCGCTTTGGCGACCGCCTCGGACCATGAGGAGGCCGGCACGGCCAGGAGCTGGAGTTCGACGACGCCCTGCTTGTCGCGCAACAGTTTCGCGTTGGCCTCGACATCGGCGATCACGCGGCGAATATCGGTGGCCTTCTGCGCGGCCATGCCGCGATGCTTGTCGAGTTCGATCGGGATATCGGTCACCGCGGCGCGCTCGCGTCGATGCGTTGCGCGTCGGACAGATCGGCCGAATTGATCGAGATCATCTCCATCGCGGAACGCTGCTGCGGCGCGCCGGGCACCATGATCATGGTGGCGACCCGCCGAAAACAGGGGAACGAAAGGCCTTCGATCATCTCCTCGTCGGCGATGACTTCGTATGCTCCCGGCGCGAGTTGCCGGTCGATGCCCTTGATGTGAAAGGGATGCCTGAAATGAACCGTTTCGCGTCGGGTGCGCGTCGTCATGCCGGCAGCACGGCTGGTCTGCGCGCAACGTTCTGATGTTGTTTGGACATCGTCGCAGCGTGCGCGCTTTCGCGGCAATTAGCCATCCTTTTCTCTGCAGAGCGCCGTATTTGGTCGAATAAGCCAGCCGGCGGCTTGTATTCGCTGGTTTCGTCGCCACTTCGAGCACTTAGCGACTGGAAAGGCGTTTCGAGTGAAGCTTCGCGTCGGATTCGAAATGCTCTACGATTTCCCGCAACCGACACCCATGCTCATGGTGCTGGGCACGCACTTCACCCGCGCATCCGATGTCATCGTGCCGGATTTCCTCACCACCGATCCGGTCGTCGAGATCACACCCTATCGCGACATGTTCGGCAATTGGTGCAGCCGCATGGTGGCGCCCGCGGGCCGCGTGCGCCTTGCCGGCGATGGTGTGGTGCGCGACAGCGGGCTGCCTGATCCGGTGTTTGCTTCCGCGGTTCAGCATGCGGTCGAGGATCTGCCCGCGGATACTTTGGTTTAT
The DNA here is from genome assembly GCA_963742935.1 of uncultured Alphaproteobacteria bacterium. Taxonomy (GTDB): domain Bacteria; phylum Pseudomonadota; class Alphaproteobacteria; order Rhizobiales; family Xanthobacteraceae; genus Bradyrhizobium. The sequence goes on along the minus strand of CAVUOI010000025.1, from coordinate 256,762 downwards.
CTGCTCGGCAGCCGCTATTGCGAGACCGACCGGCTTTCGGAAATCGCCTGGCAATTGTTCGAGAAAACCCCGCCGGGCTGGGCGCGCGTTCAGGCGATCTGCGATTTCGTCCACCGTCACATCGCCTTCGGATATGAGCATGCGCGCGCCAGCAAGACGGCGTGGGAGGCTTATGAGGAAGGCAAGGGCGTTTGCCGCGACTATGCCCACCTGGCCATCGCGTTCTGCCGCTGCATGAACATTCCCGCGCGTTACTGCACGGGCTATCTTAGCGACATCGGCACGCCAAAGCCCTGGGCCGTCGGCGATTTCGCCGGCTGGTTCGAGGCCTATATCGGCGGCCACTGGCGCACTTTCGATCCGCGCAACAACGAGCCCAGGATCGGCCGCGTGCTGATCGCGCAGGGCCGCGATGCCTCCGATGTGCCGATCACCCAGACGTTCGGGCCCAACACGCTGGTCAGCTTCAAGGTCTGGACTGACGAGATTCCGTAGCGGGAACCGTGCCCTGTCGATCGGCATACATTGAAACGGCGGCCAATCGGGAAAGAACTCGGGTGACCTGACGCGCGCCGTGCTTGCCTTGTGCATGTGTACGACGGAAGCTCCACAAGCGGCTTGCAAGAGATTGCTTCAGCGCAGATGGCGCAAAGGTCAGCGTTCGTGTCTCTTTGATCCGATCGCGTGGCGACCGTTGCTATTGGATACGGTAGTATCCATATGATCAACAGCGTACCTGGCTTCGCACAAGGCGATCCGGCAGGCGCAACGCTTAAGCCACACAGTCCTGCAGACCATTTCGACCAACGGCACGTCGCTTCGGCGTGCGCGTTACGGGTCAGGAGACGCTATGTCTATTGAACACGCGTCTGTGCGGGCTCTGCCCAAGCCCTGGGGTGTCAGCAACCTCCAGCCATGGAGCAGCATCGATGGGTCCGGGGATGCAGTGGGAGAGCTCTGGTTCGACCGCGCCGACAGCGATGCGCCGGCTCCGGCCCTGCTTCTCAAGTTGCTTTTCACCAGCGCGCCGCTGTCAATTCAGGTCCATCCGGACGACACCTTTGCGCGCGCGATGGGGATGCCGAACGGCAAGAGCGAGGCGTGGTACATCCTCTCGGCGGAGCCGGGCGCGCAGATCGGCGTCGGTCTGAACCGACGGATCACGCCGCAGGAATTGTACGCGGCGATCGAGGACGGTTCGATCGTCGATCTGGTTCAATGGCGTCTGGTTGCGAAAGGCGACGTCATCTTCATTCCGGCCGGCACGATCCACGCGCTCGGCGCCGGCATCGTGCTTGCCGAGATTCAGCAGCGCAGCGACACGACGTTTCGACTGTTCGACTACGGCCGGCAGCGGGAACTGCACATCGACAATGGCGTAGCGGTCGCAAACGCCTGGCCGCTTCGGATACCGCGTCCTGCCGCCCGCCTGACTCCCGAGCGGATCGTCCTGGTGTCAAGCCAGCATTTCGTTCTTGAGCTGATCGAACTGCCCGCGGGTTCGAGCTGGGCCCTGCTCGCCGATTCGGAAACCTGGATTCTCGCGCTCGATGGCCATGCGGCGATCGGATTGGCCGCCCTCTCAATCGGTCAGGCGGTCTTTGTCAGCGGCGGTCGAAACAGCATCGAAGTCGGCGCCAATGGGCTGACCGCTCTCGTCACGTATCCAGCAAGTGAGCCGATCGGCTCACTGTTGCAAAAGCTATCGGGGCAATCGATCAGACCTGATCAAACGGCGGCCGTCGAATCCTCGAAAGTCACCGGCCTTGCCGAGGCGCATACATGACGCCGCTCCGCCGGATTGCGATCGTCGGCAATTCGTTGCCACGCCGCTGCGGTATCGCAACGTTCTCCACCGACCTGCAGCGCGCGATCGCCGATGCACGGCCAAACCTGCAAACCTGCATCGTGGCGATGACCGACCACGGACAGAGCTATGACTATCCCGCTTCCGTCGCATTGCAGATCAAGGACGACAGCGTCGAGGAATATGTCAGCGCCGCTTCGTTTCTCAATGCCGGCCGGTTCGACATCGTTTGCCTACAGCACGAATTCGGAATTTTCGGCGGTGATGCCGGAGCCCATATCCTGGAACTGCTGTCTCGACTGACCATGCCGATCGTAACGACCCTGCACACGGTGTTGGCGACGCCGACGTCGGCACAGCGCGCGGTGATGGAGCGCATCGTCGAGTTGTCCTCGAAAATTGTCGTCATGGCCAGCAAGGGCCGCGAACTGCTGCGCCAAGTCTATCGCGTGCCGGACGACAAGATAGAAGTCATCGCCCATGGCATTCCCGACTTTCCGTTTGTCGCGCCGGATGTGGCCAAGGCCAAACTCGGATATCGCGACCGGTCGGTGATTTTGACGTTCGGCCTGCTGTCTCCCAGCAAGGGCATCGAGGTCATGATCGACGCCATGCCCTCGATCCTGCAAAGACGGCCGGACGCGGTTTACGTGGTGCTCGGAGCGACGCATCCCAATCTGGTTCGCGACCAGGGCGAAGCCTATCGCGGCAGCCTGATGGCGCGCGTACGCAAGCTCGGCGTCGAGGACCACGTCGTATTCCTCGACCAGTTCGTGGATCAATCCACGCTGCTCGAATTCATTTCCATGTGCGACGTCTATGTCACGCCCTATCTGAACGAGGCGCAGATGACATCGGGCACGCTGGCCTACAGTTTCGGCCTGGGCAAGCCGGTGGTCTCGACGCCTTATTGGCATGCGCGCGAGTTGCTGGCCGATGGCCGAGGCGTTCTCGTCGCGTTTGGCGATCCGACGGAGACCGGCAACGAAATCGCGTCATTGCTCACGGATGGACCGCGCCGGCAGGCCATGCGCGAGCGCGCCTACGCGGCCAGCCGGTCGATGACATGGGAACGAACGGCAGAGCGTTACATGACCGCCTTCGAAAATGCCCGACACGGCCATCGGCTGAAGGTGATTGCGCGCGCCGCGCCGGACGCGATCGCCCCGCACGGGCCCGCAGTGCCGGACATGCAGTTGGGCTATTTCCTGTCGATGTGCGACGATACCGGCCTGTTCCAGCACGCCGTACATTCGGTGCCCGATCGCGCGCACGGCTATTGCGTGGATGACAACGCCCGCGCCTTGCTGCTGGCTTGCGCGCTCAACGAGCCGGGCGAGAACCCGCTTTCGGAAAGCCAGACCGGACGCTTTGCCGCCTTTGTGCAGCATGCCTGGAATGCCGATGCCAGGCGGTTCCGCAACTTCATGGGTTTCAACCGAACCTGGCTTGAAGATGAAGGCTCCGAGGACAGTCACGGGCGAACCCTGTGGGCCCTCGGCGAATGCGCGCGAAAGGATGCCAGCCGGTCGCGTCGCCGATGGGCCGCGGCCTTGTTCGCCGAGGCCCTGTCGACCGGCGCGGGTTTTCGCTCGCCTCGCGCAATAGCTTTCACGCTGCTCGGTCTGGATGGCTATTGCACCGCGGTTCCGGAGGATCAGCGCGCCCGTGAGATCAGGCATTCGCTCGCCGATACGCTGGTGTCTGCCCTCGCGTTGGCCGAAACGCCGGACTGGGTGTGGTTCGAGGAAGTCTTGGCGTACGACAATGCGCGCCTGCCGCAGGCCCTGATTGCGACCGGCCTTGCGACCCAAACCCCCGCCTATGTCGACGCCGGCTTGAGAACCCTTCGTTGGCTGATGACGCTGCAGACAGCGTCTGCCGGGCATTTCCGTCCTGTAGGCACCACCAGCTTCGGCGAACTTCGCAAGCATCCCGGGACATTCGATCAGCAGCCATTGGAAGCCACCGCCACGATTGCGGCGTGCCTGACGGCGTGGCGCGCGGACGGCGATGCCGAATGGAAGTCCATTGCCGCCGGGGTCTTCTTCTGGTTCTTCGGCGGAAACGACCTGTCGGTACCGCTCGTCGACCCTGAGACCGGCAGCTGTCGCGATGGATTGCATCCGGACCGTGCCAATGAAAATCGTGGTGGCGAGTCGGTGGTGTCCTACCTGCTGGCACTGGCCGATATGCGCCAGCTTGCACGCGCCAGCATCAACCCGACGATTCCCGTGGCGCTTCGCGCCATCGGTACCTGAGTGAAGCGTCCAGTCACATTAGAACCAACAGAGGTCACCTTGTCGCAAGCCACTTTTGTCAATCGGCGGGCGCTCCATTTGCGGCCTGATCCCGCGCGGGTGATCGTACGCCCGTTCAAGCCGTCGACCGAACCGCGCGATCTCAAGCCGACCGACAAGACCCGCGCCAACCATATCGTCGAGCGCGTTCTCAATCTCGATCCGCAGGTCGCGGCCGGCCAACTGGCCGACGTGCTGGAGAATTTCGAAGGGCGTCATCGCAACCTGCTGGCGACGTTTGAGCGGCGGGCCGATGAAATGGAAGAGGCGCTGATTGCGCATCGCGGATTTTCCGAAGTGCAGCGTCAGCTGATCGGCGCCTATTTCCTGCACGAATATTCCTTTGAAGCATCGGCACTGTTCAATCCGAGCATCGTGCCGCACCCCGATCAGTCGGGGATTGCCAAAGGCGACCTGCGTTTCATTCTGAGCCTGCGCGCCGTTGGCGAAGGGCACGTATCGTCGCTGACGTTTCGCTCGGGCGTCATCGCGGCGGACGGTGGCATCAGCGTCGATCCGACGGCCCGGCTCGCCACGAGCCCCCGCATCGCGCATCGAAGCGCGGGGCCGATCGGCGACGAAGTCGAAATCGTTTTCGAGTCGGCGCCAGACATCAGCGAACGCGTGATCTTTCCGGTGACGGAATCCCAGGCGAACGGCATCGAGGACGCACGCTTCGTCCAGTTCAGCGACGGCGACCGTACGACGTATTACGCGACCTACACCGCCTACAGGGGCACCGCGATCCGATCGGAACTGATCGAGACCGCCGATTTCCTCTCGTTCAAGATGACGCCGCTGCAGGGTGCCGCCGCGCACAACAAGGGCATGGCGTTGTTTCCGCGCAAGATCGACGGCAGATACGCCATGATCGCACGACAGGACAACGAAAATCTCTATCTGATCTATTCGGACGATCTCTACAGATGGGAAGACGGCCAGGCGATCCTGAAGCCGCAATTTCCCTGGGAGTTCGTTCAGATCGGCAACTGCGGATCGCCGGTCGAACTCGAAGAAGGCTGGCTGATGCTGACGCACGGGGTCGGCCCGGTCCGAAAATATTCGATCGGCGCGGCACTGCTCGACAAGCGCGATCCATCCAGAGTGCTGGCGCGTTCGAAGGAACCGTTGTTGCGACCTGAACTATCCGAACGCGAAGGTTATGTCCCCAATGTCGTCTATACTTGTGGAGCGATGACGCACAATGATCAACTCATTTTGCCCTACGCCGTATCGGACACGTACTCCAATTTTGCGACGATCCAGATTTCAGCATTGATGCAGTCGATGTCCTGAATCCAAAAATGCAGTACATCGTGTATTCTCAAAGGAGATCACCATGGCTCGCGAAACAGGCTACTTCGTGCAGTCATTCAATGCCGGGCGGGGCGGAAACCTGAAAGCCGACCCGCCGATTGCCTGCAAAACGGCAACCGGCGCCCTTCGCACCGCGGAGCGGTTGGCCTTGAGCAAGCTGGGCGTCGTTGCCTTTTCATCCACCGGCGATGCGGAGATGGGCGATTACGATGACGAGCCGACAGTCATTTTCCGCAAAGGAGAGCTACCCTCGGGATTCGATTGAGACATGCCGAGCCTTTTCGCGAAGCTCCAGGCGTCGGGTGTTGTATTTCGATGCGATCGTCGCCGCGGCGTTTTAGCGCTCGCTATTCCCGCGACGCGAGCCTAGAGTCGATCATCCCAGCGGTTTAGACGGCGTCTATCGGTGACGGGGTTGCACCCGCCGCGACGGATGGAACATCTTTAATACCGGTTTAGCTGGATGTACCGGATCGTTCCGCAGTTTCCTCCATTATGTTGTCGGCGGTGGCATTCTCCATGAATAGGGCGGCGACCGAACCGCACTACCTGATCAGCGGGAACAATCAATTCGGCCGGGTCAATCTTAGTCGCATGGCGGCGGGGGCGGCCGTCACGAAAGCAAGGGAGCTTTTGCAGGAAGGTTACCTCGATGTGAGGATATCCACGCCCCGGGGCCGGATCCTGATGTCCGACGAGTTCGATCAGCTTGAAGAGTAGCAGAGCACCTGCAAAGGTCGCCGGAGGCGAACGATGAGCGTCAGAGCCTTCAAGACCGCCGAGGAGCTCCAGGACATGATTGTCGAGCAGGCAAGGAGCCTCCACGGTCCCTGGCCCTTGGGAATGACGATGTTTGTGTTCGACGATGCGTACGGGTGGAGCGCCAGCATCAGCCGACCGATGTCGGAGGCCGACAATTTCTATCGTACCCGCACGCTCGATCTGATCAGGACCTTCAAGGTCAGATATGATCTCGACCCGCCACGCGTTTAATCGACGACGGATATCGAGCAGCGGCTTTTAGTTCCGGCACACCATCAATCCAGGGAGATCGACATGCCCAAAGGCGAGCAAAAAGGCAATCGCGAAACCAAGAAACCAAAAAAAGAGAAGATCAAGGTGATCGCCGCGGCGCCGAGCCAGAAGACCGGCGGCTGGCAGCCGACCTTGGGTACCGGCAAGAAGAAATAAGGTTCGAGTCCCCCGGCGAAGGCAGACCTTGTTTCTGCCTTGCCGTCAGGGACGATCGGAACCGACTGCGCCGTCTCAATCGACGGCTGCGCAGCGCGTCAGACTTTGACAAGGCGCACGTTGGTGCCCCAGGGGTCCGATGTCTCGATGCCGTTCTCGATCGCGGTGACAGGCGCGCCCGCCTGCTGCAGGCGCTGCGTCTGGGCCTGCAGAATTTCATCCGCCGCGATCTCCAGCGAAAACCAGGCTAGGCCCATGGCCGTCGAGTCGCGCGGGCCGGCGCCGGCGCTTTGCCAGACGTTGATGCCGAGGTGATGGTGATAACGGCCCGAGGAAAGGAACGCGGCGCCGCTGCGCTTGCGGGTCGGGTCGAGGCCGATGGCGCCACCGTAGAAGCGGTCCGCCTGTTCGAGGTCGCCGACGCGAAGGTGCATGTGGCCGATGCGCAGATCGTCGGGAGCCCTGGCGTAGTTGGTGGTGGTTGTATCCGTCAGCGCCAGCAGGCCGTCGATGTCGAGCTGGTCGGTTGCCATCGCGACCGAACCGCCGTCCCATTTCCAGGTATCGGGGGCGCGGTCGGCATAGACCTCGATGCCGTTGCCTTCGGGATCGTCGAGATAGACGGATTCGCTAACGAGGTGATCGGCGAAGCCGGTCAGCGGGACCTTGTTGGCGGCCGCGTGCACCAGCCAGCGCGCGAGGTCTTTTCGCGTCGGCATCAGGAACGCGGTGTGATAGAGCCCCGCCGCGTTGCGCGCCTCGCGCGGCGCGCTTTCGCGCCGCTGCAGATTCAGCAGTCGCACGCCGCCCGAGCCGAGCAGCGCGCCCATCATCGAGCGCGCCATGACAGTCAGGCCAAGCGCATCGCGATAGTAATCGGCGACCAGATCGAGGTTGCGCACGCGCAAGGTCACCATGCCGACCCGCATCGGTGTTCGGTTGGCAAAGGTCGGTCCGCCGCCGCCCGTTCCTTCTGCCTGCGCCGCGGCAATGGCCGCCGCGCCCAGCGAGGAAGCGCCGGCGAGGTGAAGCAGCGTGCGGCGGGTCAGATCGATGGTCATGTCGCTTCTCCGAGACGCGATGGCTCGTTCAGGCGAGCCAATTTTCTACCTTCAGACCGCGAACGCGTTTGAACTCATCAGCGTTTGCAGTCACGATTGTTGCGCCCGTCGCATAGGCGTGCGCGGCAATCAGCAGATCGTTTCCACCTACTGGGTCCGCCGGCTGCTTCGAGTTCCGCGCGTAATGCCCCTGATAAGATCCGGAGACTATGTTCGTATCCAGCATGTAGCGGGTCAAAGCACGTTCTCCGGCTTCAGCACCACGTCCTCGATCTCGGGAATGCCGGATTCTATCGGCCTCATCGTCTTGAGCAGCGCAACGAGCCCGCGCTTGCGTACGGGCTCAATTACCATGCGGTCGCCGTCGCGGTGAATGATCTCCTCGTTGCCGGGCAACTCGAACTCCACAGGAATCCGCACGGCCTGGTTGCGGCCATTTCGAAACAGTTTGATGTGGCGATGCTCGGTCATGAGAAAGCCCTTAGAAGGCATATGCCAGGAACATCTGCCAAAGCTGGATCCTCTGCAAGGACGTTTGGATGCATTCGGGAACCATGGCTCCGGCAAGACGTTCTGACACGAGAAACTCTTAGCCATTGGAGCCCAGCATGATCGCGCGTCGCGGCAACGATTCTCGCAGGATTGTTGAGCGTGAGTACTGCGGCCGCGCAGTCCACCGCCGCGCCGAGCGACAAGCCGGAGACGGCGTGCACGACGTCGCCGGCTGCGACAACGGGAAGCGGCGAGGAGAAGACCGCAAATTCCATGGCCGTTGAAAAGAGCGCGATATTGCCGGAGGCCGGCGGATCTAACTCAGCTGCGCCCACCGTGCAGAGCGGGGGCAAGCCGCTGAAAGTCGACCCGAACTGCCCGCCGGATTCCAAACCGAAGTAATTCAATTACCTCGCGGTCGTCACTTTCACGCCTCGGCTGCCGGTGCCATTTCGCGTGCGCCTCCCAGCAGCTTGATATTGAGCTTGCCGCTTGCGAACAACATGTCATCGAGCGCTTCGTTGAGATCGGTTGACATGATTGCCGCGGCGCCATCCCGGCTGATAGCGCCTTGCGCAGTGCGCCGCATCAACTCCTTGATGAAGGCGGCGCTGACGCCACTGGTCCGTCGGACGGCCTCGTCGATCAACGCCTCGTCTAGCCGCAGGCCCTTGCCATAAAGCTGAACCAGCTTCCTTCGGCCGGCATCATCGGGCAGCGGAATCTCGATCGCCTGATCGACCCGGCCTGGGTTAGATGGAGCGGGGCGGCTCGGCCAAGCCTGACGTCGCCGTGATGCAGGAGAATCGTTGGCGCGCAAGGTAGCGGCGGAGGCAAGGCGTCGCCGACAATGCAACGGCTATTCACGCAAGGTTTGTTCTTGGCAAAATTCAGGGCAAGGAAAGAGTTTTCTCTCTATGCCCTCGATCAGGAAGTTTGAACCGGTGTCCGAAAGATGCACGTTATCGGTGATTATTACGTCGCTTGCCGATGGGCCGACGCGCGTCATGCACCCTTCCGAATTGCACAGCGTGTGCCATGCCGAGATGTATTCCGTCCCGGCGGACTTGCTGAATGCTTCCATTCGCGCATCGTCCTCGGGGCCAGATACGCCTGCGGCTATTCTGTCCGCAATTGTGTGCCGCAATCGGTAGAAATTCACCAGCGTATGAGGGAGTGTGCGCTTCCAAACCGGTACCGGTCCCAAAATGACAATTCGCTTGACGTTGAGAGCCCTTAGCTGACCGATTGTTTCCCGGAGTTTCTTGAGATCCTTGTAGCCATCCCACCATGCGTGCAGCAGCACGATCTCGGGATTTGATGACTTTATCAGATCGAATACAATTTCATTGGCTGCATCACACCTGACATCGGAGCCAGCCGCAAGGATGGGCGGACATGCTGACGCCGTGAAGCGAGCCAGGCGAAACGGAACTGTTGCCTGAGCATTCTTCAATCCCGGGTAAAGCGCTGCGGCGGTGGAATCTCCCCATAAAAGTACGAGGGGCTTATTGCCCTGCTCGATGCAGCTCGAACTGAATTCAGACCCAGATACGTCCAGGAAGCACTTGTCACGGAACCCGGCATTGCCGTGCGGCGGCAGCTGCGCGATATCGCGAATTTCCGGCGGAAAGCGAAATCCAAAACCGGACGCCGTGGCCGTCACGACCCCCACCAGGCCGATCGTGAGCAATCCGAAAGCTAATCTCGGCGTTGCATTTTTCTGCTTGCGAAGTGGAGTTTCGACAAAACGAAATGTGAGCCATGAGAGGGCGATCGCAACGAGAACGGCAGCCCAGATCTCCACCACGTTTGGATTTCCATTCCGCACAATCCCGAGATACGACAATAGCGGCCAGTGCCAGAGATATAGCGGATAGCTGATCAGTCCGATCAGGACCATCTGCGGATTGGACAGAAAAGCCCTGTTCAACAAGGAAGTTGGCGAGAGAATAATCAGCACCGCGCCAAGCACCGGCAACAGCGCATAGACGCCCGGAAATGGGCTTTCCTTGTTGAGGGTTATCGCAGCAAAGATAATTGCTGCAGCGCCAATCGCTGCCAGTAAGTTCTCAAGTTGTGGAACGCGCCGCTTTCCGCGTTCCAAGGCGCTGATATGGTTGGTGGCGAGAATGGCGCCGGCCAACAGCTCCCACGCTCTCGATATCGGTGAGTAGAACGACCAATCCTTATAGCCGAAGAAAATCAAGAGGCTGACGCCAAACGATGCCGTGGCGATGGCTCCCATCAAGGTTCGGCGCCACTTCAATCCGATGATCAAGAGAGCTGGTGGCCAGAAGATGTAGAACTGTTCCTCGATGCCTAACGACCAAAGGTGCAGGAGGGGATTTTCGGTCGCGTCCGGAGCAAAATATCCGAGCTGCGTGAGCTGAAACAGATTGGATACGAACGCAACACCGGCCGCAATGTTCTTCCCGAGTAGGGAAAAGCCCTCCGGCAGAAGAACAAACCAGCCAAACAGGTAGGTGACGGCCATGACGACGATGAGCGCCGGAAAAATCCGCCGAATCCGGCGAGAGTAGAACTCCAGGAACGAAAAGGAATTGGTTTTGCTCTGCGAGAGAATGATGCGTGTGATCAAGAAGCCTGAGATCACAAAAAAAATATCAACTCCGATAAATCCGCCAGGGATCAACAATGGCTGGGCGTGATATCCGACGACCAGCAGAATGGAAATAGCGCGCAGACCATCGATGTCCGGGCGATAGGCACCCATCTCGGTCGGATGTCCCGATCGCGCGATTGGCAATGTAGTATCCCCCTTTTTCTCTGCTGCCGCCGCCATTACCACCGCCCACCGCAGTCAACGATAGCGAATGCAGGTGGGCCGCGCGAGTATTCCGATTGTACCTTCAAAGCTCCAAGAAGGCGCATGATGGGTTCCAGCGCTTTAGCGCCGCTGTAGCCAACGAACTTCACACCGTTACAGGAACTTCGTGCAGCTCTATCCTCTCACCTTGAGGAGGCCGCGAAGCCGCCGTCCCGGCGGGCGAGCTCGAGGACAGCCACACCAGCCTTTCAATTTCGCGATACAAGCCATGCTCACATTCAAATTCCTCAAGTCGCGGCGGCGATCTATGGTCTGCGCCAATCGAACCTGGAATCGCAGAGGAAACGGAGCCCGATGGCGGAAGCAGCAAAATCACGTGGCGAGGCGGCGCCGGCCTTGCCGACGTGGCCGGACGAGATCTATCGCGTGCTCAAGGACGCCGGCATTCGTCAGGTTGCCATGGTGCCGGACGCCGGCCACAGCCGTCTGATCCGTTCCTTCGAGGCCGATCCGGAAACCCGCGTCGTGACGCTGACGACCGAAGAAGAGGGCGTGGCGATGCTGGCGGGCGCGTGGCTCGGCGGCGAGCGCGGCGTTCTGCTGCTGCAGTCGAGCGGCGTCGGCAACTGCATCAACATGCTGTCGCTGCCGGTGATCTGCCACATGCCGCTGTTGATGATCGTCACCATGCGCGGCGATTGGGGCGAGTTCAATCCATGGCAGATTCCGATGGGGCAGGGCACGCGGCCCTCGCTGGAGGCGATGGGCGTGATCGTGAACAAGGTGGACGATCCTGATCTGGTCGCTGCCACCGTGCAGGGCGCGGCGCATCTCGCCTTCAACACCTGGAAGCCGGTGGCGGTCCTGCTCGGACAGCGCGTGCTCGGTGCCAAGAACTTCAAGGAGCTTGCCCGCAAATGACCGCCAATCCGAACGCACTGCTGCATCGCCGCGACGTCGTCAACGAACTCGTGCGCGACCGCCGTGATCTGCTCGTCATCGCCGGCCTCGGTGCGCCGAACTGGGATGTCTCCGCCGCCGGCGATCATGCCAACAATTTTCCGCTCTGGGGCGCGATGGGCGGCGCCTCGATGATCGGACTTGGGCTGGCGCTGGCGCAGCCCAAGCGCAGGGTTCTCGTCATTACCGGTGACGGCGAAATGCTGATGAATGTCGGCTCGCTCGCGCCCATCGCGGTGGAGGCGCCGAAGAACCTGACGATTGCCGTTCTCGACAACGAGCGCTTCGGCGAGACCGGCATGCAGAAGACGCCGACGGCTTCTGGTGTCGACCTCGCCGCCATCGCCACCGCCTGCGGCATCCGCACCTCGCGCATCGTCCGCACCATGGCGGAAGTGACCGAGTTGCGCGACCTCGCCCATGAGGGCCGCGGAACGGCCTTTGCGCAGATCAAGATCAATCCCGAAGCGCTGGCGTTCGTGATGCCGCCGGCCGACGGCGTCATCCTGACGTCGCGCTTCCGGCAATCGGTACTTGGCGACGAAGCGCTGTTTAACTAGCGCGCGTTTCCCGACCATGGTTCGCCGAGGCGCATAAGACGCCCGGCGCAAAGGGAGGATTGACGATGCGGCGTTCGATTTCGCTCGCGCTTGCGCTTGCGTTGATGCTGTTGGGGCCGGCGCATGCGCAGAACGCGTGGCCAGCCAAGCCGATCCGGTTGATCGTCGGCTTCGCCGCAGGGGGAAGCACCGACGTCACCGCCCGGATCATCGCGCAGGCGCTCTCCGAACGCCTCGGCCAGCCGGTGGTCGTCGAAAATCGCGGCGGCGCCGGCGGCAATATCGGCGCGGATGCCGTCGCAAAAGCCGATCCCGACGGCTACACGCTGCTGATGGCGACCAGCAGCACGTTCGCCGCCAACCCGAATTTGTACAAGACGCTGCCTTTCGACGTTCAGAAGGACTTTGCGCCGATCACCGTGACGGCCTTCATCCCGAATTTGCTGGTGGTCAATCCTTCGGTGCCGGCGAACAACGTCGCAGAATTCATCACCTATCTGAAGGCTAATCCCGAAAAACTGAATTTTGCGTCGGCCGGCAACGGCACCTCGCAGCATCTGTCGGGTGAACTGTTCAATTCGCTCGCCGGGGTGCGGATGACGCATGTTGCCTATCGTGGCGGCGCACCCGCGGTCAGCGATCTCCTGGGCGGACAGGTGCAGGTGATCTTCGCGCCGCTGGTCGAGGTGATCCAGCAGGTGCGTGCGGAAAAGCTCAGGGCGCTCGGCATCACCACCGCGAAGCGATCGCCGCTGCTGCCCGAAGTGCCCACGATTCTGGAATCGCTGCCGGGTTACGAAGTCGCGCTGTGGAACGGATTGCTGGCGCCGGCGAAGACGCCGCCCGACATCATCGAGCGGGTCAACCGTGCCACCATCGAGGCGCTGCGCTCGCCGGAGGTGAAGGCGAAGCTCGCCGAGCAGGGCAGCGAACCCGTCGGCAATACGCCCGCGGAGTTCAAGGCCTTCATCGAGAGCGAACTCGTCAAATGGCGCCGGTTGGTGGAAATATCAGGCGCGACGGTGCAATAGACCGGCCCCCTCGCGGAACGCTTCAAGCCGTCATGTTGATCTTCCAGAGGCCTTCCTTGGAGAGCTGCTGAATCTCGGACATGACGAGAGTTGCGATCGTGGTTGTCGCGATCGACGGGGGATGCGCGATCGGCGATGCCAGGATGAGTTCGCGCGACACCGAAGGACTGACGAGCGCTGCCATCTCCAGCCGCTTCGCCGCGACCTCCGTGCGGATCGCGGACGGCGGCAGCAGCGTATAGCCGAGGCCCTGCTCCATCAGGCTGATCTGGGCGCGGTAGGAATCGGCTTCCATTAGTGGCGTCAGCTTCAGCCGCTCGCGCGCCGCCGCCTTTTCCAGAAGCGCGCGCAGGCCGTGCGAGATGCTTGGCAGAATCAGCTTCTGCTTCACCAGCCATTTGAGATCGACCTGCTTGCGCTTGTTCAGACCCGACCCCGGCGGCCCCACCACGGCGATATCCTCGCGTCCGATGGATTGGACCGAAAGATGGAGGTCCACGGCCGGGCCATAGATGATCGCGAGGTCCATTTCGCCGCGGTGCAGCCACTCGACCAGATGTCCGCCATAGCTCTCCACGATGCGCAGCGAGATATCGGGAAACTCTTCAAGGACGCGGCGGGCGAATCGTCCGGACAGCACGGCGCTCACCGTCGGCACCAGCCCGAGGATGACGCGGCCTGACGGATTGCCGTTCGCCGATTTGAGGTCCTCGCTGACCTGTTCGATCTGGCGGATCAGTCCGGTGGTGCGGTCGAGCAGCATCCGCCCGGCGCTGGTCAGGAGCATGCCACGGCCGTTGCGCACGAACAGATCGACGCGCAATTCATGCTCGAGCAGCTTGATGTGCCGGCTCAGCGCCGGCTGGGCGGCGCGCAGCCGGTCCGCCGCCTTACTGAGACTGCCGAGCTCCGCCACGGCGCGGAAGGTGCGCAATTGTTTGAGGTCCATCGGGCGCCTAAATACTCATTCGGCAGGGATCATACGCGGTTTCGGGCCAGCCCGTGCAATTAGTCAATGCTCCCATGACATGAGAGTTAATGGCGCTGCCGGGCGTGACGGGCCGCGCGCGATGCTGCTAGTCATACGACCCACACTTGGAATGTTCGATACATGACCTTGCCGTCCATTACTCCGTCCGAAGTCCGCACTGCGCTGCTGCTGCGCGGGGAAATCGCGCTGCTCGATGTCAGGCACGAGGCCGTCTTCGCCACCGGCCATCCGCTGTTCGCCGCCAACATGGCGGCCGACCGGATCGCGCTGGAAGCCGAAGCTCGGCTGCCGCGCAAGGATGTGCCTGTTGTCCTCTATGATGATGGCGAAGGCCTTGTTGCCGTGGCGGCGGCGCGCCTCACTGCGCTGGGCTACAGCAATATCCGCCAGCTCGACGGCGGGCTGCAGGGCTGGAAACAGGCCGGTTATGAAGTGTTCGAGGACGTCAATTCCTACGCCAAGGCCTTTGGCGAACTGGTCGAGCATCGCCGCCACACGCCTTCGCTGGCGGCCGAGGAAGTCGGCGCCCTGATTGCTGATGGCGCCAACATTCAAATCCTCGATGTCCGCCGGTACGACGAATACGCGACCATGAATATCCCGGGCTCGATCAGCGTGCCCGGCGCGGAGCTGGTGCTGCGCGCGGGCCGTGCCGCGCCGGATTCCGAAACCACCATCATCGTCAACTGCGCCGGGCGGACACGATCGATCATCGGCACCCAGTCGCTGATCAATGCCGGTGTCACCAACAAGGTGCGGGCGCTGCGCAACGGCACCATCGGCTGGACGCTGGCCAAGCAGAATCTCGACCACGGCTCAAGCAAGCGCGGCGAGGTGGGGGCCATCCCTGGCGGCGAAGCCAACGCGCGCGATGTCGCCTATCGCGCCGGTGTCCGCCACATCGGGTTGGCGGAGATGGTGGCGTTGCAGGCGCAGGCGGATCGCACGCTCTATCGGTTCGATGTGCGCTCGGAAGAGGAATACGCTGCCGGTCATCTCGCGGGCTTTCGCCATTATCCCGGCGGGCAACTGGTGCAGGAGATCGACATGGCCGCGCCGGTGCGCGGCGCGCGCATCGTGCTGACGGACAATTTGCGTGTTCGCGCTGACATGACCGCATCCTGGCTCGCGCAGATGGGATGGGAAACCTATGTGCTGGAATGCGGCTATGACGGGACACTCGAAGTCGGCCCGCCGCTTGCGATCCCAAAACCCGATCCATCGCATCGCTATCGCCGTCCCTATGAGGGCACCGGCGTCAATGAAATCGCGATGCAAGCCTACCTCGACTGGGAATACGGCCTCGTCGAGCAGCTTCAGCGGGACGGCACGCATGGCTTTTTCGTGATCTGATTGGCACGCGTAGGAGCCGCGCCATATCAAGTTGTCGTCCCTGCGAACGCATCGAACGCAGGGACCCAAACCGCGTGATCTATCGAGGAAGCGCGGTGGTTGAGATCTCTGCGTTAAATAACGACAGTCGTGAGGTCCGCGAGAGCGATGTCGTCGCGCGGCGTGCCCCTTACGCCGGCCGCGGAGTATGGGTCCCGGGTCAAGCCCGGGACGACACTGTGGGTTGGACGACGCGCGATGCCCATCACTACTCGTCGCCACCCATCATGCTCTCCAGTTTCTCCATCGAATAATTCTCGCCGATCGACAGCGCGCAGATTCGCGAGATCTGCACGTAAGCCAGACCGCTTTCCTCGGCCCATGCATTGAACTGCGCCTGCACCTTGGCGAGGTCGCGCTTGGAGGTGACGGTCTCGGCGATGTCCAGCCCGGCATCGCGCAGGCACAGCACCACGTCCCTCGACGTGACAAAACCGTCCCAGCCGATGAAGCGCAGCATCATCTGGCCGGTGTTGCCGCCGAGCCGGCTGCCGCGCTTCGACAGCAATTCAAGCAAGCCTGTCTCGTCGGACGAAGGCCAGTTGGCGAGGAACTTGCCGAAGCTGCCATGCTCCTTCGCGATATCCCTCACGAAGCTGGCATTGGCGCGCACCGACATGATCTTGGCGCCGTTGCGGACGATGCTTGTGTCCTTCATCAGGTCGTCCCAGAACTCGTCCGGCTTCAGCGACAGCGGCCCCGGCTCGAAACCGAGAAACGCCGCCTCGAACCCTGGCCATTTGTTCTCGATCACGCTCCAGGCAAAGCCTGCCGAAAACACCCTTTTGGTCATTTCGGCGAGGATGCGGTCGTCCCCGAGCTTAGAAAGCGCCTTCGGGTCGGGCCTGGCCGGCAGCAGTTTGGCGAGCGCCTTGGGGCCGCCCTTGCGCTTCTCGGCCCGGGCGCGAATGGTCTTGAACGCGGTCACGGTAAACGCCCCCCAAAATGCCCTGAAACCATAATGTAGAAGTGATCGGCCAGCCCGCAAAGAATGGGTGGCATATTGGCTGGTTTTCGCCTAAAGCACCCCCAACCTCAGTAAAATCGGTCAGGCCGCAGGGCTGCGCTTTGTGAAACGCGCAAGCCCCGAGCCATTTCGGTTCGGGGCGGTATTCAACATTTCCGGCTGATAGAGCCAACCCAGGGTCTGACATCTCGTGACATTATTGCCCACTTCACCGCCGCTCGCCCGAGCTTTGGCGGAACGTAACTTCGATCGGTTGACGCAGGTCCAGACTGCTGTGCTGGCCGACGATGCCGCCGGCCGCGACCTGCTGGTTTCGGCGCAGACCGGTTCGGGCAAGACGGTCGCCTATGGTCTGGCGATCGCCAACAACCTGCTGGATGGCGCTGAGCGGTTCGAGCGGGCCGCGGCTCCGTTGGCGCTGATCGTCGCGCCGACACGCGAACTGGCGCTTCAGGTACATCGCGAACTCACCTGGCTCTATCAATATGCCGATGCTCGCGTGGTTTCCTGCGTCGGCGGTATGGACCCGCGGCGCGAGCAGCGTGAGCTGGCCGCGGGCGCCCATATCGTGGTCGGCACGCCGGGGCGGCTCTGCGATCATTTGCGGCGCGGCCGGCTCGACGTTTCGGAATTGAAGGCGATCGTGCTCGACGAGGCCGACGAGATGCTCGATCTCGGTTTTCGCGAGGACATGGAATTCATCCTCGAAGCCACGCCGGAGGAACGCCGCACGCTTTTGTTCTCGGCGACATTGCCGCGCGGCATCGTCGCGCTGGCCAAAGAGTATCAGCAATCGGCCTTTCGCGTCGAAGTCGCGGGCGACGAGGGCGGTCATGCCGACATCGAGTACCGCGCGATCCGGATCGCTGCCGGCGATGTCGAGCACGCGGTCGTCAACATTTTGCGATTTTACGAATTGCCGAGCGCTCTGGTGTTTTGCAACACGCGCGAAGCGGTTCGTCATTTGCAGGCGACGCTGCTGGAGCGCGGCTTCTCCGTGGTCGCGCTGTCGGGTGAATTGACCCAGAACGAGCGAACGATGGCACTGCAGGCGCTGCGGGATGGCCGTGCCCGCGTCTGTGTGGCGACCGACGTCGCCGCGCGCGGCATCGATCTGCCGAACCTCGACCTCGTCATTCACGCCGACATTCCGAACGATCCCGAAGTCATGCAGCATCGCTCCGGCCGTACCGGCCGCGCGGGCCGCAAGGGCGTCAGCATCATTCTGGTGCCGCCGGCGCGCAAGCGGCGCGCCGAGGTGCTGCTGAACCTGGCCGGCATCGATACGGTCTGGGGCACGGCGCCGCAGCCGGATGAAATTCGCAAGCTCGATCAGGAGCGCATGCTGAAAGATGCGCTGTTTTCGGAGGAGACGACGTCTGAGGATCTGGCGCTGGCGCAGGCTTTGCTCGCCGAACGTTCGGCGGAAGACATCGCCGCGGCGCTGGCCAGGCTTTATCGTGCGCGGCTGCCTTCGCCCGAAGACATTCTCGATCCCGGGCAGAGCAGTGGCCGGTCCCGCGAGGATCGCGGCCGGGAACGGGAAGGTCGTCCCGCGCGCGGCGACGATCGCAGCAGCGCGCCACGACCGAAGAAGGGAAAATCATCGCCACGTCACGCCATGGGCGAAGGCAGCGTCTGGTTCCGCGCCTCCATCGGCAGCCGGAAGAATGCGGAAGCGCGCTGGCTGTTGCCGATGATCTGCCGCCGCGGCGGCATCGACAAGTCTGACATCGGTGCCATCCGTATCATGGACACCACCTCCGAATTCGAGATTTCCGCCCGTGCCGCGGAATCCTTTGCCGTCAAGGTCCGTCGCCCCGACAAGGAAGACAATATCCGCATCGAGGCGATGAAAGATGCGCCGCGCGAGGAGGTTCGCGAGAAGGAATGGACGCCAAAGCCGCACGGCAAAAACGCAAAGGGCTCCGACAAGCCGGCGTTTGACAAGAAGGCGCATTACGATACCAAAAGGCGGGATCGGGGCGAGCAGGCGCACGCGGGCAAGCCGCGGCATGAAAATGCAACGTCTGCAAAACCCGCGTTCGCAAAGAAAAAGAAGAAGAAATTTCGCGGTTGACCGGCGGGATCTCGATCCTCAGTCGCGCCGCCGATTTGACGGAGGCGCGTCATGGTTGCCAGCTTCAAGCCAAACACCGGTTCAGGTGGCATCGCTGCGATTGACCGCCGTTCCGTTCTCGCGCTGATCGGCGCGACGTTGTTGCCTTCCACTGCGCGTGCCGCTCAATATCCGTCTCGGCCGATCAAGATCATCGTGCCGTTCGGACCGGGAGGCTCGGGCGACATCACGGCGCGCCTGATCGGCAAGCAGATCGAGGAGCGCACAAAGCAGGCGGTCGTGATCGACAACCGCCCCGGCGCCAACGGCATCATCGGCACCATGGCGGTCAAGATCGCCGAGCCCGACGGCCATACGGTGCTGCTGATCACCACCAGCACCCATGCCGCCAATGTCAGTCTCGTGCGCAACCTGTCCTACGATCCTGCGGCTGATTTCACCGTCGTCGGCGTGTTTCGTTCCAGCGGCAGCTATTTGATGGTGCGGCCGCAGTCGCCGTGGCGCGACCTTGCCGGCTTCATCGCCGCCGCCAAGGCCGCGCCCGGCAAACTCACCTTCGGTTACTTCAACGCTTCCTCACGCACGCCGCCGGAGTATCTCGGCAAGCTCGCCGGGGTCGAACTGCAGGGCGTGCCTTATCGGGCGATCGCGAATGCGGTGGCGGATCTGATCGGCGGCGAAATCAATTGCCTGTTCATGGATACGACCGCCTCTAACCAATATCTGCAGAACGGTCAGCTGCGTCCGTTGGCGATCACGCGGTTGAAACGCGCACCGGCCACGCCCGATGTGCCGGCCGTCGCCGAGACCTTTCCGGGTTTTGAACTCACCGGATTTCTCGGCATGGCCGTCCCATCGGCCACGCCGCGCGATATCGTCGGACAGTTGAACGGGCTGATCAACGAGGCCCTGGCCGCGCCCGAGGTGCGAAGGCGGATGGACGAATTCGGTTTGTCCTGGGACATTACGGATCTAGCCGCCTGTGAGGTCGAAGTGCGGGCCGAACGCGAGCGCTGGACGGAGTATACGCGCGTTGCCGGCATCCAACCCGAGTAGCAGCGCGCTGAGTTGATCTACGCCGGGATCACACAAGCCGCGCCGCCGCCTCAAGCGCGTCTCAA
This sequence comes from uncultured Alphaproteobacteria bacterium, assembly GCA_963742935.1. Lineage (GTDB taxonomy): Bacteria > Pseudomonadota > Alphaproteobacteria > Rhizobiales > Xanthobacteraceae > Bradyrhizobium. The sequence goes on along the minus strand of CAVUOI010000025.1, from coordinate 236,701 downwards.
GAAATCATCAAGCCTCCTCACGTCCATTTGTCTCGCGCGATGAAGCCGCTGTGAACTATCTCACAGCGCTTCCTCGCGCTTGCTGACATTTTGCCCGCGCGAATACACGCCAGCACGTGGGGCATCAGCGATGCATATTTTCTCCGAAGGCGAATCCAGGCTGCGCGCGAAGCGCAAGGGCGTTTTTACACGCCTGCTCGAAGCGCTCCACCGCTCGCGGCGGCGCAACGCGATACAGACGCTGCGTCGCTACCGTCACCTGGTTGCCGGGAAGGCCCAGATTCGTCCCGCGAGCCATATGCCGCAATCCCGGCCAACCGAAAAGAGCAGTCCAAATGCCCACGGAAATAGCGCGCTCGTCCACGCCATCCGCCAGGCGCGCGAGAAAGCCAGGAAGCAACTCGCGTGATGTGACACCGCTCAGCATCACCGCGCTCGCCATCATCGCCATCCTCATGCTGATCCTCCACGTCGCAGGCGCCGACCTGCTCGGCCGGTCGCAGGCGCATGCGTCGGTTGCCGCGCACGCCGGCGAGACGAATTGTCCGGCGGACGCGACGCCACCGCCTGCGTCGCTGCCGTTCGACTAGCCGGCTTCCGGCGCTGCTTGCGGGTTCCGCGCTCGGCATTGTTGCATTCCGGAACATCAACGAGGCCGGGTTTCGCCGGACCATTCTTGTGCTATTGCTGGTGTCAGGCGCTTCGCTCGCTTTGGCGTGATCACGGTCGAGGGTTGCGAAGCCTTCAAACCCAACAGCACCGGCCGAAAGAATCATGACCGCACATCAGCGCAGCGTTTCCGCCTCGATCGATCCCGTGAAACTCGACCGCCTCGCCGAAGTCGCGGTCAGGGTTGGCCTGCAGCTGCAGCCGGGACAGGATCTGCTCTTGACCGCACCCTCGGTCGCGCTGCCGCTGGTGCGCCGGATTGCCGAACATGCCTACAGGGCTGGCGCCGGTATAGTGACCCCGTTCCTGTCGGATGAGGAAATCACGCTGGCGCGCTATCGCTACGGTCACAACGAGAGTTTCGATCGCGCCGCCGGCTGGCTTTACGAGGGCATGGCGAAGGCGTTCACCGCCAACACCGCCCGGCTCGCCATCGTCGGCGACAATCCGATGCTGCTGTCGGGCGAGGATCCGGCAAAGGTGGCGCGCGCCAGCAAGGCCAATTCGATCGCCTATCAGCCGGCGCTGCAGAAGATCGTCAATTTCGACACCAACTGGAATATCATCGCCTATCCGAGCCCTTCATGGGCGAAGCAGGTCTTCCCCGATGTCCCGGAGGACGTCGCGGTGGCGAAACTGGCGGACGCGATCTTTGCGGCGTCCCGCGTCGATCAGGACGGCGCCGTCGCCGCCTGGGAAAAACACAATGCCGTGCTGCGCGAGCGCACCGACTGGCTGAACGGCCAGCGCTTCCACGCGCTGAAATATTCCGGACCCGGCACTGACCTCACGATCGGGCTCGCCGACGGTCACGAATGGGAAGGCGGCGCCTCGACCGCCCGGAACGGTATCACGTGCAACGCCAACATCCCGACCGAGGAAGTCTTCACCACGCCGCATTGCCGGCGCGTCAGCGGCCATGTCGTCTCCTCGAAGCCGCTGTCCTATCAGGGCACGCTGATCGACAACATCCAGGTGAAGTTCGAGGAGGGCCGCATCGTCGAGGCCAAAGCCTCGCGCGGCGAAGAGGTGCTGAAGAAGGTTCTCGACACCGATGAGGGCGCGGCACGCCTGGGCGAAGTGGCGCTGGTGCCGCATTCCTCGCCGATCTCGAAAAGCGGGCTGCTGTTCTTCAACACGCTGTTCGACGAGAACGCGGCTTCGCATATCGCGCTAGGCCAGTGCTACTCGAAATGCTTTGTCGGCGGCGACAAGCTGACCCCGGAGCAGATCGCGGCGCAAGGCGGCAACAAGAGCCTGATTCACATCGACTGGATGATCGGCTCGGCCGAGACTGATATCGACGGTATTCATACCGACGGAAGCCGCGTGCCGGTGTTTCGCAAGGGCGAGTGGGCGTGAGTTCGATCACTCACGCCGGCCGCAGTCAATCGAGCTTGAGCTTGTAGAAATCCGTCGCCGTCCTCGAGAACAGCGCGGTCTTCTCGGCCTCGCTGTATTGTGCCGCCAGCCGCTTGAAGGCGTTGAAGATCACCTGATAGCTGCACTGGCCTTTGTCGGGCGGAAAGTTGCTCTCGAACATGCATCGGTTGGGCCCGAACGCCTCGATGCAGGTTTCGACATAGGGACGCCACGCGGCGGCGGCTTCTTCGGAAGAAGGCGGTTTGGGCCGCAGATGGAAATCATAGCCGAGCAGGCACATCGCGAGCCCGCCGAGCTTGACGACGACGTTTTCGCATTTGGCGATTTCCTGGATCGAGGCTTTCCACACCGGGAAGATTTCCTCGCGCCGCCCGGCATAGCTGCCGGTGCCGATCGGCCCGCCGCAATGATCGAGCACGATTTTGGTACCGGGAAAGGCGCGGGCGAGGTCGGCGAGTTCACCGATCTGCGGATGAAACAGCCAGGCGTCGAAGCTCAGGCCAAGCGGCGCGAGGCAGGCAAAGCCTTCGCGGAAGGTGCTGTCGAGCAGCAGCCCTTTCGGCCGCATCGCATACATGCCGGCCACATCAGGATCGGCATCCCAGGCAGACGAATGCCGGATGCCGCGAAAGCGGCCATTGCCGGCAACGATCTCCGCCTCCAGCACCGCCTTGGCGCCGTCACCGAGCAGCAGATTGACGTGGCTGACGATGCCGGCGCAGATCGCCGCCTTGCCGTAGCCGCCGCTGGCCGCCATCGCCGCCACGCCGTTGGCGAACTCGACTTCGCCGACCGGCCGGAACGCCTCGGGGCCGTGCGCGCGGTACATCGAGCGGCAATCGACATAGACGGTGGCGACGATGTTGTGGCCGGAAGCGATGTCGGCAACCATCTCCTCGATCATGTAGCGCAGGCCGCCACGGTCCCAGAGATGGTGATGCGGATCGACGATCGGGCGGGCGGGATCGATGATCTCCTCGGTGTACTGCGCCAGCCAGTCTTCGCGTGGATCGGCGTAGAGCCCGCTCTTCGAGGCGGGGGCTGTGCTGACGGCCATGAGTTGTTCTCCCTGCGTGTTATTGGTTTTTATCTTATTGCGTCGCTGCGCTCGCAATGACGGTGGTTGGCAGGTGCCCTGTACTCACACCCCATCCAGAATGATCACCGTCGGCGTGCCCGGCAGCGTGTCCCGTGAAATCTTCAAGGTCCGCTCGCTGCGCTGGTCGATGGCGAATTGCTGGCCGATCAGGCGCATGAATTCATCGAGCGGGGTGGCGAAGCGGTGCATCGGCAGCACGACCGCAGAGCGCAGCCGCTTGGTGATCTCGGAGACGCCGTCGAGCGACATCGTATAGGTGCCGTCGATCGGCACCATCACGATATCGAGCCGGCCGATCGCGGCGAAATGGGTGTCGTCGAGCTTATGATGCAGGTGGCCGAGATGGCCGATGCAGAGGCCGGCGACTTCGAAGATAAAGATCGAGTTGCCGTCTCGGAGCATCGCGCCGTCACCGTCGCCATAATAGCGGCGTATGTCGGTGGGGACGTTACGGATAAAGACGTCGCCGACGCGCGTCGAGATGTCGGCCGCCTGTCCGTTCTCGCCCCAGCCATGCAGGACGTGCGGAATTTTAGGATCGGGGAATAACGTGTAGTGGGTGGAGTGCGCGCGGTTCATGGTGACGACGTCGGGCAACCGCCCGGTGCGGTAGACGCCGTTGAAATCGGTTCCGATCCGCACGCCGCCGGGCGTGTCGATGTAATAGGTGGAATGCCCGACATAGGTGATCGCGACCTCTTCGGCCTTGGCGGCAGTGCGGCGCAGGCTGACCGGCACGGCAAGCGGCGGGCGGCTGGCCATCGCCAGGCACTCGCTGCGCAGCGGCTGCTGCTGGGCGGCTGCGGGCACGATCAGCGCGCCGGAGAGGGCAAGCGCGGTGGCAAGGGAAACGATAAGCGATCGCAGCATGGCATGACCCACCCGCGGCAAAGGCCGCTGCAGGCACTGTATCGCCGAATTCCGTGGACGTCATGATGACATTCGCGCACGGCAGCGCGCCGGAATTGCTCGATCGGGGATGGACAAAATGCCGTATTGTAAAACTGAACGAGGGAGTTCGCTGTGACCGAGAAGACCGCCGCCCCGGGCCCGCTTGTCCCGTCATCGAAACGGCTGGAGCCGCTGAAGCACGCCGATGCCGGCGTCCTCAGCATTGCCTATTACGAGGCAGGTCCCGCCGACGGGCCGGCCGTGATGCTGATGCACGGCTTCCCCTACGACATTCACTCCTATGTCGACGTCGCCCCGCAACTGGCGGCGCAAGGCTGCCGCGTCATCGTCCCCTATCTGCGCGGCTACGGGCCGACCAGGTTTCGCGATGCCGCGACACGGCGCTCGGGTGAGCAGGCGGCGGTCGGCGCCGACATGATGGCATTGATGGACGCGCTTGGGATCAAGCGCGCGGTGTTTGCCGGTTACGACTGGGGCGGCCGCGCGGCCTGCGTCGGCGCGGCGCTATGGCCGGAGCGCTGCATCGGGCTTGTCTGCGTCAATTCATATCTGATCCAGGATATCGCCAACGCCATGGCGCCGCAGCGCGCGGAGCGTGAGGTCGCGCTCTGGTACCAGTATTACTTCCAGCTCGAACGGGGCAGGGCGGGACTGGCCGCGAACCGGCGCGAGATCGCCAGAATATTGTGGACGCAATGGTCGCCGAACTGGCCGTTCGACGATGCCTGTTTCGAGCGAACGGCACTCGCCTTCGACAATCCCGATTACGTCGATGTGGTGATCCACAGCTATCGACACCGTTTTGGTCTGGCCGAGGGCGATCCGCAATATGCGGAGATCCAGCAACGTCTGGCGGCGCTGCCGCCCATCACCGTTCCGGCTGTGACATTGGACGGTGCGGGCGACGGCGTCGCGCCGGCAACCGATGGCACACGTAGCGCGCCAAACTTCACTGGCCGCCGCGTCCACCGCGTGGTGCCGCGCGTCGGGCACAACCTGCCGCAGGAGGCGCCGGAGGCGTTTGCAGCGGCGGTCATGGAGCTGATCAAGGCCTAGCCGATGGATGATTTCGTCGATCGCGGCCGCCGTCTGCTGCTCGGCGCGGCCTTGTCAGGTATCGCCGGCAGGGCGTTTGCTCAGGCTGGCGCAGCCGCTGCGTCGTCGTTGCGGCGGATGGAGCCGTTGAAGCATGTCGACGCCGGCGTCCTCAACATCGCTTATTATGAGGCAGGACGTGCGGATGGTCCGGTTGCGATCCTGCTGCACGGCTTTCCCTATGACATTCACACCTATGTAGACGTCGCGCCGCAACTGGCAGCGCAGGGTTGCCGCGTCATCGTTCCTTATTTGCGCGGCTTCGGCGCGACGCGGTTTCGCGACCCGGCGACGCCTCGCTCCGGCGAGCAGGCGGCGATCGGAGCCGATGTCATCGCGCTGATGGATGCGCTGGGTATTCAGCGCGCCGTGCTGGCTGGGCACAATTGGGGTGGCCGCGCCGCCTGTGTCGCCGCCGCGCTGTGGCCCGAGCGTTGCCGCGGCATGGTTACCGTGAACAGCTATCTGATCCAGGACCTGACGCGCGCCACGGTGCCGATCCATCCGAAATATGAATTCGCGCTCTGGTACGAATATTATTTTCAGACCGAGCGCGGGCAGGCCGGGCTCGCCGCCAATCGGCGCGAGATCGCCAGGCTGTTGTGGAAGCAGTGGTCGCCGGCGTGGAATTTCGACGACGCTACCTTCGACCGCTCCGCCATGGCGCACGACAATCCCGATTATGTCGACGTCGTGATCCACAGCTATCGCCATCGCTTCGGCGCGGCGGTGGGCGATCCGCGCTATGCCGACTTGCAGCGGCGGCTGGCGTCGCTGCCGCCGATCTCCGTGCCGTCGATTACGCTGGACGGCGACAAGGACGGTGTACTGCCCGCGAGCGACGGAAGCGTCAGCGCTTCCAAATTCACCGGTCGCCGGGTTCATCGCGTGGTGCGGGGCGCAGGACATAATGTGCCGCAGGAGGCGCCGGACGCATTCGCCGCCGCCGTCATGGAGCTTGTTCGTAGCTGAGCGCGAGTTTGCCGCATGGCAGGCCGTTGCCAAAACCGTCATCTTCTCTGCTAAAGTTCTCCAAGAAGAACAGCAAAATTTTACAGGGCGGAATTCCATGGCGAAGCGTCACACGTTGCTTGCGGTCTGGCTGATCTCCTTTGCTTCGATCGCACCGGTCATGGCCGAGGAATTTCCAAACCGTCCGATCACATGGGTGGTGCCGTTCGCGCCGGGCGGCATCACCGACACGACGTCGCGCATCGTCGCCGAGGAAATGTCGCGGACGCTGGGCCAGTCGGTCCTGATCGACAATCGCGGCGGTGGTGGCGGCACGGTCGGCACCGAGCAGGTGGCGCGCGCCAAGCCCGATGGCTACATGATGATCTACGGCACGCAAGGCACGATGGCGGCCAATGTCACGTTGCGCAAGAACCTGTCCTACGATCCGCTGAAAAGTTTTGTGCCGGTGCATCTGGTCGGAGAGAGCCCGAACCTGTTCGTGGCCTATCACGAAGCGCCCTATAATTCGGTCGCGGAGTTCGTCGCCTACGCCAAACAGAATCCGGGAAAAGTGACGTTCTCCTCGTCCGGCGTCGGCACTGCGACGCACCTGGTCGCCGAACTGTTCAAGACGGTGACCGGCACCGAGATGCAGCACGTGCCTTACCGGGGCAGTGCGCCGGCGCTGAACGACTTGATCGCGGGAAGGGTCGATATCATGTTCGACTACCCTGTTTCGGTCGGCCCGCATGTCGAGGCAGGCAAGCTGAAAGTGCTGGCCACCACCGCGCCGGATCGCCTGCGCGCCTATCCCAATGTACCGACCATGGCCGAACTCGGCATGCCCGACATGACCACCCAGAGCTGGTCTTCGATCATGGTGCCGGCGGGAACGCCCGCGCCGGTCGTCGACAGGCTGGCGGCGGCCGCGCATGACGCCCTGACGTCGGAACGCGTGCGTACGCATTTCGAAAAGGTCGGCACCCGTCCGATGATGCTGCAGAAGGCCGAGATGATCCCGTTCATCGAAAAGGAGATCAAGCGCTGGGGCGACGTGATCGAGCGGGCAGGGCTGGAGAAGCAGTAGATCAGTATCCTTTGGCCTCTGACCGACGGATGAGTAAATCGTAACTCGTCATGCCCGGCCTTGTGCCGGGCATCCACGTCTTCGCTTCCTTGGACGAGAAAGACGTGGATGGCCGGGACAAGCCCGGCCATGACGAAGAGAAAGGTCTCACTCGCGCCGCGGGCTGATCTTCCACGTCGCAGCCAGAATGGCCACCGTCATCACGCCGCTGAACACCGCGGCGATCGGGATCGTGACGGCGAGCGCCGCGGTGGCGGCCCAGCCGATCGAGCAGAAGGCTTCCGCGAATGTCGCCAGCCGCGACGAGGTCTGGCGGCGGCGGAACTGGCTGCGCTTGGCCTGTACGCGGAACCAGAGCTGGATCGCGCCGGCCGAGATGGTGGCTATGATGACGCCGAGCGCGGTGACGATCGCCTGCGTCACCGAAGCAAAGGCCAGTGCCGCGATCAGCGGCGTGAAGATGGCACCGATCGAGAGCAGCACCACTTCGACCTTGGCGCGGATGACGTTGGAGGGCGGCAGCGGTGCGGTCGCGACCAGGTCGGCGGCGTCTTCGCCCGAGATCGTCAGCCAGGCGAGACCGCCGGCAAGCTGGCCGGCCGCCATCACGATCACTGGCGTGATCAGGACGATCGCGGACGAGGTCTCGGAAAAGCTTTTCCACAGCATCAGGGCCGGCGGCACCAGATAGAGCAGCTGCATCAGGCTCTGCGACAGCAGCCACGGGTCGCGCCGCAGCAGCAGGAATTCCTTGGTGCGCAGCGCCCGTTGCCGCGAGCCGCCGCGGAAAGCGGTCGTGCGCGGCCCGTGACGGGCCGAGCGGGCGGTTGCGGCGACGCGGACGGCGGTATCGGAAAATTTTGGCGAGAAGATCGCCATCACGACGCCGAGCAGTAAAAGGCCGGCGGCCACGAGCCAGGACAGCACCTCGCCGTCGCCGATCGCGGCGCGCGCCGGCCACCACAGCGGGCTGTCGAGATCGGGCGCATAGGTGGCGGCGGCATCGGAGGTTAGCACCGCGAAGCGCGACAGCGTACCGTAGGAGAGGATGGCCGCGATCTGCAGCGCGATGACGAAGCCAGCGCCGATGACGGCAGACACGATCTGCGCGACGAGGCGGGTGCGGCTCGGCCCGATCAGGCGAAACAGAAACACCGTGATTGCGATGGCGACCGCCGCGGCCGTGAGGCCGATCGCAACGACGACGCCGAAGGCCAGCAGCCACCGGGCGCCGCCGCCGATCACGAGGACATCGACAAAGGGCGTCGACAGCAGCAGCGCCATGCCGGTGACCGACAGCGCGATCGCCGCGATCCGCACCGAGAACACGTTGGCGAGATTCGCCGGCGAGGACATGATCAGATCGAGGTCGGCGCGCGCGTAAAACACCCGCGTCACCGATTCGATCGCCTGCGACAGCATCAGTGCCCAGGCGAGGAAGATGCTCGATGTGATGACGATCAATTCCTGCTTGCCGAGCGGAGCCTGCAAATCGGCGAAGCGTCCGACCACCGCATAGGCCGGCAGGTGCAGGAAGACGGCGAACACGAGCAGGGCGATGATCGCGCGCTTTCGCTTGCCGCGGCTGCCGGTCATCATCGCCAGCCATTCGCGCCAGGCGAGGCGGATCTCGTGCCGGGCAAACCAGGAGAGCGCCGTCGCCGAACTCATGCGGCGACCGCGTCGGTCTCGACGAGGGCGATGAACATGTCTTCGAGGCTGGTGTCGTTGCGGCCGTTCTGCTGGCGCAACTCGGCGAGCGTGCCCTCGGCGACCAACTTGCCCTTGGCGATGACGCCGATCCGGTCGGCCATCCGCTCGGCGACTTCCAGAATATGAGTCGTCATGATCACGGTGCACCCGGCGCGGACGCGGTCCTGCAGCAATCCCTTGACGTGACGGGCCGACAGCGCATCGAGGCCGGTCAACGGCTCGTCCAGGATGATCAGGCGCGGATCGTGAACCAGCGCACCGGCCAGCGCCACCTTCTGGCGCATGCCCTTGGAAAATCCCTCGCAGCGTTCGTGCAGATGAGGCTCGAGGCCAAGCGACAGCAGAAGCTGCTGCGCCGAAGGGCCGGAAACCGCAGGGTCGATGCCCCAGAGGCCGGCGACGAATTCGAGATATTCCAGCGGCGTCAGCTTGTCGTAGATCATCGGCTCGTCGGAAACCCATGCCACGATCTGCTTGGCGGCGACGGGGTCGGCGATCGCGTCGATGCCGAGGATGGAGACCGAGCCGGCGTCGGGCTTGAGCAGGCCGGCAACCATCCGCAAGGTCGTGGTCTTGCCGGCGCCATTGGGGCCGAGCAGGGCGTAAAATTCACCTGCACGGACGGTCAGGTCGAGTGCGTCGACCGCCGGGCGGTCAAAACGCTTCGTTAACCCTCGCACTTCGAGCGCCGATAGATCTGATTGCATGATGACGGAACGGTCCGGATTCGTTTGCCGTCAGGGAACATGGACCGAAGAACTTTCGGCCGGGTGAATCGAGCGGCCTAAATCGTGCCGAACCTTGCAACTTCCAGGGCTGCGGCATTTCTCCGCAATTGTTAACGGCGGAGCGGCCAGCGCTTTGTTGACAGCGGTCTGCGCTTTGGGCTCAATGCAGCGGGACATATGCGGCTACAGGCATCGCGAACGGGCGATAGCGTGTAGACACAAGATGCGGAAAAGGCAGTCAAAAGAACTGCCTGGCATCGGGGAGGGAATGATGCTGGACTTCGTTCAGCAGCTGGTGAGTGGCATTGCGCTCGGCTGCGTCTACGGCTTGATCGCGCTCGGCTTTGTGCTCGTCTATAAGGCAACCGAGGTCGTCAACTTCGCCCAGGGCGATTTGATGATGCTGGGCGGGTTCTTCGCCTTCACCTTCATCGGCATGCTCGGCCTCAATTACTGGCTTGGATTCGCCGGCGCTGTGATCGCCATGGCGGCGTTCGGCATGCTGGCCGAACGCGTGGTGGTGCGTCCCATTCTGGGTTATCCGCAGTTTTCCATCATCATGGCGACCATCGGGCTCGGATATTTCCTGCGCTCCATCGTCGGCATGATCTGGGGCACCGACGATTTCAAGATCGACACTCCGTTCAGCCAGGGCGTGCTGCGGATCGGCTCGCTGGTGCTGGCCCATGACAAACTCTCGGTGATTGCCGCGACCGTCATCCTGTGCGCACTGCTGTACCTGTTCTTCAACCGCACCACGCTCGGCACGGCGATGCGCGCCAGTTCGGAGAACATGCTGGCTGCCTACTACATGGGCATCCCGGTCAAGCGCGTGGTGTCGATCGTGTGGGCGATCAGCGCCGCGGTCGCGACCGCAGCCGGGGTACTGCTGGCGCCGATCACCTTCATTCACTCCAACGTCGGTCTCGTGCTGGGACTGAAGGCGTTTCCCGCCGCGGTGCTCGGCGGCTTCGGCTCGATACCCGGCGCCGTGGTCGGCGGCGTGATGATCGGCGTGATCGAGAGCATGGCCGGCTTTTACCTGCCGCAGGGCTGGAAGGACGTCGCGCCCTACCTCGTTCTTCTGGTGGTGCTGCTGCTCAAACCCGAAGGCCTGTTCGGACTTCATACGCGGAAGAAAGTCTGATGCGCTTTCTGTTCAAGACGGATTACGAAGACGACATCAGGCTGTTTCCGCACAGCGGCTACGTCGTTTCCTATGGCATCCTGCTGGCGTTTCTGGCGATCGCGCCGTTCGTGCTTTCCAGCTATCTGGTCAGCCAGCTGGTTTTCGTCTGCATCTATGCCACCGTCGGCGTCGGGCTGTTGATCCTTACGGGTTTCACCGGGCAGGCGTCGCTGGGTCACGCCGCGTTTTTGGCGATCGGCGCCTATACGGCGGGCTATCTGCAGCAATTCAATGTTCCGTTCCCGGTCTATTTCCTGGCGGGCGGCCTGCTGACCGGCGTTGTCGGCGCGCTGGTCGGATTCCCGGCTCTGCGGCTGCAAGGCATCTACCTCGTCATCGCAACGATCTCTTTTGCCTTCATTGTCGAGGAAGTGCTGGCGCGCTGGGAAAGCGTGACCCACGGCAATGAGGGCATGCGGGTCAAGACGCTGTGGTTGTTCGGGCAGGCGGTGCCGCAAAACGGCCCGACCTTCTATTTCCTCTGCCTTGGTGTGTTGATTCTCACCATCGTCGGCGCGCTCAATCTGCTGCGCTCGCCCACCGGGCGCGCTTTCGTCGCGATCCGCGACAGCGAAACTGCGGCGCGCAGCATGGGCGTCAACGTCTCGCTCTACAAAGTGAAGTCGTTTGCGATCAGTGCCGCGATCACCGGGTTTGCCGGCGTGCTGTTCGCGCACAAGCTCTCCTTCATCTCTCCGGAAATGTTCACGCTGCAGCTCTCGATCGAGTTCATCATCGTGATCCTGATCGGCGGCACCTTCAGCCTGCACGGCGCCGTGCTGGGCGCGATCTTCCTGGTCATGATCGATCCGTTCCTGACCTATCTGAAGGACGACCTGCCCGGCATCATTTCGGGCATCGCCGCGACGTTCGGCGCGAGTAAGGCGACGGTTGCGAGCGTTCAGAGCAACGTCGCCGCCGTTGCATCCGCCAATGGCATCAAGGGCGCGATCTACGGCGTGATCATCGTGCTGTTCGTGCTGTTCGAACCGCTTGGCCTGTACGGGCGCTGGCTGAAGATCAAACTCTTCTTCCAGCTATTCCCGCTCTACAAGCGCGCCACCTTCAAGCGCCAGAAGATCTACGTGAAGTCGGAGCGGAACCGATGACCTACTTCCGTGCGGATAACCTCTCGCTGCACTTCGGCGGCCTCAAGGCGGTCGATTCGGTGAGCTTCGCCGTGGAGAAGGGTGAGATCCTTTCGATCATCGGCCCCAACGGCGCCGGCAAGAGTTCGATCTTCAATCTGATCTCGCGGATCTATCCGCCGACCTCGGGCAAGATCTTCTTCGAAGACCAGGAAATTACCGAGCAGCCGGCCTACGAAATCGCCGGCCTCGGCATTGCGCGCACCTTTCAGAACATCGAATTGTTCGAGAACGCGACCATGCTGAGCAATCTGCTGGTCGGCCGTCACAGGCACTCCACCACCCAGCTATGGCAGGAATTGCTGTTCCTGCCGAGCGTGCGCGCTCGCGAAAAGGCGCATCGCCGCAGCGTCGAACAGGTGATCGAGTTCCTCGATCTCGAAGTCTATCGCGACAAGCTGATTTCGGGGCTGCCCTACGGCGTCCGCAAGGTGATCGAACTCGCGCGTGCGTTGTGTTCGGAGCCGAAACTGATCCTGCTCGACGAGCCGTCTTCCGGGCTGAACGTCGAGGAGACCGGCGACATGTCGTTCTGGATCCGCGACCTGAAGACCGATCTCGGCATCACCGTGCTGATGGTCGAGCACGACATGTCGCTGGTGAACCGGGTGTCGGACCGCGTGATTGCGCTCAACTATGGTCGCGTGATCGCGATGGGCTCGCCCTCCGAGGTGCAGCGCCATCCCGACGTCGTCGCTGCCTATCTCGGCGCATGAGGACGATGCCATGAGCGCTTCCGACATCATCCTCAAGCTCAGCAATATCGAGAGCTATTACGGGCCGATCCAGGCGATCAGGGGCATCAGCCTCGAAGTGCCGCGTGGTCAGATCGTCACCCTGCTCGGCGCCAACGGCGCCGGCAAGACCACGGTGCTCAAGACCATTTCCGGCATCCTCGATCCGCAGAAGGGATCGATCGAATTCCTGGGCAAGCCGATTCAGCGCATGGAGGCCGACAAGATCGTGCGGCTGGGCTTGAGCCACGTGCCGGAGGGGCGCGAGGTGTTTCCGTTCCTGTCAGTGCGCGAAAATCTGATGATGGGCGCATACCCACGCAAGGATCGCGACGGCGTCGCCGAGGATCTCGAGCGCGTCTACGGCTATTTCCCGCGGCTGAAGGAGCGCATCAACCAGCCGGCCGGACAGCTTTCCGGCGGCGAGCAGCAGATGCTGGCGATCGGGCGGGCGCTGATGAACCGGCCGGCATTGCTGCTGCTGGACGAGCCGTCGCTCGGGCTGTCGCCGATCCTGGTGAAGGAGATTTTCACCATCATCAAGCGCGTCAACGAGGAGCAGGGCATGTCGATCCTGCTGGTCGAGCAGAACGCCAAGGTGGCGCTGGAGACGGCGCATTATGGTTACGTGCTGGAAATCGGCCGCGTCGTGATGAACGATACCTGCGAGCGGCTGATGAATTCAAAGGACATCCAGGAATTCTATCTCGGCGCCAAGGAAGAGGGCGCCCGCGGCGAACGTCGCTGGAAAAAGAAGAAAACCTGGCGCTAAACGACGCAGTTAAGCTGTTGGCGTTGTGGACGAATTCGAGTTAAATTCGAGCCCTGCTTCGAGAAAACAGACCGGCCGCCAAAGCCGGCACGAGACGCGGGCTACAGAGGGAGGAAGAGCGCATGGCCGGACCGGCAGTGCTGACGGTCGCCGACACGATCGCGAGGAGCTTTCTGAAGTCCGTGGAAACCCGCGGCGACCGCCCGGCGATTCGCGAAAAGAAATTCGGCATCTGGCAGCCGACCAGTTGGCGCGAGTGGCTGCAGATCTCCAAGGACATCGCCTTCGGCCTGCATGCTAGCGGCTTCCGGCCCGGCGACGTTGCTTCGATCGTCGCCAATGCCGTTCCGGAGTGGGTTTATGCCGACATGGGCATCCTGTGCGCGGGCGGCGTCTCCTCCGGTATCTATCCGACCGACTCCTCGGCGCAGGTCGAGTACCTGATCAACGATTCCTCCACAAAAGTGATCTTCGCCGAGGATGAAGAGCAGCTCGACAAGATCCTGTCGTGCCGTTCGCGCTGCCCGACCTTGCAGAAAATCATTGTGTTCGACATGGAAGGCCTCAGCGCCTTCAGCGACCCGATGGTGCTGTCGCTGGCGGAGTTCACGGCGCTCGGGCGCAATCATGCTCAGGGCAAGGACGCGCTGTGGGATGAGATGATCGGAAGCCGCTCGGCCGGCGATCTCGCCGTTCTCGTCTATACATCCGGCACCACGGGTCCGCCCAAGGGCGCGATGCATTCCAATCGCAGCGTGACGCATCAGATGCGCCACGCCAATGATCTGTTTCCATCCACCGACGCCGAAGAGCGGCTGGTGTTCCTGCCGCTCTGCCATGTCGCCGAGCGAATCGGCGGCTATTACCTCTCGCTGGCGCTTGGATCGGTGATGAACTTCGCTGAAAGCCCCGAGACCGTTCCGGACAATCTGCGCGAGGTGCAGCCGACCGCGTTCCTCGCGGTGCCGCGAATATGGGAAAAGTTCTATTCGGGCATCACCATCGCGTTGAAGGACGCGACCACGTTCCAGAACTGGATGTACCGCAACGCGCTCGCCATCGGCAATCGGGTCACCGAGTACAAGCTGCAGGGCGATACGCCGCCGCTGTCGTTGCGGCTCGCCAACCAGGCCGCCTATTGGCTCGTGTTCCGCAACATCCGCCGCATGCTCGGGCTCGACCGCTGCCGGCTGGCCTTTACCGGCGCGGCGCCGATCGCGCCCGATCTGATCCGCTGGTATCTCGCGCTCGGCCTCGACATGCGCGAGGTCTACGGCCAGACCGAGAATTGCGGCGTCGCGACCATCATGCCGCCTGACCGCATCAAGCTCGGTTCGGTCGGCAAGGCGGCGCCCTGGGGCGAGGTCGCGATCTCGCCGCAAGGCGAAATCCTGATTCGCGGCGACTTCCTGTTCATGGGCTATCTGAACCAGCCGGAAAAAACCGCGGAAACCATCGACGCCAAGGGATGGCTGCACACCGGCGACGTCGGCTCGATCGACAATGAGGGCTTCGTCAAGATCACGGACCGGATGAAGGACATCATCATCACCTCGGGCGGCAAGAACATCACGCCGTCGGAAATCGAGAACCAGTTGAAGTTCTCGCCTTACGTTTCCGATGCCGTTGTGATCGGCGACAAGCGGCCGTATCTGACCTGCCTGCTCATGATCGATCAGGAGAATGTCGAGAAATATGCACAGGACCACGACATTCCCTTCACCAACTACGCGAGCCTGTGCCGTGCCGCCGAGATCCAGGACCTGATCCATCGCGAGATCGAGGCGGTCAACGTCAACTTCGCGCGCGTCGAAACCATCAAGAAGTTCTACCTGATCGAACGTCAGCTCACGCCCGAGGACGAGGAACTGACGCCGACCATGAAGTTGAAGCGCAGTTTCGTGAACAAGCGTTACGCCGTCGAGATCAACGCCATGTACGGCGAACGGGCGGTGGCGTGAGGCGATCCAGAAATCGAGAGAAGAATTTTGAAAACGGCGAAGGATTGAGAAGGCCCGACCCTTCGCTCATCACGGGCCAACAAGGAGGATATTGCAATGTCGAAATCGTTTAGGGCGTTGGGCCTTGCGGTGAGCGCCCTTGCGCTGACCGGCCTGCCGGCCGCGGCCCAGACCAAGGTTACCAATGAGGGCGTCTCGGCGAACGAGATTGTCGTCGGCACCCATCAGGATCTGTCCGGCCCGATCAAGGTCTGGGGCGTTCCGGTTTCCAACGGCATGAAGATGGCGGTCGAGGAAATCAACGCCGCCGGCGGCATCAACGGCCGCAAGGTCAAGATGATTCTCGAGGACAACGCCTACGATCCGAAGAAGGCCGTGCTGGCCTCGCAAAAGATGGTCGAACGCGACAAGATCTTCGCCATGATCGGGCCGATGGGTTCACCCACCGTGCTCGCCGCGCAGGACATCCTGTTCGACGCCGGCGTGCTGCAGCTGTTTCCGCTGACCGCCGCGGAATTCACCTTCAAGTTCGATCCGGCCAAGCCGCAGGAACGGTTGAAGTTCAACAATCTGCTGCCCTATGTCGAGAGCACGCGCGCCGCCGTCAAGTACATGATGGAGGCGAAAAACTTCAAGAAGCCCTGCATCATGCATCAGGATGACGAGTACGGAAAGAACGTGCTCGACGGCTTCAACCAGCAGCTCACGGCGATGAAGGTGACGCCGGCGTCGGTCACGAGCTACAAGCGCGGTGCGTCCGACTTCAGCGCGCAGGTTGCCAAGATGAAATCCGACGGCTGTGACATGGTCGTGCTCGGCACGGTGATCCGCGAGACCATCGGCGCGATGGGCGAAGCCAAGAAGCTTGGCTGGGATGTCACCTTCCTCGGCGCGACGCCCACCAACGTGCTGGAAGTGCCGGCGCTCGGCAAGGAAGCCGTCGATGGCCTCTATGCGGCTTCGGGCTTCGAAATCCCGTACGAGGACACCGCAAAGGGCAAGGTCAAGGATTGGCTCGCCAACTACAAGAAGATGTTCAATACGGACGCCAATACCCAGGCGATCATCGGCTACAACGCCATGATGACCTTCGCGTTCTACGCCAACAAGGCGGGCAAGGATTTGACCGGCCAGAAGATGATGGACTCGCTGGAATCAGGCGAGAAATTCCTCGACATCTTCAGCTCGCCACCGACCAAGTTCTCCAAGACCGACCATCTCGCCAACACGATCACCCAGGTCCAGCAGGTCAAGAACGGCCGCTGGGTGCTGGTCAAGGAAGGCCTGATGTTCTGAGGGAGCGTCTCGTAGCCGCTCTATGGCGTAAAGATAAGGGGCTGCGCGAGATGATCGCGCAGCCCCTTCTATTCGTGTTGTCATTCCGGGCCTGCTGCTTGCGCACCATCTCGGAATGACGGTTGCTACTTCGGCCGGATCGCGTCGGCCGTGCCCTGGATGAAGGCCTGCAGCTTCGGGATATCCTCTTCCTTCAGCTTGCCGGTGAAGTCAGGCATGCCCTGGTCGCGGAACGGGCCCTTGAACACAAAATCCTTCAGGTTGGCGATGGTCTCGGTCGAGACGTAGCCGAGGTTCCTGACGTTGCCGCCCTTGTCGACACCGGGCACGCCATGGCATTGCGCGCAGGCGGCGACATAGATGCCGGTGCCTTCCTCGACATCCTTGGGGTCGTATTTCACGCCCTTCAGCAGGCCCTCGGTCTGGTACTTCACGAAAGCCGGCAGCGGCGCCTTGCCGCCGACTGCGAAGGTGTAGACGGTACCGGGGCTTTGCAGTTCGGTGACGCGCTGCGATATCCCGAACACGCCGCCCCAGCCGACCGCTATCGAGACATATTGCTGGCCGTCGAGCATGTAGGTCGAGGCCGCCGCCACCACGCCGGTGCCGGTCGCGCTTTCCCAAAGCTTCTCGCCCGTGGTGGCGTTGTAGGCGACGAAGCGACCGTCGGCCGTGCCCTGGAACACCAGATTGCCGGCGGTTGTCAACGTGCCGCCATTCCACGGCGCCACGTGCTCGACGCGCCAGGCTTCCTTCTGCTTGACCGGGTCCCACGCCAGCAAGCGCCCGAATGCCGGATTCTTGGGTGGCGTGCCATTCAGCACGAAGCCGACGTTCCAGCCGGCGGATGCCGCGAACTTGCCGGGCGTCGCCGCGTTCTGCGCGAACTTCTTTTCCGGCGTCAGGTTCAACGGCACGCCCTGCGCCGGCAGATAGACCAGCCCGGTTTGCGGATTGAATGACATCGGGTGCCAGTTGTGCGCACCGAACGGGCCGGGGACGCTGTCGTAGGCGGCTTCGCCGCGCGCTTCCTTCACCTCGATCGGCCGGCCATCGGCGCCGTAGCCGGTCGCCCAGTTCACATCGACGAAGTTCTTGGCCGAGATGAATTTGCCGTTGGTGCGGTCGACGACGAAGAAGAAGCCGTTTTTCGGCGCGTGCAGGATCACCTTGCGCGGCGTGCCTTCGATGGTGATGTCGGCCAGGATCATCGGCTGGGTCGAGGTGTAGTCCCAGTGATCGCCGGGTGTTTCCTGATAGTGCCAGATATATTTTCCGGTATCGGCATTCAGTGCGACCAGCGAGGCGAGATAGAGATTGTCGCCGCCGGAAGGGCTGCGGATGTCGCGATTCCAGGGCGAGCCGTTGCCGGTGCCGATATAGACCATGTTGAGGTCGGGATCGAAGGTGATGGTGTCCCATGCGGTTCCGCCGCCGCCGTTGAGCCAGTATTTGCCTGATGGATCCCAGGTCTTGGCCGCGGCCGCCATCGATTCGTCTTCGAACGGTTTTGACGGATCGCCGGGCACGGTGAACCAGCGCCAGGCCTGGTTGCCGGTCTCTGCGTCATAGGCGGTCACGTAACCGCGCGCGCCGTATTCGGCACCGCCGTTGCCGATCACCACCTTGCCGTTGAACACGCGCGGCGCGCCGGTGATCGTGTAGGAGTGCTCCTTGTCGATCAGGGTGTCTTTTTCCCAGACCACCTTGCCGGTGGCGGCGTCGAGCGCGATCAGCCGCCCGTCATAGGCGGCGACATAGACCTTGCCTTTCCAGAGCGCGACGCCGCGGTTGACCACGTCGCAGCAGCCCTTGTAGCCCTTCTCGCGATCGATCTTCGGGTCGTACGTCCAGAGCTGCTTGCCGGTGCGGGCGTCGATGGCGTGCACCACGCTCCATGATGCGGTCTGATACATGATGCCGTCGACCACGACCGGCGTCGCCTCGACCCCGCGGGAGGACTCGAGCGGATAGCTCCACACCAGCCCGAGTTGCTTGACGTTGTCGGCGTTGATCTGGTTGAGCTTGCGAGAAACGCGTCTCGGCATAGTCGAGGCCGATGGTCGGCCAGTCGTTCGAGGTCGCTGTGTTGGCCTTGATCGATGCGCCGTCGACAGCCGAGGTCACGGCCTTGATGTGCTCGGGCGTTCCCTTGGCGGGGCTCTGCGCCATCGCGCCGCTGGAGAGCGTCAGGCTGAGCCCGATCGCCAGCGCAAGCGCGGATCGATTGGAACTGGCGGCGATTTCAGGAAAAAAACGGCAAGCGGAATCAACGCACGGCCAACGTGTCATTATGTTCCTCCCAGTGATCTCTAGCGGATCTGGTGGAATCCTATGCCTGTGAGAAGGATCGCGTCAATCAACGCGTGGCGCGCGACATGAAAAAGAGAAAATTCGTCTCGCGATATTTTGTACGGCCGCGGCGCAACATCGACGCTGACTGAAATGAAGATCGCAGAAGGAAAGCAGATTGTTCCGCTGCTGCCGTGCAATATTCGCGCGGCGAAGGTTTTCAGTCGGCGCGTTCGGATGGCAGGTCCGCTGCGGCGCCCAGCGAACTCACGACGAGCGGCGGCGCAGGATCGTTGCCCGCGGCGTCGGCGAGCAGGGGGGCATCGGCGTATCGCATCACGCCGCGCTCGCCGATCACGAATGTCGGCCGGAAATTTCTGACATCGGCATCCCGAACCATCGCCATGCGGCGGTTGTCGAGCGTCAGCCAGTGTCCGTCGAGCCGCGCGGCAGCCACCGCGTGGTCCTCGCCATGGATGGTATCGCGCAGCACCACGATTCTGAGATCGTCGGGCGAAAGGCCGGCGCGGCGCAGCGCTGTGAATTTCGCGATCGCATAATCCTCGCAATCGCCGCCGCCACGCGCGAGCGTGGCGAGCGGCGACGACCAGACGTCGATCTCGTCGTGCTGGGCAAGGTCGCTGATCGGCCGGATGGCGAGATTGATGGCGCGGTTGATTTCGCCGAGGCGGGCGCGGCCTTCGCGTGACCGGGCGGCGTCGACGATGTCGAGGAATTTCAGCGCGGCGGGAGACGCACAGCCGTCACGGTCGCCTTCGCAGAGCGCAAGCTGCACCATTTCGTCGTCGAGCCGACGCTGCACGCCGAGCCATTTGTCGCGCAGTCCGCCGCTCGGGAGGGAGGCTGCGGCAAGTCCGAACGGCTCCGCCGATCGCTCGGGCGACGTTGCCGGTGCGGACGGCTCGAGAATCTCGGCCCGCAGCTCGGCTGCTCCGAACCAGGCCAGGCCGCACACGACGATGCCCGCACGCCAAACGCGCGAGTTGACCGACAATCCCATCTGACGCCCCTTGTCCGGGCATCGGCGGGCGTGTTCTGCCCGCGCGTGACCGGATCATTTGTGGGGACAGGATGGGCGGGGGTGCTTTTGATCGGCTTAATGTCGGACTTGGCTGGACGGAAAGCGCGCAACAGCGCAAAATAACCACCGGCCGCTTAGCGACAATTTTAGCGATGGGCTTAAGACGGGGGCGCGGACCGGGCAGGCGGAGCAGCTTTAAACAAGCCTTATGGTTAATTTTCCGTTGATGTGGCTTTTTTGCTCAGAAATTGCGCTGATCTTGTTAGCTGGTTCACAGTTCGAACCTCTAAAATGATGTCAGATTGTTCTGCGACCGTGGAACCACGGACAAGAAGTTTAAAGTATATTATACAGGATCTATACTTCGAATACTTGAGGGAATGTTGTGGGCTTGGAAAAATCTTCCGCGTCAAGCCAATACGAGAAATATCGAAGACTGCGATTTACCGGCTGCGTTTCTCGAGGGTGAGCCGTAAAAAACCATGCCTAGGCGCTCCATTGGATATTTGCACTAAGCGCTAGATGGTTTCGCAATGGCGCCATCCAGTGATATGCAAGCTTAAACCTTCGAATATTGTGTAAATATTAACCTTATCGGCAATGGTGCCCATTTTGAGCTTGGCCGGCAAATTTACCGATGTGCTGTCGGACGCCCATGGGCTCGCACGCCCGTGGGCCTGTCCATGTCGACAGCGTTTCGACGCATGCACCGGCCGACGCTATTATCGTTCCTGATGCCAATCTGCTCTTCAACGGCGACTTCAAGCGCATCGGGCCCCGATTTCGTCCTCACCAGCGGCGACAACGAACTCGTCCTGCATGATTACTTCAGAGGCGAGAAGCGCGCCGCACTGGCGTCGCCCGACGGCGCCCACCTCACCGGTGACCTCGTCAACGCGCTGACTGGCTACACTCAGTTCGCGCAGGCCGACGGCAGCGCCAGCGTCGCCCCCGCCGTCATCGGCCATGTCACCAAGCTGACGGGCAATGCGACTGCGATCCGCAACGGTGTCTCGATCATCCTGAACCAGGGCGACAACGTCAACAAAGGCGACGTGGTCCAGTCCGGCTCCGATTCGACGCTCGGCATCACCTTCATCGACGGCACCGTGTTCGGCCTCGCGTCGAACGCCAAGATGGTGCTGAACGAAATGATCTACGACCCCAACGGGTCGGATAACAAGTCGCTGCTCAGCCTGGTGGCTGGCACGATCTCGTTCGTCGCCGGCGCCACCGCCAAGAAAGGCGACATGAAGGTCGACACGCCGGTCGCGACCATGGGCATTCGCGGCACCGCGGTGCTGGTCGAGATCGATTTCGATGTGCCGGCGCAGGGCGGCGCGCCGCCGGCGAAATTCCAGGTGCTGGTCGAGCCCGACGGCACCACCGGCTCCTACATCCTGTACGACAAGACCACGCTGACGCAGATCGCGACCGTCAACCGCGCCGGCACGCAGACCATCATCAATGGCCAGGGCGCGGTCAGCTTCCAGTCGTCCGTGCAACTGTCGCCCGACGCGCAGAAGATCATCAGCGACGTTTTTTCGCTGAAGTTCACCGACCTCAACAACCCGAACACCAAGCTGACGACGAATTTCACGGACACGATCACTCCGGAAACTTCCTTCCTCAAGCTCGCCAGCAACGATGTCGTCGCGGTAACGCTTCAATTCGTCAATATCCCCGATAGGCCGACGGGCGGCCCGCCGCCGGGCACCGAAATAAGGCGCGACCATATTCCCGGGCCGCCACTGGCGTCCGCGTCCGGCGGCGCGGTTGCCGAACTGATCGACCTTACCGGCAGCACCGCCGTCGGCAGCGCGTCCGGCGGGGTCAGCTATGCCGATCCCAACCTCGACGACCGGCCGAGCGTCAGTGCGCAGTTCTCTTCCTTTGCCTACAAGAATGCGCAGGGCGACAACGTCACTGCGACGCTGACGGCAGAGCAACTGGCCGCGATCACGGCGGTCGAAGTGCCGCTCGTCGTGGTTCAGGATCCGAACGGCAAGAATACCGGTCAGGCTACCTGGACCTACAACATTGCCGACGGCGCGTTCGACTTCCTCGCCTCCGGCGAGACGCTGACGCTGACCTATCTGGCGCGGGTCGACAACAACTACAAGCAGGGCAACGAGACGACGTTCGTGCCCCTTACGATCGTCATCACCGGCACCAACGACAAGCCGACGCTGTCGGCGGCCGGCGGCGAGATCACCGAGCGGATCGGCACAGGCAATACAGCCGTCGATACCGTGACCGGTACCGTCATCTTCGCCGATGCCGATCTGACCGACCGGCCCGTCGTCAGCGCCGCAATCTCCACGACCGATCCATTCCGCTATTACGATGCGCAGGGCAACGACGTCACCGCGACACTGACGCCGGCGCAAATCGCGGCGATCCTCGCCGTCGAGGTGCCGCTGAGCGTGACCCAGGCGGCAGGCAACACCCATAACGGCTCGGCGAACTGGACCTACAGCGTTGAAGACAGCAAGTTCGACTTCATCGCCAAGGGTGAGACGCTGACGCTCAACTACGTCGCCCAGGTCGATGACGGGCATGGCGGCGTCGTCTCCACGCCGATCACGGTATCGATCCACGGGGCTGACGTCGTCGTCATAGGCACCAATGACGAGCCGAGCATCGACACCACCAGCGACGGCTTTGCCGAGCTATCGAACCAGACCGGCTACGGCGCGTTCCACGTTGCTGCCGGCACGATCAGCTTCACCGACGTCGACCTGACCGACCGTCCGGTGGCGAGCGCCGCCTTCAATTCGTTCAGCCTGAACGCTCACGGCGTCGACGTGACCTCGCAGCTCACGGCTCAACAGCTTGCGGCGATCGCGGCGGTGGACGAACCGCTGACGGTGCTGCAAACCCCCGGCAATACCAATGACGGTTCGGCGAACTGGCGCTACAGCGCCCCCGACCATGCGTTCGACTTCCTGGCCGACGGCGAAATCCTGACGCTGACCTACAGCGCGACCGTCAATGACGGGCATGGCGGTGTGGTCAGCAAGCCGATCACCGTTACCGTCACCGGCAGTAACGACGCGGCCGAAATCACCAGCGACGCGCAGACGGCCGCGATCACGGAACACGCCGGCACCCACAATTCAGCGACGCCGGATACCGCGAGTGGTGCGATCACGTTCGTCGATGCCGATTTTACCGACACGCATGATGTCGAGATCACGGGCGTCAGCGCCTCCGGCGTGATGTCGGGCCTCGCCAACGGCGCGGTGCAGCTGAGCTGGCTGTCGCTCGGGCCGTTGAGCGATTCCACCGACGGCATGCCTGGCTCACAAGGCTGGACGTTCTCGGCGCCGGACAGTTATTTCGACTACCTTGCCGATGGCGAGACCGTCACGCTGGCCTACACGGTGGAGGTCGACGACCATCATGGCAGCGTCGTCTGGCAGGACGTTGCTGTCACCGTCACGGGAAGCAACGACGCGCCCGTCATCGGCGCAATCGCGCAGCAAAATCTGACCGAGCAGGTTGATGCCAGCGCGTTGACGTCGAAGGTTGCTGTGACCTTCACCGATCTCGACCTGTCCGATGTCGGCCACAGCGCAAGCATCACGCACGCGGTGGCGTCCGGCGCCACGAACGGTCTGGCGCTCAACGAGGCTGCGCTGATCGAGTTGATCAAGCCTGCGGACGTAGCCAAGGCCGCCGGGTCCACGTCCGGGTCGGTCGACCTGTCATTTTCGGCGGCGTCGACCGCGTTCGATTATCTGAAGCAAGGCCAGGTCCTCGCGCTGAAATACACCGTCGCGATCGACGACGGCGATGGCGGCGTCACGTCCCGAGACTTTGTCATCACCGTCACCGGAACCAACGACGCGCCGTCGATCGTGGGGGAAGTCGATCCGGCGGTGCAAACCGTCATCGTAGCCGCTCCGACCGAACTCGATGTGCTCGACCCGGGCGTGATCGACAACTCGCTCGGTTTGCATACCGAGACATTCAACCAGGTGACGGCCGGCCCGGCTTCCAACAACGGTACCGGCCACGGAAATTTCTTCAGCGAAGCTCTCGGAGCGACGTTCTCGGCGTCCGGACATTCCGGAGTCGTCAACGGGTCGTCCTCGGTCACGGCGGCCCCCTATGTCGGGCCTCAGCACGGAGGCCAGGATACGACGAACTATCTAAGCATCGGCGGTGGCGGCAGCGAAACTATTACGTTTAATTCGGAGAAGAACAGCTTCGGCCTCTATTGGGGATCGCTCGACTCCTACAACTCCATCAAGTTCTACGACGGCAATACGCTTGTCGCCTCCTATACCGGCGATCAATTCGCGCCGCTGTTCCCGACCGGCAACCAGAGTTCGTTCTCGTCGAACGGATATGTGCAGTTCGCCCACATGCCGCTATTCGACAAGGTGGTACTCGCCAGCAGCCAGAACGCTTTCGAGATCGACAACATTTCCGCCGGCTACGTGCCGGAGGATACCGGGCTTTCAGGACCGGTCACGGGCAGGCTGAGCGTCCACGATGCCGACGTCGGCGATGCCTTGACGGGTTTCGTCGTCGGCAATGCCACGTTCGAATACAATGGATCGGCAACGATACAAGGCGGCGTCGACATCTCGTCGCTCCTCAAAGCCGCGAATGTGACGTTCGATGTCGCGTCGAGCAACGGTGGAACGGTCGACCTGCACTGGACCTATCAACCGCTCGATGCCGATTTCGGCTTCCTGCATGCCGGCGACGTCCTCGAGATCAAGTATCTTGCAGAGGTCAGTGACGGTCACGGCAATACCGGAGCCCAGGAACTGTCCATCACCCTCGTCGGCTCCGACAGCCCGCCGGACGGACCATCCAACCTCATGACGGGCTTCGTGTTCGCCGAGGTCGAGCAGGGTGCTGTAGTGGTCAATGGCACGCCGGGCAACGACGTCATTCATGCGACCTCCGGCAACGATGTGCTGACCGGCGGAGCGGGCGCCGATCAGTTCGTGTTTGCTCCGGAAGCAAAGTCCAGCAGCGATATCATCACCGATTTCACGCCAGGCCAGGACCACATCGATCTGCGACTGTTCTCCGACGTCGTCAATTCGGCGAACGTCGACAGTTGGCTTGCAGCCAATTCGGCGCCGAGCGCGACCAATCTGCACGACGTCATGATCACGATCGGCAACGATGCCCTCACGCTGAAGAACGTCGCTCTCGCCAGCCTGCATGCGAGCGACTTCATCGTAACGCCGCATCCGGCCGGCACCTGACGACGTGACTTCCCTTCTCTTCGATGCATCATCCCGCTAGGGTGACGGCGCGCGCATTAGCGTTGGAGCCTTTCCGGTTCTGATCGGAGCGGGCCAGGCCAATCGGATATTATGAAGCGACTGCGAGCAATACCGAGATGGTTCAAGCGACGCATCGGCTATGACCGGCTGCTGTGCTTTGTATTGCTGATCGGGTTCGCCGCGCTTCGCGTCGCCGATCCGGCGCCGGTCGAGGAGATCCGGGTCAGGACCTTTGACGCCTTCCAGCGCATCGACCCGCGCAAGAAGGACGTCAGGCCGGTTACCATTGTCGATATCGACGACAAGAGCCTGGAAAAGCTCGGGCAGTGGCCGTGGCCACGCACCCGGATTGCCGATCTCGTCACCGAATTGACCCGGCTCGGCGCGGTGGTGATTGCCTTCGACGCGGTGTTCTCCGAGCCCGACCGTCTCAATCCTGCTTTCGTGGCCGACACCTTCCGGAATCTCGACGAGGAGACGCGCGCCAGGCTGCGCGCACTGCCGAGCAACGATCAGGTCCTCGCCGACGCCATCAAGGCGTCGCGCGTCGTGCTCGGCGAGTCCGGCCTGCCGGAGGAGATCGCCCCCCTCGACAAGACGCTGCCGGTCACGGGCATCGCGATGCTGGGCGAGGAGCCGCAGCGGTTCATGTTCGATTTCCCGGGCCTGTTGCGCAACGTGCCGGTGCTGGAGCATGCCGCCGCTGGGCGTGGCCTGTTCACGATAAGGCCCGAACGCGACGGCATCGTACGGCGGGTGCCGATGATCATGCAGGCGCAGGGCCAGACCCTGCCGTCGCTGACATTCGAGATGCTTCGCGTCGCCACCGGATCCGGCACCATCCTGATCAAGGCCGAGCAGGCCGGCATCAAGAGCATTGGCATCAAGGGGTTCCAGATTCCGACCGACCATAACGGCCAGCTGTGGGTGCACTATGCCCGCAACGACGCCTCGATCTATGTGCCCGCGGTAAACGTGCTGGAGAAAAACGTTGCGCCCGACATGATCGCCGGCAAGCTGGTGCTGATCGGCACCTCGGCGGTCGGCCTCAACGACATCAAGACCACGCCGGTGTCGCGCGCCATGCCCGGCGTCGAGATCCATGCCCAGGTGCTGGAGAGCGCGCTCACCGGCGCGGTGATCTCGCAGCCGGTCTTCGGCATCGCCGTCGAATTCGCGACCGCGCTGCTGTTCGGGCTGCTGGTGATCGCGTTCGCGCCGCAGTTCGGACCGGTCACGCTGGTCGTGCTCGGCGCGGCATTCGCCAGCATGCTGATCGGGCTCTCGGCCTATTTCTATATCAACAACCGGCTGCTGATTGACTTCACCTATCCGCTGATGTCGACCACGGCGATCTATCTCACGCTGATCTTTTCCAGTTTTGTCCGCGAGCAGGCGCAGCGCCGGCAGATCCGATCCGCCTTCGGCCAGTATCTGTCGCCGGCGCTGGTCGAACAGCTGGCGCAGTCGCCGGAAAAGCTGGTGCTCGGTGGCGAGGAGCGCGAGATGACGATCATGTTTTCGGACATGCGCGGCTTCACCTCGATCTCGGAGACCTACAAGAACGATCCCCAAGGCCTGACCGCGCTGATGAATCGATTCCTGACGCCGCTGACCAACGCCATCCTCAACCGCAAGGGCACCATCGACAAATATATGGGCGATGCCATCATGGCGTTCTGGAACGCGCCGTTGGACGATAAAAATCATGAGCTGAATGCCTGCGAGGCGGCGCTCGACATGCTGGAGCGCGTTGACGAGCTCAACGCGGCGCGCGAGCAGGAGGCAAAGGAAGCAGGCCGCCCGTTCATTCCGCTCAACGCCGGCATCGGGCTCAACACCGGTACTTGCGTGGTCGGCAACATGGGGTCCGACCAGCGCTTCGACTATTCGGTGTTCGGCGATAGCGTCAATTTGGCGTCGCGCCTCGAGGGACAGTCCAAGGAGTACGGCTTTCCGATCATCGTGGGTTCCAAAACCGCGCTGGCGGTCAAGGACAGGTTCGCGATCCTCGAACTCGATTTCATCATGGTGAAGGGCAAGAAGGAGCCGGAGGTGATCTACGCCATCGCCGGCCATGAGAACACGGCGCAGTCCGGCCGCTTCCAGCGCCTGCGCAACCTGACCATCGAAATGCTCGCCTGCTATCGTGCCCGCGACTGGGACGGCGCGCTGGCCGCCATCGCGCGCGGTCGCAAGACCGACGAAGCGAATTCGCTGGAGCTGCTCTACAATCTCTATGAGGTGCGCATCCGCGGCTATCTCGAAAACCCGCCGCCGGAAGACTGGAACGGTGCGTTCGCGCTGCTGACGAAGTGACTAGTTTCCCGTCGTCCCGGCTCAAGGCCGGGACGACAAGGAGATATTCTCTCACTCCAGCCCGATCTGCGTGAGATCCTGGAACCAGTGCTGCGCCTGCACGAACTTCTTTACCTTCGGCGACAGCGCGTGCGGGTTGGTGTCGTGCACCACCCAGACCAGCGTGGCGTCGTCGACGATCTGCGCGTGCGCCTGCGCCAGCAATTCATCCTGCTTGGCGACGTCAAATGTCTGCTTGGCCTCGTCGATCAGCGCGTCGACCTTCGGGTTCTTGTAGCCGCCCCAATTGACGCCGACGGGTGCGATCTGGCCGGAATGGAAGAAGCGCACGATGGCGTAGAGCGGGTCCGACGTCACATAGGCGATGTTGTTGGAGGTGATGCCGGCGTTCATCTCGTCGGCCGCGCCCTTGCGCCACGCAGTGTAAAGGGTCTCCAGCTCGACCACCTTGAAGTCGATCTCGATGCCGATTTCCTTGAAGCTCTGCTGCAGGAATTCGTTCATCGGCAGCGACAGCATCTGCCCGGTGCCGCCTTGCGCGATGACGAAGGTGGTCTTCAGCGGCTTCTCCTTGGAGTAGCCGGCTTCCTGCACCAGCTTCTTGGCTGCGGCGACATCATATTTGAGTTCGAAGCCGGGCTTGCCGAACCACGGGCTCGACGGGTCGACCTGGCCCTTGGCGGGCTTTGCCAGGCCGTTCATCAGCCCGACCACGGCCTCGCGATCGATGGCGAGATTGAGCGCCTTGCGCAGGCGGATATCGGTCCAGGGCGAGCCGGGCAGCACGCTCAGATGATAATTCCAGACATGCGGCGTGACGTTGTCGACGATCTTCATGCCAGCGGATTTGAGCTGCGGCACGGCGTCGGGTGCCGGCGTCTCGATCAGGTCGACCTGGCCCGCGAGCAGCGCATTGGTGCGGGTCAGCGCTTCGGGCATCGGGATCAGAACGAGCTTGTCGACCTTCGGAAGACGCTTCTTGTCCCAGTAATCAGCGTTCTTCGAGAGTTCGGCGAGTTCGCGCGGCACGAGCTTGGTCAGCTTGAATGGTCCGGTGCCGGAAGGCTGGCTGGCGAACTTGTCCCAGTCCTTGCCGAGCTTTTCATATTGCGCGGGGCTGGAAACCAGAAACCACAGCATCTGATAGGGGAAGAAGGAGTCGACGGTCTTGGTCGTGATCTCGACCGTGTCGTCGTCGATCTTGGCGTAGCTCGCGACGGAGGGCAGGCGGGTTTTGACCTGCGCGCTCTGCCGCTTGTCGAACTGCGGTGCCTTGTCGTTGAGCACCTTGTCCAGATTCCAGATCACCGCGTCGGCATTGAAGTCGCTGCCGTCGTGGAATTTGACGCCCTTGCGTAGGGCAAAGCGCCATTTCTTCTTGTCGCTGTCGTCCACCTTCCACTCGGTGGCCAGGCCCGGCACCAGCTTGCCGGGTCGATCGGACACGTCCATCTCCCAGGCCACCAGCGGGTCGTAGATCGTGTAGGCCGAAAACTGGTAGGCGCCGGCGCCGCGGTCCGGCTGGCCGGTGGTCAGCGGGATATCCGCCATCGAAATGCCGTAGCGCACAACGGTCTCGGCTTGTGCCGAAATTGTGGGCAAGGCAGGGGACAATCCGAGAGCCATTGCTGCGGCAGCAAGAAGCATCGAATATCGGGTGCGCATGAATTAAGCTCCATCGGGTGGGGTCTGGAGCCGAAAAATGCAAGCTTGATGCCAGATGGAGCATGGAAACCTGCGCTTGCATACATTGTCTAAGAGAGTTGTGCGGCTAATCGCCCCCGCGCCTACACCTTCCTTGGCACAGCCGTTGCATACCATTGCATAAGAAATAGTCACCGAAGTTCAGAAGGGATTGCTGCATATGCGTAACGACAAATCGAACAGAACCACGGCCTGGCTGCTGGCGACGGCGCTGGTGGTGGGACTGCCGCAATTCGCCGGTGCCGAGACGGTGCTGCGGATCGGCATGACCGCCGCCGACATTCCACGCACGCTCGGCCAGCCCGATCAGGGCTTTGAAGGCAATCGCTTCACCGGCCTCACCATGTACGATGCGCTGACGATGTGGGACCTGTCGTCATCAGACAAGCCGAGCGTCATGATTCCCGGGCTTTCGACCGAATGGAAGGTCGACGAGGCCGACAAGAAGAAGTGGACGTTCAAGCTGCGTCCCGGCGTCACCTTCCACGACGGCTCGCCTTTCAATGCCGATGCCGTGGTCTGGAACGTCGAGAAGGTGCTGAAGCAGGATGCGCCGCAGTTCGACGCCAGCCAGGTCGGCGTCACCGCCTCGCGCATGCCGACGCTGGCATCCGCGCGCAAGATCGACGACATGACGGTGGAGCTGATCACAAAGGAGCCGGACAGTTTTCTCCCGATCAACCTGACCAATTTGTTCATGGCCAGCCCTACGAAGTGGCAGGCATTTTATGAGAAGGCTGAAGGCGCCGACGCCAAGGCGAAATCGCAGGCCGCATGGGCGGCGTTTGCGAAGGAAGCCTCGGGCACCGGCCCGTGGAAGATGTCGAAGTTCACACCGCGCGAGCGGCTCGAACTGGTCAAGAACGACGGCTATTGGGACAAGGCGCGCGTCCCCAAGATCGACAAGATGGTGCTGCTGCCGATGCCGGAGGCCAACGCCCGCACCGCGGCCTTGTTGTCCGGTCAGGTCGACTGGGTCGAGGCGCCGGCGCCTGACGCGGTCAAGGAGATCAAGCAGCGCGGCTTCTCGCTGCAGGCCAATGAATCGCCGCATGTCTGGCCGTGGCAGTTCTCGCGCATCGAAGGCTCGCCGTGGAACGACATTCGCGTCCGCAAGGCCGCCAATCTCTGCATCGATCGCGAAGGCCTCAAGGACGGCCTCCTTGCCGGGCTGATGGTGCCTGCGACCGGAACGTTCGAGGCCGGCCATCCCTGGCGCGGCAAGCCGACCTTCGAGATCAAGTACGATCTGAAGGCCGCGCAGAAGCTGATGCAGGAAGCCGGCTACGGCCCGGGCAAGAAGCTGACGGTGAAGACGCAGACATCCGCATCGGGCTCCGGCCAGATGCAGCCTCTGCCGATGAACGAATATCTGCAGCAGGCGCTGGGCGAATGCTACTTCGACGTCCAGCTCGACGTCATCGAGTGGAACACGCTGTTCACCAACTGGCGTCGCGGCGCCAAGGATCCGACCGCCAACGGCGCCAACGCCACCAACGTCACCTATGCGGCGATGGATCCGTTCTTTGCGCTGGTGCGCTTCCTGCAGTCCTCGATGGCGCCGCCAACGTCGAACAATTGGGGTTACATCAACAATCCCAAGTTCGACGAACTGGTGACCAAGGCGCGCCAGACCTTCGACCCCGCGGCGCGTGACGCGGCGCTCGCCGAACTGCACGCGGCTTCGGTGGACGACGCAGCATTCCTCTACGTCGCCCACGACGTCTCTCCGCGTGCGATGAGCCCGAAGGTGAAGGGCTTCGTGCAGCCGAAGAGCTGGTTCGTCGACTTCTCGCCGGTGTCGCTGGCGCCGTGACGCTGAGAGCGTGATGCTTGTTGACCCTCTCCCCTTGTGGGAGAGGGTGGCTTCGATGCGGAGCATCGAAGACGGGTGAGGGGTTCTCTCCGCGGACGTCCCTACCTCATCTGAAACGCTGGCGTCCGCGGAGAGAACCCCTCATCCGGCGCGCATGAATGCGCGCCACCTTCTCCCACAAGGGGAGAAGGGAAGAAGAAAAAGTGACACGTGTTCGCTTACATCGCCCGACGCATCGTCTATGTCATCCCGATCGTGCTCAGCGTGGCGCTGGTGTGCTTCCTGCTGGTGCACATCACGCCCGGCGATCCGCTGGTTGCGGTGCTGCCGGCAGATGCCTCGCAGGAGCTCGCGGCGCAACTGCGCGCGGCCTACGGCTTTGACCGGCCCTTACCAGTGCAGTTCGGGCTCTGGCTGTGGCGTGCGCTCCATGGCGATCTCGGCAATTCGATCGCCACCGGCCGCCCGGTGCTGGCGGAAGTGCTGCGCGCGGTCAGCAATACCGTGACGCTTGCGATTGCCGCGGCCCTGATCGGCTTCACGCTCGGGCTCTTCTTCGGCCTGATCGCCGGCTACTTCCGCGACACCTGGATCGACAAGGTCGCGACCTCGATCGCGATCGCCGGCGTCTCGGTGCCGCACTATTGGCTCGGCATGGTGATGGTCATCATCTTCTCGGTGCAGCTCAACTGGCTGCCTGCGGTGGGCGCCGGTCCCGGCGGCTCCGGAGCGTGGGGATGGGACTGGGAGCACCTGAAATATCTGGTGCTGCCGGC
Source organism: uncultured Alphaproteobacteria bacterium (assembly GCA_963742935.1). Lineage (GTDB taxonomy): Bacteria > Pseudomonadota > Alphaproteobacteria > Rhizobiales > Xanthobacteraceae > Bradyrhizobium. The sequence goes on along the minus strand of CAVUOI010000025.1, from coordinate 204,757 downwards.
GATCACCACCTCGGTGATCCCGATGGGCATTGTGACCCGCACCGTGCGCGCCCTGACCGGCGACATCCTTTCGCAGGATTTCGTCGAAGCGTTGCGTGCCAAGGGTCTGCGCGAACTCGACGTATTCAAGCACGTCATCAAGAACGCCGCGCCAACCGCGCTCGCGGTGATGGGGCTGCAGCTCGGCTACATGCTCGGCGGCTCGATCCTGATCGAGACCGTGTTCTCGTGGCCAGGCTCCGGCCTGCTGCTCAATTCGGCGATCTTCCAACGCGACCTGCCGCTGCTGCAGGGCACGATTCTGGTGCTGGCGCTGTTCTTCGTGGGCCTCAACCTGTTGGTCGATGTTGCGCAAGCCTCGATCGATCCACGCATCAAGCGGGGCTGACTCTAATGAGAAACCTGCAATGACCGTGATGTCGGATACCGCCCTGCAAGCCGCGCCCGCCACCAAGGCGCGCGGCTATTGGGCCACCGTCGGCCGCCGCATCGCGCGCGACAAGGTAGCCATGGCCTGCGCCTTCGTCCTGTTGCTGATCTTTCTTTCCGCGCTGTTCGCGCCATGGCTCGGCCTCGCCGATCCCTACCAGGGTTCGATGATCCGCCGGCTTCGCCATATCGGCACGCCGAACTATCCGCTCGGCACCGATGAACTCGGCCGCGATATGCTGGCGCGGCTGATCTATGGCGGCCGGCTTTCGCTGATCATCGGCATTCTCCCTGTCATCCTCGCATTCATGATCGGCACCTCGCTCGGGCTCGTTGCCGGCTATGTCGGCGGCAAACTCAACACCGCGATCATGCGCACCATCGATGTGTTCTACGCGTTTCCTTCGGTACTGTTGGCCATTGCGATCTCCGGCGCGCTGGGGGCGGGCATCGTCAATTCGATCGTATCGCTGACCATCGTGTTCGTGCCGCAGATCACCCGCGTCGCGGAAAGCGTCACGACCGGCGTGCGCAACATGGATTTCGTCGAAGCCGCGCGCGCCTCCGGCGCCGGACCGTTCACCATCATGCGTGTGCACATGCTGGGCAATGTGCTCGGCCCGATCTTCGTCTACGCGACGGGGCTGATCTCGGTATCGATGATCCTCGCCGCCGGCTTGTCGTTTCTCGGCCTTGGAACAAAACCGCCGGAGCCGGAGTGGGGCTTGATGCTGAACACGCTGCGCACTGCGATCTATGTCAACCCGTGGGTGGCGGCGTTGCCGGGCGTCATGATCTTTGCGGTCTCGATCTGCTTTAACCTGCTCAGCGACGGCATGCGCAGCGCCATGGACATCAGGAACTGACGCGATGAGCGAGACGAGCCTGTCAGTTGAACATATGGAACCGGTCGCGGACGTCGGCGGCTCCGCACAGCCGCTGCTGCAGGTCACCGGCCTGACAAAGCATTTCCCGGTGCGCGGCGATCTGTTCAGCCCACGTAAAACCGTGCGTGCGGTCGATGATGTATCCTTCTCCATCGCCAAGGGCGAAACCGTCGGCATCGTCGGCGAATCCGGCTGCGGCAAGTCGACCACCGCGCGGCTGTTGATGCACCTGATGAAGAGCGATGCGGGCGACATCATCTATGACGGCATGCAGGTCGGCCGCGCGTTGTCGCTGCGCGAACTGCGCCGCGGCATGCAGATGGTGTTTCAGGACAGCTACGCCTCGCTCAATCCGCGCCTGACGATCGAAGAATCGATCGCGTTCGGCCCCAAGGTCCATGGCATGGCGGATGGTGCCGCGCGTGCGCTGGCGCGCGAACTGCTCGGCAAGGTCGGCCTGCGGCCCGAAAACTTTGCCAACCGCTATCCGCACGAGATTTCCGGCGGCCAGCGCCAGCGCGTCAATATTGCGCGTGCCCTGGCACTGTCGCCGCGCCTGGTGATCCTCGACGAGGCCGTCTCGGCGCTCGACAAATCGGTCGAAGCGCAGGTGCTCAATTTGCTGGCGGACCTGAAGCGCGAATTCGGCCTGACATATTTGTTCATCAGCCACGATCTCAACGTGGTGCGTTACATCAGTGATCGCGTGCTGGTGATGTATCTCGGCGAGGTGGTCGAACTCGGCCCGGTGGACAAGGTCTGGGACGCGCCGGCGCATCCCTACACACGGGCGCTGCTGGCGGCGATGCCGTCGTCCGATCCGGATAACCGCACCGAGACGCCGCCGATCTCGGGCGATCCGCCGAATCCGATCGACCCGCCGCCCGGCTGCCGTTTCCACACCCGTTGTCCGGTTGCGGAGCCGCTCTGCGCAAATGCGACGCCAAAACTCAGCGATGTCGATACAATGGGCCATCAGGCGGCGTGCTACATGGCCATTCCCGGCTCCGGGCATAGCCGCGCACCGGCCCAAGAAAATGTCGAGAAAAATGCCAAGGGAGCAAGTGCTGCATGACAAGACCCGATCCAAAACAGGTCAAGGCAATGACCGAAATCGCCGGTGTGCCGCAGGATGCGGATGTTTCCGCCCGTATCTCCAATTCCATTGGGCCGGCCTTCGACGGTTTTGCGCCGGTCGCCGGTACGCTGCCGATGGATCTTGAGCCTGCGAGCTATCTGCTGGTGCAGCGTGCGAAGGTGTCGAAATGAGCGGTGAACCGGCTCTAATGTCGCTTGTCGCGGTTGCGAAGGCGATCGCGGATAAGAAACTCTCCTCGCGCGAGGTGACGCAATCCTGCCTCGACCGGATCGCCCAATGGCAGCCGCGCGTCAACGCTTTCATGGCGATCGAGGCGGAGGAGGCACTCGCCGCCGCTGACGCCGCCGATGCTGATCTCGCCAAGGGCAAGATATCCGGTCCGCTGCACGGCGTACCGTTGGCGCACAAGGACATGTATTACGACGCCGGGAAAGTCGTGACCTGCGGCTCGAAGATCCGCCGCGATTTCGTGCCGACGACGACCTCCACCGCGTTACAGCGCCTGAAGGACGCCGGCACGGTCAGGCTCGGCTCGCTGCAGATGGTGGAGTTCGCCTACGGCCCGACCGGCCACAACGTGCATTACGGCGCGGTGCGCAATCCCTGGAACGTCGATCATATCACCGGCGGGTCGTCGTCCGGCTCGGGTTCGGCAGTCGCTGCGCGGCTGACATTTGCCGCGCTGGGCTCCGATACTGGCGGCTCAATCCGGATGCCCGCGCATTTCTGCGGCGTCACAGGCTTCAAGACCACGGTCGGCCTGATCAGCCGCGCCGGTGCAATGCCCTTGTCGCAGTCGCTCGACACGGTCGGACCGCTTGCGCAAACGGTTGAAGACTGCGCCCTGCTGGTCGGGTTGATGGCCGGCTTTGATCCCGAGGATCCGACCACCGCGTCTCTGCCGGTACCGGACTACATGGCCGCAGCCGCAGGGTCGCTCAAGGGAATGAAGATCGGCGTGCCGACCGCGTTCTATGTCGACGATCTCGATTCCGAAGTGGCACGGGTGCTGGACGAAACCATCGCCACCTTTACGAAGGAAGGCGCTGAGATCGTCAAGGTCGAGCTGCCGGACCAGCGCCAGCTCACCGCCGCCTGCCAGATCGTGCTCGCCACCGAGGCCGCCGCTTTCCACAAGCGCTGGCTGATCGAGCGGCCGCAGGACTACGGCGCGCAAGTGTTGATGCGGCTGCAGAACGGGCTTGCGATTCCCGGCGTGACCTATCTCGAAGCGATGCGCTGGCGAGGTCCCGCGCTCGCCGCCTACCTTGCGGCGGTGACGGGCACCGATGCCGTGATCGCGCCGGTCGCGCCGATGCCGGCGGTGACCATTGCCGAGAGCGATGTCGGCAACAGCCCCGACGCCGAAGCCGTGATCCAGCGCATCACCAAGTTCACCCGCCCGATCAACTATCTCGGCCTGCCGTCGCTTTCGATTCCCACGGGCTTCACCAAGACCGGCTTGCCGGTCGGCATGCAGTTGATCGGCCGCGCCTTCGATGAGGCCACCCTGGTGCGGATCGGCGCGGCGTTCCAGCGAGCCACTGACTATCACCAGCAGGTGCCCAAAGCCGCATGAGCAATCTCGTCGAAATTCGCGACCTCAACATCCGCTTCACCGGCGAGCGTACGGTGCACGCCGTCAACGACATCTCGCTCTCGCTGGGCGAGGGCGAGGTGCTAGGCCTGCTCGGCGAATCCGGTTCGGGCAAGAGCGTGACGTTGCGCGCGCTGATGCGGCTGTTGCCGCGGAAGCGGACGAAGATTTCGGGCACCGTGAAGGTTTTGGGGCGCGACGTGCTGGCGATGAACGACGACGAACTTTCGGCGTTTCGCGGCCAGACCGTTTCCATGATCTTCCAGGAGCCCGCGCTGGCGCTCGATCCGGTCTACACGATTGGCCACCAGATCGCCGAAAGCGTGATGCGGCACGAAGGCAAGAGCCAGAAGGAGGGGATGGCGCGCGCCCTGGAAATGCTGGAGGTGGTGCGGATTCCCTCGGCGAAGCGCCGCCTCGAGGCCTACCCGCACGAAATGAGCGGCGGCATGCGGCAGCGCGCGATGATCGCGCTGGCGCTGGCTTGCAAGCCAAAAATTCTGCTGGCCGACGAGCCGACGACGGCGCTGGATGCCACCGTGCAGATCCAGATCCTGCTGCTGCTGCGGGAACTGCAGCGCGAGTTCGGCATGTCCGTGATCTTCGTGACCCACGACATCGGCGTCGCCATCGAAATCTGCGACCGTGTCGCCGTCATGTATGCCGGCCAGATCGTGGAGCAGGGCCGCTTGCGCGATATCGTGCGTACGCCGGTTCACCCCTATGCCAAGGGATTGCTGGCCTCGACCGTCCACGGCGCCAAACGCGGCCAGCGGCTGGAGACCATCCCGGGCACGCCGCCCTCGCTCGACAAGGCGCCGGCGAGTTGTTCGTTCGCGCCGCGCTGCAGCGTTGCGCAACCGCGGTGCTCCGAGCGCTTGCCGCCCAATGTGCAAGTGTCGCCGGATCGAATGGCGCGCTGTGTGCTGGCGGAGCCTGCTACGGCGGTTGGCTAAGAGCTAACGGGACAGGTGTTGTCTAGTTTGTCATGCCCGGCCATGACGAAATCGAATGTCAACCGCCCAGCCCCGGATCGGCCCAGCGTTCGATTTGCGCTGGTCCCACGATCTGTTTCGGCTGGTGCGGGTTGAGCGTGCCCGCGCTCGCGGTCCAACCCTTGGACAGGATCTGCATCGCGAACAGCTTGGCGTCGACTTCCGATTTGAAGGTGCGCGTCGTGCGCCCCATGCTCTCTGCAGTCTCATCCGCCTTGTCCGGACCAAAGGTCACATACCAGATGTCGCCATGTTTCATGCCGGCTTAACGCGTGTGTCATGAAAAAGTTTCACCTAGCAGGCGTCGTTGCACTGAGCAGCCCGCAGCCCGGAGGGTGGTGGCCGGCGGGCGGGCACGGCGTCGGAAGCGGCGCCCCGCTCAATAGCGACGACGAGATCGGTCGGGTCTCGATATCAGTGATTCGGGTGCCGTTTCCGTATCAGACAAAGCCCCGACCCCCGCGGGGGTGGCGGCGGCGTCAAATGAGTGGTTCAAGGCGCATCTTCCGCCGGCCTGGCTTCAAATGGATGAACTGGAAGAAGGTTAACGTGACTTAAAATAGACGGTGTCTCAAAACATCGCTAAAACGTGCACGTACCTTATTCGTTTTCAGAGATGCGCATCCATGGCAGCCGCTCCCGTCCGGCGTTCCGAGCTCGGTGAAGCGCTGGGCGCCTGTCGCAACGCTTTTATCGGCGTCGGCGTCATGAGTTGTATGATCAATCTGCTGTACCTGACCGGCTCGATTTTCATGCTGGAGGTCTATGACCGCGTGCTGCCGAGTTCGCAGTGTGCCCACCCTGGTCGGCCTGGTGATTCTCGCCGCCGGCCTCTACATCGCCCAGGGTGGCCTCGATCTGATTCGCGGCCGCATTCTCGGCCGCATCGGAACCGCGCTCGACGAAGCCCTCAACACGCGCGTGTTCGAAACCGTGGTGCGGCTGCCGCTGTTGGTCGGCAACCGCAATGAGGGCCTGCAGCCGCTGCGCGATCTCGACAATGTCAGGTCGTTTCTCGGCAGCATGGGACCGGGCGCGTTCTTCGATCTGCCCTGGCTGCCGTTCTATCTCGCGATCTGCTTTGCGTTTCACTGGTTGCTCGGTGTCACCGCTCTGGTGGGCGCGATCATTCTGGTGACGCTGACGCTGATCACCGAATTCATGTCGCGCACGCCGGCCAAGGATGCGATGACGCTGGCGGCGCGGCGCAACGATATCGCGGCCACCAGCCGGCGCAACGCCGAAGTGCTGGTCGCGATGGGCATGTCCGGCCGATTGACCAAGCGCTGGGGCGAGGCCAACGAGACCTATCTGGCAGGCAATCAGCGCGCCAGCGACGTCGCCGGCGGCCTGGGGGCGATCGCAAAAGTCTTGCGCATGATGCTGCAATCGGCGGTGCTTGCGGTCGGCGCCTACCTCGTGATCCACCAGGAAGCCACCGCCGGCATCATCATCGCGGGCTCGATCCTCAGCGCCCGCGCCTTGGCGCCGGTCGACCTCGCCATCGCGCACTGGAAGGGATTTGTCGCCGCGCGCCAGAGCTGGCATCGCCTCTCCAGGCTGCTGGAGCAGATACCTCCCTCGAACGCGCAGACGCTGTTGCAGGCGCCGTCGAAGCGGCTGTCGGTCGAGGGCGTCAGCATCGTACCGCCGGGCGACCAGCGCGTCATCGTGCAGGACGTCAATTTCGCTGCCGACGCCGGTACCGGTATCGGCGTCATCGGTCCGAGCGGTTCGGGCAAGTCGTCGCTGGTGCGCGCGCTGGTCGGCGTCTGGATGCCGGCCCGCGGCAAGGTGCGGCTCGACGGCGCGGCGCTCGACCAGTGGTCGTCCGACGTGCTCGGCCGCCACATCGGCTATCTGCCGCAGGATGTCGAATTGTTCGCAGGCACCGTGGCGCAGAACATCTGCCGCTTCGATCCTGAGGCGACGTCCGACGGCATTATTGCCGCCGCCAAGGAAGCCGGCGTGCATGAGATGATCATCAAGATGCGCGAGGGCTACGACACCCAGATCGGCGAGCACGGCACGGCGCTCTCGGCCGGGCAGGCCCAGCGCGTGGCGCTGGCGCGCGCGCTCTACGGCGATCCGTTCCTGATCGTGCTCGACGAGCCGAATTCCAATCTCGACAGCGAGGGCGATGAAGCGCTGACGCGCGCGGTGCGCGGCGCGCGCGAGCGCGGGGCCATCGTGGTCGTGGTGGCGCACCGGCCGATCGGCATCGAGGCCGTCGATCAATTGCTGGTGCTGAAGGACGGCCGCATGCAGGCATTCGGGCCGAAGGAAACCGTGCTCGGCCAGGTGCTGCAGCGCGTCGCGCCGCCCACGCCGATCAAGATCGTCTCCGAAGCGGGAGTAGCGAAAAAATGACTACCGAGCTGAAAGGCGCGCACCGCTCGATACGCGGGCACCTGATCTTCGGCCTCTCGCTGATTTTGGTGCTGGCCGGCGGGTTCGGAGGCTGGGCCTCGACGGCGCAGCTTTCCGGCGCGCTGATCGCGCCGGGTTCGGTGGTGGTCGATTCCAACGTCAAGAAGGTGCAGCACCCGACCGGCGGCGTGGTCGGCGAGGTGCGCGTGCGCGACGGCGACATCGTCAAGGCCGGCGACATCGTCGTGCGGCTCGACGAGACCGTGGTCAAGGCTGGCCTCGCCATCGTCGTCAAGACGCTGAACGGATTGTGGGCGCGCGCGGCACGGCTGGAAGCCGAGCAACGCGGCCTCGACAAGATAAAGTTTCCCTCGATGTTAACCGACCAGGCCAGCGACACCGAGGCCCGCGACGTCATGGCCAGCGAAACCAAGCTGTTCGAGGTTCGGGTCAACGGACGCGCCGGGCAGAAATCGCAATTGCGCGAGCGGGTGTTGCAGCTCAACGAGGAAATCGCAGGGCTGACGGCGCAGGAGCAGGCCAAGGACAAGGAAATCGCGCTGGTCGAGAAGGAACTGATCGGCGTCCGCCAGCTCTATGAGCAGCGCCTGATCCAGATTTCGCGCCTGACGGTGCTGGAGCGCGACCTCGCCCGGCTGTCGGGCGAGCGCGCGCAATATATCGCCGCGCGCGCGCAGGCGAGGGGCAAGATCACCGAAACCGAACTGCAGATCATTCAGGTCGACAAGGACGTGGTCAGCGAGGTCTCCAAGGATTTGCGCGAGACTAACGACAAGATCGGCGAATTCGTCGAACGTAAAGTCACCGCCGAGGATCAACTCCGCCGCATCGACATCCGCGCGCCGCAGGACGGCGTCGTGCTGCAGTCGACGGTGCATACCGTCGGCGGCGTGATCACCGCCGGCGACGCCATCATGATGGTGGTGCCGCGCGCCGACGATCTTTCGGTCGAAGCCAAGGTCAATCCGCAGGACATCGACAAGCTGCAGATCGGCCAGAAGACGCTGCTGCGGCTATCCGCCTTCAACCAGCGCACCACGCCTGAACTCAACGGCGTTGTCACCCGCGTCTCCGCCGACGTCACCACCGACCAGCGCACCGGCCAGAGCTACTACACCATCCGCGTCTCGATGCCGCCGGCCGAAGTCGCCCGCCTTGGCGACAACGTCAAGATCATCCCGGGCATGCCGGTCGAAGCCTTCGTCCAGACCGGCGACCGCACCATGTTTTCCTATCTGATGAAGCCGTTCAGCGATCAGTTGATGCGTTCGTTCAGGGAGAGGTGAGGTTCGCCTCTCACGTCGTCCCTGCGAACGCAGGGACCCATAGCCACCGGCTTCGATTGTTGAAACGAAGCCGTCGAACAGCATCTCTCAAAACAAACGGCACGGCGTATGGGTCCCTGCGTTCGCAGGGACGACAGTGTGCCAGCGTCTACCTCCGGTCATACTCATCCGGCCCCATCGCATAAGCCCACTGCTCGTGGCCGGCCGCGTAGGTGCGGTTGGTCTCTGCCGGGTTGCGGTTGACCAGCGGACGCATGAACATCGGGTGCGTGGCGCTGCGCACCTCGTGCTCGACGGTGAACAGCAGCCTGCCGCCATCGAGATCGACGATATCGCGAAAGCGGTATTGATACTGGTTGTCTTCCTGCGAGACCAGGCCGCGCTCTTTCAGGCGATGGTAGGGGCCCGAGAAATCCGTGATGTAGATCTGCACATGATGGCCGTCGAATTCCGGATGGCGTCGGTCGGTCTCGCGGAATTGCAGATATTGATCCTTGCCGACCTTGACCCGCGCCATCGCGGCGTCGCCGTTCACAAACTCCGCCTGCATCCCCATGATCGCGGGATAGAAAGCTGCAATTGCCTTTGCGGTGCCGGCCGGCACGTCGAATTCGACATAGGGAATCCCGAGCGTGATGCGCCCGAAGCGCGCGGCGTCGGGCTCGTAGCAGCGGACGCGGTTGCCCCACGGGCAGATCGCCTCGACATGGTCGTTATGCTCGGTGAATGCGAACGCCGTGCCTTCCAGCTTTTTTGCTATCGACGCCAACCGCTCCAGCAGGGCCTCGCGGCCCGAGATGACCAGGCCGGTATGGCCGCGCAGCACCTGCGCACTGCCTTGTGGCAGATGAAACTGGCTCCTGCCGACATTCACCCACATGTTGGTGTCCGACACCATCAGATAGGGATCGCGGGTCAGCCCCAGGCCCGCGACATAGAACAGCGTCGCCGGCCGCTGGTCGGGGATGGTGACGTTGACATGCTCGAAATGAATCGAGTTGCCGAGATCCTCTGCGGCGCGGTCGAATTGTTGCATGGCTAGTCTCCGGTCAATGTCTGCAAAACCTTCCGTCGTCCCTGCGAACGCAGGGACCCATAACCACCGTACTTGGTTGTAGGATGAAAGCCGTCGAGCAGCATTCTCTCACGACAACCGACACGGCGTATGGATCCCTGCGTTCGCAGGGACGACGGCTCTACTTCGACAAATTCTCCAGCAGCAGGTTCAGCGCCGTCTTCGCGAACGCTTGCATGTTGGACTGCCGGTCGCTGCTTCCGGTCTCCAGCGTAAACACTTCGTTTTGCGGCCCCGCCACGGCCATGCAGCTATGCCCGGCGGCGTCGCCGTAACGGTTGCCGGTCGGCCCGGTCGCGCCGGTTTCCGAAAGTCCCCAATCCGTCGCAAAGCGCCCGCGAACCTGGCTTGCCAGCAGTTTGGCGTAGGGCTCCGATGCCGAGCGGATGCCCTTCATCGCCTCGTCGGGAATGTCCATCAACAGCCGCCGCGCGTCGCGCGTATAGACCACGGCGCCGCCGAGGAAATAGGCGGAAGCGCCGGGCACCGAGAGCAACGCCGCCGAAATCAGCCCGCCGGTCGAGGATTCCGCAACCGCAATCGTCTGTTTCCGCGCGATCAGCTTGACGGCGATCTGTTCGGCTAGTGTCACAAGCTCTTTCATGTTCTTTCAACCCCGGCGCAGCATTCGTTTCAGGACGGTCTTCTTGTCGGTCTTGTCGGCGAGCGAGTGATAGACGACGCGAATGAAATTGGTGGAGGCCAGCTCCGTCGGCGCCCATTTTTTGTCGAGATCGGCGAACGGTTTTGCTGCCACCACCTCGTCCTCGCTTTTGCCTTGCTTGACCAGCGCCGCCATGCGGTCGCGCGCGGTGACGAGCATGGCGCGATATTCGGTCAGCGCCGCCTTGTCGGCGATCGGGCCGTGGCCCGGCACGATGCGGCTCTTGGCGTTGGTCAGCTTGAGATAGGCGTCGGTCGCCGCGATCATACCCTTGATGTTGCCGCCATTGGCGAAGTCGATATTGGGATAGCGGCCGTTGGTGAAGGTGTCGCCGGTCGCCAGCACGTTGGCGGTCTTGAACCAGACATAAGTGTCGCCGTCGGTATGCGCATTGGCGATATGCCAGAGGTCGGCGACGCGGCCGGGCACCCTGATCTTGATCGTCTTGCCGGCATAGGTCTTGGTCGGCAACGCGCCGGCCGCGGCCGGTGGCGTCTTGACGCCGGTCAGCCCGTTGGTGGTTCCTTCCGCCAGGCGATTTTTGACGTTGACGTCGGAAACGACAACGGCGCCGTCCTTGGCAAAACCTTCATTCCCGCCGGTGTGGTCGCCGTGATAATGCGTGTTGATCAGGTATTTGATCGGAAGGGTCGAGACAGCCGATATCGCGGCCTTGATCTTGTCGTGCAGCGGCGCGAACTGGCCGTCGACCATGATGATGCCGGCTTTCCCGATCGCCACCGTGATGTTCCCGCCCTGACCCTCGAGCATGTAGACGTTGTCGCCGAGGTCGGTGGTCTTGATCTCGACCTTGGAGAAATCGACCGGCGGCGGACTTGCGGGCGGCGCGGCAGGGGCTTGCTGCTGTGCGAATGCGCTGCCGCCGAGCAGGAGGGTCAGGGCGACAGCCGTGCAACCAATCCGAATCATCGAAATCTCCCGAAAGCCCCTGATTATGTTTAAGGCCTCTTACCCATGTTTTCCTAGCACAGGGGGCCAGCGTTTGCCGAGTTGCGGGCAGCAAGGCAGCCTGCTTGAATGCGGTGAGAGAGCCAAGCGGCGAAGCCTACAAGATGCCGTGAGAGCGCGCTCGCGAACGAGGAAACATCATGACGTCGCCGCTTCCCGGCGGCGTGGATTGCGATCTGCATCCCGCCGTTCCTCATTTGACCAGCCTGCTCCCCTATATGAACGACTACTGGCGCGACCAGGTGACGACGCGCGGCATGACCGATCTGGTCTCGCAATCCTATCCGACCAATTCGCCGATCTCCTCGCGCCCGGACTGGCGGCCGGGGCACGGCAAGCCGGGCTCGAACCTCACCGACATGCAAAAGCAGGCACTCGACCGGTTTCAGGTGCGCTACGGCATCTGCAATCCCCTCTATGGCGTGCAGATGGTGTTCTCCGAGGACATGCAGGACGCGTTCTGCCGCGCACTGAACGACTGGCTGGCCAAAGAATGGCTCGACAAGGACGACCGGCTGCGCGGTTCGATCGTGATCCCCACCCAGAGCGTCGAAAAATCCGTCGCCGAGATCGAACGCTGCGCCAAGGACCAGCGCTTCGTCCAGGTGCTGATGCTGGTCATGGGCGACATGCCGCTGGGAAAACGCGCCTACTGGCCGATCTACGCCGCCGCCGAACGGCTGGGGCTGACGATCGGAATCCACGCCGGCAGTTCCTATCACAATCCGCCGACCGCCATCGGCTGGGGCTCCTACCATATCGAGGACTATGTCGCGCAGGCCACCGCGTTCCAGACCCAGCTCACCAGCCTGATCGTGGAGGGCGTATTCGCCCGCCACCCGAATCTGAAAATGGTGATGCTGGAATCGGGCTTCACCTGGCTGCCGGCCTATCTGTGGCGGCTGCACAAGTTCTGGCGCGGCATCCGGATGGAAACGCCATGGGTAGATCGCGCGCCGCTGGAGATTGTGCGCAGCAACATCCGTTTCTCGCTGCAACCGGTGGATGCTCCGCCTGATCCGGCAACCCTGAACCGCTTGTTTGACCATATGCAGTCGGACGAATTGCTTCTATTCTCGACCGACTATCCGCATTGGCAATTCGACGGCGACGAAGTGCTGCCGCCGGGCCTGTCGCCCGAATTGGTGCGCAAGATCATGATCGATAACCCGCTCGCGACCTATACCCGCCTCGGTCAGGCGGCGATGAAGGAGACGACGCCATGAACGTCCAGTTCCGTCCTGAATCTTCCGCATCCGTCAGCGTTAAAACCGCGATTGCCGATTGCGATATCCATCCGGCGCGCGCCACCAACGACGAACTTTATCCGTTTATGGCCAAGCGCTGGCACGAACACCTCGTGGCTTACGGCAAGCAGGCCTATCACGGCATGATGGAAGGCCCGCCCTATCCGAAGGCGCAGCCGAACGCCTCGCGCCGCGATGCCTGGCCGCCGGAAGGTGGACCGCAGGGCTCGTCGCTGTCCTTCATGCAGAAGCAACTGCTCGATCCCTATAATGTCGCGCTCGGCGTGCTCAATCCGCTCAACAGCGGACAGGGGCTGCGCAACCAGGATCTGGCGGGCGCGATCTGCTCGGCGATCAACGACTGGCAGATCGAGAAATGGACCAGCAAGGATTTCCCGCCTGAAGGCCTCGATCGTCGTCGCCAATGAAGACGGTGTTTCCGCCGCGGCCGAGATTTGCAAGCGCGCCGGCGACAAGAACTTCGTTCAGGTGCTGCTGCTCTCGCGCAATGTCGAGCCGCTCGGCCAGCGCCGCTACTGGCCGATCTACGAGGCCGCACAGGAGATCGGCCTGCCGATCGGCGTCCATGCCTTCGGCTTCGGCGGCAATCCGCTCACCCCGTCGGGGTGGCCGAGCTTCTACATCGAGGAGATGGTCGGGCACGCGCAGTGCCAGCAGACCGCACTGGCGAGCCTGGTGCTCGAAGGTGTGTTCGAGCGCTATCCCAAATTAAAGATGGTGATGATCGAAGCCGGCTTCGGCTGGGCGCCTTCGCTGGCTTGGCGGCTCGACAAGAGTTTCGAACGGCTGCACAGCGAGGTGCCGTTTCTCAAGCGCAAGCCGTCGGAATATATCCGCGACCACGTCTGGTGGACCACGCAGCCGATGGAAGATCCGGAACGGCGCGAACACCTGTTCCAGGTCATCGAGTGGATCGGTTGGGACAAGCTGTTGTTCGCGACCGATTACCCGCACTGGGATTTCGACGAACCGTCGCGCGTCCTGCCGCCCGGTGTCAGCGAGCCCAATCGCGAGGCGTTCTATCTCGGCAACGCAAAGAAGCTGTACGGGATTGTTTGATGGTTCGGCACGTCATTGCCGCGGTGGATGAGTTGCCGCCGGGGTCGCGAAAGTTCCTCACCATCGATGAGCGGCCGATCGCGATCTTCAACATCAAGGGCGAGTTCTTCGGCCTGTTGAACCGCTGCCCGCACCAGGGCGCGGCGTTGTGCGAAGGCCCCTTGATCGGGCTCGCGCAATCCTCCGATCCCGGCGAGATCGAATATACGCGGCTCGGCGAGATCATTCGCTGTCCCTGGCACGGCTGGGAATTCGATATCCGCACCGGCCAATCCTATTGCGACCCCAAACGTTTTCGCGCCCGCGCCTATCCCGTCAACGTCGAGCCGGGTTCGAGTGTGGTGAAGGGGCCGTACGTGGCCGAGACGCTCGCGGTGTCGGTCGAGAGCGACTACGTCGTGGTGGATTTGTAGCGGCCGTCATTACGGCGTGCCGGTATACGGATCGTTTCACTCTTTAACACGCTGAACGTGTAAAATGAGCTGGCATGAGGCTACTTCTGCCTCATATATGAACTATCTCACACTGTGACTGACTTGCTTTGCTTGAGACCGGCAGTCGCGAGGCCTATGCTGGCCGAATTAAAGAAGGAGAAGCCGCCCGGAGACGACAAGGGAGAAAATCATGCGTGCATCGCTATTTGCAATTACCGTAGCAGGCGTCACCGCTTTTGGATTTGCCCACCCGAGTGTCGCACAGGAAAATGCCGATCAGAAGTTAGGGACTGTTCACTTCGAAACGTCCTGCAACGAAACGGCGCAACGACGCTTTGATCGCGCCATGCGATACCAGCATTCGTTCTGGTACACCGCGTCAAAGGAGCTTTACGAAGAAACGCTCAAGGCCGACCCGGCATGCGCGATCGCGCATTGGGGCATGGCGCTGGCGTATCTGAGCAATCCTCACATCCAGATTCCGACCCCCAATCTTCCGCTTGGCCTTGCCGCGATTGAAAAGGCAAAGGCGACTGGCGCCAAGTCTGAACGTGAGCGCGACTATATCGATGCGTTATCGGTGATGTACGTCGATTACGACAAGATCCCGCATCAGGCACGGGTTCAATCCTACTTGAAAGCGATGGAAGCTGTTGCCGGCCGTTACCCCGCCGACGACGAGGCGCAGATTTTCTATGCGATCGCGCTGAACGTCGCGGCCTCGGCGTCGGACAAGACCTACGCCAATCAACTGAAGGGCGCGGCGATTCTCGGGCCGATCATGGATCGCCAACCTCAGCATCCCGGCGTCGCTCATTACCTGATCCACTTGTACGATTATCCGCCGATCGCCGCCAAAGGTCTGCCCCCGGCGCTGCGCTATGCCAAGATCGCACCGAACGCGCCGCACGCGCAGCACATGCCGTCTCACATCTTTACGCGGGTCGGCTATTGGAAGGATTCAATCGCCGCAAACCAGGCGTCCGTTCAGGCCGCGAAGGGCAGCAAGGAGCTCGGCGATCAGATGCACGGCCAGGATTATCTGGTCTACGCCTATCTGCAGCTCGGTCAGGACAAGGATGCGCTCGGCGTCGTCAGCGAAATCGAGACACTGCGGCCCGATCCCGATAGCTTCCCAGCCGCGTTTGCACAGGCCGCTGCGCCGGCGCGCTACATGGTGGAGCGTGGCGATTGGAACGGTGCGACGAACCTGGAGGTCAAGCCAAGTAAATTCCCGCATGCCACGGCGATCACCCATTTTGCTCGGGCGATTGGCGCCGCCCGTTCGGGCAAGATCGATGCCGCCAAGGCCGACACCGCCAAGCTCGCTGAATTGCGCGACAAGCTTCGAGACGCGAAGAACGGCTATTGGGCCGGGCAGGTCGATGTTCAGGAGCAGGTTGCGACCGCGTGGGTTCTTTATGCCAGCGGCAAACATGATGAGGCCCTCAAGGTCATGAGCGCCGCGGTAGACGCGGAGGACAACACCGAAAAGTCGCCGGTCACACCCGGTCCGCTGGCGCCGGCACGTGAACTGTATGGAGCCATGCTGCTCGATCGCGGCATGGCCAAAGAAGCGCTTGCGGTTTTCGAAGCCACGATGGCAAAGGAGCCCAACCGTTATAACGGCTACGTAGGCGCGGCCGTGGCTGCGCAGGGCGCAGGCGATGCGGCCAGGGCCAAAGCCAATTACGGGAAGCTGATAGAACTCGCAGCCGAGTTTAATTCAGCGCGGCCGACGCTGGCGGCGGCACGGTCATTTGTCGCGAGCAATTAGGCGAGTAACCAGGATCGTCGTCCGATTGGCGGGCATGCGATGAAAAGGACAATTGCCATTGCGGTCATCGCGGGCTTTGGCCTCGGCGGGTTAGGCGCGCTCGCCTGGCATCAATGGCCTTCGTACATGCGCGACAGCGCGGTGGAAACGCCGCGCCGTCCCGTATGGACGGAAGCCCAATGGCCGTTTCCTATCGACGAGTGGGGCAAAGGCAAAGCGTTTCGCTGCGCGGCAGCCGATTGCGGCGTCGAGGTCAACGTCTATGTTCGAGCCAAGATCGGCTTCTGCAACTGCGCGACCGGAGTTGCCGACGACGAGGAGCTCGATCGCGTGGCGGACCTCAGGCTGATCGGCGATAAGCCGTCAGCCCTGGCTGCCGGTAACCCGATCAGCGTTGCGTGGATGAAGGGGCGCAGCCGCGCATACGCCACGCAGCGTCTACAAAATTCGGCGCTTGCAATTGCGTTCAATGATCGTTGCGACGTCGTTGTCGCGACAGCCATTGTCGCACATCCTCGTCCGGCGCCGCTTGAGCCCAGCGTAGTCGCTTTCCTGAGCAGCGAGACTGTCATTCGCTGGGCCGAAGTAACGCTCGGTCTTTAGTGCGGCAAATCGTCAGACATGCCTGTGTTCCGGCGAGGTCCGTCCCCAACGGGCTTCCTCGACCTTCCGCGGAATGCTAGCGTCGATCCCGAACCCGCTCGTCTGGGGGATATTAACATGAACGAGTTTGGGGTAGGCCGACATTGCTGTTTCCGACGGATCTGACCTCATTCCTCGACCTCATTCGCCAGAATGGCGATGCGGCTTATAGCTTCATATTTGCCTATGCATCCTCGCATAGCCTGTTGCTGGTGCTGTTCGCGGGCTACGCCGCGCATGCGGGCGCGCTGAATCTGGGCACGCTGATCGTGGTTTGCTGGCTCGGCAGCTTTGCCGGCGACGTGATTCGCTTCTGGATCGGCCGCCGCTATGGCGCCCGCCTGCTCGATCGTTTTCCGCGGTTCGAAAAGCCCGTGCAGACCGTGATCCGCCTGACGGACCGTCACTACGTCTGGATGATCCTGTTACACCGCTTCCCGCACGGCGTCCGCGGGCTTGCGGGATTTGCCTACGGCATGTCGCGGCTGCCGTGGTCGACGTTTCTTGCGCTCAACTTCGTCGCAGCGGGCCTTTGGTCTGGCGTCGTTGTCTCGGCCGGCTATGCGTTCGGACAATTCTCTGAAACGTCCATGAATAATGCCTCGTCGGGCCTGGGCATCGTTATGCTGGTTGCATTCCTCGGCCTGTCCTGGCTGCTCAGCAAAAAGCTCGATCGGATCGTGGAGCGATACTGAGACGGGTGATGGTGCTCGCCGCCTGCGGACGAAATTGGAATCTATTAAAGGGAAGTCGTCATGCCCGGCACAAGGTCGGGCATGACGAGAAGAAACGCGTGCAGCTGCTACTCGTCCATCGGGCCAGTGAGGCTGCGACGAAGGCGTTGTGTTTCGCGCCAGGTCTCGCGAACACCGGTCCCAAAACGCGCGAGCTTGTGTGCGACGTGGATGATGATGAGCGTGACCATGACTAGCGCCCCGCCTTGACTATCAAGCGGCTTATTTCACGCTCTGCGTCGTCCGAAAGCCTGTGCAGTCCGTGGTCTGCAACGTATTGATCGACAATACGGGTAGCCCGCTGCCGATTGGATTCAGCGTAGGTACGCAACAATCGTACAAAAAATGAGGGGTTTTTGGTCGGAGCAGAAAGCAAGGCCCCAGTTGTTAGAACATTCGCCATTAGATGGCTCCTTTATTAGGAGTGATCCTTGGGGCAAATTTCCTACCTGATCGACAGATAAGTATTGGCGGGCGGCAATGCCAGATCAAATAGCGCGCATGCGTGCATGAATTTGCATCTGGCACATGCGCGAATCACTCACGTTCCGGTGAGCCGGATTAACGGCTGATGACGAGTGCCGTTCGGGCGGATCACGATCGACCTGGATGCGGGCCTCACGACTCCGGCGGGATCGAGCGCGGCGTATCATCATCCGGGCTTCGCCCGGGATCGCAGTCACACAAGCCCATCGAAAAACATTTCCTAGCGACGGCGTCGAGCAGCGTCGATATCAATTCATGGTCTGACTTTTCGTCACGCTCTTTGGCTTCCTGCAAAAGCTTCTCCACCTGCCCGTCGAAATAGGCGGCGGTGACGTCGTCGACCGTCGGCGCAATCAACGCCAGTCGCGCCCGCGCAAGGGCGCGTTCGTATTTTGGATCGGCCATGTCAGCCTCGATGACAACGAACTTCGGTTTGGCCGTCTCAGGCCAGCACGCTCAGGGCTAACCGCCTGATTTTAACTCTGTTCCGGTTGCGGATGCGGAAAGGGGGCCATCGTGATCGCGGCCACGTTTTGCTTTCGCCCTGGCGAACCGTGGCCTGCGGGGCAATGGAGACTCAGCCTGAGTAAGGCGCTCACGCCGGGAACAGGTTAGATGTCAGCGCGTACCGATGCGTTGATGTCGCGACAAGAAGCCGGCAAAATTGCCGCGTTCATCGTCTCCGTTATGGCCGGTTGTCACCCGGCGCGAGCATCCACCAACATACGGGCGGGCGTTTGTTTCCTATTTTTTCCAAGATGACTTTCCACGCCGCGCGGGCATGAGAAACGCGCCGATGTCGAGGAACATTCCTCTCGTTGACCCGTTCACGGAAGCGACATCACTTTTCTGGAGGATCAACATGAAGAATCTCGTTACCATCGCACTTCTCGGCACCGCCATCGCCAGTGGCGCTGCCAATGCACAGACGGCACAGCCTGTCGATCGCGCGGCTCCCGCCACGACCGCCAGCCCGGCCGCAAGTTCAGACAAGATGATGATGAAGGGCAAGTGGCGCGCGTCCAAGCTCATGGGCCTCGACGTCTACAACGAAGCCAATGAAAAGCTTGGCGACGTCAACGAGCTGATCCTCGACAAGGACGGCAAGGTGAGCGCCGTGGTGATCGGCGTCGGCGGCTTCCTGGGCATGGGCGAGCACGACATCGCCGTTACCATGGACAAGCTGAAATTCGTCGAGGAGCCGGTCCGCACCAGCTCGACCACGACCACGACGCGTGAAACCACGACCGGCACCGCGACCGCGCCGGCCAATACCACCGCGACCACCACCACGCGAAGGCCAACAACGCCAATGACTGGACTCCCGACCATGCCGTGATGAGCGGCAACAAGGAGCAGCTAAAGGCGCTGCCGCAGTTCAAGTACTCGGACTACAACTAATCTAGTAGCTTTGTTGGAAGCGAAAGGCCCCGTTGCGACGGGGCCTTTTTCGTGTGTCGGGAGATCGCGGAGCACATTCGGTCGTCATCACCCGCGAAGGCGGGTGATCCAGTATCCCAGAGATCGCGTGATTGATCCGATAAGCCTCGGCGTACTGGATCCCCGCCTGCGCGGGGATGACGGTGGTGTACGCGTCGCCGTTTCGCAATGACTTCGAGAGTCCGCGACCTTACTCCGCCGCTCCATGCATCGCCTTGCGCTCCATCGCGTAGCGCACCAGCGCGACGAACCGGTAGATGCCGTGCACGAACTTGCCATAGGGCATCGTGACGAACAGCGAGAACACTACGCCGAGATGCAGCGCCAGCAGCGGGCCCATTGCGGCCGTCTCGCGCAGCACCAAAAGCGCCATGCCGGTCAGGCTGGTGAGAAACAGCATGACGATGAACGCGATATCCATGCCGTAGCGGGCTTCATCGACCAGCACGGGGTCGCGCTTGCTTCGCTCGGCGAACAGGCCGATCGGTCCGATCAGCAGGCCAATGCCGCCGAGCGTGCCGAGCACGACCGGCAGGTCCCACCACGGATACGGCGCCTCGCGTGCCAGCAGGTAATGATAGAGCGTCGCCACGGAGGTCGAGGCGAAGCACAGCGCAAAGCCGTAGAAAGTAAAATGGTGATACAGCTTGCGGCGGTCGGTCGGACGGTCGTCCTCGTTGAAGCAGCCGACACCGCCGCCGTCGAGATAGCGCAACTCGCCGGCATCGCGGATCGCCTGCAGCAGCGCGCTTGCGTTGGTCTTCATGCCGACGGGCTCGCCGATATCGCGCCAGAATGCGCGCACGCCCATGATCAGCGCGACGATCGCATAGAGAAATGCCCCGCCGAACAGTGCGGCCATCGCGTTATGCGGCATCAATTTGTAGAACGCGCCCGGCCCGGTGTGGATGCCGAACAGCACCTGCCGGTCGTGCAAAGCCGCGAAGCCGAAAATGAAAGCGGCGACGCTCAGCGCCGCAACGAGGCTGATGACGAGCCCGTTGCGCGCGAACGCGCCGGCGAAGGCGCGAGGCCAGACATAGGCCGCGTAGGATTCGGCCCGCGCCACCGCCAGCGTCTTCGGCACATTGACGTTGAATTCATGCGGCGGCGAGAACTGGCAGTCGGTGTAGCAGGCGCCGCAGGCGTGGCAGAGATTGGCGAGATAGTTGAGATCGCCGTCGGAAAACGCGCGGCGCATTTCCATCGCCGGAAATACCGCGCAGAGGCCCTCGCAGTAGCGGCAGGAATTGCAGACCGTCATCAGGCGGTCGGCTTCCTCCAGAATTCGCGTTCCGTGCATTCGTTGCTTCCCGCCCTCGCGCCGATCGGCCTACTTCGTCAGCCCCTTGCCCTCGAGCCATTTCTGGATCAGGGCCGCGACCTCGGCATTGTTCTTGTCCATCATCACCATGTGCGAATTGCCCTTGATGCCGGCCTGCGGCAGGTCAACGACATCGACACTGCCGCCGACAGCCCTGACGGCGTCCGCAAAGGCAATGCCGTTGGCGCGGATTTTCGGCCAGCGCGAATCCTTCTCGATGTAGTCGCCATAGACGATCAGCGTCGGAATATTCTTGAGAGCGTCAGCCTTGGCGGGATCGCCGAGCCCGGCCGGCTCGATCGCAATCAGCGCCTTGACCTTGTCGGGCCGCGCCTGCGCCACCTTGAAACCAAAACTGCCGGCCTGGCTGTGGAACAGAATGATGGAAGGGCCGACCCGGTCGATCTCGGCGATATAGGCAGCGATGCTGGCATCATCGGTCGTGGTCCAGCGCGGTACGTTCTGCTTGACGAAGTTCTCGTAACCTTCGTTGGGAAACTGGCTGCCCGGCATCAGCTTGCGCTTGGCCGGATCCGGATCGTAGGAGCCCGCGCCGTCGCCGATGCGAAAGCGTTCGAACGGATTGGCTGTCGTGAGGAAGACCGGCTCGCCCTTGAAGATATCGGGATATTGCGCCCAGCCGGCGCGGCCGCGCTCGACCGCATCGGAATTGTAGACGGCCCAGCCCTTGCGCAGGAAATAGTTCAGCCAGCCTTCGCGGCCGTCAGGCGTTGTCTCATAGGTGACGCCGGTCAGTCCGCCGCCGTGCCACATCAGCAGCGGATATGCGCCCTTCTCGTTGGCGGGCAGGAAATACTGCACATACATCTGCTCGACCTGATAGGTGCCGTTGGGGTCGACCTTGGCCGGCACGCCGCCGGGCGTGAAGATGACTTCCTTCACCGGTTTTCCGGAAATCTCCACCAGCCGTCCGCCGACATGGAACGAGCCCATATCGCGCAGCGCGATAGGCTCGGCGGCCTGGGCGAGCGTTGCACCCATCAGAACCGCAGCCGCGGACATAATCGCAACGCGCATCATGATTCCTCCCTTGGTTTTCAGCGGCATCTAGTTCTTCGCATTACGCGCCGCTTCCCGTCCGGCGACGCGGCCGAACACGCTGCCGATCGTCATGCCGATACCGGCCGCATAACCCTTGCCGAGCACGTTGCCGGCCATGATCTCGCCGGCCGCGAACATGTTGGCGGAGGGTTTGCCGTCCTTCATCACTATGCGCGACTGCTTGTTCACGCGGGTGCCGAGATAGGTGAAGGTGATGCCCGGCCGCACCGGATAGGCCAGATACGGCGCGTGCTCGATCTTCCGCGCCCAATGCGTCTTGGCCGGCGTGATGCCTTCGGTGCGGCAATCATCCAGGATGGTGTGGTCGAACGTGCCGGGCTGCACCGCGGCGTTGAAATCGGTGACGGTCTTTTCCAGCGCGACAGGGTCGAGTTCCAGCTTGACCGCGAGTTCCGCGATCGTCGGCGCGCCGATCGGCGGGAACAGCGTCGGCATGAAGCTCGTGACCACGCTCGAATCGAAGATGATGTAGGCGATCTGGTCGGGCTGCGCCGCCACCAGCCGGCCCCAGATCGCGTAGCGCTTCGGCCAGATATCCTCGCCCTCGTCATAAAATCGCTGGGCGTGCTTGTTGACGACGATGCCGAACACGACCGAGTCGTGGCGGGTGATGATGCCGCCGTCGAACTTTGGCGCGCGGGCGTCGATGGCGACCGCATGGCATTGCGTGGGATCGCCGATATCCTGCACGCCCTTGTCGAGCAGCAGCTTCAGGATCAAGCCGCGGTTATAGGGCGTGCCGCGGATCAGGAAATTGTCGGCTGCGTCGCCCCAGTATTCCTTCAGCCATTCGATGTTTGCTTCGAAACCTCCGGCCGCCGCCACCAGCGTCGAGGCCCTGATTTCGCTCGCGCCATCGATCGGCTGCTTCAGTTTGGCGGAAAGGAACATGCCGTCCTCGATCTGGAGGTCGGTCACCTCGGCGTCGTAGGCGATCTCGACGCCGAGTTTTTCAGCGGTCAGATACAGCGCATTCAGCATCGCCCGCCCGCCGCCGAGGAAGAACGAATTGGTGCGGCCGAGACTCAGCGTGCCGCCGAGAGACGGCTGCCAGCGCACGCCCTGTTCGACGATCCAGTTCAGGATGTCTTTCGACTCCTTGATCATGAATTTCGCGAGTTCCTCGTCGGTCTGCCCGCCGGTCAGGCGCAACAGATCGTCCCAGAACTCTTCCTCGGTGTAGGGGCCGGTGAGAATCCCGGTCGCCGCGTCATGGGCGCAGCGCATGTTGCGGGTGTGGCGGGTATTGCCGCCGCGGTAGAATTTTGGCGCGCCTTCCAGCACCAGCACGGAAGCGCCGGCGCGCCGGGCACTGATGGCGGCGCACAGCGCGGCGTTGCCGCCGCCGATCACCAGCACATCGAATTTCTTGGTCAGGTCGGCCATGCGCTCTTGTTATCGTTGTTGGCCTGGAAATCAAACCGGCGCTCGGCCAGGCAAATCCATCCGCCTCCGCGATTTTCTAGCCTGCTGCAACGGCCGCGTCACGCGTCCCGTGCGCGAACTTCTCGATCGGCATGGCTCTATGCGACGATGTCGCATGCCATTCGCATCGCGGAATATCTGCGCTGTCAGGGCTTGCCCTGCACGGAGGCGAGCAGCCACTGCCGAAAGGCCGCGAGTTTGGGCGGGTCATTCCGTCCCGAGGGCGAGACCAGGTAAAACCCGGCGTCGACGGGAAATGCGAGCTTGAAGGGAACGACCAGCCGTCCCTTGGCGATGTCTTCCTGCACATAGGCGGTGCGCCCCATCGCAACGCCGAGGCCGTCGATCGCCGCCTGCACCGTCATGAAGATCATGTCGAAGGTGACGCCGGGCTGTTTCGAGTAATCGGCCGGTAGGCCGGCCACCGTCAGCCACAGCCGCCAGTCGTCGCTGTTGAAGTTGCTGGTGTGGAGCAGCACGTGATCCCGGAGGTCCTCGGGGCAATTCAGCGGCTTGTTTCCCTTCAACAGCGCCGGACTGCACACCGGGAAAAGCTCGTCCGCCAGCAGCCAGTCGGCGCGCAGACCCGGCCATTGGCCGCGGCCGTAGCGGATTGCGGCGTCGACATTGTCACGCTGGAAGTCGACCAGATTGGTCGAGGTCGTGATGCGCACGTCGATGCCGGGATGGGCTTCCTGAAATGCCGACAGCCGCGGCAGCAGCCATTTGGCGGCGAGTGAGGCCAGGGTCGAGACCGTCAGCACATGGTCGTCGTCCTTGCGCAGCAGGCGGTCGGTCGCAAGCCTGAGGTCGTTGAAGGCGGCGCGGATGCCGGGGAGATATTCCTGCGCCTGCCGCGTCAGGGTCAGCGAACGGTTCTGACGAATGAACAGGCGGACCCCGAGCTCTTCCTCTAGCCGCTTGATCTGATGGCTGATCGCGGTCTGCGTGACATTCAGCTCGGACGCCGCCTGGGTGAAGCTCAAATGCCGGGCTGCGGCCTCGAAGGCGCGCAGTCCATTCAGCGACGGCAGTCTGGCGGTCATTCCGCGATTCCCAGATACATGAGTTTATATCATCCGAATCGGTACAAAGTGTCGTTTGTGGAAAGCCCGGATGAGGCAGATATTCGCGCCAAGAGATTACTACAGGAGCGAAAAATGTCCACTTTCACCCATGAATCGATGATAAATCATCATGAACCTAGCATTTTGAGCCAGGTGGCCGAGACCGTCCGTGTCTGGCGGCAGCGCTATCGGGATCGCCGCGAGTTGGCCAAATGGTCGAACCGGGAGCTGCACGATATCGGCATCTCCTGGAGCGATGTCGCCTACGAGGCCGAAAAGCCGTTCTGGCGGGCTTGAACAGCAGCCAAGGCTGGCGCCGCCCGATGACGGGGACGCCAGCCGTTTTCCTTTAGCTCCCCGGGAGCGACCCATGACAACGATGCGTCTCGATGATCTCAGGCAATATTCCGACGTGCTGCGCACGCGGAGCGGCGACGCCGTGACGGTGCGCTTCGTGGAGCCGCGCGATGCCGAGGCGTTGCAGAACTACTTCCGGTCGCTGACGACGAACTCCCGGTACAAACGTTTCCTCGGCGCCGCCAGCGAGTTGCCGGCGTCGTTGCTGGAGGAATTCATCCATATTGGGGAAGCGGACCGGTTTAGCGTGATCGCGACCATGCTGGTCGAGGGCCGCGAGACCATCGTCGGCGAAGCGCGCTATGCTTTTGACAGCGATACCGCGAGCATCGAGTTCGGCCTGTCGATCGGCGACCGCTGGCAGGGTCACGGCATCGGCAAGGCGCTGTTGAAGAACCTGGAGTGCCGCGCCGCTTCGTTCGGCGCCGCGCTCCTGTTCGGCGACACGCTGCGCTCCAACGACGCGATGATCGCGCTGGCCCGCAAGGCCGGCTACGTCTTCGCCAATACGCCCGGCGACTGGAAGCTGACGCGCTTCCACAAGCAGATCCAAAAACAAGTAAATGTCGAACCGCAGGAAATCCCATGCGCCAGTTGGCGGCTCGCCGCCGTCTCTCCCAGCGCACTATCCTCGCTTGCGGTTTGACGACTGAGCCCGGTTCTGGCCCCTCCAGAACCGGGCTATTTTCGTGAACCTACGCCGCTCCCTCGGCGAAGTCGGTAGAGGTCGCAACTTCACGCCATTCGCCCAGTTCTCTTGCGACGAAAGCATTCTTCGCCTCGATCCGTTCCACCGTGTCGCTGCCCAGCGGCAGCCGCAGTGGCGGATTTTTTGCGTTGGCCAGTGCAATGAACGCACTCGCCAGCTTGCGCGGATCGCCACGCTGGCCGTGATTGACATCCTCCGCATGTGAGCGCGTTTTGCCGACGCTTTCACGGTAATCGTCGATGTGCTGCGCGGTGCGCGCCAGCGAGGATTCATCAAGGAAGTCGGTGCGGAAGAAGCCGGGCTCGACCACGGTGACCTTGATGCCGAGCGGCGCCACTTCGCCGGCCAGCGCCTCACTGATGCCTTCGACCGCGAACTTCGTCGCACCATAGACGCCCCAGCCGGGGTAACCCGTATAGCCGCCGACCGAGGAGACGTTGATGATGTGGCCGGCACGCTGCCGGCGCATATGCGGCAGCACCGCGCGGGTGACGCCGAGCAGGCCGAATACGTTGGTGCCGAACAGTTTGGTGGTTTCCGCGGCGCTCGCTTCCTCGATCGCGCCCAAGAGGCCGTAGCCGGCATTGTTCACCAGGATGTCGATGCGGCCGAACATCTTCACCGCCTGGCCAGCGGCCTCGTGGGCTTCTGCCTCGTTGGTGACGTCGAGCCGGGTCGCCAGCAGCCTGTCACGGGCGCCGAGGCGCGCGATGACGGTGTTGGGATCGCGGGCGGTGGCAACCACGGCATCGCCCGCCTGCAGCGCGGCTTCCGCAATCAGAGCGCCAAAGCCACGGGAAGCTCCTGTGATGAACCAGACACGCATTTTCTCGCCCTTTCCTCGTAGCCCGGCGGGTTCGCCGAACTTGATGGGCAATGGATAGCGGCTCGCCATAGCTGAGATAATCCGCTAAATATTACACGAGTTATTGAGAAAAATTCATCAATGCGGATCGACCCTTCCGACCTCGCTACGTTTCTCGCCATCGCCCGGCATCGCAGCTTTCGCGCGGCTGCGACAGAACTTGGCGTCTCGGCCTCGGCGCTCAGCCACGCGCTGCGCAATATCGAGGAACGGCTGGATCTGAGGCTGATCAACCGCACCACGCGCAGCGTCGCGCTGACCGAGGCGGGCGAGCGGCTGTTCTCGCGGATCAGCCCGGCATTCCGCGATATCGACGATGCGCTGGAGGATCTGAACAATTTTCGCGGCAAACCGGCCGGCACGCTGCGCTTCAACGCCGCGCGGCAATCGACGCAGCTGGTGCTGCTGCCGATCGTGACGCGCTTTCTCAAGAGCTATCCGGACGTCAATGTTGAGATCATCATCAATGACGCGCTGATCGATACGGTCGGGGCCGGATTCGATGCCGGCGTTCGGTTTGGCGAAACGATTGCGGCCGACATGATTGCGGTCGCGATCGGCCCCAGGCATCGCTTCGCAGTCGTGGGCTCGCCCGGCTATTTCAGAAAGCAAAAGCCGCCGGTCTCGCCGCATGACCTGAAGGGGATGCCGTGCATCCGCTACCGGTTCACCGGCGGGGCGATCTATCGCTGGGAGTTCGAACGCGGCGGTATCGAGGTCGACATCGACGTCGAGGGGCCGCTGACACTGAACGACCAGGATTTGATGGTCGATGCGGCGCTGGACGACGCGGGCCTCGCCTTCGTATTCGAGGTGCAGGTCGAGGAGCTGATCGCGAAACGCAAGCTGGTCCGCGTGCTCGCCGACTGGTGTCCGGCCTATCCGGGCTTCTTCCTGTACTATCCAAGCCGGCGACAACTGCCGGCCGCGCTGCGCGCCTTCGTCGATTTTGCGAAGGGAAGCGGTGCAGCGGTCGATTGATAATGCTTTCACCGCGGTCTAGTTTTGCTTCGGCGACTTCAAGGGGAGGGGCCGATCATGGCGGTCGATGCTGGTTTCGTGCGGCAGATCTTTGCTGGCCTCGAGCGTGGCGATGGCGCTGGCTTCTTCGCCCATGTCGCCGACGACGTCGACTGGACCGTGATGGGCACGCATCCGCTCGCCGGTCATTACAAATCGAAGGCCGATTTTGTCGCCGGTACGTTTGCAAAGCTGGGCAAGGTGCTGCCAAACGGCGCTGAATTGCATGTCGACGAACTGATCGTGACCGGCGATGTGGCGATCGTCGAATTGCATTCCGAAGCGACAGCGAAGAACGGCTTTCGCTTCGACAATCATTATTGCTGGGTCTGCTACTTCAAGAACGACACCATCGTGCGGGTGCGTGCCTATCTCGACTCGGTAATGGTTGCGCGGCTGTTTGAAGAGAATCCGATCTAGGCCGTCTTTTGTAGCCCGGATGAGCGCAAGCGACATCCGGGACAACTTTGCATCAGGTCCCGGATATCGCTGCGCTCATCCGGGCTACAGGCTTGGTGCTTTTGCGAGCCGCTCAACTCCCCCCGAACACCGGCTTGCGCTTGGCGATGAAGGCCTGCACGGCTTCCTTGTGATCCGATGTCATCTGGGTTCGGACCATGCGCTCGGCCTCGTGATCACGGGCGGTGGCGAAATCGAACGCCAAGGCCTCGTCCAGATTGTCCTTCATGTAGCGGATCGCGATCGTCGGCCCTTCGGCGATCGATTTGGCGAGCGCGAAGGCTTCCGCCTGCAGCTTTTCGTCGGGGACCACGCGGTTCACCAGTCCGATAACCTCGCACCTGTCGGCATCGACGCGCTCGCAGGTGAACATCAGTTCGCGCGCCCGCGACGTGCCGACCAGGCGGGTCAGCAGCCAGGCGATGCCATAATCGCCGCTGAGGCCAACCTTGAGATAGCCGGTGGAAAGGAATGCCGATTTCGCCGCGATCCGCATGTCGCAAGCCATCGCCAGCGCGAGGCCGGCGCCGACCGCGGGGCCGGGCAGGGCGGCAATGGTTGGCTTGCGTACCGCGACCAGCGCGCCGGTCAGGAGGCGCTGCCGCTCCTGCAGGTCGGCGACCCGCTCGTCATGCGACATTGCGAGCTTGGCCTTGTCGCGATTGGCGCCCATGCCCTTGACATTGCCGCCGGCGCAGAACGCCGTCCCTGCGCCGGTCAGCAGCAGCACGCCGACATCGCGATTCTCGCCGCAGGCCTTGATCATGTTGCGCAGGGCCGGGGTGAGATTATCCGACATCGCGTTGCGGGCTTCGGGGCGGTTCAGCGTGATGATGGCGACGCGGTCGCGGATCACGCAGAGCAGTTCGTCGGTGCCGGTGTCGATTTTGGTTTCGGTCATGGTTTCTCCTGTTGTTGCTTCCCCGTCATTGCGAGGAGCGTAGCGACGAAGCAATCCATCGTATCCGATATGCCGCGCGATGGATTGCTTCGCTGCGCTCGCAATGACGGCGGTGGCTGCTACTAAAACTTCTCCACCCACGGCCGCAGTTCGAGTTCCCAGGTCCAGGCGCTGCGCGGCTGCTGTAAAACATTCCAGTAGCTCAACGCAATCGCGTCGGGATCGAGCATCGAGTCCGGCCTGTCGACGGGGTCCGCACGCGCCGCGCTGCGGATGCCACCATCGATGACGAAATGCGCGACGTGAATGCCCTGCGGCGACAATTCGCGCGCCATGCTCTGGGCGAGCCCGCGCAGCGCGAACTTGCCCATCGCGAACGGCGCTGATTGCGGATAGCCCTTGACGCTGGCGGATGCGCCGGTGAACAGGATCGCGCCGCGCTTGTTGGGCAGCATCCGCTGTGCCGCCTGCTGCGCCACCAGAAAGCCGCCGAATGCCGAAACCGCTATCGCATTGGCGACCTCCGCCGGAACCAGGTCGGTGAAAGCGCCGCGCGCCCGTCCGCTGGCGTTGTAGACCACGATATCGGGCGTGCCGATCTCGCGCTCGACCATGCCGAACAGACGTTCGACCTCCTCGGCCGAGGTGGCGTCGCAGGCGAAAGCGCGGGCGCCGGTTTCGGTACATAGCGCGCCGAGTTTTTCGATCTTGCGCGCAGCAAGTGCAACCTTGATGCCTTCGCGCGCGAACAGCCGCGCCAGCGAGGCACTCAACCCCTCCCCGGCGCCGACGATCAGGGCGGTCTTGTATTTCGGAATTTCCATGGGCGCGGTCCTCGGATATCAGGGACTTGGTATCTAGGCGCGCAATCCGGCAAGGCAACCCGCGGCCGCGAGGATCAGGTCAAGATCCCGCTTGTCGGCTATGCCTGCATACTTCGCGCGCAGCAAGCCCAGCGATCGTGCGTGATATTTCTGTGGCTTCTGGGTCCAGACCTTGTCGCCGAGCGCTACGCTGAATTCCTCCTTACCATCGGCGAGCGCGCGCTCATTGGCGAGCGTCCACGGCCAGAACTGCCGCCCGATCTGTCTGGTCAGGATCGGCATCAGCGTCGGCGCCAGCGCGGTCCATGTTTCGAACCCGCCCTCGTCGCGAGGCCACAGCATGCGATGAATCCAGTCGAGCACATGCGGCGCGCCGCCGCCAATCAGGGCGCCGACCGTCGGGTCAGTCCACATCTCATAGAACTGGCCCCAGAGCCCGAAATCGCCGTAAGCCGGCCGTGCGCCAAACAGATAGCGGCGCGTCGCAAGATGCGCGTCCAGCAAACCAAGCATCTCCTCAAAACCAGCCTCGATCTGTGGCGCGGTTACCGCGTTGGAGCCGACGAACCACACCCTGTCCACCATGCGCGCGCGCACCTGGAGCGCGAAAGCGTCATGATCCTGTTCGGTCGCCCTGGGTGCGCGCATGCGCGCGATACGGCCGGCTGAACTGATCTGGTCGACGTCGCGTGCCCAGCGATAGTGAAACATCCATTTGTTGCCCCATTCGTCGCCGAATTCCTCGATCAACGCCGAGATAAATTGCGTAACTGGCTCGGCGGGATGGATCGACGTTTCAGGATGAAGCTTCTCGACCTGGTCGATGATCGGCGTGGAATCCTGGATGCCAGTACCGTCAGGCGTCACCACCAGCGGGATGATCGGCATTTTGGCGTATTTCTCGAATTCCGCCTGGCTTGCCGCATTGCGCGGGATCCACTGGTGCGGAATGTCCTTGTAGCGGAAATAGGAGCGGACCTTGACCGAGTAGGGCGACATCTCGGCTCCGATGATGCGGTATCCCTCCGCCATGGGGTGGTCCTCCAATTATGCTTGTTGACGGCGTGACCGCCTGCGTTATCGGTAGATGATCAATATCGGGCGGAACGAACAAGGGCTAATAAAATGCAGCCACTCAAGCAGGATCGCGCGGCCGCCGCCAGCCAGCCGGGATTGCTCGCGCCTGATACGACGGGAATGAATTTCTACCGGGCCGATCCGGCGCTGACCGATCTGCTGCGGCTGCATCTGCCCGAGGCGCTGTTTCGGCATATCGAGCCGCATCTCGACCGCCTCGGGGGAATGGCGGGCGGCACTCTCGACGAATGCGCGCGGCTCGCCGACCGTCACACGCCGGTGCTGCACCAGCGCGACAAGTTCGGCCGCGATACGCAGTACATCGAATATCATCCATCCTATCGCGAACTGGAAAAAGCCGCGTTCGGCGAGTTCGGCATTCATGCGCTGTCGATCCGCAAGGGCATCATGGGCTGGCCGGACAAATATCCTGTCGTGGCCAAGCACGCCTTCACGTTCCTGTTCAATCAGACCGAATTTGGCATGGGCTGCCCGATCAACGTCACTGATGGTTGCGCCAAACTGCTCAATAACTTCGGCAGCGAGGCGCTGAAGGCTAGATATCTCGACGGCCTGACCCAGACCGACATGGACAAGCTCACCCAAGGCGGTCAGTTCATGACCGAAAAGGAAGGCGGCTCCGATGTCGGCACGCTGACGACGCGCGCCGTGCAGGAGGGCGACCACTGGCGGCTCCATGGCGAGAAGTGGTTCTGCTCCAATGCCGACGCCAAGGTGGTGATGCTGCTGGCGCGGCCGGAAGGGGCGGGGCCGGGCACGCGCGGCGTCGGGCTGTTCCTGATGCCGCGTTATCTCGACGACGGCTCGCAGAACCACTATCGCATCGTGCGCCTCAAGGACAAGCTCGGCACCCGCTCCATGGCCTCGGGCGAGATCAAGCTCGAAGGCGCGATCGCCTATGCCGTCGGCAAGCTCGACCGTGGTTTTGTGCAGATGGCCGAGATGGTCAACTCATCGCGGCTTTCCAACGGTGTGAAGTCGACCGCGTTGATGCGGCGCGCGCATCATGACGCGATGACGGTGGCACAAAACCGCGTGGTGTTCGGCCGGAGGATTATCGATTTGCCGCTGGCGCGACGGCAAATGATGAAGATCATGCTGCCGACCGAGCAGGCGCTGTCGATGAGCTTTCTTACCGCCGATGCGCTGGATCGCGCCGAGGCCGGCAGCCAGGACGCGGCGGCGTTGCTGCGCATTCTCACGCCGACTCTGAAATTCCGGGCAACGCGCGACGCCCGAAAAGTTTGCGGCGATGCGTTGGAGATGCGCGGCGGCATCGGCTACATCGAAGAATTCGCGACCGCTCGCCTGCTGCGCGATGCCCATCTCGGTTCGATCTGGGAAGGCACCGGCAATATCGTCGCGATCGATACGCTGACGCGCGCTGTCGGCCGTCACGGCGCCGATGCCGCGCTCGCCGCCGATCTGCACGCCCGTCTCGACGACAGTGCCAATGTGCCGCAGGCGTGGCGCAATCGCTTGCGCGGGCTGGCCGACCGCGCCATCGGTTTTGCGCGCGACGTGGCCAGAAGCAGCGACAATGAGGGCGATGCGCGGCGCGCCACCAGCCTGCTCTATCATGTTGCCAGCGCGGTGGCGCTGGCCTGGGAGGGCGGCCGGATCCATGAGATGCGGGGCGATGCGCGGCGCCTCCTGCTGTCGCGCATGGTAATCGATCATCGCGTATCGCCGGGCGACCCGTTTCAGTTGGCCGAAACAGCCACTCAACGCAAGATCACGGACCACTTGCTTGGCGAGCATAGTGTCGGGATGGCCGAGGTTGGCGAATTGCTTGACGTGACCTAGGCTCGGATAGCCCGAGCGTATTTGGGCCGTGCTACAACGATAAAGACTGCAACGAAAAACAAAGAGGGGAGACACCGATGAAGGCCGCCGTCCTGCATGAAGTCAATCAGCCGCTGGTGATCGAGGATGTCAGCGTGCCGAATCCCGGTCCGCGCGAAGTCCTGATCCGTACCCGTGTCGCCGGCCTCTGTCATTCCGACCTGCACTTCATGGAGGGGCTGTATCCGCATCCGCTGCCCGCCGTGCTCGGGCATGAGTCGGCTGGTGTCGTCGAAAAGGTCGGCGCCGACGTCAATTATGTGAAGCCCGGCGATCACGTCGTGACGTGCCTGTCGGTGTTCTGCGGCACCTGCGACAATTGCACCACCGGCCGCACGGTGCTGTGCACGGATACCACCGTGAAGATGCTGCCGGGCGCGTCCAACCGGCTGTCCTGGGCGCGGTCGGAGAAGCTCAACCAGTTCCTCAATCTGTCGTCGTTCGCCGAACAGATGCTGGTGCACGAAAACGCCATCGTCAAAATCCGCAAGGATATGCCGCTGGAGCTGGCGGCGCTGATCGGTTGCGGCGTCATCACGGGCTATGGTGCGGTCGTGAACACCGCAAAAGTCCGGGCCGGCGAAACCGTGGCCGTGATCGGCTGCGGCGGCGTCGGCATGGCCGCGATCAATGGTGCTGCGATCGCGGGCGCCGGCCGCATCATCGCGATCGACACCAACCCGGCAAAACTGCAGCTTGCCACCAAGCTCGGTGCAACCGACATCGTCGATCCCGCCAGGGGCGACGTCGTGCAGCAGGTGCGTGAACTCACGGGCGGCGGCGTGCACTATTCCTTCGAGGTGCTCGGACGCAAGGAAACCGCCGAGCAGTCCTTTGCGATGCTGGCGGCGGGCGGCACCGCGACCATCGTCGGCATGATCCCGTTCGGCCAGAAGATCGAGCTGCACGGTTTTGACTTCCTGCGCGAACGCCGGATACAGGGCTCGTCGATGGGCTCCAACCATTTCCGCGTCGACATGCCCCGCCTGATCGAATTCTATATGCGCGGCAAGCTGCATCTGGAAGACTGGATCTCGGCCAAGCTGAAGCTCTCCGAGATCAATGAGGGCTTTGCCAACATGAAGGCTGGCAAGACGCTGCGCAGCGTGATCATGTTCGATACGTGAAGCCTGACGCTAACCCAGCTATCTCCGTCGTCCCGGCTTTCGCCGGGACGACGCGGTGAGAGCTCAGCGCGACACGTGCGCCGACACCGCAAGCCACTTGCCATTCTGCTTCGCCCAGCAATCCGTATAGCGTCCATGGGCCTGCTGGCCGTCCGCGGTCGTGTAGCTGGTGGCGGCGTGGATGATGGCGAAATCGCCCAGCACGCGAATTTTGACGTCGTGCGCTGTCAGGTTCTTGATTGTCACCGGTACGGCCGTCTGTTTCAGAAACGCCGCGCGATCGACCAGCGTCTTGTCCGGGTTGGAACAATAGAAATCCGCGGCAAGAATTTCGTCGAAACGTTTGACGTCGGAGTTCTGCACCGAGGCCACATAGTCGCGGTTGAGGGCTGTAAGTTCTTCGAGGTCGTTGCTCATGGGTTTCCCTCCAGTCTTTGCTCCCCGTCCCTCGACGAGCGGTGCGATGATTCTCCGCCTTGGCTCGGGAGCAAAGGCGGAAGCAATCCAGCTTCCTGAGACGATTATGGATTGCTTCGCGTCGCACGCAATAACGTTGCGGGTAAGTTTCGCGGCTCAATCATCAAACATCGGCGGCGGTTTGAACCCGCCGAATTCGCGCTCGATCAATTCGGCCAGCTTCAACGGCGTGCGGTCTTCCAGCCAGGGGCCGACGATCTGCACGCCGACCGGCAGTCCGTCCGGTGAAAAGCCGGTCGGGATCGCGGTCGAGGGCAGGCCGGGCAGCGTGGCGATGCCGGGCCAGGCGAGCTGGTCGGGATAGACATGATCCTCGCCGTCGATCCTGATGCGGCGCTTTTCCTGGTCGTCGGAATGATCGTGCGGATAGGCCGGCGTCGGCATGATCGGGCAGATCACGGCGTCATAGGTCTTGAACAATTCGCGCCATTGCGCGCGCAGCCGCCCGCGCGCCGCGTCATCCATCAGCCAGTCGCGGTGGCTCTGCGCGATGCCGCGCAGGCGTTCGGCGGAAAGGCTGGTCGCGCCGGCCGGCAATGCGGCGGCCGCAGCCTGCGCGCCGGCATAGGTTTCCGGCGGAAAGGACGCGGAGAGGAACGACATCAGCATCCGCATATAGAGCCGGGACGTCTCCGTAAAATTCGGCAGCAGCGGGCTGTTTCGCTCGATCGCGACGCCGGCCTTGCCGAGGTTGGCAGCGAGCGTGTCGATCGTGCCGCGCACCACCTTGTCGGTCGGCATCAGCGGATCGGTATCGACCACCAGCACGCGAAAGCCCCCGAGCGCCGTGTGACGCGGCGGCGGCAGCGCGAGCTTGTAACCTTTGCCGGCTTCCAGCGGATCGGGACCTGCGATCGTATCGAGCAGCAAGGAGAGGTCGGCGGCGCTGCGCGCCATCGGACCGACCACGGCGAGATCGCGATCGAGCGGCAGCGGCTGGAATGGCGGCGGCGTATGGCCGCGCCCGGCCACCAGCGCGAAGGTCGGCTTGTGCGCATAGACGCCGCAATGGAACGCCGGCACGCGCAGCGAGCCGCCGATGTCGGAGCCGAGCGACAGCGGGCCATACCCGGCCGCGAGCGCCGCCGATGATCCGCCGGAAGAGCCGCCCGGCGTGCGGCCTAGATCGAACGGGTTGTTGGTCGTGCCGTAAATCTCGTTGTAGCTCTGCCAGTCGCCGAGCCCGAGCGGGACGTTGGTCTTGCCGAGAATGACGCCGCCGGCGTCCTTGACGCGGGTGACCGTCAGTGCGTCTTCGGCGGGGATGAAATCCTTCTGGGCCGGAATGCCCCAGGTCGTCGGCAGGCCTGCGACGTTGTAGGATTCCTTGACCGTCATCGGAATGCCGAGCAGCGGCTTCTGCACGCCGCGCGCGAGTTCGGCATCGGCTGCACGGGCGGCGGCCAGGCCGCGCTCGAAATCGCGTACACAGATGGCATTGATCCTGGCATCGTGCCGTTCGATCCGGGCGATCGTGTCCTCTGCCAGTTCGACCGCCGAAACTTTCCTGGCGGCAAGCGCTGCCGACAATTCAACGGCGGTCCTGAAACTCCATTGCGACTTGGCCAAGATTGACTCCCGCTCTGCTTGCTCGATGCGGCGCGGATGATGCTCAGTTTGTGGCAGCGCCGCAAGAGCAACGGCTGTACAGCGGTGGCCCAGCCGCGTTGCTATGCTCTTGGCGAAACGATTGTTCACGCGCTAGTCTGCCAGGCAACAAACAATGAAAACAACACGGGAGGCTTCGATGAGATTGGCCTGGATTGCAGGCGCTGTGATATCAGTCACAATCGGCAGCGCGACGGTGGCGGATGCCGCGGAAATCAGGTTGGCCGAACAGTTCTCGATGGGCTACCTGCAGTTCAACGTCATGAAGCGCGACAAGCTGATCGAGAAATATGCCACGCAACGCGGCCTGAAGGATTTCAAGGTTTCCTGGCAGCGCTTCAACGGTCCGGTGGCGATGAACGAAGCGCTGCTGTCGAATTCGACCGACATCGTCAGCGGCGGCGTGCCTGGCCTCATCACGCTATGGGACAAGACGCAGGGCACTTCGTTTGAGGTCAAGGGAATCTGCGCGCTGAGCTCGCAGCCGTTCCTGCTCAACACCTCCAATCCCGACATCAAGTCGATCAAGGATTTCACCGAACGCGACCGCATCGCGGTGCCCTCGATCAAGGTGTCGGTGCAGGCGGTGCTGCTGCAGATGGCGGCGGCTGCGGCCTATGGCGACGAAAACTACGGCAAGCTCGATCCGCTCACGGTGTCGATGTCGCCGCCGGATGCGACGATTGCGATGCTCGGCGGCGCCGGCGGCGTCAACTCGGTCTTCAGCGTGCCGCCGTTCCAGTTCCAGCAACTGGAGCAGAAGAACATCCACACCGTGCTGTCGTCATTCGACGTGCTTGGGCCGCACAGCTTTACGGTGGCCTGGACATCGGCACGGTTCCGCAAGGACAATCCCGAGCTTTACGCCGCATTCCTTGACGCCGTGAAGGAAGCCACCGCGACCATTGCCGCTGACCCGAAAGGGACCGCGCAAAGCTGGATCAACGACAGCAATTCCAAGCTGCCGCTGGAGATGGTCGCCAAGGTCGTGACCGGCCCTGGCGTCGAATGGACCATGACGCCGGCCGCCACGATGAAATTCGCAAAGTTCATGCGCCGGGTCGGCACCACGAAGCGCGAACCGGCTTCCTGGAAGGACATGTTCTTCCCGGAGATCGGCGGGCTCAACGGAAGCTGAGATGCTACGCCGTGCCGATCAATATTCCGACCGCGAGCACGATGGCGCCGCCGAGCACGATCTGGAACACCGCCTGCAGGAACGGTGTATCCATGTAGCGCGCGCGAATATAGGCGATGGCCCAGAGTTCGAAGAACACCACGACACAGGCGATGGCGGTCGCGATCCAGAACGCGTTCGCCCAGGAATCCGGTACCAGAAACGGGAGCGTGTGGCCGAGGCCGCCAAGCGCGGTCATGATGCCGCTGGCGGTGCCGCGCAACCAGGGCGAACCGCGCCCGGTCAGCGAACCATCGTCCGATAGCGCTTCGGCAAAGCCCATGCTGATGCCGGCGCCGATCGAGGCGGCAAGGCCCACCAGAAACGTCGGCCAGTTCTGATGCGTGGCGAAGGCCGCGGCAAACAGCGGCGCCAGTGTCGAGACTGAACCGTCCATCAATCCGGCGAGCCCGGGCTGCACGTATTGCAGCACGAACATGCGTCGGCGCGTCTTGTCCTCTTCGGCGCGGACGTCGGGGCTGAGGATTTCGCCCGTCAGCTTCACGGCCAGCCGCTCGTGGCCTTTCTCTTCCTCGGCGAGATCACCGAGCAGGCGGCGCACGCCGACATCCTCCGCCTGCTCGCTGGCCTTGGCGTAGAAGCGCTCGGCCTCGAGCTCCATCGTCTCGACCTCTTTTCGGATAGTGTCGAGCGGCAGGTTCTTGGTCAGCCAGATCGGGCGTCGCTTGAGGAAACCCTTGACGTCCTCGCGGCGGATCGGCGGTAGATGCGCCCCGAAGCGTTTTTCGTAGAGTTCGAGCAGTCGGTGACGGTGGCCGCGCTCTTCCTCGGCCATCTCCTCGAATATCTTGGCAGAGTCCGGATAGCGTTCGGCGAGATCTTCCGCGAACGTCATGTAGATGCGGCTGTCTTCCTCTTCGGAGGAGATTGCGACGGCCAGCACTTCGCGCTCGGTCAGGTCGGCGAAGTTCTTCACGGGGCAGCGCCTTCCTTTAGTTTGGAGACCTTGCCTTGGCGTCCTGCAGGAATTGCACCAGAAGCCGGCTCACTTCGCCCGGCTGCTCCTGCTGCACCCAGTGGCCGGCGCCATCGACGAGATGACAGCCGATCATGTTGGCAAGGGCTTTGGATTGCATCGCTTCATAGACGCCGGGGCGCTGATAGGTGCCCCAGTCCTGCTTGCCGGAGATGAAGGCAGAGGGAATGTCGATGGTGCGGCCAGACCAGGTCTGCAATTCCGGCACGAACGCGCCCGAGGTGCCGCAGCGATACCATTGCAGGCCGCCCTGGAAGCCGTTGCGCTGGTACTCCGCGCTGTAGAAGGCAAGCTCGCTGTCCGGCAGCCATGTGTTGGCGGCGATCTCCGCAGCCGACGGCATTTCCTCAGCAACGGAGGCGGCCATGTCCTTGGCGAGGTCCATCACATAATAAGTCGGCAGTTTTGCAATCTCGCCCGCGGTCCATGACTTTAGCGGATACGGCTGGTTGTCTTTCCAGTCCGCGCTCTTGTGATGGTAGTAAGCGCGCAGGAAATCGTGCACACCCTGCGGCGCGCGGTGCATGTCGGCGTTGGCCTCGCGCGTCGAGTAGTACCATTGGTAATGTTTTCGCGGGCGCGGCAGTGCCGCCAGGTCGCGATGAATGGGGTCTTCTGCCGCGGGTTTGGCCGGACCATTCGCCGTATTGAACGGCAGCGACGGCGGACCGCCGAACGGCGCGCTCATCATGACGACCGAGCGAAACACGTCGGGCCGGATCAGCGCGCACCAGGCAGCGACTGAACTGCCAAAGTCGTGTCCGATCACGGCATCGACACTTGCGTGGCCGAACGCCGCCACCAGCCCGAGCGCGTCGCGCACCAGATTGGTGAGCCGGAACGCGGAGAGATCGCCGTCGTAGTCAGGATCCCATCCGGTAGTGCGGCCATAACCGCGCTGGTCCGGCGCGATCACGTGATAGCCGGCCGCAGCCAGCGCCGGCATCACCTTGCGCCAGGAAAAAGCGAGTTCGGGGAAGCCATGCAGCAGCAACACGCAGGGCCGGCCGGGCGTTTCGAATCCGGCTTCCAGCACGTGCACGCGCAGGCCGTTGATGTTGTCGACATAGCGCGAGCGGATGGAGGAGGGGAGCGGGATGTCGGGGAGGTTGGTCATTGATGCTTCCTCATCATGGCCGGGATTATACGGGCCATCCACGTCTGTTCCCTAACCCTCCCCTGGAGGGGGAGGGTCGACGCTCATGTAATGAGCGGCGGGGTGGGGTGATCTCTCAACACGGGCACTGTCGGATGCGGAGGGACCGTCACCCCACCTCGGTTCGCATTTCATGCGAACCGATCCTCCCCCTCCAGGGGAGGATGCGCAAGCTACGCCTTCGCCGCCGCCTTTGGCCAGTAGCGGTCCCGCAAATGCCGCTTCACCAGCTTGCCCGTGGGCGTGCGAGGCAGTTCGGCTTCGAAATCGATGCTCTTCGGACATTTGATCGGCGACAGATGCTTGCGGCAGAACACGATCAGTTCGGCCTCCAGCTCCTTGCCGGCCTTTGACATGTCGTGCGGCTGCACCACGGCCTTGACCTCTTCGCCCATTTCCTCGTTCGGCACGCCGAACACCGCGACGTCAGAGACGGCGGGATGGGTGATCAGCACGTCCTCGGTCTCCTGCGGGTAGATGTTCACGCCGCCCGAGATGATCATGTAGCTCTTGCGGTCGGTGAGATAGAGGAAGCCTTCGGCGTCGAGATAGCCGACGTCGCCGAGTGTCGACCACCCCTTGTCGTTGTAGGCCTTCTTCGTCTTCTCGGGATCGTTGTGATAGGTGAAAACTGGTGCGTCGGCGAAATAGACCGTGCCGATCTCGCCGATCGGCCGCTCCTCGTCGTTCTCGTCCAGAATCTTCACCTTGCCCACGACAGCGCGGCCGACGGTGCCGCGATGAGTCAGCCATTGCTGCGAGGTCGAAACCGTGACGCCGTTGCCTTCGGAGCCGGCGTAATACTCGATCAGGATCGGCCCCCACCATTCGATCATCTTAGCTTTCACGTCGACCGGGCAGGGCGCCGCGGCGTGGATGGCGCCCTTCAGGGTCGAGACGTCGTAGCGCGTGCGAACCTTCTCCGGCAGCTTGAGCATGCGCACGAACATGGTCGGCACCAGCTGCGACTGCGTCGCCTTGTATTTCTCGACCAGCTTCAGGAATTCCTCGGCGTCGAAATTCTCCATGATGACGGAGGTGCCGCCGAGCGTGATCGCCATCATGTTGAAGCGGAGCGGTGCCGCGTGATAGAGCGGCGCCGGAGACAGATAGATGCTGTCGGACGACATGCCGCACATGTCGGCGCAGAGAATTTTTAAAAACGCGTTCGGTACATCGATCGGGTTGCCCTCAAAATCCTTCTTGATGCCCTTCGGCCGCCCGGTGGTGCCTGACGAATACAGCATGTCGTAGCCCGCCACTTCATCCGATATCGGCATGGCTGGCTGCTCGGCGGCCTCCCTGTCGAAGGAGCGGAAGCCCGGCTCGGGCTCGTCCATCATGTAGAGCAGCGGTCCGCCGATCTGGCCGACAAGGCCCCTGACCTGATCGGCGCATTTCGGCGTGGTGATGAAGAGTTTCGCGCCGCAATCCTTCACGATGTAGGCGATCTCGTCCTGCGTCAGATAGCGGCTGATCGCGGTGTAATAGAGGCCCGCGCGCTGCGCCGCCCAGCAGATTTCCATGAAGGCGAGGCGGTTTTCCATCAACAGCGCGATGTGGTCGCCGGCCTTCAGGCCGAGCGAACGAAACAGCTGCGCGCCCTGGTTCGAAAGCTCGTCGAGTTCACGATAGGTGATCGCCTTGCCGGTCCCGGCCATCTGGTAGGCGATCTTGTTTGGATAGGTCCGGGCGTGGACGGAGGGGTGGGTCATGGGTGCTTCCTGGGAAGCTGTGTTCGTCGTCCCTGCGAACGCAGGGACCCATAACCACCGATGTGAGTTCTTGAAACGAGCTGGAGCACCAGCTCTGCCCAACCACGAACATTTGTGGTTATGGGTCCCGGCTTTCGCCGGGACGACACCGTTTATTATCGCAGCGTCTGTGATCGCGTCTCCTACAGCCGCTCGACGATGGTTACGTTCGCCATGCCGCCGCCTTCGCACATGGTCTGCAGGCCGTAACGCTTGTTGTTCTGCTTCAGCGCGTTGACCAGCGTGGTCATCAGCTTGGTGCCGGAGCCGCCGAGCGGATGGCCGAGCGCAATCGCGCCGCCATTGATGTTGAGCCGCGCCGGATCGGCGCCGGTCGTCTTCAGCCAGCCCACCGGCACGGCGGCAAACGCTTCATTGACCTCGAACAGGTCGATGTCGTTGATCGACATGCCGGCCTTTTCCAGTGCCCGCTTGGTGGCGTGCAGCGGCGCGTCCAGCATGATCACGGGATCGCCGCCCATCATGGTCATGTGATGGATGCGCGCCAGCGGCTTGACGCCAAGCGACTTCAGGCCTTTTTCATTGACGACCATGACGCCGGAAGCGCCGTCGCAGATCTGGCTGGCGCTGGCCGCCGTGTGTTTGCCGTTCTCGGCGATCAGCTTGACGCCCTTGATGCCGTCGAGGCTGGCGTCGAAGCGGATGCCTTCGTCGATATGGTGGGTGTCGGTCGAGTTGTCGGCGCGGGTGATCTGCAGCGAAACGATCTCGTCCTTGAACTTGCCGGCTTGCGTGGCGGCAATCGCGCGCTGGTGACTCTCGTACGAATAGGTGTCGAGCTGTTCCTTGGAGAGACCGTATTTCTCCGCCATCATTTCCGCGCCGGTAAATTGGCTGAACA
Source organism: uncultured Alphaproteobacteria bacterium (assembly GCA_963742935.1). Taxonomy (GTDB): domain Bacteria; phylum Pseudomonadota; class Alphaproteobacteria; order Rhizobiales; family Xanthobacteraceae; genus Bradyrhizobium. The sequence goes on along the minus strand of CAVUOI010000025.1, from coordinate 163,390 downwards.
TGATGTTGGGGTATTTCGTCTCAATGCCCGGGCTCTTGTAATGACCAAAACCGTTCTTGGCCGGCAGCGACGAAGCCAGGCCCATCGGGACGCGCGTCATCGATTCCACGCCGGCGGCGATCACGACGTCCATCGCGCCTGACATCACCGCCTGCGCCGCAAAATGCAGCGCCTGTTGCGACGAGCCGCACTGGCGGTCGACCGAAGTGGCGGGCACGCTTTCGGGAAGTTTTGAGGCCATCACCGCGTTGCGGGCGATGTTGTTGGACTGCTCGCCGGCCTGCATCACGCAGCCCATGATGACGTCTTCGATCTGTGCGGGATCGACCTTGGTACGATCCACCAGCGAATTGAGCACGGAAGCGGCGAGATCGGCCGGATGCCAGCCTGCGAGACGTCCCCCCTTGCGGCCGCCTGCGGTGCGTGCAGCGGCGACGATATAGGCCTCGGCCATGTCTGTTCTCCCTTGGATTGTTTGTTGGTGGATGTTGGAAAGTTGGGCCGGATTTAAGGGGCGCGACAGGATTTAGTCAATCAATCAATTAACTCTTGAGTGCAGGCGCGGCATGCGCTTATGTGCGGCCCGGATTTCCGGCAGGATGGGATCACCGTTGAATACCAACGTACCGACCAGGCTTGCGGGCGGGAAAAACAGCACCGCCGAAAAGCTGCTTGTCGCGGCGAGCGAGCTGATGATCGAGCGCGCCTCGATCGAGGTGTCGTTGTCCGATATCGCGCAGAAGTCGGGCGTCAACGCAGCCCTGGTGAAATACCATTTCGGCAACAAGGACGGGCTATTGCTGTCGCTGCTGGAGCGCGACGCCGCGACCGAGGTGTCGCAGCTCGAATACCTCATCAGCCAGCCGATTTCGCCGACCGCGAAGTTGCGCCTGCATATCGGCGGCATCATCCGCGCCTATCACCAGTTCCCCTATATGAACCGGCTGATCCATTACCTCCTGCACGAGAGCAGCGCGCAAGCCGCCGACGAGGTATCGAAGTTCTTTGTCGCGCCTTTGCTGGAATTTCATCGCCGGCTGCTCGCCGAAGGCGTCAAGGCCGGCGAGTTCCGCAACATCGATCCGGTGCTGTTCTACACCAGCCTGATCGGCGCTTGCGATCATCTGTTCTTCGGCCGTCACGCGATGTCGCGGGCGAGCGGCGTTGGTCCGGTCACCGATGACGTCTGCCGCGAATATATCAAGCATATGGAAGCGCTGATCTGCGGCGGTATGCTGAACCAGAACGAAAAAGGTGCCGCGGCCGCCGGATGACGGTCGCGTCACTTCACTAATCTAGAAGTCCAGAGAAGAAACGCCCAAGGAAAGGTAGTTTAAAATGCAGTTGCAAGACGTAGCCGTTCTCATCACTGGCGGTGGCTCCGGCCTCGGCGCCGCCACCGCTCGCGCGATGGCCGCCAAGGGCGCCAAAATCGGCGTGATCGACCAGAACAAGGAAAACGCCGAAAAGGTCGCCGCCGAAGTGAAGGGCGTTGCCCTCCACGCCGACGTTACCGACGAAGAGGCGATCAAGGCGGCAATTGCGAAAGCCGAAGCCGCGCACGGCATCGCGCGCGTCCTGATGAACTGCGCCGGCATCGGCGGCTCGCAGCGCACCGTCGGCAAGGACGGCGTCTATCCGCTGGCGAAGTTCGTCCGCATCATCAACGTTAACCTGATCGGCAGCTTCAACGTGCTGCGGCTGTTCGCGGAACGGCTCGCTACTGCGCCACCGATCGGCGAAGAGCGCGGCGTCGCCATCAACACGGCGAGCGTCGCTGCCTATGAAGGCCAGATCGGCCAGATCGCCTATTCGGCGTCGAAGGGCGGGATCGTCGGCATGACGCTTCCGGCCGCGCGCGATCTCGCCACGCTCAAGATCCGCGTCAACACCATCGCGCCCGGCCTGTTCCTGACGCCGCTCTTGATGGGCCTGAACGAAGAGGCCCGCAAGAGCCTTGGCGCGCAGGTGCCGCATCCGGCCCGTCTTGGTGATGCGTCCGAGTACGGCGCGCTGGCGGTGCACATCGTGGAAAACCCGATGCTCAACGGCGAGACCATCCGTCTCGACGGCGCCATCCGCATGGCGCCGCGGTAGTCAGCGCTCATCACTATCGTCGTCCCCGCGAACGCGGGGACCCATACGCCGCGGCGGTTCTTGTTGCAGAAGGTCTCTGCCACCATGCCTCATCGATACGACACGGCGTATGGGTCCCGGCTCAAGGCCGGGACGACGATGGACGGGAGATCCGCGTAACTCAACCGCTGCTGATCGAACATCATGACGGGGTCGATTGGGTCACGCTCAATCGCCCGGACAGCCTCAACGCGCTCAACCCCGACATGATCGACGCGCTCAATGCCTATTTCGAAGGCCTGCAGCGCAACCGTTCGACCCGCGTCGTGGTGCTGAAGGGCGCCGGCGCGTCGTTCTGCGCCGGCCTCGACCTCAAGCACGCGATGAAGCGCCGCGCCGGGCAGCAGGAGCCGCCGGGTGTGACGGAGTCGCTGGACTCGCAGCGCCGCATTGCCGACATCGTGATGCTGATGCGCCGATGCTCGCAGCCGATCATCGCGTTGGTTCAGGGGGCGGCGGCTGGCGGTGGTTTTGCGCTGGCGCTCGCCGCCGACATCCGCATCGCCACCAAATCGGCTCGGATGAACTGTGCCTTCATCAAGCTCGGCCTTGGCGGCTGCGACATCGGCACCAGTTATTTCCTGCCGCGGCTGGTCGGCGTCTCGGTCGCGTCCGAACTGATCCTCACCGGCCGCTTCATCGGCGCCGAACGTGCGCTCGCGGTCGGTCTCGTCTCTGAAGTCGTCGAGGAAGGCGGGCTGGACGCGGCGGCCGAGCCTTATGTCGATGCGATGATGACGGCCTCGCCGGTGGGTTTGAGGCTGTCCAAGGAATGCCTCAACATGAGCGTCGATGCGGGATCCATTGAAGCCGTGATCGCGATGGAAGACCGCAATCAGATTTTGTGCAGCCGCTCGGAAGAATTCAGCGAAGGCATCAGGGCCTTTCTTGAAAAGCGAAAGCCTGTCTATATCAAGCGATGACGACAAGATCCGCAAAGGACTGAATTCCGGGAGACGCAATATGAGTGGGAGTGCAGCCGCAGTGCTGACAAAGCCGGCCTTTCGCAAGATCGAATGGCTGGCGCGCGACATCGCGGTCGAGCGGCGTCCGGATGGCGTCATCGTTCTGAAGTCGCGGATTCCGTTGCAACCCTACGAGAAGCATATTCCGGCCTCGCTGGCGAAATGGGCGAGGGAAGCGCCCGACCGCATCTGGCTGGCGCAGCGTGGCGGTCCCGATCGGCAATGGCGAAAAGTCTCCTACGGCGAAGCCAAGCGCACCGTCGACGGGCTGACGCAGGGCCTGCTCAATCTTGGCGTAGCCGAAGGACGTCCGGTCACGATCCTTTCCGGCAACTCGATCGAACACGCTCTGATGACGCAGGCAGCGATGCAGGCGCGCCTGCCGGCAGCACCGGTGTCGCCGGCCTATTCGCTGATGAGCCAGGATCATCTCAAGCTCAAATATCTGTTCAACCTGGTGAAGCCTGCGGTCGTGATGGTGCAGGACGGACCGACCTTCGAGAAGGCATTGAAGGCGCTCGATCTCACCGGCGTCACTGTCGTGCATGTCCTGCGGCCCTGCGAAGGCATCAAGAGCGTGTCCTTTGCCGATCTCGCGGCCACGCCGGTGACTGACGCGGTCGCGGAATCGATCGCGAAGATCACGCCCGACACCGTCGGCAAGCTGCTGTTCACCTCGGGCTCGACCGGTATGCCCAAGGCCGTCATCAACACGCAGGAGATGATGTGCGCCAATGCGGCGATGATGATGCAGGTGCGCCCACGCGATCCCGGCGGGCCGAACGCGACCGTGCTCGACTGGATGCCGTGGAATCACACCATGGGCGGCAACGCCGCGTTCCATCCGATCCTGGTCGATGGCGGCACGCTGTATATCGATGACGGCCGGCCGATGCCCGGCCAGCTCGAAGAGACCATCAATAATCTCCGCGAGGTGTCGCCGACCTATTATGCCAACGTGCCCGCGGGTTACGCCGCGCTGGCGGCGGCGATGGAGAAGGACGACGCGCTGTGCCGCAGCTTCTTCAAGAACCTCTCCATCATGGCCTATGGCGGGGCGCGGCTGCCTGACGATCTCTACGATCGCATGCAAGCATTGGCGGTGAAGACCACCGGCGAGCGCATCGTGTTTTATACCGGCTGGGGCTCGACCGAGACCGCGCCGACTTCGACCGGCACCTATTGGGACACCGAGCGCGTCGGGCTGATCGGGCTGCCGTTCCCCGGCGTCGAACTGAAGCTGGTGCCGTGCGGCTCGAAATACGAACTGCGCCTGCGCGGCATCAATGTCACGCCGGGCTATTTCGGGCAGCCTGAATTGACGAAGAAGATGTTCGACGAGGAAAGCTTTTATTGCATCGGCGACGCCGGGATCTTCGTCGACGAAAGCGACCCGCTGCAAGGCATCATCTTCGCCGGCCGCGTGGTCGAGGACTTCAAGCTCACGACCGGCACTTTCGTCCATGTCGGCTCGCTGCGCACGGACGCCATCGCCGCCGCCACGCCTGCCGTGCATGACGCGCTGGTGGCCGGTCAGGACCGCGAATTCATCGGGCTGCTCGCCTGGCCAAACCTGCATGCCTGCCGGCAAATGGTCGGCAATCCAGATGCGACGTTTGAGGACGTGATCAAGCATCCCGAGGTGATCGCCTGCCTGAAGCGCGGCCTGGAAGCGCATAATGCTTCCGCCACCGGCAGCAGCATGCGGATTGCGCGGGCCATGCTGATGGCCGAGCCACCCTCGATCGACGGCAACGAACTCACCGACAAGGGCTACATCAACCAGCGCGCCGGCCTCGAACGCCGCGCCGCGCTGGTGGAGAAGCTTTACGCCGACAAGCCCGGCGAAGATGTGATTGTGCTGCAATGAAACCACTAACCCACCAACGTCGTCCCCGCGAAGGCGGGGACCCATACGCCGGGACCTATCGATGTAAGGTTGGAGCCAATACCGAATAAAACACAAACGCCGGTGGTTATGGGTCCCGGCTCAAGGCCGGGACGACGAACTAAAGAAATACACCTCACAACGCGAGTAACACGCCATGAATTTCGATTTCTCCGACGACCAAAAACAAATGCGTGACGCGGCGAGGAAATTCCTCACCGAAAAGTGCCCGCCGAAGGCCGTGCGCGAAGTGCTCGACGGCAAGGCGACCTATGACAAGGCGCTGTGGCAGGGTCTCGCCGAGATGGGTTTCCTCGGCGTCGCGATCCCCGAGGAATTCGGCGGCGCGGGTGCGGGCCATCTCGAACTCTGCGTGATTGCGGAAGAAATGGGCCGCGCGAATGCGCCGGTGCCGTTCTCTTCCACCGTCTACCTCGCCGCCGAGGCGCTGCTGCTGGCTGGCTCCGACGCGCAGAAGCAGAAGTGGCTGCCGAAGATCGCGAGCGGCGAGGCGATCGGCACGCTGGCGCTGTTCGAAGGCAAGGGCAATCCGTCGCCGAAGGCGATCAAGCTGCAGGCCTCCGGCGGTACGCTTACCGGCGTGAAGAAGCCGGTGCTGGATGGCGAGATCGCCGATTTCGCCGTCGTCGCCGCGCGTACCGGTTCGACGGGCCGCGATGCCGACATCTCGCTGTTTCTCGTCGACCTGAAGGCCGGTGGCGTCGAAGCGAAATCGCTGACCAATCTCGATCCGACCCGAGGACAGGCCGAACTCACCTTCAAGAACGCCAAGGCCGAGCCGCTTGGCGCCGCCGGTGAGGGCTGGAGCATCCTCACCCAGGTGCTCGACCGCGCCGCCGTCTTGCTCGCATTCGAACAGGTCGGCGGCTCCGACCGCGCGCTCGAAATGGGCCGCGACTATGCGCTCGATCGTATCGCTTTCGGCCGGCCGATCGGCTCGTTCCAGGCGGTGAAGCACATCCTCGCCGACATGTACGTCTCGGCGACGCTGGCGCGCTCGAATTGCTATTACGGCGCCTGGGCGCTCTCCACCAACGCCGGAGAACTGCCGGAAGCCGCGGCCGCCGCGCGCATCAGTGCGACGCAGGCGTTCCAGCACTGCTCCAAGAACAACATCCAGGTTCACGGCGGCATGGGTTTCACGTGGGAGTTCGACTGCCACATGTACTACCGCCGCGCCAACGCCACCGCGCTGACGCTCGGCAGCCTGTCGTACTGGGAGGATCAGTTGATCGACCGCATGCGCAAGAAGAACGCGGCTTAAGACATCGCCACCGTTGTCGTCCCCGCGAACGCGGGGACCCATACGCCGGGAAGTTTCGATTGGATGACGATGCGAGAGCCCGGGTTAAATTTGTAGGCCGGTGGTTATGGGTCCCTGCGCCAAGTGCGCAATTGCGCACAAGGCAGGGACGACATCAGAATTTAGAGGACCACGCTCATGAACTTCGACGACACCCCGCAGGAAGCCGCGTTCCGCGCCGAGGCCAAGGCGTGGATTTCCGCCAACGCGCCCAAGCAGTACGAGGACGAGCTGCGCAAAGTCTCGCTCGGCCGCACCGGGCTGAAGAACGCCAACATGCTCGAGGTTGCTAAAGCCTGGCAGAAGAAGAAAGCCGACGCCGGCTGGGCCTGTCTCCATTGGCCCAAGGAATATGGCGGCCGTGGCTCGTCGCCGATCGAGCGCGTGATCTGGCAGCAGGAAGAAGGCCCGTTCGGCAGGCTCTCCGGCATGTTCATCATCGGCCACGGCATGTGCGGCCCGACCATGATGGCGTTCGCGGGGGAAGAGCAGAAGCGGCAGTACCTGCCGCCGCTGGCTTCGGGCGAAAAGGTCTGGTGTCAGTTGTTCTCCGAACCGGCCGGCGGTTCCGACGTTGCAGGTCTGCGCACCCGCGCCGAGAAGAAGGGCGACGACTGGATCATCAACGGCCAGAAGATATGGACCTCCGGCGCGCACTATTCGGATTACGGCATCTTGCTGACGCGAACCGATCCTGATGTCGCCAAGCACAAGGGCCTCACCATGTTCTTCCTGGACATGAAGAGCCCGGGCGTCGAGGTGCGTCCGATCAAGCAGGCCAGCGGACATTCCGACTTCAACGAGGTCTACTTCACCGATGTGAAGATACCGGACTCGCAGCGGCTCGGCGCTGTCAACGACGGCTGGAACGTATCGCTGACCACGCTGATGAACGAGCGCATGTCGATCGGCGCGGGCGTCGCTACGGGCTTTCCCGAACTGTTCGACTTCTGCAACAGCCTGATGCTGGACGACGGACCCGCGATCGAGGATCGCAGCGTTCGCTCAAGGCTGGCGAATTATGCCGTGAAGGCCAGTGGCCTGCGATACACCAGCATGCGCGCGATCTCGGCGCTGTCGAAAGGCGATCGTCCGGGACCGGAGAACTCCATCGGCAAGTTGGTGGCGGGCTCGATGGTCCAGGAAGTCGCGATGTACGCGCTCGACCTGCAGGGCGCCGCCGGTGTGCTCAGCGGGCCGGAAGATGCCGAAGTCGCCGGCAAATTCCAGGCGATGCTGCTGCGCGCGCCGGGCACCCGCGTCGAGGGCGGCACCGACGAGATCATGCGCAACATCATCGCGGAGCGCGTGCTTGGTTTGCCCGGCGATATTCGCGTCGACAAGGACGTGCCGTTCAACAAGATCCCGACCAAGGGCCGGGCGTAAAACAATTCGGGGCGCGCGAGCGCTTCTCGAAAGCCGGGACATGGTTCGGACGGTTCGCGCCATCATCGTTCGGAATTCAAGAAAAAGAGGTCCGCCATGAACTTCGACGATACCCCGCAGGAAGCCGAATTCCGCGCCACCGCCCGCAAATGGGTCGCCGCCAACGCCCCGAAGCAATACGAGGCGGAGCTGTCAAAATCCTCGCTCGGCCGCATTCGGCTGGAGAAGGAAGAGATCGTGGATGTCGGCAAGGCCTGGCAGAAGAAGAAGGCCGAAGGCGGCTGGGCCTGCCTGCACTGGCCGAAGGAATATGGCGGCCGCGGCGCGACGCCGATCGAGAAGGTGATCTGGCAGCAGGAAGAGGGCGTCTACGGCAAGCTGACGCAACCGTTCCAGATCGGCGAGGGCATGTGCGGGCCGACCGTGATGGCGTTCGGCAGCGAGGAGCACAAGCGGCATTATCTGCCGAAACTCGCCTCCGGCGAACATGTCTGGTGCCAGCTGTTCTCCGAGCCGGCCGGCGGATCCGACGTTGCGGGCCTGCGCACGCGCGCGGAAAAGAAGGGCGACAACTGGGTCGTTAACGGCCAGAAGATCTGGACCTCGGGCGCGCATTATTCGGACTACGGCCTTCTGATCACGCGTACCGATCCCAATGTGCCCAAGCACAAGGGCCTGACGATGTTCTTCCTCGACATGACGAGCAAGGGCGTCGAGGTGCGGCCGATCAAGCAGGCCAACGGCATGCAGGAATTCAACGAGGTCTATTTCACCGATGTGGTGATCCCGGACAGCCAGCGGCTCGGTGCGGTCGGCGATGGCTGGAACGTTTCGCTGACCACGCTGATGAACGAGCGCATGTCGATCGGTTCGCGGCTCGCGACCGGCTTTCCGGAGATGTTCGAGTTCTGCTCGAACATGATGACGGATGACGGGCTCGCGATCGACGATCGCGCGACGCGCGCCAAGCTCGCCGAATGGGCGGTCAAGGCGAGCGGACTGAAATACACCAGCTACCGCGCGATCTCGGCGCTGTCGAAGGGCGAGCGTCCGGGTCCGGAAAATTCCATTGGCAAGCTGGTCTCGGGCTCGATGCTGCAGGACATCGCCAGCTATGCGATGGATCTGCAGGGCGCCGCTGGCGCGCTAACCGGAACGGACGAGGAAACGTCGCGCGGCCAGTTCCAGCAGATGCTGCTATCTTCGCCGTCGATGCGCATCGCCGGTGGCACCGATGAAATTTTGCGCAACATCATCGCCGAGCGCGTGCTTGGTTTACCCGGCGATATCCGCGTCGACAAGGACGTGCCGTTCAACAAGATCCCGACCAAGGGGCGCTGATCATGGATGTTGCGGCAAAGGCGCGTTACGCGTCGGAAGATCGTATCGGCGTGCTCGAAGAGCTGCTGAACGAACGCTATTCCGTGCGCGCCTTCCTGCCGCAGGAGGTGCCGCGCGAGACCATCGAGCACATTCTGAACGTGTCGCAGCGCACCGCGTCATGGTGCAACAGCCAGCCGTGGCAGGTGCTGATCGCAAGCGGGGCAGCCAAAGAGACGTTTCGAAAGGCGATCTACGCCGAGGCCGCGTCCGGCGCTGGCGACAATCACGACTTCACGCCGCCGCGCGAATATCTCGGCGTCTATCTCGAACGCCGCCGCGAGAGCGGCTTTCAGCTTTACAACACGCTCGGTATCGCGCGCGGCGACAAGATGGCGTATGCGAAGCAGGCGCTGGAGAACTACAATTTCTTCGGCGCGCCCCATGTTGCGATCATCCACACCGACGAGCCGCTCGGCATCTATGGCGCGGTCGATTGCGGCGCCTATGTCGGCAACTTCATGCTGGCGGCGCAGGCGCTCGGCCTCGGTACGATTCCGCAGGCCGCGCTGGCGCGGCACTCCGGGCTGATCCGGCGGCACTTCAAGCTGGCCGATGACCGCAAGGTGGTCTGCGGCATCTCGTTCGGATTTGCCGACAACTCGGCCAAGGTGAACAGCTACCGCACCTCGCGGGCGAGCGTGGCGGATACCGTGACGTTCGTCGATTGACGGCAACGGGTTCCGACCCCGGGCCGAAACAGGCTTGACCCGGGCATTCATCGGCTTCAAAGCAGGCCGCCATCTTTTCGATGGATTGCAGGGTCATCCCCGATCGGGTTGGGGACAGGCCCCCGGCAATGACGGGATCGAAAAACGGAAGGCCGCCAATGACATTTGGACCCGCAAAGCACTTCATCGCGCTGCTGCTGGCAACCCCTTTGCTCACCGGTTGCCTCGAACGCGGCCAGCCGACCATGGTCGACACCAGCGCCGACGACGACGCATTCTGCCGTTCCAACAATGTCGCCGCAGGCTCGAACGATTACGTCAATTGCCGCAAGAACCGCGACGTCCAGCGCGGCAACGCCAACGCCCGCGCCGACCGTTCCCAGCGCAATCTCGCCGAGCAGATGCTGAACAATCCGACCAGGCCGTAAACGGAGGCCATCAATGAATGAAGACGTCTTCAACACCAGCCTGCGTGGATTCCTCAAGAAGGTAGGCATCACCTCGCAGCGCGAGATCGAAAAAGCTGTGCGCGACGCCGTCGCGTCCGGCAAGCTCAAGGGCAACGAGAAGCTACCGGCGAAGATGGTGCTGACCCTCGGCGGCGTCGCGCTTTCGCATGAGATCACCGACGAGATCGAGTTGGGTTGAGCCACCGCCGCCGCAACTCGCATAGCTGTCATCACCCGCGAAGGCGGGTGATCCAGTATCCAGAGAAATCAGTTATTGAATCGATAAGCTGCGGCGTACTGGATGCCCCGCCTTCGCGGGGCATGACGGGCCCGGGATGCGGCGCCGTCCCACCAAAACAAAAACGCGGCAGGTTGCCCCGCCGCGTTCAACCACAGCCGTAGCGCAGAATTCCTTACTCTTCCTCGTCGTCCTGTTTCTTGCCGCCGATCGTCTTCAGCTTGGCGAACACGGCGTCGACATTGAGGTCGTCTTCGCTCTTCTCGCTGGTTTCGAACTCCGGCTCTTTCTTCGTCGTCTCGGAGGCCGGCAGCAGCGTTGCGCCGCCGTAGGCTGCGGGCACCGGCTTTTCCTTGGCCGCGCGCTGCACCTCGAAATCTAGTTCGATCTGCGAGCACAGCCCGAGCGTCACCGGGTCCATCGGCGTCAGCGTCGAGGCGTTCCAATGGGTACGGTCGCGGACGCTCGCGATGGTGGTCTTGGTGGTGCCGACGAGGCGCATGATCTGCGCGTCCTTCAGTTCGGGGTGGTTGCGGACCAGCCAGAGGATCGCGCTTGGCCGCTCGTGGCGGCGCGACACCGGGGTATAGCGCGGGCCCTTCTTCTTGGCGGCCGGCGGCAGCACGACCTTGCTCTCGCCGAGCTTGAGTTGGTAATCCGGGTCCTTTTCGCCCCTTTCGATCTCGTCGCGGCTCAATTGCCCGGTCGAAATCGGGTCCATGCCCTTGATGCCCTGGGCGGCGTCGCCGTCCGCGATGGCGCGGACCTCGAGGGGGTGCATTTTGGTAAAATCAGCCACCTGGTCGAAGGTCAGTGCGGTATTGTCAACCAGCCACACGGCAGTCGCTTTTGGCATCAGCGGTGCGTTGCTCATGGCAAATCTCCTTTGTGCCTCGCCCACCTCTTTTGGAGGCGAAGTCTGTGGTCATCGGTGATGACGGGAATTAGGGCGCTATATACGCCTTCCCGGGGTATTGGCGCAATGGTCTGCTATAGTGCCTTGACAGGGCCCAAAAGCAGCCCCAAGTCCTTATTCAAACTGGCCGTTCCCTGCCCGCCGGCGAGGGGTGATTCGGTCCCGAGATAGCCCTTATGCCAGCCAAACCAGACCTCAGAATCGTGCTTTGTTCTCCCCGCGGCTTCTGCGCGGGGGTGGTACGGGCCATCGATACCGTCGAACGGGCGCTCGCCATCTATGGCGCCCCCGTCTATGTCCGCCACGAGATCGTGCATAACCGCTACGTGGTCGACAGCCTGAAGACCAAGGGCGCAATCTTCGTCGAGGAACTGGCCGAAATCCCCGATAATACCAACGCCCCGGTGGTGTTCTCTGCCCATGGGGTTCCCAAATCGGTGCCGGCGGATGCCCGCGCACGCAATTTCTTCTCGCTGGACGCGACCTGCCCGCTGGTCACGAAAGTGCACCGCGAGGCCGCGATCCATTTCAAGCGTGGCCGCGAGATCCTGCTGATCGGGCATTCGCACCACCCGGAAGTGGTCGGCACGCTTGGCCAGTTGCCGGTCGGCGCGGTGACGCTGATCGAGACCGCGGAAGACGCCAAGACGTTCACGCCGAAGAACCCGGACAACCTCGCCTTCGTGACCCAGACGACGTTGTCGATTGATGACACCGCCGAGATCGTAGCACTCCTCAAGGAGCGCTTCCCGAACATCAACGGACCGCACAAGGAAGACATCTGCTACGCCACCACCAACCGCCAGCTCGCAGTCAAGAAGGTAGCGCCGGTGGTCGATGCGCTGATCGTGGTTGGCGCACCGAACTCGTCGAACTCGCAGCGGCTCCGTGAAGTCGCCGAGCGCGAGGGCTGCCCGGTGTCGGTTCTGGCGCAACGCGCCTCGGATCTCGACTGGTCGCGCTTCGAAGGCATCAGGAGCCTCGGCATCACCGCGGGCGCTTCCGCGCCGGAAGTGATCGTCGAGGAAATCATGGGCGCCTTTGCCGAGCGCTTCGAATTGCATGTGGAGACGGTATCGGCCGCCGAGGAAAACGAGTTCTTCCCGCTGCCGCGTTCGCTGCGGCCCGACGCCGCCTGAGGTTTTCGTACTAAATTATTGCCACTAAGGTTTCCCTATGGCGGTTTACACCGACGTCGCCGCCGAAGACCTCGCGGAATTCCTCAAAGGCTACGACATCGGCGAGTTGCTCTCCTACAAGGGCATCGCCGAGGGCGTCGAGAATTCCAACTTCCTGCTGCATACCAGCAAGGGCGCGTTCATCCTCACGCTCTATGAAAAGCGCGTGGCGGTAGATGACCTCCCGTACTTCCTGTCGCTGATGGCGCATCTGGCCGAGCGCGGCGTGCGTTGCCCGCAGCCGGCGCGCAACCGCAAGGGCGAGGTCTACAGCGAGCTGGTCGGGCGGCCTGCTGCGATCATCAACTTTCTCGAAGGCGTATGGCCGCGGCGGCCCAACGCTGCGCATTGCACCGGCGTCGGCGAGGCGCTCGCCAGAATGCATCTGGCGGGGCAGGACTTCCCGATGTTCCGCAACAACCCGCTATCGGTTGCGGGTTGGCGGCCGTTGTTCGATCTCGCCGCGCCGCGGGCCGACAGCGTCGCGCCCGGCCTGCATGACTTCATCGCGCGCGAGCTTGATCACCTCGAGGCGTGCTGGCCGAAAGATCTGCCGCCCGGCGTCATCCATGCCGATCTGTTTCCCGACAACGTGTTCTTCCTTGGCGATAAATTGTCGGGGCTGATAGATTTTCCGTTTTCCTGCAACGACATGCTGGCCTACGACGTCGCGATCTGCCTGAACGCGTGGTGTTTCGAAGCGGATCATGCTTTCAACGTCACCAAGGCCCGCGCGCTGCTCAACGCCTACGGTCGCGCGCGGCCATTGTCGGATACCGAGCAGGAGGCGCTGCCGCTGCTGGCGCGCGGCGCCGCGCTGCGTTTCCTGCTGACGCGGCTGGTCGATTTCCTCGACGTGCCGCCCGGCGCGCTGGTGAAGCCAAAGGACCCGCTCGAATATGTCCGCAAGCTGCGCTTCCACCAGACCGTCGCGAGCGTGCGCGATTATGGCCTGATCCAGCCAGGATGCGTCGCTTGAGCGAACGGCCTCACGTGACTGTTTTCACCGACGGCGCCTGCTCGGGTAATCCCGGCCCCGGCGGCTGGGGAGCTATCTTGAAGATTCGGCGACAAGGAGAAGGAGCTGAAGGGCGGCGAGGCGCATACCACCAACAACCGCATGGAGCTGATGGCGGCGATCTCGGCGCTGGAAGCGCTGAAGAAGCCATGTGTCGTGGACCTCACCACCGACAGCCAGTATGTCCGCCAGGGCATCATGTCTTGGATTCACAGCTGGAAGAAAAACGGCTGGCGGACATCTGACAAGAAACCGGTCAAGAATGTCGACCTCTGGCAACGCCTCGATGCCGCGCTGAAACCGCATCAGGTCAATTGGCACTGGATCAAGGGCCACGCCGGCCACGCCGAAAACGAGCGTGCCGATCAATTGGCCCGCGAGGGCGTCGCGATGGCGAGGTTGAAGCCGTAGCCGCAACTGTCATCATCCGCGAAGGCGGATGATCCAGTATTCCAGAGACGTCAGTGATGAACCGAGAAGCCGCGGCGTACTGGATCGCCCGGTCCCGAGTGCGCAATTGCGCACAAGGCCGGGCGACGACAGTTGCGCAAGCGGCGAAACCGCTGTTCTACAGCTGCCCCAGCAGCGTATCGCCACCAGATACTTCCACCTTGCCGGGCGCCGGCTCGAGGTTGAGCTTCTTGACCACCCCGTCTTCGATCAGCATCGAATAGCGCTTGGAGCGGATGCCGAGGCCGTTGCCGGAGGCGTCGAGCTCCATGCCGATCGCCTTGGTGAAGTCGGCGTTGCCGTCGGCGAGGAAGGTGGCTTCGTCGCGCTGGTCGGTGTCGCGCTTCCAGGCGTTCATGACGAAGGCGTCGTTGACGGAGACGATGGCGATCGAGTTCACGCCCTTCTCCTTGATGGCATAGGCGTTGAGGAAGATGCTCGGCAGGTGCATCTTGTGGCAGGTGCCGGTATAGGCGCCGGGCACCGCAAACAGCGCCACCTTCTTGCCCTTGAAAATATCGTCGGTGGTCTTGACCTGCGGACCTTCCGCCGTCATCACGCGAAACTTGGCTTCCGGCAGCTTGTCGCCGACTTGGATCGTCATTTCAATTCTCCCTCAATGAGCAGATTTGTCTTAGACTGAGCAGGCGGCGGGCACAATATTCACGGGGTTGAAACGGCAACGATAGCGCCGGTTCACGCTTCCGTCATCAGGGTGAAAAACCCCCTTCGTCCAGGAAGGACTGCTCCTCCGGCGTGGTCGGGCGGCGCAGCAGGCGGTTGCGGTGGGGAAAGCGGCCGAACCGCCGGATGATGCCGGCGTGGTGCTCGGCCCATTTCAGGTTCTCGGCATGGCCGGCCGCGCGCGAGAGCTCGATGCAGCGCAACTGGTCGGGCAGATGCTCCGAATGCATCAACGGCAGATACAGGAATTCACGCAAAACAGGATCGATCCGCGCGTCCACGCCACGCTCGATGGCGCGGTGCGCTACCTCGCGTGCCAGGGCATCGCTGGCATAGGTCCGCCCGTCGTCGCGAAACAGGTTGCGGGGAAACTGGTCGAGCACGATGACGAGCGCCAGCGCGCCGTCATCGCTTGCTTCCCATGCCGATAATTCGCCGGCGGCTGCGCCCTGCCACAGGCCGAGAAAGCGCCAGCACACCTCGGCATCGAACGCATCGTCGCGCCGGTACCAACGGTCGGGTCCGGCGTCACGCCAGAACGCCAGAATTTCGGCCGGCGTGACGGGAGCTTCAACCATCGACGGGAAGCGCGGCTAGGCCGCGGCCTTCTTCTCGTCGCGCAGTTCGCGGCGCAGGATCTTGCCGACATTGGTCTTGGGCAGGTCGGTCCTGAACTCGATCTGCTTGGGGACCTTGTAGGCGGTGAGCTGCGTGCCGCAGTACTTGATGATTTCATCGGCCGAAAGGTTTTGGTCCTTCTTGACGATGAACGCCTTGACCGCCTCGCCCGATTTGGCGTCCTGCACGCCGATCACGGCGCATTCCAGCACGCCCGGATGGCTCGCGATCACTTCCTCGATCTCGTTGGGATAGACGTTGAAGCCCGAGACCAGGATCATGTCCTTCTTGCGGTCGACGATCTTGGTGTAGCCGCGTTCGTCCATCACGCCGATGTCGCCGGTGCGGAAGAAGCCGTCCGCGGTCATCACGTTCGCGGTCTCGTCCGGCCGGTTCCAGTAACCGGACATCACCTGCGGGCCCTTGGCGCAGATCTCGCCGGGCTGGCCGAGCGGCACTTCCTTGCCGTCGTCGTCGCGGATCGAGAGATAGGTCGACGGCACCGGAATGCCGATCGCGCCGGAGAACTGGTCGGTGTCGGCCGGGTTGCAGGTCAGCGTCGGCGAGGTCTCGGACAGTCCATAGCCTTCCGACAGCGCGCAGCCGGTCACCTTCAGCCACTTCTCGGCGACGGGCTTTTGCGTCGCCATGCCGCCGCCGAACGAGGTCTTCAGCTTGGAGAAATCGACCTTGTCGAAGCCGGGCGAATTCAACAGGCCGTTGTAGAGCGTGTTGACCGCCGGGAAGCTGTTGACCTGATATTTCATCAGTTCCTTGATGAAGCCCTGCATATCGCGGGGGTTCGGGATCAAGAGGTTGACGCCGCCGGCCCGCATGGCCAGCAGGAAGCACGCCGTGAGTGCGAAGATGTGATAGAGCGGCAGCGCGCAGACGATGAAGAGCTGATCGACATGCGGCGGCTTCTTCAGCGCCGGCTGCAGCCAGGCGTCGTTCTGCAGCACGTTGGCGAGAATGTTCTTGTGCAGCAACGTCGCGCCCTTGGAAACGCCGGTGGTGCCGCCGGTATATTGCAGGAAGGCGACGTCATCGCGCGTCAACTGCGGCTTGCTGAGCTTCAGGCTGCGGCCGGCAGAGAGCGCATCGTTGAACGAGACCGCGCCCGGGATCGACCAGGCCGGCACCATCTTCTTCACCTTGCGGACCACGAGGTTGACGATCACGCCCTTGAAGCCGAGCAGGTCGCCCATGCTGCCGACGATCACATGCTTGACCGCGGTCTTTGCAATTACCTGCTGCACGGTGGTGGCGAAGTTCTCCAGAACGACGATCGCCTCCGCGCCGGAATCCTTGAGCTGATGCTCGAGCTCGCGCGGGGTGTAGAGCGGGTTCACGTTCACCACCGAATATCCGGCGCGCAGCACGGCGGCAGTCGACACCGGGTACTGCAGCACGTTCGGCATCATCAGCGCGACTCGGGCGCCTTTCTTCAGGCCCTTGCCCTGCAGGTAAGCGCCGAGCGCTGCCGACATCTCGTCGAGGTCGCGATAGCTGATCGACTTGTCCATGCAGATGAAAGCTTTTCGATCGGCGAATTTCTTGAAGCTTTCTTCCAGCAGTTCGACCAGCGATGAGTACTGGGTAACGTCGATATCGGCGGGCACGCCGGCCGGATATTGCTTGAGCCAGATCCGCTCCATGGTGATTCCCCTCTCGTTGTTTCCCTGTTTGGTGGCCGGGCACGCCTTGTTTTGGGGCAGTATTGTGAATGCGGCCGCCGATGGCAAGCGGCTGCGCGCTATCGACGCATTGCGGCGATCTGGAATAGTTCGGCGAACGAAGGAAAAACTGCCTAATTACCCGGCTTCGCGGCCCGTTAACCAGCCGGCTTGTTTTAGCCCTTGTTGTTCTAGCCCTTGCTGTTTTAGCTCTTGGGCTTGGCGGCGGCGTTCGGCTTGGCCGGCTTCGGCGCGGGCTTATCTGCGGCGGCGGACCTGGAGGCAGGCTTCTTTTCGGCCGAGGCGCCCGGCTTGGCGGCAGCTTCCGGTTTCGCGCTCGCATGCCTGACCGCCGCAGGCTTGGCGCTGGCCTCAGCCTTGGGCTTCGCAGCGTCGGGTTTCCTCGCCGCGATCTTCGATTTCTTGCCGCGCTTGGGCGTCTGCTTCTCGGTGTCTGCCGCCACGGCGGCGATCAGCGCGGTGCCGGTCTTGGTCGGGCCGGTATAAACCGGGATAGGCTCGGACGGCTGTGGCGCCGCAGCGATCAGCTCCGACGGCTTTGCGGTCGGCGGCTGCAGCCCGGCGGTGAAGAACGTCACCGCGGTCTCGCCCGTCGAGGCGCTGCCGTTGGCGGCGACGACGTCGGCGTCCTCGTCGGTGGCCGGCCGCTTGCGCTTGCCGTTGCACATCTCGTCGCGCAGGTTCGGCGGGGTCGCGTCGACTGGAACAAGACTATCGACGGTGCCGAGCGCGGGTTTCAGCCAGCCCAGCCCGCCGCCGCCGAAGCCGCGCTCCAGCAATTGCGCCGCGCGAACTGCGCGCGCATTTCCTGAGGAGGCGCCGAGCACGACGGCGATCAGCCGCTTGCCGTTGCGCGTCGCCGAGGCGACCAGATTGTAGCCGGAGGCGCAGATGAACCCCGTCTTGAAGCCGTCGGCGCCCGGATAGCGCCCGATCAGCTTGTTGAAGTTCTGCGTCACCCTGCGCCCGTAGCGGATGGAAGGGATGTGCATGAAGTATTCGTATTCCGGCAGGTCGCGAATGACGGCGCGTGCGAGAATCGCGAGATCACGCGCGGAAGTGATCTGTCCGTCCGCCGGCAGGCCGTTCGGATTGACGTAGCTCGTCTGCGTCATGCCAAGCTTTTGCGCGGTCTGATTCATCATCGCCGAGAAGCCGTCGATCGAACCGCCGACGCCTTCGGCGAGCACCACAGCCATATCGTTGGCCGATTTCACCATCATCATCTTGAGCGCGTTGTCGATGGTGATCTGAGTGCCCGCAGGGAACCCCATCTTCGACGGCGACTGCGAGGCGGCGACCGGCGACACCGTCAGCAGCGTGTCGAGCGACAGGCGGCCGTCCTTGACGGACTTCAGCGTGACGTAAGCCGTCATGATCTTGGTCACCGAAGCCGGGTACCAGGGCATGGTGGCGTTGTCGGCCTGCAGCACCTTGCCGGTATCGGCTTCGACCACCAGCAGCGCCTCGGCGTGCGCGTCGCGCGGCGCGATGACGGCAAGCGCCGCAATCAGGAAAATCCCGTTCAACGAATGGCGAGGCAGCAGGCGAAGAAGTTGCACTTTTCCGTTCCGGTCCTTTGAGACCCGCCTTGACAAAGGAGGTCCTTGGAGAGCTGACGTTCGGGTTTCAAGCGTGTCCGGCGCCGTCGCTTTGCGGCAGCGCAAACCTATACCGGCTTGGCGGGCCAGAACAGGGCCCGGGCGACTAAATCGTGGACCAAATTATCGCAGATTCGGCAATGCCTAAACCGTGATCGCGCTCACTTAGAGCATGATCCGGAAAAGTGGAAACCGGTTTTCCGGAAAGATCATGCTCGAACGAAATCGGGCCTATTTGGCCTCGATGGCGGCGCGCGCATTCTCATGCACCATGAACTGGGCCTTTGCGAGTTCCGCAAAGCGTTCGCCCTTGGCCACGAGTTCATCGAACGTTCCGCTTTCGATCACGCGCCCATTGTCGAACACCAGGATACGGGTGGCGTTGCGGATGGTGGAAAGCCGGTGCGCGATCACGAAGGTGGTGCGGCCTTTCATGACCTCGTCGAGCGCGGCGTTGACCTTGGCCTCGGTGACGGCGTCGAGCGCGCTGGTCGCCTCGTCGAGGATCAGGATCGGCGGGTCTTTCAGCAGCGCGCGTGCGATCGACAGCCGTTGCCGCTCACCGCCGGACAGCATGCGGCCGCGCTCGCCGGCTTGGGTCTCGAACTGCTTGTCGCTGCGCTCGATGAACTCCAGCGCCTGCGCGCGGCCGGCGGCGATGCGCATTTCTTCGTCGGTGGCATCAGGCTTGCCGACCCGCAGATTGTCGGCGAGCGAACGGTTGAACAGCAGCGCTTCCTGGAACACCACGCCGATGTTCCGCCGCAACGCGGTCAATTTCAGGCCGCGGATGTCCATGCCGTCGATCTTGATGATGCCGGATTGCGGATCGAAGGCGCGGTGCAGCAGAGCGATCGCGGTCGACTTGCCGGCGCCGGTCGGGCCGACGAGAGCGATTGTCTGGCCGGGCAGAGCGGTAAACGAAACATCCTCGACCGCCGGGCGCTTGCCGTCATAGGAAAACGAGACGTCGTTGAATTCGACGAGGCCGGAGAGGCGTCCGGTGTCCATGGCGTTGGGTCGGTCGCGCACTGCCGGCACCGCGTCCAGCACGTCGAAGAATTCCTGCAGCCGCGGCGCTTCCATGAACACGTTGTTGATGAAGCCGACCACTTGTTCCAGCTTCTGGATCAGCATGGTCGCAAAACTCACGAACATCACGATCTCGCCGACCGTGGTCTCTCCCCGGCCGTGCAGGTAGATGCCGACGGAAAAGATCGCGAGTACGGTGATGGTGGTGGAGGCACGGGTGATGACGGTGACCAGCGCCCACCAGCCCAATACCGGCATCTGCACGGCGAGCAGCTTGTCGGCGACGAAGCGCAGGCCCTGAACCTCGGCATCGATCCGCACGAAACTCTGCACCAGCGCGACGTTGCCGAGCGCATCGGAAGCGCGCGTGGACAGATCGCTGTAGTGTGCCTCGACTTCGCTCTGCATGCCGTAGGTCTTGCGCACCACCAGGGTGGTCAGGATGGTGAACACCACGCACAGTCCGAACAGCAGGATCGCCAACCGCCAGTTGATGTAGAACGCCAGCGGCAGCAGCACCACCAGCGACAGGATCGCGGCGAAATGCTCGCGGAAGAATCCGAGCCAGAGCCGCCACAGCGCATCGGTGCCGTTCAGCATCACCTTCATCAGCCGCCCGGAATGGGTGCCG
The DNA here is from genome assembly GCA_963742935.1 of uncultured Alphaproteobacteria bacterium. Classification (GTDB taxonomy): domain Bacteria; phylum Pseudomonadota; class Alphaproteobacteria; order Rhizobiales; family Xanthobacteraceae; genus Bradyrhizobium. Next base: position 143,128 of record CAVUOI010000025.1, on the reverse strand, counting down.
GTATGGAAGGTCAGCGGCAGTTGCATGATGTGCTCGAAATAATCGGTCAGCACCGCCTGGCGCTGGCGATGCGCCAGCCTGTCGGCATGGAGCGCGACCAGCGCGCTGCAGGCGATGGTGAACAGGCCGAACGCCACCCAGGCCGCCAGCAGCGGCCACGCCGAATTCGTGGCCAGCGGGCCGGTCTGCGGCTTGCCGGAGAGCACGTCGACGATCTTGCCGAACAGCACCGGTTCGGCGAATTGCGCGCCGGCCAGCAGCAGGTTGGCAAAGGCGAGAATCCAGCCCAACCGCGCCTCCTTGCCGAGCAATTGAAGGACGCGGGTGTAAAGGCGCAGCATGGACATTCGGATGGGACTCAAAGGAAGCGATAGGTGTCCGCTATACTAATCAGGGTTCGCGGTGGAGGGCCAGAGCGGGATGTGTTCCGATCGCAGCGGAGAACGCCACCGACCTGATCCTGAAAGCGCTCCTCACCACCGTGCGGAGGCCGGCAGTCGCTCAATTGATCAGTCGCCCGTTCAGCGGCGGCAAAAACTGGTCGTCGAAAATGTCGGAGGCCTGCGGCCGCTTCTGAAACTTGAAGTCTTCCCCGACCTGGTCGATCGAGCGCTCGAAGCGCGCCGGGTCGATTATGCCGAGGCCGTTGCGCTTCACTTCGCTGGTCAGGATGTTGTCGCGCAGAATGCTCCGCAGACGCTCCAGTTCGAGGTCCTTGGAGCCGCCGTCCATGCGGTTGGCGACTTCGGCCGCGGCGCCTGCGGGATCCTTGATGGTCAGATTCACACCGCCGATCACCGCCCGCACGAAACCCTTCACCGCTTCGGGCTTGGCGGCCGCCAGAGCCGGATTGACGATGATGGCAAAACCATAGGCCTCGCAGCCATAGTCGGCGAATTTCAGCACCGCCAGATCGTCGGCCGGCACGCCGCGGTCCTTCAAGTTGATCGCCGACAGATAGGAGAACCCGGTCACGGCATCGAGTTGGCCTGCCGACAGCATCGGCTCGCGCACCGCGGCGCTGATGCTGCTTTGTTTCACGCTCTTGAGCTTGATGCCGTTCAAATTGGCCACTGCCGGCCACAGCCGCACCGACAGGTCGCCTTCGGCGACGCCGAGCGTCTTGCCCTCGATGTCGGTCAACGCCAGTACGCCGCGGCTCTTGCGGGCAATGATGGCATAGGGCGCCTTGTTGAACAGCACGAACACTGCCTTGATCCTGGGGCCGACCTGCTTGTCCTTGTCGCGAAACCGCATCAGCGCGTTGATGTCGACGACGGCAAAATCGCTGGTGCCCGCCGCCACGCGCGCAATTGCGTCCTGCGATCCGCTGGCAATGTTGGTCGTAACCGCGAGCGCTTCGGCGCTGAACAGGCCGTTAGCCGAGGCCATCACGAAAGGGGCAGCCGCGGCATCAATCGGACGATCGAGCGAAAACTGGATAGGAAGCGGCGATCGGGGCTCGTCCGCGGCCAGGACGTTGCCCGTCATCAGGCCCACAATCGCCCACAGCCCTGCAAGGAAAGCCAGCAGAAGCCACGATCGAGCATTCAGGCGGGTGGCATTGGTCGGGACAGCACGCATCGAGATTACATCAGCATGAGGTGAGACAAGTTGCCGCGCCGGCGATGACAGCGTCGTGACATCGCGAACGGCACGAATCGTCTTTTGGAGCCCTTGAGCGAGCCATTCTGCAGCATCTAACCTGAACGGTCGATGACTGCCACGATTTTGCCAGGGATCGTTCAGCTGCCGTTCGGATTGGGGAACCTAAAATGGGCTCAGTGGTTAGCTCATTTGAGGCCTGTCTTCAGGCCAGCTCCCACGGAGGATGTTTAGGATGTTTGCGCGAAAGGGTATGTTCTCATCGATTGGCCGCGCCAGCGCGGTGGCGACGATTGTCGCGGTGGCACTGACGGCAGTCCCGCCGTCGATGGCTTTCGCCGGCTCCGCCACCCCAGGCAAGGGCGTTACGGCGACCAGCGATGCGACCGATTTCAGCGCGCGCCGCCGGTACTATCGCGGTGGCGGCGGCGGTGCCGCGGCGGCGGCCGCCTTTGCCGGCATCGTCGGCACGGGTATCGCGATTGCGGCCACCCAGAATCGCCGTCACTACTATGACGATGGCTACTATGGCGGCCCCGCCTATTACGGCGAGGCGAACCCGTATTACGCGCCCCGCGGTTATTATGGCGGCGGCCCCTCCTACTATCGGGGTTGGTAAACGCGACCGCTAAAATCGCAATCGTTTAAGATGAATCCACCGGCCGCCCCGGCCGGTGGATTTGTTATCAAAGCAGGGCCGGGCGTTAACACGCTCGGCCCTGCTTTGCATTAGGTTCGAAGCATGAGTGATTCGCTCGAACGGCTTTATCAGGCTGTGCTCGCAGCCAGAGATCTCGATCCGGCCACGTCGCGAACGGCCCGGCTGTTTCAGCGCGGCCCCTCCAGGATGGCCAAGAAGCTCGCCGAGGAAGCCATCGAAGTCGTCATCGACGCCGTCAACGGCAAGACCGACGCGGTGATCCGCGAGAGTGCCGACCTGCTCTATAATTTGACCGTGCTGTGGGCTTCGGCCGGCGTGAGGCCGGAGGACGTCTGGCGCGAGATGGAGCGACGCGAGGATATGCTCGGCATCGCCGAGAAGCTGCCGAAGTCGACGCTCAAAATGCCCAAGGCTGTCGTTAGCGAGGTCGTTGAGAGCAAGGCGGTACCCGGCAAGCCGCTAGCCGAGCCGCTGCCCAAAGCTGTGGCATCTCCCGCGGTCCGGCGGCGAATTGTCGCTCTGGAAGCCCGCTCCTTGCGTAAGCGGCACTGATTCTTCCCGAATTCGGTTCTATTCCGGCATGGACAAATCCGCCGCATGATGGTTCATGCGCGCATGCTCAAACGGACCTACGACTGGTGCCTCGCCGCCGCTGACAAGCCCTACGCGCTCTGGATACTGGCAGCCGTAGCCTTCGCGGAAAGCTCGTTCTTCCCGATCCCTCCTGACATCATGCTGCTGCCGATGTCGCTGGCGCGGCCGAAGAAGGCGTGGTGGTTCGCGGCCGTGTGCACGGTCGCGTCCGTTGCCGGCGGTGTGCTCGGATACGCGATTGGCGCGCTGCTCTACGATTTGATCGGGCACTGGCTCATCACCCTCTACGGTCTCGGCGACAAGGTCGAAACCTTCCGCGCCTCCTATGCCGAATGGGGCGCGGTGATCATCCTGCTGAAGGGTCTGACGCCGATACCCTACAAGCTCGTGACCATCACCTCGGGCTTTGCGGGCTACAATATCTGGCTGTTCATCCTGTGCTCCATCGTTGCGCGCGGCGGGCGCTTTTTCATTGTCGCCGTCCTGCTCAACCGCTACGGCGACCTGATCCGGAGCGAACTGGAAAAGCGGCTCGGCCTCTGGGTCGCCATCGGCACCGTCGTGCTGGTGCTCGGTTTCGTCATCGCGTTCAAGCTGATCTAGACCAGGCTGAGCTTTGCCGGTATCCGGCTTCAGGTTAGGTTTGTGCCATGTTCAAACCATTCGGCACGCAACTCGCGATCGGGGGCCTCGTGGCATCCATGGTGGTGATCGCTCCCGAAACCGGCTGGCCTCAGGCCGCCCCGCCGCCCACGCTCGGCCTGCAGTCGCCGGCCCAGCAACCGGCGCCGGCTCAGCCGGGGCCGCAGCCGGCCGAACCTCCGTCGGCGCCGCGTGACGAGAGTCCGGGCCTGATCAACGAAATTGGAAAACTGTTCGAGAAATCCAAATCGCTGCTGCCGCCGCTGAAGAGCCCGAGCGAGACCATCGACGATCTCAATGCGCGCACCAAGGATGCGGGCCAGAGCCTGTCGAACATGGCGAAACCCTCGTCCATGGTGAAGGGCCGCGCGGCCTGCCTGGTGGCAGCCAACGGCGCGCCGGACTGCAAGGCCGGCGCCGACAGACTGTGCCAGAGCAACGGCTACAAGGACGGCAAGAGCCTCGATACCGATGCAGCCGAGAAATGCTCGCCGAAAGTGTACATGCCGGGCTACAAGCGCCAGCCGGGCGATTGCAAGACCGAAAATTTCGTGACGCGGGCGCTGTGTCAGTAGCGCACTAAGCTCGGAAGTGGGGCATGCTCAAACGCATCGCCGCCAGCGTCAAAACGCAATACTTGACACTGGAAAGATTGCCTTGATGGTTGGTATGACGTCTGGCATCTCTAGAGCGTCTGGAAGAGCGGTCACCGTTTTTCCGAGAGAATTTTGCTCAAGACCCGCATCGTTCGCCTGAATAACCAAAGGATCGCTTTGCATGTCCATGCCCGCGCTGTTCAAGGGCCGCCTGTCGATACCGGTGATCGGGTCGCCGTTGTTCATCATCTCCGTACCCGATCTGGTGATTGCCCAGTGCAAGGCCGGTGTGGTCGGATCGTTTCCGGCGCTGAACGCGCGCCCGGCAGCGCTGCTCGACGAGTGGCTGGCGCGGATCACCGAAGAACTGGCGGCTTACGACAAGGCGCATCCGGAGCGGCCGTCGGCGCCGTTCGCGGTGAACCAGATCGTCCACAAATCTAACAACCGGCTCGATCACGACATGGCGATGTGCGAGAAGTACAAGGTGCCGATGCTGATCACCTCGCTCGGCGCGCGCGAGGATCTCAACAAGGCGGCGCATAATTGGGGCGGCATCGTCTTTCACGACGTGATCAACCAGAAATTCGCGCACAAGGCGATCGAGAAGGGCGCCGACGGCCTGATCCTGGTGGCGGCCGGTGCCGGCGGTCATGCCGGCACGATCTCGCCGCTGGCCTTCGTCGAGGAGACGCGCTCCTGGTTCGACGGACCGATTGCGCTGTCGGGCGCGATCGCCAACGGCCGCGCGATCCGTGCGGCGCGCGTTCTGGGCGCCGACTTCGCCTATATCGGCTCGGCCTTCATCGCGACCGAGGAAGCCAACGCGGTCGAGGGCTACAAGGAGATGATCACCTCCTCGTCGGCCGAAGACATCGTCTATTCGAACCTGTTCACCGGCGTGCACGGCAACTACCTCAAGCCCTCGATCGTCAAGGCCGGGCTCAACCCCGAAGAACTGCCGACCTCCGATCCCTCCAAGATGAGCTTTGGCACCGACGCCTCCGGCGAGCGCAGCAAGCCGAAGGCATGGAAGGAAATCTGGGGCTCCGGTCAGGGTATCGGCGGCATCGGCAAGGTGTTGCCGGCCGCCGAACTGATCGCGCGGTTCAAGAAGGAATATGACGAGGCAGTCGACCCCCCGCTCTAACGAACGCTGCCGCCCTCTCCCTTGCGAGCAGAGGGCGGCCAAGGCGGGCTTGGTTATTACAGGCCTTGGCTTTCGCGTGCGGCGCTCACACGTTCAAATTCATCCAGACCGCTTTCGGTTCGGTGAAATTGTCGATCGCGGCCGTGCCGTGTTCGCGGCCGAAGCCTGAATCGCGCACGCCGCCCCACGGCAACCGCACGTCCGTATAGCCGTAGGTGTTGATCCAGACCGTGCCGGCGTTCGCCTTCTTGGCGAAGCGCTGGACGCGCCCGATATCGCGGCTCCAGACGCCGGCCGCCAGGCTATAGGCCGTGCCGTTGGCGATCCGCAGCGCATCGGCCTCATCCTTGAACTTGATCACGCTGACCACGGGGCCGAAGATTTCTTCCTGCGAAATGCGCATCTCGTGCTCAACGTTGGCGAACACCGCCGGACTGATGAAGTAGCCGCGGTCGCCGACACGCTCGCCGCCCGTGGTCAGAACGGCGCCTTCGTTGCGGCCGATATCGACATAGTCGAGGATGCTCTTCATCTGCTTTTCGGAGATCACCGGACCCAGCGCCGTGGCGCGGTCGGCGGGGTCGCCGATGCGGATCGTCCTGGCGCGCTGCGTCAGCCGCTCGACCACCTCGTCGTAGACCTTTTCATGGGCCAGCACGCGCGAGCCCGCCGAGCAGACCTGTCCGGCATTGAAGAAGATCGCCGATGCCGCCGCCTTGCTGGCCGCCTCGATGTCCGCGTCGTCGAAGATGACGTTGGCGGACTTGCCGCCGAGTTCGAGCGACACGCGCTTGAAGTTGCCGGCGGCGCCGCGCAGGATGCCGCGGCCGACGCCCGGCGATCCCGTGAACGTCACCTTGTCGACATCAGGATGATTGACCAGCGCGTCGCCGACGACCCGGCCCGGGCCGGTGACGATATTGAGCACGCCGGGCGGCAGGCCCGCCTCGAGCGCCAGTTCGCCGATCCGCAGCGCCGAAAGCGATGTCAGTTCGGCGGGCTTCATCACGATCGTGCAGCCGCAGGCCAGCGCCGGCGCCAGTTTCCACATCCCGATCATCAGCGGGAAATTCCAGGGCACGATGGCCGCGACCACGCCGACCGGCTCGCGCACGGTGTAGGTCAGCGCATCATCCCGCGTCGAGACCACCTCGCCGCTGATCTTGTCGGCCCAGCCCGCGTAATAGGTCAGCGTATCGATGGCGGCGGGGAGGTCCTGCCGCAGCACGCCGGCGATCGGCTTGCCGGCATCGAGGCTTTCAAGGGCTGCGATTTCGTCCGCGTGCTGCTTCATTAGATCCAGCCAGGCGGAACAAGATCTGGCCGCGCTCGGAGGCGCGCATGCTGCGCCACGGCCCCTCAAAGGCACGGCGAGCCGCCGCGACCGCTCGATCGACATCGGCCGCGTTGCCTTCGGCGATGGTGGCGATCACCTGCTCGGTGGCGGGATTGAGGGTCTTGAAGGTGCGTCCGGAGACGGATGGGAGATGCTGGCCGTCGATCAGCAGCAGACGAGGTTTGCCCGAGGCAACCGCGGGGACCGGCTCGCGGGAATAGTCATATGCAATCGACATCATATTTCCTCCGTTGTTGTCCGTGAACGTAGGAGGTTTTCGCCGGCAGTAAATATGATATGGTTTGCCTATGGATTACGAATATATGCAGTCAGCTTCATAGGTTTGGCCGATGCACCACATTGAGATCGAGACCGTATGGCGCTTTCACAAGGAAGGCAGTCCGCAGACCGCGGTGGTGATGCTCGGCGTTCTCAACGAGATCCGAAAGACCGGGAAACTCACCAATGCGGCGAAGCACGCCCAGCTCTCCTATCGGCATGTCTGGAATCTGGTCGAGCAGTGGTCCGAATTCTTCGGCGTGCCGCTGGTCGAGACCCATCGCGGCAAGGGCACGGTGCTGACCGCCTTCGGCGAAAAGCTGGTCTGGGCCGGCGAGCGCATGCAGGCCCGCCTTGGTCCGCAGCTCGAAAATCTCGCGCAGGAACTCGCCACCGAAATCAAGCCCTTCCTGCATCAGCGGCCGTCCGTCATCCGGGTTCACGCCAGCCACGGTTTTGCGGTTTCCAAGCTGCGCGAATTGCTCGACCGCGAACCCGGCATCGGCGTCGATCTGCGCTATGTCAGCAATCAGAACTCGCTGGTGTCGCTGGCGCAGGGCGCCTGCGATCTCTCCGGCGTGCATCTGCCGCGCGGCGAATTGCGCGCGCAGGGCATCCGGGCCTGCAAGGAATGGCTCGATCCGCGCGAGGACCGCGTGATCAGTTTCGTGACGCGCGAGATGGGGCTGATGGTCAAGCGCGGCAATCCGCTGAAGATCGGCTCGCTTAGGGATGTCGTCGAGCGCAAGGCGCGCTTCGTCAACCGCGACCATGATTCCGGCACGCGCCTGCTGTTCGACCAGTTGCTGGCGCTGCACCGGATCGACGAGGCCAAAATCAACGGCGCGCAGCAGATGGAGTTTACCCACGCCGCCGTCGCCGCTTACGTCGCCAGCGGCATGGCGGATGTCAGTTTCGGCGTCGAGGCGGCGGCCCGGCAGTTCGGGCTCGATTTCATCCGGTTGCTGACGGAGGATTATTTCTTCGTCTGCAAGCGCGCGTTTCTGGAAACCGAGCCGATGCGACGCGTGCTCGACATCATGAAGGGGCGCGAGTTTCAGGAGGGGGTTGCAAGCCTGCCCGGCTACGTAGCAACCAGCACCGGAACGGTCCATACGGTAAAAGAATTTCTTGAAAGGGTGGGGTCGAACGCTACCTGATGTCATGCCGAGGCCGCTCACTTCATCAGCGTTTCGACTCCGTTTCAACTCCTGCGTTTCCGCGGTGATATGATTGCATTCGCTTCTTGGCGTCAGGTGAGGTTTCGATGACAAACGGACACGATCTGAGCGCGCATGTCGCGCTGGTGACGGGCGCATCCCGCGGCATCGGCGCGGCCATCGCGCTGACGCTGGCGGAATCGGGCGCCGCGGTCGCGGTCAACTACCGCGAACGGGCCGCGGATGCGGAGGCCGTCGTCGCGAAAATCAAGTCGGGCGGGGGGCGCGCCGTCGCGGTGGCGGCAGATGTCTCGCAGGCCGCTTCCGTTGCCAAAATGGTCGAGCAGGTCACCGCCGCGCTCGGCCCGATCGACATCCTCGTCAACAATGCCGGCATCGCGATCGTGCGCGGCGTCGACGACCTCACCGAGGACGATTTCGACCGCACCATCCTGGTCAACCTGAAATCGGCGTTCCTGTGCACGCAGGCCGTGCTGCCGGCGATGCGGGCGCGCAAATGGGGCCGTATCGTCAACATCACTTCAGGCGCGGCGCGCGGCGCCGGCGCCATCGGTCCGCATTACAACGCTTCCAAGGCCGGCATGGAGGGGCTTACCAGAGGCTATGCAGCGCGGCTGGTCAAGGAAGGTATCACCGTCAACAACGTGGCGCCGTCGCTGATCGAGACCGACATGATGAAGGGCCGCACGGATCTTGCCCGCAACATCCCGCTCGGCCGCATGGGCCAGCCGGAGGAGGTGGCGCAGGCCGTCGCGATGGTGCTCGGCAACGCGTACATGACCGGCCAGACCATCATCCTCAACGGCGGCATGGCGTTCATTTGACGTCGCTTACAGCCGTGCGCGAATAGCGTGCAGGGGTACTGCTGCGCCGCCATCTCGACTTCGTCGGTCAGACCGGGCAAGAAGCTTTCCTCTCCATCCGACAGGACTCTCATCAATGGAAGCGATCTTTCGTGTTGACGGCAACGACGTCGTCACCAGTCCCTATGCCGCGGGACCGTGGGACCCGGGCATGCAGCACGGCTCGCCTCCGGCATCGCTGGTCGTCTGGGCGGCGGAGCGGATTCCAACTGCAGTGCCGATGCGGATTGCCCGCGTGACGGTCGACCTGATGCGCCCGGTGCCGGTGGCGCCGTTGACGATCGAGAGCGACGTGGTGCGCGAGGGACGCAAGATCCAGCTTTGCGCGGTCAGGCTGCTTGCGAAGGGTGTAGTGGTCGTCAGCGCGACCGTTCTGAAGATCAGGGTGCAGGCCGACGAACTGCCGCCGGAAGCTGATATCGAGCAGGTCGCGTTGCCGGGGCCGGAGCAGTCGCGCGTCGAGGATGTCGATTTCTCGTCGAGTCCGTTCGTGACGGGTATGTCGCTGCGCGCCGCCCGCGGTCATTTCGGCAGGGTGGGGCCGGGCGCGATCTGGTATCGCGTCGATCGGCCGATCGTGGAAGGCGCAGCCGTCTCTCAGGCGATGCGGACGATGGCGGCGGCGGATTTCTGCAACGGCACTTCGTCGGTGCTGGATTTCCGCGAATGGACCTTTCTCAATGCCGACCTCACGGTGAACTTTTCGCGCGAGCCGGCCGGCGACTGGATCCTGGTCGACGCCGAGACCTGGATCGGTCCCGACGGCGCGGGCCTCGCGATGGCGAGGCTCGCCGACGTCAACGGCTATTTCGGCCGCGCCGTGCAGAGTCTGGTCATCGAGAAGCGTTGAAGCATGATCCGGAAAAGCGGGAATCGATTTTCCGAAAAGATCAGGCGCAAACAAAGCTCATGATGCGAATTGATTAAATCGCATCATGGCGTGCCGTCTATTCCAGGTCGACCGCCTGAAAACGGCCGCTCTCGTCGAGCGCGGTGCCCCAGATCTTTTTCGAGGCGGTGTGTTCGGAGCGGCCGAAATTGAGCGCCACGCCGAGGCCGAGATCGAGATTGCGGGTCGCTTCCAGCGTATCGACCAGCTTTTCGGTATCGAGCTGTGCCCCGGTGCGCTTCAGCGCGTCGATCAGGATGTTGGCGGCCACAAAACCTTCGAGCGACGCGTAGTCGGGCGCCTCGCCGGCAAAATACTTTGCTAGCGCATTCTTGTATTCGAGCACCGCGCTCGAATATCCCGACACCGCCGGCACCACCTGGGTCACGAGCACGCCCGTCGTGTAGCGGGATCCGAGCAGCTTCAACTCCTCGGCGAGCGATGAGCCGCCGACGCCGGAAATGCTCGTGAAGATCAGCTCGGGATAGAGCGCCCGCGTCTTCTCGATGAATTTGGCGGCGGCGCGGTAGGAGGCGGACATGATGATCGCCCGGACCGGCACCTTCTGCGCGCGCAATGTGTTGACGGCCTCGTCGACCTCGATGGTGTTGCGCGGGTAGTTGAGGCGCAGGATGGCGCTGTCGTTGAGGCCCATCGCGCGATAGGTTTTGGCGACGCCCGCGTACCCGGCATCCCCGAGATCGTCCGTCTGGGCGAATACGGCGATCTGCCGGATCGGAATACGGCGTATCTTCACCAGATAGCGCACTGCCGCGTCGGCTTCGTCGGCGTAGCTCGGACGGTAATTGAAGACATAGCGATCGGGAGGATCGCGGCGCACGACGTTGCCGCCGGTGTAAGCCCCGAAGAACAGCATCCTCCGCTCGAGCGCGAACGGCACCGCGACCGCCGCGGTTGCGGTGCCGATGCTGCCGATAATGCCGAAGATCTGGTCCTTCTCGTAAAGCTGCCGCACCGCCTGCAGCGTGCGCGCCGGCTCGTTGCCGTCGTCGGCCGCGATGATCCGCAGCTTGCGTCCTGCGATGCCGCCGGCGTCGTTGACCTGGTTGAAGGCGGTCTCGATGCCGAGCTTCATCTGGCGGCCGCGTTCACGCACCGGGCCGGTGAAGGCGGCGGTGATGCCGAACCGGATCTCGCTATCCGATACGCCGCGAACGGCCGTGACCGGATTTCCGAGGCCCATTGCGGGGGCGGGCAGGGGGGCCGGCGCCGCGGCGAAAGCGGGCGGGGCGAGGGAGGGGATGGGGGCGACCGCGGCCGGAGGGGGCGCGGATGGCGCCAGCGACTGTTCCAGGTCAGCCAGCCGGCGTTCTGCCTGGATGCAATCCATCCTACCTGTTGAGACTGTGTTGCGGCCATCCGCGACGCTGCGGTCGAACTGTTGGGCGAGGTCGGAGCGTTGGGCCTCGTTGGAGGCGGCATCGCGGATCACTGCCACGAATTTCTCGATCACCGATTGAACGCGAGGGCGCGTGATGTCGGGGCAGGCCAGCGCCGAACCGATCACCGGGCCGACACGGCCGGCAAGGTCTCGAACCAACTCTATCTTGTCGCCGGGAGCCGCTTGCGCGGCACAGATGAAAAAGGAACTAACGAGAAGGGAAGTCCAACGCAGAATTACCAAAATACGCACTACAAAACTCTTGAGTTTGACGTTTACTGAAATTCCGGCGCGCCGCATCGAGGGCGCAAAAATTACCCTTGCGATGCGGCAGTGTCGGTGTTTTTTTGGTCGGTGCTTTTTTTATCATTCGAGTTCGAGCGGTTGATAGCGCCCGTTCTCATCGAGCGCGGTGCCCCAGACCTTGTTGGAGGCCTGATGCTCGGAGCGGCCGAACGAGAGCTGGGTGCCGAGACCGAGGTCGAGATTGCGCATGGTCTCCAGCGTGTCGATCAGCTTTTCGGTGTCGACCTGCGAACCGGTCCGCTTGATGCCTGAGATAAGGACGTTGGCGGCGACATAGCCCTCGAACGAAACGTAGTCGGCCGCTTCGCCCGGGAAATATTTGGCGAGCGCGTTTTTGTATTCGAGCACGGCCGACGAATAGCCCGACACCGCCGGGACCACCTGGGTCACGATGATGCCGCTGGTGTAGCGCGGCCCCAGCAGCTTGAGTTCTTCGGCAAGCGCGGTCGAGCCGACGAACGAGACGTTGGAGTAGATCAGGCCGGGATAGGCGTCCTTGGTCTTCTCGATGAACCGCGCCGCAGCCCGGTAGGTCGCGACCATCACGATGGCCTTAATCGGCGGCTTAGCCAGCTTCAACTGGTTGACCGCATCGTCCACGTCGACGGTGTTGCGCGCATAATTAAGCCGCAGGATGGAGCTGTCGTTCACGCCCATGGTGCGGAACGCTTTTGCGACGCCCGCGAATCCGGAATCGCCGTAGGAGTCCTGCTGCGCAAAGACCGCGATCTGCCGGGGCTGCAGCCGCCGTATCTTGACGAGGTAACGAACGACCGCGTCGGTTTCCTGAACATAGCTGGCGCGATAGTTGAAGACGTAGCGATCCGGCGGATCGTTGCGCAGGATGTTGGATCCGGTGAAAGCCCCGAAGAACAGCATCCTGCGTTCGAGCGAATAGGGGATCGCCACTGCCGCGGTCGGGGTGCCGACATTGCCGATGACGCCGAACACCTGATCTTTTTCATAAAGCTGCTTCATGGCGTCGAGCGTGCGCCCGGGCTCGTAGCCGTCGTCGGCGGCGAACAGTTTCAGCATCCGGCCGTCGACGCCGCCGGAATCGTTGATCCGGCTGAAGGCGGTTTCGATGCCGAGCTTCATCTGGCGGCCCAGTTCGCGGGCGGAGCCGGAGAAGGGGGCTGCGATGCCGAAGCGGATTTCCTTTTCGCTGATGCCGCGTGGCAGCGGCCCGGCCGGGACAGGAGCGGTCGGCGCGGTCGCCGCGTTTGCGGCGGTCGCGGCCGCGGCCGGCGACGGACCGATGACGCTGGACAGGCTGGGCCCGGAGATCGAGCGTTCGAGATCGGCCAGCTGACGGTCGGCCCGGATGCAATCGATCCTGCCCGAGGTCACGGCTGCGCGTCCTTCGGCCACGGTGCGATCGAACGTGAGGGTGAGGTCGGAACGCTCCGCCTCGTTCGACGACGCTTCGCGGATCACCTGTGAAAACTTGTCGGTAATGGCCTGGATGCGGGGACGCGCGATATCGCGGCAAGCTTGCGCCGAGCCGATCACCGGGCCGACGCGGCCGGCAAGGTCGCGAACGATCGTGATGTCGGGGGCGGCTTGCGCGCTGCCTGCAATGCCGAAGAGCATGGCCCCGACGAGCAAGGGGATACGAAGCGAGGTCATGGTCAAAATTCCTTAGAGAACGAGATCGCCGCACGTCGGTTCTCGGGCATGGTCAGCCCTCCGTCTGGATCATGGGGTGGTGCGTTGTGGCGTGGCCGGATCCGGCTTTTCGCGCCACTGCATGAATTGCTGGAGCAACTGGTTCGACGGCTCGGACGCCGGCGGGGCGCTCGCCGGCGTGGCGGCGAGAAGGGCCTGGAATTCGTTGATGGCAGGCTTTTGCGTGCCATCTCCGGGTTGAGGCAGCGCGTTCCTGATCGACTGTGCGAAGTTGGCGAATGCCGACGCCTGTTCGCCGTCGGTCTGGCGTGATCCCGGCACGGCGACGACAAAGAACAGCGCGATGAGGGCGGCGACGCCGATGGCGGCGGCGAAACGCGCTGCAACGGTCCACAACGCCTTCTTCGATTCCAGATTTGGCTCGTGCATCAGATCGGGATCGAGGGGATGGCGTAGCGCATCGGATACCGCGCTTTCGAGTTGGGAATCGAATGACGCCGCAGTATAGGGCGCCTCGAGGCCGGTGCCGCGCGATACCGACCTTTCCCGCAGCGAGCGCGGCGCGTAGTACAGGGGATCGCGGGGATTGAGATGATCCTGCTCGCTCACACTACTCATACGCTTACTCCTCGCGACGCTTGGCGGATTGCCACTTGGCGGACTGGCATTTGGCGGACTGGCACTTGACGGATTGACGCTGGGCGGATTGTCGCCTGGTGGGGTAGCACCCGGCGGATTGGCTGACGGTGAAACGGCCTCGGGCGACGCATCGGAAAGCAGTTCAAGTTCGCGGAGCAGGTGCGAAGAATCCACGTCCGCTTCCCCTTTGCCGTTAGGTTCAGTGGAACGATTTGAATCAAGTTGTTGCGCGTCGTCTGTCTGTTCGACGCCGCCCGTCTGCGAGATCATGTCTCGCGACCACACCTTCCCCACGGCTCCCACGGCCTTTATCCCCTGCCGGCGATGTCCGTCTGCCCGACGGAATGAACTGCAGACCAGGAAGTCCGCCAGCACACATAACTTTTTTGGAACCGCGCGAGGACGAATTTAGGTCGGAAACGTGACAAAAGTAAGTTGAGCCCCTGTTAACTACAACTCGCGAGACCCTTGTTTGCCAAGGCGTTGACGCACGTGCCCCCGGTCGGCCAGCAAGAATCGGCCACAAATACGCCGGATTTCCAGAGGCTTGCGCCGTTTTACCGCGCGCAGCGCGGGTTGTCGCATTAATTACTCGTTAACCAAGTTGGCCGATTGTTAACCATTCAATAAGAAAGGCGAGTCGAACATCATGGACGTCCGAGCGGATCCCACGCGTCAATTGGTCCGGCTGCGCGGCCGTTCCTATGTCGCGTTCGTATTCAGCCCCGTCGTGCCGATCGTCGAATGGCTCGCTGAGATCGACGCCACGCTGGCGCGCTCGCCGGGCTATTTCGTCGGTAAGCCGATCGTGCTCGACCTCGCGGCCGTAGACCTCTCCAACTCCGCCATCGCCCATCTCGTCGGCAGCCTGAACGAGCGCAACATTCGCGTCCTCGGCATCGAGGGCGTGGAGGAAGCGCGCCTTGGCGCGAACATGCCGCCTTTGCTGACCGGCGGCCGTGCCTGCGTGATCACGCGCAGCGAGCCGGCGCAAAAGCCCGAGCCGGAAGCCAAGCCGAAGCCGACGTCACTATTGCTCGACAGCCCGGTGCGGTCGGGCCAGTCGATCGTCTTCATGGAAGGCGACGTTACCGTGCTGGGTTCGGTCGGCTCCGGCGCGGAGATCGTGGCCGGCGGATCGATCCACATCTACGGCACGCTGCGCGGCCGCGCGATGGCGGGCGTCAACGGAAATTCCAGCGCGCGGATCTACTGCCAGAGGATCGAGGCGGAACTGCTCGCGATCGACGGCTACTACCAGACTGCAGAAGAAATCGACGTCTCACTCCGTAACCGCCCGGCGCAGGCCCGGCTGGAGGGCGACACCATGAAAATCACACCGCTGAATTAACCGGTTAAGGAGATTGCGTATGGCCAAGGTGCTGGTCGTTACTTCGGGCAAGGGAGGCGTTGGCAAGACAACCACGACGGCGGCGCTCGGTGCCGCGCTTGCCCAAAACGGGCAAAACGTCGTGGTGGTCGATTTCGACGTCGGCTTGCGCAACCTGGATCTCGTGATGGGCGCCGAACGCCGCGTGGTGTTCGATCTCATCAACGTGGTTCAGGGTGTCGCCAAGTTGCCGCAGGCCCTGATCCGCGACAAGCGCCTGGAAAATCTCTGGCTGCTGCCGGCCTCCCAGACCCGCGACAAGGATGCGCTGACCGACGAGGGCGTCGGCCGCGTCATCGACGAACTCAGGAGCCGGTTCGACTGGATCCTGTGCGACAGCCCGGCGGGCATCGAGCGCGGCGCCACGCTCGCCATGCGCTTCGCCGACGAGGCCGTCATCGTCACCAATCCCGAGGTTTCTTCGGTGCGCGATTCCGACCGCATCATCGGCATGCTCGATTCGAAGACGGTGCGGGCGGAGCGCGGCGAGCGGGTGGAAAAGCACATCCTGATCACGCGCTACGATGCGGCGCGCGCGGCGCGCGGCGAGATGCTCAATATCGACGACATCCTGGAAATCCTGGCGACACCCCTGCTGGGCATCATCCCGGAGAGCCAGGACGTGCTGAAGGCGTCCAATGTCGGCACGCCGGTGACGCTCAACAATGCCGACAGCGCGCCGGCTCGCGCCTACACCGACGCTTCGCGCCGCCTGATGGGTGAGGAAGTCGCCATGGTCGTGCCGGTCGAGCGCAAGGGCTTCATGGATCGGCTGCTGGGTCGGAGGGCTGCATGAGCATGAGGCTGCTGCGGCTGTTCGGCGGTCGCGAAGCGACCGCCCCGGTTGCGCGGGAGCGGCTGCAGATTCTGCTGTCGCACGAGCGCGGGCTGCTCGGTCAGTCCGACCTGCTGGTCACGCTGCGGGAGGAAATTCTCGCGGTGGTGTCGAAACACATCCAACTCGATCCGGACAAGGTGATCGTCAAGCTCGATCGCGGCAAGACGGTATCGACGCTCGAGGTCGATATCGAAGTGCCCAACAATTTCGACAAGAAGGCTTCCGAGAGGCGCATGGCCGGCTGACGCGGCGCATCGATAGACAATCGATACGCCGCGGCCAGAGCGTTTTCCAGCGAAGCGGAGACCGGTTCGCGTCAAGAAAACGCGTCAAAGCAAGAATCTAGAGCCCCGTTCCGATACAATCGGAACGGGGCTCTAGGATGCGAGGGCATTCGCATCCGAGCCCTGCCATGAAATCACCTCGACCTTCGCTCCCGATGACCGGCGGCTGCCAATGCGGCGCGATCCGCTATGAGATCGCGTCGTTTCCGTTGCTGCTCTACACCTGCAACTGCACCGATTGTCAGCGCCAGACGGGCAGCGCGTTCGCGCTGAACATGCCGGTTCGGTCTGGGGATTTTCGTATCCTGCAGGGCGAGCCGAATGGCTGGCATCACACCTCGCCCAACGGCACGCCTGTCATCCCGCTGGATCGATCCGGCCGATTGACCGGCCGCGCGACCGGTTTAGCCGCCATCCGTTCCCGATCAGATGGCGCGCGCTGCGGCTGAAGTTCACCCGCCTGAGAAAATAGTTCCAACTTGATGGAACCGCCCGAAGCCGTGGGGAATTATCGTCGGTTTGGGAGGCAGGTTTTGGTCGGGTCGATTGCGGAAAAAGCGAAGAGCGGAATTTGGGGCCTGGACGACATCCTGGCCGGTGGATTCACACGGGAGCACATGTTTCTGATCGAGGGGGAGCCCGGAACCGGGAAAACCACGATTGCGCTCCAGTTCCTCATGGAAGGCGCACGGGCCGGCGAGAAATGCCTCTACATCACGCTGTCCGAAACCGAGCGGGAATTGCGACACGGCGCGGCGTCGCACGGCTGGAAACTCGACGAGCGGATCGAAGTATTTGAGCTATTGCCGCCGGAGAGCCTGCTCGATGCCGAGCAGCAGCAGAGCCTGCTGTATTCCTCCGACCTTGAACTGGGCGAGACCACCAAGCAGATTTTCGCAGCCGTCGATCGCGTGCAGCCGAAGCGGGTGGTGCTGGACAGTCTCTCCGAGATCAGGCTGCTGGCGCAAAGCTCACTGCGGTACCGTCGGCAGATTCTCGCGATCAAGCACTATTTCACAAATTTCGGCGCCACCGTGCTGCTGCTCGACGACATGTCTTCCGATCTCGGCGACAAAACCATCCACAGCGTGGCGCACGGCGTGGTGCGGCTGGAGGAGCTGGCGCCGGCCTATGGCGCGGAGCGGCGCCGCGCGCGCGTCATCAAATATCGCGGCGTAAAATTTCGCGGCGGCTACCATGACCTCACCATCGCCACCGGCGGGCTGAACGTATTTCCGCGGCTGGTGGCATCGGAACATCGAACGAGTTACAAGCAGACGCACGTTTTCCAGCGGCATTGCAGAACTGGACCAGCTTCTCGGCAATGGTATCGAGACCGGATCGAGCACGCTGATCCTGGGGCCGGCGGGCACCGGCAAATCTCTCCTCGCCATTACTTTCATCGTTGCCGCGGTGGCGCGGGGCGAGAAGGCGGCCTTCTTCGTTTTCGATGAAGAGCTGGGCCTGCTGTTTGACCGCATGAAAGGCCTTGGCATCGATCTCGAAGCCATGCAGCGCAGCGGCAATCTCTTTATCGAGCAGGTCGATGCCGCCGAGTTGTCGCCCGGCGAATTCGCCCATCGCGTCCGCAAGCGGGTTGACGAGAACAGCGTCAAGACCGTGCTGATCGACAGCCTCAACGGCTATCAGGCCGCGATGCCTGAGGAGAATTCGTTGATTCTGCATGTGCATGAATTGCTGCAATATCTCAACCGCCAGGGCGCGGCGACTTTCATGACCGTCGCGCAGCATGGATTAGTCGGCGACATGAAAGCGCCGGTCGACGTGACGTATCTTGCGGATACTGTCATCCTGCTGCGCTATTTCGAGGCGGTCGGCAGCGTGCGCCGCGCGTTGTCGATCATCAAGAAGCGTACCGGCGCGCACGAATCGACGATACGCGAGTATTGCATCGACAAAAGTGGCCTGAGCGTCGGCGGACCGCTCGTCGGGTTCCAGGGCGTGCTGCGCGGCGTTCCGATCTACGTCGGCGAAGGCAAGCCGCTGATGGAGGACGAATCGTCGTGACGGCCGGTCCGTCATCCGAGCGGGCCGTCATTCTCGCACCGAAGGGGCGCGACGCAGCGGTCGCCGCTGCCTTGATCCGCGAGGCAGGCCACCACGCGCAAGCATGCGAAGATCTTTCCGCGCTGCTGCGCGAGATCGAGGGCGGCGCGGGTCTCGCCGTGATCGCCGACGAAGCGATCAAGACCGCGGACCTGCGTGGACTGATGAACTGGCTCAATGATCAACCGAAATGGTCGGATTTTCCGATCGTGCTGCTGACGCACCAGGGTGGCGGTCCAGAACGGAATCCAGATGCTGCGCGGCTCCGCGAGGCGCTCGGCAACGTCACGTTTCTGGAGCGCCCGTTTCATCCGACTACGCTGGTGAGCATCGTCGGCTCCGCCGTGCGCGGACGGCGGCGCCAATACGAGGCGCGTACGATTCTTCGCAATCTGACCGAAAGCGAAGATCTGTTGCAGACGGCACTGAATGCCGGACAACTCGGCGCTTGGGAATTGCTCGTTCCGGACCTCGTCTTTGACGCGTCGGAGAGCTGCAAGATTGCGTTCGGCCGAGATCCGGCCGTGCCGTTCCCCTACCGGGAACTGGAGACGTCCGTTTATCCCGAGGACGAGCCGCGCCGTCGCGAAAGCGTCAGGCGCACGATCGAGAATGGTGAAGACTACGTTATCGAGTTTCGCAACATCTGGCCCGATGGGTCGATGCACTGGATCGACGTGCGAGGACGGCCGGTGCGCCGCCCCGATGGCAGCATCAAATCCCTGGTTGGGGTCTGCTCCGATATCACAGCGCGCAAGACGGCGGAAATCGAGCGGGAGAATTTGCTCGCTCAACTGGCGGCCGAACGCACGGCGTTGGCGGAACTGACCGAAACTCTCGAGCAGCGCGTCGAGGAACGTTCTGCCGATCTGATGAAAGCGGTGGCGGCGCGGGAGAAAGCACAGGAGCAGCTGCGCCAGGCCCAGAAGATGGAGACCATCGGCCAGTTGACCGGCGGCGTAGCGCACGATTTCAACAATCTGCTAATGGCCGTGATGGGCAATCTCGATCTCCTTCGCAAGCGCCTGCCCGACGATCCGCGGCTGCAGCGGCTGGTCGATGGAGCCATCCAGGGCGCGGAGCGCGGCGCCTCGCTGACCCAGCGGTTACTGGCCTTCGCCCGCCAGCAGGATTTGCATGCGGTGTCGGTCGACCTGCGCGCCTTGATTGAAGGCATGGTCGACCTGCTCGCACGCTCGCTCGGCCCCCGCGTGGAGTTGAGGCTCGACATTCCCCAGGGGATGCCGCCGGCGCGGATCGACGCCAACCAGCTTGAGCTTGCGATCCTCAATCTCGCGATCAACGCCCGTGACGCGATGCCCGATGGCGGCAGGATCTACATCGCAGTGGCGGAGTATCAGACGAAGGGCGATACGGTCCTGGTTCCGGGCCGGTATCTCAAGCTGTCGGTCGCCGATACCGGGACCGGGATGTCACCGGAAATACTGAAGCGCGCGATCGAACCGTTCTTTTCGACAAAGCAGGTTGGGAAGGGAACCGGACTTGGTTTGTCCATGGTGCACGGGCTCGCGGTTCAGCTCGGCGGCACGCTGCAACTGACGAGTACCGTCGGCAAAGGGGCCTGTGCGACACTGGTGCTGCCGGTCGCGAACGTCGCGCCGCAAACGGAGAATCCATCGCCCGTCGCGGAAAAGAGCAAGCGCAAGGCGGTCATCCTATTTGTCGACGATGATCCGTTGATCGCGATGTCGACCACGGAAATGCTGGAAGATCTCGGCCACCGCGTGATCGGCGCCAATTCCGGCGCGCATGCGTTGGACATCATAAAGAGCGAACAGCCGCTCGACCTGATGGTGACCGATCACATGATGCCCGGCATGACCGGACTGGAACTAGCCGCGGCATCGCGCGAGGTGCGCCCGTCGTTGCCGGTCCTGCTGGCGACCGGCTACGCGGAACTGCCGGAAGGGACGCAACTCAACCTGCCGCGTCTGGCAAAACCCTATCATCAGGATCAGTTGCGCGATCAGCTCGATCAATTGCTGGCGTGAACGGCTCTCGTTAGCCCACCATCCGGTCGCGGCCGGTCCAGAAGCCCGCCTTCAGCACCTTCTTGTCGACCTTGCCGACGCCGGTCATCGGCAATTCGGTGACGAACTTGATGTGCTTGGGCGCATGCGCCGAGCCTTTTTTCGCCTTCACCAAATTGATCAACTCGTCCGCATTCGGCCTGGCGCCTTCGCGCGCCACGACCACGGCGGTGACGGCCTCGCCCCATTTGTCATCGGGCACCCCGACCACGGCGACCATCGCGACGTCGGCATGCTGCGACAGCACATCCTCGACTTCGCGCGGAAAGATGTTGAAGCCGCCGGAGACGATCATGTCCTTCTTGCGGTCGAGGATGAACATGTAGCCGCGCTCGTCCTTGCGCGCGATGTCGCCGGTGTGCAGCCAGCCGCTCCTCAGAGTCTCGGCGGTGATGTCCGGCCGCTTCCAGTATTCGGCCATCACATGGCCGGCGCGAACGCAGATTTCGCCGGCTTCGCCGGTGGCGACTTCCTGGTCGTCATTGTCCAGAATTTTGACCTGACAGGCGGCGATCGGGAAACCGCAGGATACGAACAATTCCGGCGTCCTGGGATCATGGTCCTTCTTGCGCAGCACCGACACCGGATAGCATTCGGTCTGGCCGTAGAGCTGCGAGAACACCGGCCCGATCCGCTCGATTCCTTCGACCAGCCGGCTCGGCGACATCGCGGAAGCGCCGTACAGCAGCAGTTCGAGCGAGGATAGATCGGTTTTGTCGAGCGAGGGGTGATCGAGCATCACGTAGATCATCGTCGGCACGAACAGCGTGAAATTGATGCGCTCGCGCTCGATGGTCTTGAACACCGCCTCGGGATCGAAACCCTTCAGCATGTGCACGGTGCCGCCGCGCATCAGCGTGGGCAGCACCTTCGTGCCGGCGACATGGCTGATAGGCGCCACCGTCAGGTAACTCGGGTTGGCCGGAATTTCGAAATCGGCCAGGATCGCGGTGGCGAAACCGCTCTGCTGGCGGTGATGGCGCAGCGCGCCCTTGGATTTTCCGGTCGTGCCGCCGGTGTAGTTCAGCGTGGCGATGTCGTCCGGACCGGCGAAGTTGCGCGCGGTAGCGCTGCCTGCGCTTTCGATCGCCTGCAGCAGATCGGCGCCGTAGTCGGCCGGACCGAGCGTGAAGACGGTTTTCAGGCTTGACGCCCTGGCGGCGAGCTCGCCGCCGCGATCGCGGAACGTAATGCCGTCGACAACCAGCATCTGCGCTTCGGAATCTTCCAGTTGAAACAGCTGGTCGTCGAGCGAACCCAGCGGATGCAGCCAGGTGATCGCCAGCCGCGACAATTGCGCGGCGACGCCGGCACACCAGGTGTCGGCGCGGTTGGCGGTGAGAAACGCGACGCGGGTGCCGGGTTGAAAGCCGAACTGCGTGAACACGGCCTGCATGCGTCCGATCATGTCGGTCGTGCCGCGATAGGTGATCGATCCGCCTGGCCAGCTGAACGCCGTCCGCTCCGGATAGCGCGCCAGCGCCCGCAACGTCTGTTCGCATGATGGCGGAAACGCGTAGAGCGGATTGCTCATCTTCTCTTCTCCCCGCAAGTTTTGTAATTGGCCTTCGCCCGTGCCAATGTTGCAATATAGCGTTTTCAAGCGAAGTGGATACCGGTTCGCGTGAAGAAAACGCGTCAAACCAAGAAGGCGCTAGCATAATGAGGAAGTGGCTCAAGTCGCCATGACGCAATCAGCGGATCTTCTGTCGCGCTTTCGCGGCCGTCTCAGCCTGCCGCTGATCGCGGCGCCGATGTTTCTCGTCTCGGGTGTCGAACTCGTGGTGGCCGCGTGCCGCAACGGCGTGATCGGCTCATTCCCGACGGTGAACTGCCGCAGCCCCCAACAACTCGACGATTGGCTGACCGAGATCGAGAACCGATTGCAGCAGAATTCGGATGCAAGCGGGAAGCGTACCGCGCCGGTCTGCGCCAACCTGATCGTGCATCGCTCCAACACACGGCTGGAGCAGGACTTGGAAGTATTGCTGCGGCACAAGCCCGAAATAGTGATCACCTCGGTGGGATCGCCGGCGCCGGTGATCGGACCTCTCCATGAGGCCGGCGCGCTTGTCTTCGCGGATGTCGCCTCGATCCGCCATGCCGAGCGGGCGGTTGCCGCGGGCGCCGACGGACTCGTGCTGCTGACGGCGGGAGCGGGCGGCCAGACCGGCTGGCTCAATCCCTTCGCATTCGTGCGCGCGGTGCGGGCGTTTTTCGATGGGCCGCTGGTGCTCGCAGGCGGCATCGCCGACGGCCACGCCTTGCGTGCCGCGGAGGCACTCGGCTGCGACCTCGCCTATATGGGTACGAAGTTCATCGCGACCCGCGAGAGCATGGCGGATGCCAGGTACAAAGAGCTGCTGGTCACCAGCAGCGCCGACGACATTCTGTTGACCACCGCATTCACGGGCCTGCAGACCAACATGCTGCGGCCGTCGATCGCGGCGGCCGGACTCGATCCGGACAATCTCCCGCTGCGCGGCGCGATCGATATCGGTAAGGATATCGACATCGGCGCCCGCGAGAACCGGCCCAAACGCTGGAAGGATATCTGGAGCGCGGGGCACTCGACCTCGGGCGTGACGGAGGTGTTGTCGGTCGAAGAGATGGTCGCGCGCACGCTGGCGGAATATCGGGAAGCATCGACGCGAATAAAGCCAGGCTGACTCGTAGCCCGGATGGAGCGAAGCGAAATCCGGGGCAGGTGCATCGATATGACCGCTCCCGGATTTCGCTTCGCTCCATCCGGGCTACGTTTATGTTCTAGCGCACGATGCGCCCCAATATGCGCGCGGCCTGATCGATCTCCTTGTCGTTCCACGCGGCGAAGCCGAGGAACAGGCCGCGCTCTGCGGTCCTGTGATACAGCATTTTCGTCAGCGCCCGGCTGACCACGCCCTGCTCGAGCAGCTGCGCCGCCAATTGCTGGTCGTCGGTGTGAGGGCGGCACCTTGCCAGCAATTGCATGCCACCATCGGGCGTTTCCACGGCGAGACGATCGCCGGCCTCGGTTGCAAGCGCCTGCACCATGCGATCGCGCCGCGTTTTGTAGAGACGCGTCATCTTCCTGATGTGACCGAGATAGAGGCCGGAGGCGATGAATTCGGCCAGCGCATCCTGCACCGTGATCGACGTCAATATGCCCATATGCCGTTGCGCGAGTTCAAAGACGTCGATCAGCGCTTCCGGCACGACGACATAGCCGATGCGAATGTCCGAATAGGTCGCCTTCGAAAACGTCCCGAGATAGAACACGCGCGGCGACGGTGCGAGCCCCTGCAGGGCGGCGACGGGGTGAGCCTCGTAGTGGAATTCGCCGTCATAATCGTCTTCGATGATGCAGGCGCCGGCGGCTTCCGCAAACCGCAGGAGTTCGAGGCGGCGGCCGATCGGCATCAGCCGCCCTGTCGGGTACTGGTGCGACGGGGTGACGAAGATCAGGCGCGGCGTTTCCTTGTGCGAGGTGATGGCCATGCCGTGCGCGTCGAGCGGGATGGCGGAGACCGCAGCGCCGGCGGCCCGGAACGCGACATCGGCACCGCCATAACCGGGGCTTTCGACCCAGGCGCGGTCGCCCGGCTCCAGCAACGCATTGGCAATCAGCGCCAGGCCCGCCTGTGCCGTGGGCACGAACAGGATCTGACCGGCCTCGGCCTTGATGCCGCGGTGAAGCGCGAGATGCCCGAGCAAGGCTTCCTGCAACGGCGGATGGTTGATCGGACGGTCGCGGCGTAACGGGATTTTCCGTGCCGCGCGCCGCAGGCAGCGGCTCCATTCATCGTGTGGAAACTCGCGCTCATCCGCCAGTCCCGGCTGAAACGGCCGGGGCCGCTCCCTGTGGATCGGCGGCCAGACTGACCGCGGCAGGCTGCTGGCCCATGCGGAGAGGCTTATCTTCGGGTTTCCGCTGCGGCTGCTGCGCGATGACAGCTTGCGTCGATCGAGCGACAGCCCCTCGGCCACGACGGGACGGCGGCCGGCGGAGAGGGTGACATAGCCTTCCGCTGCCAACTGCTCGATCGCAAATGAGGCGGTGTTGCGCGAGAGGCCAAGCGCCTGTGCAAGCTGCCGGCTCGACGGCAACCGCTGGCCGGGTGTGAGACGCCCCTCCGTGATGAGGCGTCGCAGCTGGTCGGTGAGCTGCCGCGTCAGCGTTTCGCCGCCGTCGCGGGCCAGATGCAGCATGCCGGGAAGCAGCTCGTCCATAACTGGACCTATCAATTCGTAAGGACTGGTTCTTTCTTTAGAGCCAGTTGAAAAGCTAGGCAATGCGGATCGCGTTGGATGGAATGAACGTGTTCGGCATGGCCCATGGACTTTCGACCCGCAGCGCGGCGGCGCTGCTCGCCGGCGTCGTGCTCGCATGGGGCACCAACTGGCCGGTGACAAAACTGATCGTGCAGGATGTGCCGCCGCTATGGGCCACCGCCATCCGCTGCATGATCGCTTCCGCCACGCTCGCGCCGATGCTCTGGATGCAGGGGGCGTTCATCGTGCCGCGTCGGGGTGACCTGCCGGTGGTGTTCTGCACGGCCATTCTGCACCTGACGGCATTTTCCGCGCTGATCGCGGCCGGCCTGCAATTCGTGCCGGCGGGCAGGGCGATCGTGCTCGGCTATACGACGCCGATCTGGGTCGCGATTGGCGCCGCGCTGTTTCTGTCAGAGGAGATCACGCGATGGCGCGCGCTCGGGATCGTATTCGGCCTCGCGGGCCTTGCCGTGATCTTCAATCCGCTGACGCTGAACTGGCGTGACGGCAATGTGCTGTACGGCAGCGGGCTCATTCTGGTGGCGGCATTCTGCTGGGCAGGCAACATCGTCTATGTCCGGGCGCACCGCTGGATCTCGACGCCGTTCCAACTCGTGTTCTGGCAGGTGCTGCTGGCCGCCGGGCTGCTCTCCGCCACCGCGTTGATCGTGGAAGGACCGCTGCACATCGTGTGGAACGCGCGTCTTTTCGCGCTGCTGCTGTTCAGCGGCACCGTCTGCACGGCGTTCGCCAACTGGGCGATGACGATGGTCAACCGCAGCCTGCCCGCGGTCACGACGTCGCTGTGCCTGCTCGCGACGCCCTTGCTCGGAATTTTCAGCGCCACGCTGATCCTGGGCGAACCGCTCGAACCATCGCTGTTTGTCGCGATGACGTTGATCATCGGCGGCATCGCGCTCGGGACGGTCGCTGGACCGTTGCGCGCGAAAGCAGCCTAGTTCGCCACGAAATACCAGTCCTTATCGTAGCGCACGAGCTGACTCGGCGGCTTGTCCTCGAATTCGAAGAACATTTTCGGATCGCCGTCCTCCGGCACGCGCAGGAAGCCGGTGAAAGTGTGCTTCAGGCCGCGCGAGGTCAAAAACAGCACATAGGTGCCTTCGTCGGTCTCGTCGACGACGATGTCGTTACCCCCGGCGGAAACGTTGGGCGCGCGGTCGCCGAGCGCGATCAGGTTCTTGTTGGTGGGGACGTTGGGCTTCAGTTCGCCGGCTTCGACCTGCGCCACGATCCGTTCGCGGTCCTGCCGGTGCCAGCGGAAATTCTGCTGAAGCGCAATTTGCTGCAGCGGGGCGTAGGCGAGGATGGCGAGCGTCAGCGCGCAGATCAGGAACGGCAGGGCGAACTTCGGGCCATCAGAGCGGACCTTCAGGAGCTGCGTCGCCGACCACACGATGCAACAGAAAAACACCAGCGCCATCAGCGGTAGGATCGCGAGCAGGACGAAGCCGGAAGGCCAGTCCGCCATCGCCAGTTCGAAGGTCGCCACCGCCAGCGTGAGGGCCGAAATCGCTATGGCCGCCGCCAGCGGGGCGCGCACCGACGGCCCGGTCGCGGCATTTGTCGTATGAGATGTCGCCTGGGCCATGCAGGGCTGTTCCGCTCCGCTCGGGTTTCCAGCCCGTACCAACACGAGGATTAACGCGCCGTTAACCATGTTGGCCCCAACAATAGCTCCAGAGGATGGTCGGCCGCCATGGCCGGCCGGGCAAGCCGAGGGGGCTCGAATGGATCTGGATCGGTACTTCGGCAAAACCTCCGCCAGCCTCGATGAAATCCGGCGGCGGGTGATGTTTGCGCTCGATCGGCATCCGCTGTGCCGGGGCATCGAATTCGACGTCGTCAGCATGCCCCGCAACCGCAAGGGCAACTGGACCGTCACCCTGCAAGCGATCAACCCCGACGCCCTGTGGGAGGCGTCCGATATCGTCGCCGATATCCAGGATGCCTACGAACTGGCCGCAGCTGCCTGATCCCGGGCTGTTTGAGGGCGATTTCCCCAGATTTTTGATCGTGTTACGGTACGAATCAGCATCGTAACGCCTCATTTGTCGTCCAGTTTCTGGCAAAAGGGCCAAACGTCGGCGGGAATGGAGACCTTTTTGACCAAATCGATGACGATTATTGCGCTGATCGGCTTTCTCGTGGTCGGCGCCGCCGCCACTGCCATTATCGGCCGGGACTTCGTACCTGCGGCGTCGCCCCAGCAGGCCGCGGCTGCCGTCGGGGCGCCGGTGTCGAACAAGGAATCCAAGAAGGACCGGCTGGCCGTCGTGAGCTACGCGCTGGCGGCCTATGAGCCGCCGCAGACCAATGCGGCGCTGAGCGAGCCGCTGCGCCAGGCCTATGCCTCGGCAGCACCCGCCGATATCGGGCTGCCGAAGGAAATGGCACCTGCCGCGCCGATGGCGCCCGCCGCATTATCCCCCGGGACGCCGCCGAAGGCCAAGGCCGTCGCCAAGCCGCAGCCGCAGCCGCAAAAGAACTATGCGCTGCTGAGCGACGGCCAGATCGCCGGAATCAAGGACCGCCTGAAACTGTCCGCCTCGCAGGAATTGTACTGGCCGCCGGTGGAAAGTGCGTTGCGCGCCGTCGCCCGCAAGATCCACGCCGGCCGTCAGGCCAACCCGACGGCGTCGGGCATGCCGATCGATCCCGAGTCCGCGGAAGTCCAGCAGTTGAAATCGGCGGCGATGCCGCTGCTGTTCCAGCTGCGCGAAGACCAGAAGAACGAAGTTCGTTCGCTCGCCCGTGTCATCGGTCTGGAAAAAGTTGCTTCGATGATCTGAGCATCCTGCGCTGCGATCGCAGCGCAGCCGGTTCCAATTTCCTCACCAAACCGTGCCGGAACATCGGCCCATACCACGCGTTGGCCGCGTGGATGATGGAGCCGAAACATGCGGATATCGACGGCTTATTTTGCAGGCGTGGGAACCGTGATCGTGGCAGTCGCCGCCGGTCTCGGCGGAGGGTATTTCGCGGCGAACATGGCCAACACGCCGCCGGCGGTGTCCAAGCTGGAACGCAGAATGTCGGCGGAGCCGATATCCGTCGCAGCGGCGCCAGCGCAGCCGGCGCCGCGTGTAGTTGTGACGAGCCCCGCCTCCGCGCCGGCGCAGGAACCACAGCCGCTAACGGAAGCCGCAGCGCCGTCCGACAATGCGGCTCCTTTCTCCCATAATGTCCGCGCGGAAGAGAAGCTCGCCAACACTTTAACGGCCGCGCAGCCCGTTCAGGCGGTGCCGCAACCCGCCAAATCAATCGAACAGAAATCAGCCGAACCGACCGCAGAAAAAGCCGCGACCTCGCGCGACGCCTTTGCCAAGGCCCGCGAAGCCGACGTCAAGCGCGCGGACGCGGAAAAGCGGCGCGCCGATCGACGTCAGGCCTGGGCCGAGAGGCGCCGAGTGCAGCAGCCGCGCGAGCAGGAGCTAGATGCGGTTGAAGAGCGAGTGCGGGAAGTGACCGAGCCGCGCCGGATCAGGATCCGGGATGAAGCCGAGCCGAGGGCGATGTTCGCGGAGCCGGTGAGAACCGATGCGCCCCGCATCAGGCTGTTCGATCAGGACAACTG
Organism: uncultured Alphaproteobacteria bacterium; assembly: GCA_963742935.1. Classification (GTDB taxonomy): domain Bacteria; phylum Pseudomonadota; class Alphaproteobacteria; order Rhizobiales; family Xanthobacteraceae; genus Bradyrhizobium. The sequence goes on along the minus strand of CAVUOI010000025.1, from coordinate 114,877 downwards.
ATCAATTTCCGACGGTCGTCCAGGAACGCGCTGACATTCGATCGTCAGCACGCTCCAGTTTTGTTCGAGCCCCGTCGCTGGACAACAGTTCGCGTTGTGCTGCGAGAAAACCGGAGTGGTTTCCCGCCGCTCACCCGCCGCGCGCTTCATCTGAAAAACTCCGGCCGCATCCCCTGCGAGCCTGGCCAAGTGTAGCGCCGCGGCGGCCTTTTGCGACACCCATGTTCATGGGGTGGGGTTTTTACGCAATTCGAAGGGGCACGCACGGCGGAAAAGGCTTATACGATGGCCTCCCAATGAGGCCTCGAAATGCCGAAATCTCCCAGAAATGCGCCATCGGACCTGCATGCTTCCGAATCCGAACGCCTTCCCGTCACGCCTGACGATGTCCGCGCCGCAGCCGCTGCCATCGCGGACTCCGTCATCGTCACCGAATGCGACCAGAGCCGGACGCTGAGCGAGATCTGCGGCTGCAGGCTATGGCTCAAATTCGAGAACCTGCAGTTCACCGTCGACCTTCAAGGAGCGCGGCGCGCTCAACCGACTGCTGGCGTTGTCGCCGGACGAACGCCAGCGCGGTGTGATCGCGATGTCAGCCGGCAATCATGCGCAGGGCGTGGCCTATCACGCGCGCCGGCTCGGCATTCCCGCCAGCATCGTGATGCCCGTGGGCACGCCGATGGTGAAGATCGAGAACACCCGGCGCCATGGCGCCGAGACGATCATTTCCGGCAAGACGCTGGAGGAAGCCGCCGAATTCGCGCGCGCGCATGGCAAGGCGCAGAACCTCACCATGATCCATCCTTACGAAGACCCGCTAATCATCGCGGGGCAGGGCACCATCGCGCTCGAAATGCTCGCTGACGCGCCGCAACTCGATACACTGGTGGTTCCGATCGGCGGCGGCGGACTGATCTCCGGCATCGCGGTCGCGGCCAAATCGCTGAAGCCTGAATTGCAGATCATCGGCGTGCAGGCGCAGCTCTATCCCTCGATGTACAACGCCATCAAGGGCGAAGCTCTGCCGATGCGCGGCGACACGCTGGCCGAAGGCATCGCCGTCAAGGCGCCGGGGGCCATCACCACCGACATCATCCGCCGCCTGGTCGACGACATCGTACTCGTCACCGAGGACCAGATCGAACGTGCGGTGACGATGCTGATCACGATCGAAAAGACCGTGGTCGAAGGCGCCGGCGCGGCGGGCCTCGCCGCGGTGCTGGCCGCGCCGGAGCGTTTTGCCGGGCGCAATGTCGGCCTCGTGCTGACCGGCGGCAACATCGATACGCGGCTGATCGCTTCCGTGCTGACCCGCGAGCTCGCGCGCGAGGGCCGGCTCACTCAAATCGCCATCGACATCGTCGACCGTCCGGGACAATTGGCCGCCGTCTCGGCGCTGCTCGCCGAAGCCGGCGCCAACATCATCGAAGTCTCGCATCAGCGCACGTTCTCCGACCTGCCCGCCAAGGGCACGCTGCTCGAAGTCGTGATCGAAACACGCGACCGCGCGCATCTGGAAGACGTGATGAAGCGGCTCGGCGAGGCCGACTTTGTCGCGTGGCTGCCGGGGCGGCGGTGAAACCATCGGCGAGTTCGAGCGGCGTGATCTCGTTGAGCCCAACGAAGTAATCCGCGGCAGCCTTCCGCGTTTTGGTCTGGTCGGGGGCGGATGTCATCGAGTGGCAAAGCTCCGCGCATCCGCAAGCCGGCGAATTCGCCGTCGGACCGCTCGAATTGCTGGTGGGGAGCCTTGGCTAGGCTTGGTTCTTTCGCAGCACGATCGCAGGCATCTGCCCGTAGCGTCCGCAATACGCGGGCGCGATCTGCTGCAGCGTGTAGACGGCGTCGAGAAAGAGCTTCCCGATCCAGTCGTTGCTGACGTAAGAGCGCATGAAGGCGTTGCCGATCACGCGGAACGGTTCGATCTCGTAGCGGAAGGGCCAGTCCTGCGTCTCGAACCAGCCCAGCGACAGCGGAAAGTTGTTCGGCGTGCCGGCGACGGTCGACGGCTTGCTGCTCTCGGAAGCGTCGCCGCCTCCGGCCAACATTCGCACCAGTCGTTCCAAACGCCACTGCAGCGGCGTGTCACGCCACCAGTAGACGACCACGGCGACCGCGCCCGGCTTCATCACGCGCCACAGCTCGTTGAACACGGTGGCCTGCTGATCCTCGGGGATCTGATAGATCACGTGGTTGCAGGTGACGGCATCGATCGATCCGGTCTGGATCGGCAGGCTGGTGAGATCGGCCTGAAGATAGACCCCGCGATCACCGAGCTTGCTGTGCGCAACCTTCAGTGCCTCGGCCGACAAGTCGACGCAGATGCGCCAGTCGAACCGGGTCCCAAATTCGAGATACTCATCGTGCGCGATCGGGCCGCTGCCCGCGTCGAGCAGGAAGCGCCCGCCGCTCCGGAAGTGGGTGTTGAGCCGGCGGATACACCTGCGGGTAAATGCGAAGGGCACTTCGCGGGTGTCGACGAATGCGCGCGTGTCGCCAAAGACGCCGTCGGCGCCGCGCTTCCAGCCTTGTTCGTCGTAGAACGTGCCCGTCGGGCTTGCCTGCGACGCCAGGAAGCGAGCGATATCGTCGGTGACAGGGTAAGACGAATTTCCGTCATCCGAGACGAGGCGCGCACTGTCGAATCTCAGGGGGGACTGAGTTTTGGGGCAACGCAAGATGTCTATCTCAGGCTGCATAGCCTGAATTGTTCTCAGACTTTCTGCGACGAGTCAAACGGTCGCATCACTTCCTTAGCTTTCCGAGAATGGTCAGCCACGCTGCCTTAAGCAGAGCAAGATCCTTCCTGAGCGGCAGGAGCGACATCACAGCACGCCCTTGGTGAGGCGGCGCCGGATGGCGTCGCTTGTATAGGCTGCGAGCACCGTCAGCGCCGCGAGCAAGATGGGGTGTGGGCAATCACCCGGTTCAGCGGCGCGCCGGCGTTCGAAGATCAGCGCGTGTTCGTAGAACGCATTGACGTTCAATTCACCAGCCGCACCGCGCCGGCGTCGCTGGCGTCATAACCGCCGAGTTCAGCGGCACGCTCGGGAAAGCCTGCTCCGCGCATGAAGCCGAACAGCGCCTGCGGCCCCTTCATGAAATAGTCGCGCTGCCGCATCACGAGGTCGAAGCGTTCCCAGGCCAGCGGCAGGAAATCGAGCCCGGCCGATTTCGCCACGCTTCGCGTCGCGATCCCGCAATCGATGCGACCGGCGCGGATCGCCTGCGCGATGTCGGGGCCGGTCGGGAAGGCGGGTTTTGCCAGCTTCAGAGCGTCGAGCGAGATGCCGGTGCGGGCCAACAACGCGAGCAGCAGCAATTGCGCGCCGGCGCCGGCCGGGCGTTGCGCCATCCGCGCGCGCGAGGTTGCGATCGAGGCCATGTCGTTCAGGCCCAGCGGATTGCCGGGCGCAACGAGAATGCCCTGCTCGCGACGTGCAAAGCTGAGCACCACCGCATCGTGCAATCCCGGCGCGTCGGCGACCGCATCGGGATTGGCGGCCTCGTCGTCGCCGTCGAGGCGGTGCAGGTGGATGGCGGCAATCACCACCTCGCCCTGGGTCAGCCGCCGCAGCCCTTGCTCGCTGCCTTCGGGGAGGCTTGCCAGGCCCGAATTGCTTTCGCGCAACGCCCACTCCAGCAGCGGATCGTGACTGCCGCCGACGATCGGCGGTGCCGAGACCTGCGCCAGACCGGCGGGCGCGATCAGTCCGGCAGAAACCCAGCGGTCGAGGGCCGCGCGCGAAAACAGCCAGCGGCCGGTGACCTTGCTGCATGGCACCGCGCGGTCCGCCACCAACTCGTAAAGCTTGCGTTCCGATAGCCGCAGATAGTCGGCGGCTTCGTCGGTCGTCAGGAGTTCTCGCATAGGCATTAATATGCACCGAGCTGCAGCATTTCCGCAAATTGACCATGCCGGTACCGTCTGCGCAAGATGTTTGCCCAACGGAATTTCCCATGCCGACCGACGCCACCGCCCTTCAACTCGTGCTCAGCGGCGACCCCGCGCTGTTCGCGATCGTGCGGCTGTCGCTCTATGTGAGCCTGTGTGCGGTGGTTCTGGCCGCGCTGATCGGCATTCCCCTGGGCGCCTGGATTGCGCTGACGAAATTCCCGGGACGCCAGGGCGTCATCGTCCTGCTCAACGCCTTGATGGGCCTGCCGCCGGTTGTCGTCGGCCTAGCGGTGTATCTGATGCTGTCGCGCTCCGGGCCGCTCGGCGCGTTCGGCCTGCTGTTCACGCCGGGCGCGATGATTGTCGCGCAGACCGTGCTGGTCACGCCGATCATCGCCGCGCTGACGCGCCAGACTATCGAAGATCTCTGGATCGAATATCGCGACGAACTCACCGCCATGAATCTCGGGGCGTTCGGCCGCGTGACGGCGCTGATCTGGGATGCGCGCTTCAGCCTCGTCACGGCGCTGCTTGCAGGCTTCGGACGCGCGGCGGCGGAGGTCGGCGCCATCATCATCGTCGGCGGCAATATCGAAGGTTTTACCCGCACCATGACGACGGCGATTGCACTGGAAACCTCCAAGGGCGACCTGCCGCTGGCCGTCGGCCTAGGCCTCGTACTGATCGCGATCGTGATCGCCGTCAACGCGCTGGCCTGGACCGCGCGGCGCGCCGGCGAACGACTGGCAGGGTGACCATGCGCGCGCCCGCGAGCGAACTGCCGATCGAATTCCATGATGTCACGGTGACAGCAGGTCCCGTCACGATCCTCGATCGCGTCGCGCTGACGCTGGCGCAGGGCGCGCCGACGGTGCTGATCGGTCCCAACGGCTCGGGGAAATCCACGCTGCTGCGCGCGGCGATGGGGCTGCTCGCGCCGTCGCGTGGGCGCATCACCTGGGGCGGGCTCGAAAACGTCCCGCCGCTGAAGCGCGCCATCGTGTTCCAGCGCCCGGCGATGCTCCGCCGCAGCGCCGCCGCCAACATCCGCTTTGCGCTACGCGCCGCCGGCATCGCGCGGGCGGAACAGGCGCGCCGCATCAGTGAGCTGCTTGAATTGGTCGGTCTCGGTCCGCTCGCCGACCGTGCCGCGCGAAGCTTGTCGGGCGGCGAGCAGCAGCGGCTGGCGCTGGCGCGGGCGCTGGCGCGCGATCCTGCCGTGCTGTTGCTCGACGAGCCGACCGCAAGCCTCGATCCTACCGCCACCAAGGCGGTGGAAGACATCATCCGCGCCGTCAGCGAACGCAACATCAAGGTCGTGATGGCGACCCACGATCTCGGCGAAGCGCGCAGGCTCGGCGGCGACGTCGTCATGCTTCACCGCGGCCGCATCGTGGAAACAGGCGTAGCTGCCTCGTTCTTCGATGCGCCGCAAACCGCGGAGGCCAGAACGTTCCTGGCCGGTGAATTACTCGTTTGATAGAAGGAAACTACCCATGAACATGCTCACACGCCGCTTGCTTGTTGCGGCTGCTGCGACTCTCGCATTCGCCGGCCACGCCTCCGCGCAAAACAAATCGATCGTGGTGGCCTCGACCACCTCGACGCAGGATTCCGGATTGTTCGGCCACATCCTGCCGATGTTTAAGGCAAAAACGGGAATTGACGTGAAGGTGGTGGCGCAGGGCACCGGGCAGGCGCTCGATACCGCGCGCCGCGGCGATGCCGACGTCGTCTTCGTCCACGCTAAGCCTGCAGAAGAAAAATTTCTGTCCGAAGGCTTTGGCGTCAAGCGTTACCCCGTGATGTACAACGACTTCGTCCTGATCGGCCCGAAGGCCGACCCGGCCGGCATCAAGGGCTCGAAGGACATCGTTGCCGCCCTCGGCGCGATCAAGGCCAAGGGCGCCGACTTCATTTCGCGCGGCGACAAGTCCGGCACGCACCAGGCCGAGATCAACCTCTGGAAGGTCGCCGGCGTCGACATCGGCAAGGACAAGGGGCCCTGGTACAAGGAGATCGGGCAGGGCATGGGCGCGGCATTGAACACCGCATCGGCGTCGAATGCCTATGTGCTCGCCGATCGCGGCACCTGGCTGTCGTTCAAGAACCGCGGCGACCTCGTCATCGCGGTCGAAGGCGACAAGCGGCTGTTCAACCAGTACGGCGTCATGCTGGTGAATCCGGAAAAACATCCCAGCGTCAAGAAGGATCTTGGCCAGCAGTTGATCGACTGGCTGGTGTCGGCGGAGGGGCAGAAGGCGATCGCCGATTACAAGATCAACGGTGAGCAGCTGTTCTATCCCAACGCCAACGATTCCGGCGCGTGATGGCGGCGCGGCTTTCGGCAGCTCTCGCGGTTCTCGCGATCATGACGGTGCCTGCGATGGCAGAGGAAACGGTCTTGCTCCACGCCGCCGGCAGCCTGCGCGCCGCGCTGACGGACGTGGCAAAGGCGTTCGAGGCCGCCGGCCTCGGCAAGGTGCAGGCTAAATTCGGCGCATCCGGCCTGTTGAAGGATGAGATCGCCACTGGGGCAGAGGCAGAAGTGTTCGCGTCAGCCAACATGGAGCATCCACAGGCGCTGGCCGCGGAGAAGCGCAGCGGCCCCGTGGTGCTGTTCGCGCGCAACCGGCTGTGCGCGCTGGCGCGGCCCGGCCTCGAGGTCACGCCGGCCGCACTGCTCGACCGCATGCTTGACCCGCAGGTGAAGCTCGGCACTTCGACGCCGAAGGCCGATCCGTCGGGCGATTATGCCTGGGAGGTTTTTCGCAAGGCCGATAAGCTCAAGGCGGGTGCGGCGGACGCGCTGGAGAAGAAGGCGCTGCAGCTCACCGGCGGGCCGTCCAGCCCGCCCGCGCCGCAGGGCCGCTCGATCTATGGCGACCTCATCGCGCAGGGCGCTGCCGACATCTATCCTGACCTATTGCACCAATGCGCTCGCCGCCCAGCGCGAAAATCCCGCGCAACAGATCGTGCAACTGCCTGACACGCTCGCGGTCGGCGCCGACTATGGCCTGACCGTGATGAACGGCGCTTCGGCGCCGGCGTATCAATTCGCAATGTTCATTCTTTCGGCGGAAGGCCAGCGCACGCTCGCCAAACACGGCTTTGCCGCGCCAAGTCTTCCGCAATAGCGTCCTCCGCAATAGGAGTTTTGAAATGCTGCGTTCCGGTCTCATCATCGCGGTCGTCATCGCTTCGCTCGGGCCGGCGGCGGCCGAAGATGGCTGCGAGAAATTCGCATGGGCGGTCGCGCGCGAACGCGCAGCGTTTGCTGCGCCCGACAGGACGACGATTGCCGCCGGCGAGACGCTGACGGCGCTGCCGGCAGGCGCGCTGGTCATCCGCCTGCAACCCGGTGCGCAGGCCTCTTTCGAAATGCCGCCGGAGCGCAAGCCGCGAACGGAGCAATGGCATGGCGGCATGGTTCGTTTGCCCGCGCTGGCGAAGTCCGGCATCTACCAGATCACGCTGTCCGACGACGCCTGGATCGACGTGATCCAGAACGGCCGCTACGCCCGTTCCGTCGGCAGCACTGGCCGCAGCGATTGCCCCGGCGTGCGCAAGAGCGTGCGGCTCGATCTCGATTCCAGTCCGGTGGTGCTGCAGGTCAGCGGCGTGGCGGCCGATACGATCGCCATTACCATCGGACCGGTGCAATAGAGTGCGGCCAGGCGGCGCCCATTTCTACTTTGCATGGGGTTGTTTTAGATATTTTTGTTTTTAGCCCTGCCGTGTCTCCATGTGAGACACGCCGCCGTTCATGTTCGTGAACATCCGTTAAGCGCGACGGAGCTTAATGTCGCACTCCGGAACGTGCCGCCAGCCCGGCGATTAGCATTGATACGTTAACTGGAGTGCGATCATGAAGAAGCTAGCAATCGTCTTGGCCGTAGGTGCAGCGGCGCTGATGGGAAGTTCCGCGGCCAATGCCGCCGATAATTCGGTGAAGGCGAATGCGCCTGTGGCTGCCAAGCAAGTCCCAACCGACATCAGCTCGCAACACCGCCATCGGCACTGGCACGGCCATCACCATCACCACCGTCACCATCGCCACTGGGGTCACCATCATCACCGTCACTGGGGCCATCACCACCGGCCCTATTACAATAGCTACGGCTACGCGCCGCGTTCGCATGGCTATTACGGCGGTCCCCGCTACTATGGTGGTGGCCCCGGCGTGACCTTCAGCTTCGGCGGCGGCCGCTGGTAAGTGGCACAGCGAGATGAAGCGAAGAAGCCCGCGATGATCGCGGGCTTCTTTTTATCAGTGCGGCTTTCGTAGTTTCATGCCAGCGTGAACGCCTCGTGCACCGACGACTGCACCGAGCCGCCCGTCACCGCGCCGCCGCCTGCCACATAGATGGCGTCGCCGATGGTGGTGGCGCCCACCGCGTGCCGGGGCGTCGTCATCGGCGCATGCGATTGCCAGGTATTGGTCTGCGGATCGTAACTTTCCATCTGTCCGAACACGACGCCTTCCGTGATCTGCCCCTTGTCCGCTACGCCGTATTCGCCACCCATCGCAAAGAAACGGTCGCGGTAGATGACGAGGCCGTGACCGGAACGCGGCGTCGGTAGCGGCGCCCGTTCTTTCCATGTGTCCGATGCCGGCAGGTACACGTGGTGAAGGTCGGTGTTGTATTCGAAGGTGTTGAAGCGGCCGCCGATGATATGGATGATGCCGTTGTGGGCGACCGCGCCGACATGGTCGCGGGCCGCAGGAAGCGCCTTGCGATTTTCCCATTTGTCGGCCTGCGGGTCGTAGACCTCGTGCCATCCAACGCTGGCCCGCTCGTTGGTCGGCGCACCGGCGCCGCCGATCAGATGGATCTTCCCGTCGAGTGCGACCGCGGCGGCCGCGCCGCGCGAACGCGGCAAGGGCGCGATGACCGTCCACTTGTCGGCTGAAACGTCATAGAAGTACGCATTCGGATCCGGGTTGCGGTTCTGTTCGATGAAGCCGCCGAGCGCATAGACCCGCCCCGCATCCGCTACGACCGCGACATGATTGGCGCCGCGCGGCAGGGGCGCGGCGTTGAACCAGCGGTCGTCCTTGGGATCGTAGACATGGTGATAGGCGCGGTCGACGCGTCCTTCGCCATAGCCGCCGACGATATGCATACGTCCTGCCCAGGCGGTGGCCCACGCCATTTCGCTGCGCGGCAAGGGCAGCGCCGCTTTGGGCGCCCAACGTCCCTGAGGGCCTTTTGTCGCGGGGCTGTCGACCTTTCGCTGCTCGATCTGCTCGGCCGTCAGATGATGCGGCGTGCCGCCCTGAAGCCGGACGAACGGGTCGGATGCGGGAGCCGCTTCGGGCAGGGCAACGCCCGACGCCGTGCCGTGGCCCGCATGCTGCGCCACCGCCGGCGTAGCCATGACCGCTCCTGCAGCCGCAGCTACAAAAGCCCTCCGGTTCAGGCGCGGCAGATTGGATGTCGACGACATGAGAACTCCCAGGCTCGGCGTGGCTGATTCATCAATCGTCGTGACAAAGGCGAGCGTGGTCAAGCCCACGACCGCGGAACTGCCGTGCCGATGCTGCACCATAGATCGATGGCGCCTGCGGCTGGATCGGTGTACGCAGGACGGCGCGCGGCGGTCGTCATGGCACCGATTTCTCCGATGAAAGAAACCCAAAATGAACGAGCGAATTGAAATGCTGAATAAAGCCCGCGCGCGCATGCTCGAGGACAGGGACATGCATGCGAAAGTGCTCGCCGCGCCGTTTGACCGCGACAAGGCCGAACGGGCCCGCAACAAGTTCATCGAGATTCAGATACTGATCGATGCGCTGGATCGCGCGATTGGCGGAGAGAGGCCTGTCGCGGCAACGGCTCAGTCCGGCGCGTAGAGCGCGCGCGACAGAGTGAGGCGCAATTAGGTGCGCAGCCGCCGTTATTCCCATCGCGGGCTAGCACCGCCGCGTCACCTTGCCTCAGCCGGGCCCGCAAGACCGGATGGCCCGGATCCTGCTTTGACAGGTCCGCGCTGACCTGATCCATTTCCAGAGGCGAGCGCGACGACGTCCGGCACCAGTTGGGGAGCAGGCCCATGGAAGAACGGGAACTTCGAGACCTTATCGCAGACGTCAAGACCGGCCAGTTGTCGCGGCGGGCCTTTGTTCAACGAATGATTGCCGTGGGCCTCTCGGCGCCGATGGCCGGGATGATGCTGAGCCAGTCCGGCGTCGCCATGGCCGCGCCCGCGCTGAGTTACAAGCCGACCAAGGCCGGCGGCGGCGGCATGCTGAAACTGATGTATTGGCAGGCCGTGACCCTGCTCAATCCGCATTTCGCCGTCGGTACCAAGGACCAGGAAGGCGCCCGGATTTTTTACGAGCCGCTGGCGGGATGGGATAATGACGGCAATCTGGTGCCGATCCTCGCGGCCGAAATTCCGAGCAAGGAGAATGACGGGCTGGCCGAAGACGGCCGCTCGGTGATCTGGAAGCTGAAGCGCGGCGTCAAGTGGCACGACGGCATGCCGTTCACGGCCGACGATGTCGTCTTCAACTGGGAATATGCCAGAACGCCGGAGACCGCGTCGGTCTCGATCGGCAGCTACAAGGACATCACGGTCGAGAAGATCGACGACTTCACCGTCCGCCTCGTTTTTACCAAGCCGACGCCATTCTGGGCCGATGCTTTTGTCAGCGCCTATGGCATGATCATCCCGAAACATTTGTTCAAGGACTACGTCGGCGCCAAATCGCGCGAGGCGCCGCACAATCTGAAGCCGGTCGGCACCGGCGCCTACATGTTCGTGGATTTCAAGCCGGGCGACATGCTCCGCGCAAAAATCAATCCTAACTACCACGTTGCCAACCGGCCGCATTTCGATGAGGTGGAGGTCAAGGGCGGCGGCGACGCGGTGTCGGCGGCGCGCGCGGTGCTGCAGTCCGGCGAATATGACTATGCCTGGAACATGCAGGTCGAGGACGAACTGCTGCTGAAGATGGAAGCCCTAGGCAAGGGCAGGATCAACATCACGCCGTCGGGCAATGTCGAATTCTTGCAGCTCAACTCGACCGATCCCTCAGTCGAGGTCGATGGCGAGCGCGCCAGCATCAAGACCAAACATCCGCTGTTCAGCGATCCGGCCGTGCGCCAGGCCATCAATCTGCTGATCGATCGCGCGTCGATCGAGAAATTCATCTATGGCCGCACCGCGCTGGCCACCTCGAACTTCCTCAACAACCCGCCACGCTTCCGGTCGAAGAACACCAAATTCGAATTCAACATCGAGAAGGCTAACCAGATCCTCGAGGCTGCGGGGTGGAAAAAGGGCAGCGACGGCATTCGCGCCAGGGACGGCAAACCGCTGAAGTTCGTGTTCCAGACCTCGATCAATGCGCCCCGGCAGAAGACCCAATCCATCGTCAAGCAGGCGTGCCAGAAGGCGGGCATCGATGTCGAGCTGAAGTCGGTGGTGGGGTCGGTGTTCTTTTCCTCCGACGCCGCCAATCCCGATACCTACCCGCATTTTTATTGCGACGCGCAGATGTACAACACCACCATGCCGCAGGCCGATCCGCAGTTCTTCATGAACCAGTATGTGTCGTGGCAGGTGGCGAACAAGGACAACAAGTGGCAGGGCCGCAACGTCTCGCGCTGGCAAAGCAAGGAATATGACGAGATCTACAAGCAGGTCGAGCAGGAACTCGACGCGGTAAAGCGCGCCGCGCTGTTCATCAAGCTCAACGACCTCGTCGTGTCGGATAACTACATCCAGCCCATCATTTCCCGCACCCGTGTCGCCGCCCTCGGCGGTAAACTGACCGCGCATATCTCGGGCTGGGACAACGATCTGTGGCAGCTTGCAGCTGGTACCGGGAGACGTGAGAGGCGGGATTCGCTTGAGAAGCAAGGTGCTGGACATTTCGTTCGTCGGTGGTGCTTGCAAAGGCATGAGTGGCAATTGAGCGCGACGCCGCGGCTCGACTTCTTTATAAGCTTTTGTTGCGTTCAACGTCTGATTGCTTTAGACTGTCGCAATACTCTTCAAAAAAGGTCTCGGCAAACTGAAGCTGCGATTTCGGTGATGTTTCTTCACGGGGCCGCACTTTCGACGTCCTATTTTAAAAAGACATAAGCCTCGATCAAATCGCCTCATATGAGGTGGGGGATCGGCAGAGATGCTGCAAAGTTTTCGCACTCTCTTTGATCCAGCATCCACTGCGGAAGTCGCCGCGTTGATCGTCTTCGGCGTGATGTATTCTCGTGTCGCAGGCGCTCGAAAATGGGGGGCACCATGGGCTATCGAGAAGATTTTACAAAGGCTGACGGATGGTCGGTCGCGGATGTTAGCGTCCGCCTCAACAACGGCGCAGGTCGGACGTTTCTGACATTCTTGCGCGGCAATGGCGTCCATACGCTGATTGCTATTATGCGAGTTCCGCTCGGCCCAAGACCATAACGCCCGAGGAAGCAAAGCTGCTGTCCAGGGAGGGGTTCGGAATACTGCCGGTCTTCCAGGATAGCAGCCGTGACATTTCCAACTTCTCCAGAGCAAGCGGCACCGCCAATGCGAAAAGTGCCATGGAGTTCGCCAGACGTATCGGCCAGCCCGCGGGTTTAGGCAGCACGATTTTGTTCGCCGTCGATGCCGACTATTCAGCAACGCAGATCGACGGCCCGATCCTCGATTATTTCAATGCAGTTCATGAAGAGATCGACGGAGCCTTCAACATTGGCGCCTACGGCAGCGGCGCGGTGCTGTCGAAGCTGTCGGCGCAGCGGCTTATCGCCGTTCCGTGGATATCCATGTCGCGGCTTTTCCTTGGAACAGAGCAGTTCTTCTATTCCAACCGCTGGTCGATGCGTCAGGTCCCACCCGAAGTTACCCATGCGGCCTCCGGCGTCGGCTATGATCGCGACATCATCAGAGTGCCACGCGGGGAGCTTGGAGCATTTCAGGTCAATGATGCGGGCGATGGGTACTTGGCCGTAGACGAAGACGCTGATGCGACGCTTGGTGGTGAAGCGGGCGCGGCGATTGAAGAAGTCGCTGGCGGTAGCGCGCGGCTGGTCACGACTGAAGGCCTTCGCTTGCGGGCGGCGCCTTCTGGCACCATCATCCGCGACTTGACGATCGCCGAGTTGGTGCTGGATCTCGGCGCTGCCCCGGTGGATGGTTGGCGAAATATCAGAGCCGGCGGCGACCAAGGCGTAGTATTCGGCAAATACCTACGCACGCCTGGACGACTCGGAAGTCGAGGCCCTACTGAGAGCGGTCATCGACTAATGGCTCCGTTTCGACAAAGGCCGGGCCAAGGAAGCGGCCCACCCCTTCTACAAATATGTCAGGGAGATGTGGGCCGCAATCGGCGAACCGTATGACGGCCGGAGCCACTATCCGAACGGCGAGGAGGTGCCCTGGTCGGCAGCGTTCATTTCGTGGGTGGTGCGCAAGGGCGGCCCGGCCTACGCCAACTTCCAGTTCGCGGCCAGCCATTCAGTGTTTGTGAACAACGCGATCAAAGCGCGTGTGACTAACCGCCTGGACAAACCATTCTGGGGGTATCGCATCACCGAGAAGCAACCAGAATTCGGCGACATTATCCAGCGTAACCGCGCAGGCGGGAACTTCACCTACTCTTATGCCGAGAACCATTCGGAATATAAGAATGATTTCAGACATCGTGGTCGAGGTCACGCCCGATGTCGTCCGCGCTGTTGGCGGTAACGTGGCGGACAGCGTGACATTCGGGAGCGATCTTCAGGAATATCGACTCGATGACGAAGGATTCATCAGCCAACCAGGGTGTCATTGCGATCCTGAAAAATCGCGCGGGGCTGGCCGACTGATTGGAAGTTTTCCTCTAGTCCGCTCCGTTGCGAAGAATGCGCGGAGTCTACGCTGACTGCTCTTCCGGAAGTTGACGGAGCCCTTGGAATGAAGGCCGTCTCGCGCTGGCAAAGCAAGGAATATGACGAGATCTACAAGCAGGTCGAGCAGGAACTCGACGCGGTAAAGCGCGCCGCGCTGTTCATCAAGCTCAACGACCTCGTCGTGTCGGACAACTACATCCAGCCCATCATTCCCGCACCCGTGTCGCCGCTCTCGGCGGTAAACTGACCGCGCATATCTCGGGCTGGGACAACGATCTGTGGCAGCTTGCTAGCTGGTACCGGGAGGCGTGAGGGCGGGCACGGAGCGACGGTTGTATTAACTCACTTTCGTTTGGCCTTGACCGCCCCAACAACTCTGGCAACCCCCGGCTGACACGAGCGCCGTCTAGTGATGCCTCGCGTTCGCCGTGAGGTTTATGGAAAAATGCAGCAATATTTATTCATCTATGATGCAACGGCAGCCCGGTATTTTCATGTGTGGCCGGTAGCATGCGGTTATCACTATCTCTTAACCTTCAATGCTGCGCAGGAAAATGCTCGACGAAACAGCCGCCGTCACGACGTTCCACAAGTTGATCAATGAAATTCAGGACCATACGACATCCGGTTCGATCAAAAAGCAGCTGCGGGCGCTCACGCGCATGACAGATCTGTTCGCGGCCGGGTCCAGCCATTACTCGGGGCAACAGGTCGAGCTATTCGGCGAAGTGTTCAAAGCGCTTGTTGCCGTGATTGAGCTGAAGACCCGGGTTAAGCTCGCCCGTCATCTCGCGACCAGTGCGGATGCACCGGCGGCGCTGGTTCGAGCATTTGCTTTCGACGAAGCCGTCGCTGTGGCCGCTCCGGTTCTCAGTCAGTCGATGGTCCTCAGCGAGGCCGATCTGGCCGCCAGCGCCAGCACCCAGAGCCAGGGTCATCTTTTCGCAATCGCCCAACGTCAAACGGTCAGCGAAGCCATCACCGAAATACTGATCCACCGCGGAGAGCCCAAGGTCGTCCATGCCGTCGCCGGAAATCCCGGTGCCCGAATTTCAGACGGCAGTTTTTGCGAACTTGTCGCGCGCTCCGCCGCCGCCGTCGAGCTCGCACTCCGCCTCGGCGCGCGGCATGATATTCCGCGGCATCAACTCCTGAAATTGCTCGAAACAGCCTCCGCTTCCGTATGCAGCAAGATCGTCGCGGCAAATACTCAATTCGCCGATGCCGTGAAGGATGCGGTGACGGGAGTGGTCGATGACATCAACCTGGAGGTTCGTGATCGTTCGGTTGGTCACGCCAAGGCGCGGCGAAAGGTCAAGCTGCTCACACGGTCGCACCAGCTCAGTGAAACCAATGTCCACGCGGCTGCCCGTGCGCAAGACTTCGAGCGGATGGTGATGGCGTTGTCGGTTCTTGCAGGTTGTCCCATCGAGATGGCCGAACGTGCGGTACTGCACGAGAATCCCGGCGTCGCGATGGTTCTCGCAAAAGCCGCTGGCTGCTCCTGGGCAACGGTAAAGCTTATTCTGCTGATCGAGGCCGCGGACCGCCGAATGTCTGGCGAGGATCTGGATCGCGCGCGCGAAAGCTTCGAGCAGCTTGAAACCCGAACGGCAAAGCGCGTGCTCGAGTTCTATGATGCACGCCGAAGCACGCGCGCCAATGCGAGCCTTCCGGTCGTTCCGGAAATGTCTGCGGAGCAGGCCGCCGTCACGGGATAGGCGCTCCGATTCTGACATTCGGCGGCCCACCAATCTCTGCGGAACTGTCCACCACATTGTCGAGCTGCGTGAGTTCGTCGAGCGTTCCGCGTGGGACGCTAAACGCGGGCGGAGAATGGGTAGCCGGACCGGCATGGCACTCCTGCGTCATCAGGTCACTTTTGTGCAAGCCCTGCGGAGACCGCGGAGGTATGGTCGGGGCGCGCCGAAAACAAAAAGGATCGAGACGATGCCCGGACCTCTGGCAGGTGTACGCGTTCTGGATTTGACGGGCGTCGTATCAGGCCCGTTCGCGTCGATGTTCCTGGCGGACCAGGGCGCCGACGTCATCAAGATCGAGCCGATCGCCGGGGACATCATGCGTCGCAGCCGCGCGCCCATCGACAAGGGCGGCGAGTTCTCGGCGCTGTTCATTTCGTGCAACCGCGGCAAGCGGTCGCTGGCTATCGACATCAAGAGCAAGGCGGGCGTCGAGGTTCTCAAGAAGCTCGTCGGACAGGCCGATGTACTCGTCCAGAATTTTCGGCCGGGAACGATGGAGCGCTTGGGTCTGGGTCCTGACGAATTGCTCGCGCAGCAACCGCGCCTGATCTACGTCTCGATCAGCGGCGTCGGCGAAACGGGACCATACGTCAAGAAACGGGTCTATGATCCGATCGTGCAGGGCCTGTCGGGATTCGCGGATATTCAGGCGCATCCGGTGACCAACCGGCCGCAGATGATCCGCACCATTGTCGCCGACAAGACAACGGCGATCGTCACCGCACAGGCCGTCTCTTCGGCGCTGTATGCGCGCGAAAAGACCGGGCGCGGCGATCATATCCGGGTCGCGATGCTGGATGCGATGCTGTCGTATCTGTGGCCGGAAGGAATGTCGCAGTACACCGTGGTCGACGACAATGGGAAAGCGCCGGATTCAAACGACCGGCCCGACCTCGTCTTCAAGACGCAGGACGGTTACATCACCTGCGGCACCATCTCCGATTCCGAATGGCAGGGGTTTTGCCGGGCGACGGGCGACCCGGCGCTTGCCGCAGACGAACGCTTCGCGACGCCAGCCAAGCGAGCGGTCAATGCGACGGCGCGAATACACAAGATGCAGGAATACATTGGCCAGCGCACTTCGGCGGAGTGGCTGGCGCGTCTGGACGAGGCAGACGTTCCCTGCGCGCCGATCCTGCGCCGCAGCGAGATCATTAGCAACGAACAGGTGGTCGCGCGGGAAATCATCGAGGAACTCGATCAGCCTTCCGTCGGGCGTATTCGGCAGCCGAAACCCGCCGCGCGCTTCCAGACCAATGCCGCGCGCATCGGCGGACCGGCGCCGCGCATCGGCGAGCACTCCAGGCAGATACTTCGCGATCTCGGCTACGAGGACGGTGCAATCGACGAGATGATTGCAAGCAAGTCCATTCGTGTCGCCAGCTAGCGAAGGCGGAGCAAACCGATGTCGAAAGCACGTGAAGTTGCCCTGCTGGTCGGCGCCGGCGATGCAATCGGCGCCGCGGTGGCGCGCCGGTTTGCAAAGGGCGGATACATCGTCTGTATCGCGCGGCGCGATGGCGAAAAGTCGAAAGCGCTCGCGGAAGAATTGGCGGCGGACGGACAACAGGTCCATACGTTCTCGGTCGATGCGCGGAAGGAAGAGGAGGTGCAACGGCTCTTCGCCAGCGTCGAGCGCGACATCGGTCCTGTCAGCGTATGCCTCTTCAATGCCGGCTCGAACGTCAGCAAGCCGGTGGCGGAAACCACCGGTACACTTTTCTTCAAAGCGTGGGAACTCGCCTGCTACGCGGGCTTTCTGGTCGGCCGCGAGGCGGCCAGATACATGCTGGAGCGTAGCGCGGGCACTATCTTGTTCACCGGAGCGACCGCAAGCGTTCGCGGCAGCTCCGGCTTTGCGGCGTTCGCTTCCGCAAAATTCGGCCTTCGGGCGGTGGCGCAGTCCATGGCGCGCGAACTGGGCCCCAAAAACATCCACGTCGTCCATCTCTTGATCGACGCTGGCGTCGATAGTCCGGCGATCCATGCGCGGATGAGAGCCCGGGGTGTCGATCCCGACGGCATTCCGCAGGACAGCCTGACCAAAACAGCTTCGATCGCCGAGGCCTACTGGTTCGCGCACCAGCAATCGCGGGATGGCTGGACCCACGAGCTCGACCTGCGTCCATCCGTGGAGAAATGGTGATGGAGCCGCAGCTCATTTTGTGGGGTGTGGGGACCAGCCGAACCATCCGCGCGCACTGGGCGCTGCACGAATTGGATCTGCCCTACGTCAAGCGCCCGATCCTCGCGCGGTCGGGCGAGACCAAGACGCCGGAGTTCACCGCGCTCAACCCGCGTCAAAAAATTCCACTGCTGCAGGATGCGGGATTGACGATCGGCGAGAGCGCCGCGATCACCGCCTACCTGGCCCAAAAATATTCGACGCCGGAGCGAGGCCTGCTTCCGTCACAGCCGGAACAGCAGGCGAAATGGCTCGAGTGGTGCTTCTTTATCGTGACCGAGCTGGATTCGACGAGCCTTTATGTCATGCGAAGGCATGGCACCAAACGCGGGCTTGCGCACATCTACGGCAGCGCGCCCGAGGTCGTGGAGAAAGCCGGCGAATATTTCAGGCAACAGCTCAACTTTGTCGACGCCGCATTGTCCGACGGGCGAACGTATTTGATGGGCGATCAGTTCACCACCGCGGACATGTTGCTGACCACGTGCCTGACCTGGGCCACCGATTACGGGGTCGGTATTTGCGACAGCGCCGCGGCCTATCTCGAGCGCATTGTCGCGCGCCCCGGCTATCAAGCCGCGATCAAGGCTAACGCCGCTAGCTGAGCCTCAGTTCGCGGTATCTGGAGGGCGTGAGGCCGGTAAGAGCCTTGAATTTGTTCGAGAAGTGCTGGGCATGGCTGAAGCCGACGGCGAGGCCGATCTCGGTGATGGAGCCGGGCGAGCCTGCGAGCAACTGCTTTGCCTTTTCGATCCGTTGCGAGATGACGTATCGATGCGGCGTTTGACCCGCGCTCTCGGCGAACGCGCGGATGAAATGCCGCTTGCTCAAACCGGTCACGCTCGAAAGATCGGCAAGGCTGATCGGTCGATCGAGGTTGTCAGCCACGTATTCATTCAGCCGCCGTAGCGAACTGGCGGACAGCCCGCCTTTCGCGGGTTCATGTGGCCGTGCATCGGCCATGCGGTGAAGATGGGCCATGGTTTGGATGGCCCATCCTTCCGCCAGCATGTCGAACGTCGCATCGCGATCCTGCGCTTCCTGGCAGAGCTCCTCCAGTCCGCGTGCGATCGAGGGGTGCTTGAAGCCAAGCTGCGCGCGATCGAGACAATTCCCGCCCCGCGTTTCGACAAAGGGCGTCTGGAAGAAAACAACCGTATATTCCACCGCCGAAACGCCGAGCCTGAACTCACCATCGATCTCCATGTCGGCAGGAAACAGCGCAAGATTTCCCGCAAACGCGTGGTCGATGCGTCGGCCGTCAAGCGAGCCCCGGAGGCGCCGCGCGGCCCCGCGCCGATACAGAAACAGCACCGGCTGCGGCTGCCGAAAATGCCAGCCCATATCGCCGGTGATCTTCCGCCGGATCGTCTCGATCCGCGCGCAGCCTGCATCCACGACGGTTTTGGAAAGCAACTCTCCGCCGACATCCCGGATCGCTTTGGTGCCGATGTGCTTCATTTTGAGAGCGCCGTTTGAGGGATGGTATGTTAGTTCTATTTTAGAATGAATATGTCGCGGGAAACAAGCAAGTGGTTCTTCGCGCATGAAAATGACGCTGTGGTACGGTGCACCAGTAGGAGCGTCGCTGCGCCCAAATGCGGATGCTCAACCTCTGATGTCTCGTCGTAATTTCTTTACGCAGGATGCTTCTACTCACAGTTCTACTCACACTTCAGATGGTCGGCGGTGGCGAGCTATGTGGCGCTATGGTCCGCTGCTTGGTCGTTATTGGGTGAACTGGACAGGCGCCAATATGGCAAATCGACGCGAATGGTCCGAAACGGACGTTTGTCTCAATCCAAAATTTACTTGGCCAGCGCCTTAGCGACCTCATGCGCGCAGTCGATGAAAAGCTGCGCGACCGGGTTGAGCGTTCGAGCTTTCAACGTGATCACGCCGATTGGCCGGCGCGTCGTCGGCAGATCGATCGGCAAGACCTTGAATGCCGGATGGTTGAGGTTGAATCGCATCACCGAACCTTGAACGATGCTGACAAAGCGGCCGGTGGCAAGCAGAGCGTTGCGCGCAGCTGTGACTGAGGTGAACACCGTTGCCCGCGGGACATCAAGTCCGCTAGCCCGGAAAGCCTCGGCGACCACCGAACCGTACAGGCTTTCGATTGGGGGCAGAGTCCAGGCAGCCTCCGCCAAATCGGCAAGTCCGATCTTGCGCCTCCGCGCCCATGCGCTTTGACCTCCGGCGACGACGACGAGCGGTTCATCGTAAAGAATTTCGGCATGTAGAAGCTCTTCATCGATCTTGGCGAAGATCGGTGCGACCACCAAATCGACGCTGCGCTCCTCCAACGTGCGATAGGTCATCGCAGCCTCGCCGGCCGACAGATGAAAGACCATTTTCGGATATTGCCGGGACAGCCGATCGATGACGGCTGGCATGAAAACCTGTTGCAATAGCGATCGTGCTGCCGATCCGCAGCTCTCCCGTGGTGGGATTGGCCAGGAATCCGATGCTGCTCGACGGCCTGCTTTAATTCGTCGAAGGCGAGAAGGCCGCGATCCAACAGTACGCGGGCAAAGATCGTGGGCTCGACACCGCGTGGATTGCGGTCGAGCAGCCGAACGCCCAAACCCCGCTCCATATCGGAGATGACCTTTGATATCGCAGGCTGTGACACGGAGAGCGCTACCGCAGCCTTTCCCATGCTGCCGCACCGGGCCACTGTCAGCAGCACACGGAGATCGCGCAGCTTTAGTTGGCGGCTCAAGGCGTTGCTCGTCCCATTCCATAGCCGCAGACCCATCAATTCAGATTATGGCTATATCGTAAAACAATACTACGTAGCTTATGTGGCAGTCCGCTACCGTCAGGTCTGGAATGCACCTCATACTTCGCAAAGGAGCGGGCCGTGATCACCAGGCGCAATCTCGCACTGACGCTGGCGACGCTGCCTTTGGGCTCGCTACAATGGGTGCCGCGCGGTCCCAATCCTATCCCAGCAAGCCGATCCGCTTCGTCGTCCCTTTTCCCGCAGGCGGCTCAACCGATGTTGGCGCCCGCCTCATCGCCGAGCAATTGTCACGCGCATTCGGCCAGCAGGTTTATGTCGAGAATAAATCCGGCGCCAACGGCACCATCGGCATCGAGGACGCGGCCAAAAGCGCGCCGGACGGCTACACCATCCTTGTGACGATCGACACGGTGACCAGCAATCCGCACGTCTATCATACCAATATCGACCCCTCGAAAGATCTGGTTCCGATCATTCAGGTATCGCGCCAACCGATCGTCTTGGCAGCGCATCCCTCGCTCGGCGTCAATTCGCTCGCCGAATTGGTCGCGCTCGCGAAGAAGCAGCCGGGCCTGCGCTACGCGACCGGCAGCGGGCCCGGATCGCCGCAACATATGGCGGTGCAATGGTTCGCGCAGATTGCGGGTATCACGCTTGAACAGATCCCGTACCGCGGCGGCGGGCCGGCGATCAACGATCTGTTCGGCGGCCATGTGAAACTTGGATCGCTGGGATCGACTCCTCTGATTTCGCACTACAAGGCCGGCACGTTGCGGTTGCTGGCACAGACGACGAAGACCCGCTCGCCGAGCCTACCGGATGTGCCGACCTATGAGGAGGCCGGCATGAAAGGGCTGGTGCTCGATCAATGGCTCGGCGTGTTCGCGCCACGCCGGAACGCCCTCAGACATTACCGATCGGCTCAACAGCGAGATCGGCAAGGCCATCGCCGACCCGGCGGTGCGCAAAAATATGCTGGACTCGGCCCAGGAGCCGATCGGCGGAACCGCCGATCAGTTCGCGCAGCTCGTCCGCGAGGACTACGCCAAGTTCGCGCGGCTGGTGAAGGACCTGAACATCAAGGCTCAATAGTCGAATCCATGCCGTTTTCGACTTATCTTCCCGAGCACATGGGATCGGCATCACGCTCACCCCGGCCGGACCCTTTGTCGCCGGCTCGCTATGCCGAGCTGACGCTCGTCTACACCGCCGGCACCTTCGGCATCGACGACACCGGCATGCTGAAGATCTCGTGGCGGACCACCTCCGACATGAGCAAGCCGCAGTTCGACAAGCCGCAAGCCGCGAACTTCACCACGGTCGAGGCCAGCAACGGCGCCAAGCTCGAAGTCTGGTTCGACCGCCTCAACATCCGCCCGTTTGCCAATACGCTGCTGATTCGCGTCGGCCGCGGCTATCTGCGCGCCGGCGACACGCTGACGATGCGCCTGGGCGACCGCCGACAAGGCTCGCCCGGCTTCCGGCTGCAGACCAATGTCGAGGCGAATGTCGAGCTGAAAACCTCGGTCGACGCCTTCGCGACCTATGAATTCTGCGAGCTGCCGGTGCAGCCGGCGTTCGATCTGGTGCCGGGTCCGGCGGCGAGCTGGAAGGCGATCCTGCCGTCGCTCGCTGTGGTGGGCGAACCGTTTCGGCTGGCGATCGTCGCCGAGGACATGCTGGGGCAATCCGACGGCGGACGCCGATCAGAGTTTCAAACTGGTCCGTCGCGGCCGGTCCGCGGATTGCCCGAACGCGTCGACGATAAAGAATGGCGACGGGCCGCGCGTGATCGACAATCTCGTTGCCGACACCGAAGGCGATATCGATCTTCAGCTGATGGCGAATGGCGAGGAGCTTGCCGCGCCAATCCGCTGCGCGTCGGCGAGCCGCGCCGCTGCGCCGTTACTGGGGCGACCTGCACGGACAGAGCGGCGAGACCATCGGCATGGGCTCGGCGGAGGACTATTTCCGCTATGCGCGCGACGCGGCCTTCATCGACATGGTCGGCCACCAGGGCAACGACTTCCAGATCACCGACGCGTTCTGGCAGAAGCTCAACCGGCTCACCGCCGAGTTCGACGCAGCCGGGCAATTCGTGTGCCTGCCCGGCTACGAATGGTCGGGCAACACCGGCATGGGCGGCGACCGCAACATCTTCTACCGCCATGAAGGCCGCCCGATCCGCCGCTCCTCGCACATTCTGGTCGAGGGCCAGACCTCGACCGACGCGATCTTCACCGCGGACGAGCTGTTCGACGCGCTGGAGGGCGAGGACGCGATCGTGCATCGCCCATGTCGGCGGACGCTATGCCGACGTGAAATACGCCCATGACGGCCGGCTGGAGCGCGCCGTCGAGGTGCACTCGACCTGGGGCACCTTCGAATGGATGCTGCACGACGCGTTCGAGCACGGTTTTCGCGTCGGCGTCGTCTGCCACAGCGACGATCACAAAGGCCGGCCCGGCGCGACGCGGCCCGGCGCCTCGAGCTTCGGCGCGATCGGCGGGCTGACCTGCTATTTCATGCCGGAACTGACGCGCGATGCACTGTTCGACGGCGCTGCGCCAGCGGCACCACTACGGCACGACCGGCGTCCGGCATCTTCCTCGACGTGCACGGCGTCGTTCGATCAGGCCGTGACCGGATTTTCCGAAGACCCGCAAGCTCGGGCCGGCAAAGGACATCCGTGCGCGCGATGCCCGGATGGGCGACATCATCCGCCCGGGCGACGTGCCGATGCGGCTTGTCGCCGAAGTCATCGGCACCGCGCCGATCGAGCGGGTCGACGTGCTGCACGGGACGCAAGTGCGCAGACCGTTCGCCCCTATGCCGCGGCCGATCTCGGCCGGCGTGTGCGCGTGCTGTGGCAAGGCGCCGAGTATCGCGGCCGCGGCCGCGAGACGTTCTGGCACGGCAAGCTGACAATCACCGGCAATCGCATCGCGCGCTTTGCGGCGGTGAACTTTCTCAATCCCGAGCGCATCGTGCAGGAGACGGCGGCCGGGACCGCACTTGCCTGGAGTTCGGTGACGACCGGCAATCTCGCCGGCATCGACCTTTGGCTCGACGACGCGCGCGCCGGTACGCTCGGCATCGAGACCAATGTCGTATCGGGCGACGGTCGATCTCGCCGCGCTTGCCGACGACACGATCGCGTTCGACGGCGGCGGTCTTGGCCGACAGGCTCAGCGTCTATCGGCTGCCCGAAGCGGACTGGAGCCGCCGCGTCGTCGCTTGACCATACGGTGAGTTTTACTGGCGGCACCGACCTGCCGGTTTACTTGCGCGTGACGCAAGCCGACGGTCATCAGGCCTGGTCAAGTCCGATCTACCTTATCGAGTGAATCTGCTCCTCAGCCAAGCTTGAGCGAACGCGATCCTTCCACCAGTTCATTTGAACCTAGCAAATGCACGATTTCTACGCATCGGAATGTCTTGGCAAGCGTCCCGCCAGTCATGATGTGTCGGCTATTGGGGGATGAGCCGACGTGCCGCTGCCTCAGAAAATAACTTATAGGAATAAAATCCTGGTGCCCCGGTCCGGCAACCGTTTAATACCATAACTATCTGAATTAACACAAGCTTTTGCCATCGATTGTTGCCGATACCAACAGAAATACCAACAAGCAGACGTGCCGTATTAGCTGGCAAAAATAAAACCGCAGGCTCCCGGGCAGCAGGGGCGGCACCATGCCGTTCCAGTCTCCACAATGTCCCGACCGGAATCTTGGCTCTGACGCGAAATGCCGGGGCTGGGGACGATTTCGGGGGCGACTTTGTTGCCCGGGCGCGAGACCGACGCCAAATGCGCTGATCCGCGATCTGCCCGTTATCTGTAACATCGAGATCGGAATTTGGACTCGGCGGGTTCCGGGTCGAGGGCGGTGCGACCGGCGGCGCCGCGCCTTCGCCTATGCTTCGGCAGCCATCACGCCATCGATGACGTGGATCATGCCGTTCGACTGCTCAACGTCTGCGACGGTGGCAACGTCACCTCGCGCATATCGGAGTTGGTGCTGACCGGCAGTTCGCAACAGCCGTTTATTGCATCGTCCAGGGAACAAACCGCGAGCCATCAGGTTGTTGTCACTTCAACCCTGCACTCTCGCGCGCAATTGACGGCCGTTCGGTTCTGCCGCGCGGCCTTTCAGTTTGGAGCCCAAAATGAACGTTCAACGTTTTCGCACTGCGCTCGCAATGATCGTGGTCTGCGCCTCCGTCGGACCTGCATTGGCGCAGACCCCAAATCCCGAGTTGGAGGCATGTAGAACAACTGGATTGATGGCTCTTCGGGAGCGCAACCCCGCAATCAAAGATATAACACTCGATGTTGACGGAATGACAGTTGCGAAGGCGAACACGAAAGTCGAGGACACCCCGATCAGGACGATCGTAATCGGCGATGCCTATCTTGAAAAAGGGAAGCAAGATACGCGCAGGACATTTCTGTGCCTGATCGGCGAGAAGGGGAAAGTGCTGTTGACATTCTTCACCGACAAGTAGGTTCGGCTCTTTCGCTAACGAGGTCCATGGTTCAGTCGGGGTCGCGCGGTAAACTACATGAACCCACAATTCAGATCCTGGTTGCGGACCCATACTGCCCGGGCGGGAACGCTTCATGCCAGCCTTGGATGGGGACTGCCTGGGCCCGGCGGTCCATTACTGGGTCGTATCGGCCGGACCTCCTACAAATGATTGGCTGCGTAGCAGGTCACCAAATGGATCGAGCAGATATCGGACTCCATTCCGTTATCCGTGGGGCGATCGCATCGAAATCTTCGTGCGAACCGTTGGCGCGTCGGTTTGGCTGCAAATAGCATTGGTAATCGTCGCTGTGCGCATTGTCGCATGGCTTATCGGCCTAGCGTGGCGTCGCCGGGCGCGTCGATGGGCACTGCAAGTGTGGAGCGATCTATCGCCGTACCGAGGCAATGGCCCCAAGGCGCGAAATGAACAGCTTCGAGTGCTCGATGTGCGGCGCCACCATGGAGAGCTGGAATACCGCGTGGGTGCCGACGTACAGACTGATCGTCGGGCCTTTACGGCAACCGATTAATCGGGATCGCGCTGCGGCGGTTGCAGGCTCGTCGATGTAACCCACGAGAACGCTTTCATCGTGACTTCCAGCGCGTCGGCCTTGGCAAGAACGTGATTTCGTTTCCTGCCGGGCGGCAAACAACATTGCCTGCTCTCGGAGGTCGTGGATCTCTTGTTGCAGCGTATGATTAAATACCGGGTCGTTGCCGGACATGATTGCCTCCGCTTATCAGCAGGCGGGAGCGCGATCCGTCTCTCAGCCACCGCGCCTACAGGATAGCCCTCGGTCGGTGATACAAGACAAACCTAGGCACGATCAAAAGTTCCGAGGAACCCATCTCATAACATGGCCGAAGATTTGGAACCGGCATTTTTCTCTACAGTTGTATGATTGAAACTGTTGAGTAACGCCGATGTCCCGACCAAACTCCTATACCGATGTAATGATCGACCCCATGAACGATCCCCAAGTGCAGCATTGGGCGAAGGACCTGCAGGTTCAAACGTACGAACTCCCGACAGCAATCAAGTTGGTGGGGCCACGTCTCAGCGATTTGCGACGCTACTTCGGAAAATCTGCAGACATTATTGTCCGTTCGGACAGGCGGAGCAATTCTAAGGTCCACGTACTAACCCCGTGGTTGGCGTTTCCTACAGTGCGGGGGACCGGCGGTTCTTAGTTCTGCTTATTTGTTTCGTTCGCGCGCAGCCAGGGATTGCTTGATCCGCGACAAGACCAAATGATGCTCGAACGGCTTAGCAACGGTATTGCCTTCTTCGCAAAGGTCTCCAGCTTTACGTGTAGCCGCTTCGATGGTGCCGGCGAGCATCACTTCGATGCCTTGGTGTTCGCTCCTGATCCACTGCGCTAAAGCGAATGCGTTATCGCTGTCCGCGTCAACGTCAGCGAGCACAACGTCAATTCTGAATTTGCCTTCACTCAGGAGTTTGCGCGCCTCCGCAATATCGGCGGCTTCCACAACTTTATACCCGCACTCACGAAGGTATTCAGCCAGAGGCTGACGGATGAGGATGTTCGTCTCGACGATCAGAACGTGTTGCTCAACAGTGTCCGCCATCGATTACTTTCTTAGAGCTTCGATGATTACATCGACGGCCAATGTGAAGGAATACGGCTTCGGCAGGAACGAGAAGCCGGTCACATTTACCCCACCAAGGTTTCCTGAAGTGACGATGAGACGAACGTTGGGGTATTTGGCCTGCACACGTCGGGCGAGGTCTAGACCATTCATCGAGCCCGGCATGTGTACGTCGGAGAAGATCAGATCGATCTTCTCGCCACTCTCGAGAAAGGCCCACGCCTCGTCCGCTGATGAGGCCTCGATTACCTGAAAGCCTCCTTCACGCAATTCGTCGGCCACGAAACTACGGATCAATACCTCGTCTTCGACGACTAGAACTCGGTCCCTCTCCTCATCGAGACGGGCCTCAATTTCAGGTACGCGCATTCCAAGGGTCCTCTGCCGATCCTTTTACATTTTTGGAGGCAGATTGTTCCGTCGGGTCAGCGACTTATGCCAAATTTTCCGTGGATTGCCTCGGTCGGCATGCTACACCTGAGGATCTGAACTAACCCTTTTTGCCGCTCGCCTTTTCTTGCTGATACGACGAGCCTGAACCTTTCGGCTTGTCAGACTTCGGTTTCTTTGTCTGCTTGGACGGCTTGTCTTTTCCCTTGGCCATAGTTCGCTCCTAATTCGAGAATTTGTTATTATCGCTTTTTTCTACGCCTTAGTCTTTGCTATCTCGCGCCCCGTCATAGGTACGTTAGATTTGGCGGATGCCTTCACGAGCTCTTTGAATTTATCCATAAGAGACTTCTTTGCCACGATTTTCTCTCCCTTGCTGCGCCGCATGTTAATTTTTTGATGGGTGATTACAATAGTTGGACGGCAGCCAGCAGTTATGAAGCGCCAGCGAAGGCACGACTTACCTATGGCTCTTGGCATTTTTGCGGTCCTCCCGCCTCATTTTAACGCCAATTACCATGCCCACTGCGCCGGACAGGCCGACGAGTCCGACAACCCCTCATCCAATCCAGACCCAAGGGACGGGATAGGACCACGCCCACCAAACCAATTCCTGAGTTTTAGAAAAAATATCGACCATGGGTACCGCCTCTATCGCGCCGGCGGCATCTTCTTATGATGGCGATCAGAGGACGCTTCACGATTTTCCTTGTGACGGTGCGCGTTTGGCGTGTGGCTCCGGGTTGCATTTCCCTTAGCCTTTCGAGAACGCTTTCTACGGAATCGCAGTTGACGTGGCGGCTTCGGTTGCCAGGGCTAAGCCATTTCCGCAATCAAAAACCATCCAATTACGGCTAGGATCGGGACGACCCCGATGCCAATCAGGAGCAGCGGTGAGGGCTCACTTCCTTGGCGCTTGGGCAGGTCGTTGTTTGCCATGCCCCGCTAATGCTCGCTACCGGGGCTTTGTTCCTCGAAATATTGCAGGCGCAGTGCGCCAAATGATCGATCGCGTTCAGAATGAAAGAGGCCGCCAGCTAAGGCGGCTTGGTCCGCGCGGCGAAGGTTACCGACGTATGATCGAGATTTGTCCAGTTGTACGCGCCGGCACCTCGGACGAGGTGGGGACCACCGAGTACTGATGGGAACGGAAGGTTCGTTCATCACCAGCAGTGACTTCCTCGTGGACGGCGGTGTCACGGCATCAGACCGGTTCGGCGAACTCGCCCCAAAATAATTGGCCTTAACGTACGCCGGGCCGGCAGGTCCGGCCCGGCAGGGTTATATGGACGCGTTCACCGGTGGCGGAATGGCCCGCGCACCGTAGCGTGACAGCATGGCGGATTTTCAGGCCGCCAGAGCGCGCGCCGTTGAAAAGCGGCGGTTCGGTTTGCCGCCGGGCGGGTTGCGCGGGCCGCCGTCCAATTCGCATAAGCGCGTCCAGGATGGCGTCGATGCTGACCGGCGCCTTCAGACCTTCCGGAGCTCGCAGCGCCGGGCAGGAGGCGATCGCCGAAGCATCGGAAGCCCAGGAGGCCAGGATTGCCCGCTTCTCGGCCAGCGTCAGGTCCGGATGCGACACCACGTCCTTGGGATGCTCGAAGACGGTGCCGGGATGCAGCAGCGCCTGGAAGTCGAAAACGTTGTCGTCGCTGGCGGTCGTCGGCCGCATGGTATCCTCCATTCAAAGACGAGTGGGGCGGCAGCCCGGGACAACGATCCGGGCCGCCGCATAGGCGTTCGCTCAGGCCGCCTTGGCTTCGAGCTGGTGCACGTTGGCCTGCGCGGCGCCGTTGATGGCGATCCGGCGCGGCTTCATGGCTTCGGGGATCTCCCGGACCAGTTCGATCTTGAGCAGGCCGTTGTCGAAGGAAGCATCCTTGACCTGGACGTAGTCGGCCAGGTTGAACTGCCGCTTGAAGTGGCGGGTCGAGATGCCGCGATACAGGAACTCGCGCTCGGTTTTCTCGGTCTTGCCGCCTTCGATGGTGACGACGTTCTGCTCTGCAGTGATCGAGATTTCATCCGGCGAGAAACCCGCAACCGCCAGCGTGATCTGGTAACGGTCTTCGGCGAGGCGTTCGATGTTGTAGGGCGGGTAGCCTTCCTCGGCGCCGCGCTGGGCGGTCTCGGCGAGGTCGAAAAGACGATCGAAACCGATGGTCGACCGGAACAGGGGAGCGAAGTCATAAGTGCGCATAGCCAGATCCTCCTAGGAGCAAAATGGTTAATAGCGGCACCGGACACGACCGGTGCCCGTCTCAGGTCCCCGGGCCCATCAGGCGCCCGGGAGCCACCTCGCGATGGCGACTTGGAAAATAAAAAAACACGGATTTTGGTTTCAAGAGGGGGTCCAAAATTTTTTCATCCTCTTCTAACGGCCGGCCGCAGTCGCCGCCCCAGGGGCTAGAAATGGTGTCCTCTCGGCAACGGCGCCATGCTACATTTTCCCTGCAGCGCTGGCGGCGGCCTCTTATCCGAGGGACTAACTCATGCCCACCCCACCGGGGAACGATTCAGTATCGGCCCCTACCGCAGCCACCGATGCCACTAGGCAGGAGCTACCGTACCGGCTCCGACAACAGTCCTTACTGGGTGAATTCGGCCGGACCGCCCTGCAGACCAGGGATATTGGACAGATCCTGCAACGCGCAACCGAACTCTGCGCCCAAGGCCTCGAAACATCATTGGCCAAGGTGCTCGAGTATATACCCGAGGACAAGCGGCTGCTGGTGCGTGCCGGCGTCGGCTGGGCACCTGGAACGATCGGACAGGTGTCGCTCGGGATTGATATGGAATCTCCCGCTGGTTACGCGTTCCAGACCGGCCAAATGGTAATTTCAAATCATCTTCAGGAAGAAACACGCTTCCGCACGCCCAAGCTGCTGTCGGATCACGGGATCAAGCGGGCGATCAACGTCCTGATCGCGAGAGGCGGCGAGGGCAATCTGCCCTTCGGTGTCCTGGAGGTCGACAGTGCCGACCCCGGCCAGTTCGATGCTGCGGATGCCGACTTCCTTGCAGGCTTCGCTGGTTTGCTCGGTATTGCCATTGAGCGGCAACATGCCGACGCGGACCTCAAGGAAGCACTCGACCACCAGGCCATGCTGACGCGCGAGATGAGCCACCGCGTCAAGAACAGCCTGGCGTCGGTCGTGGGTCTGCTCCGCGTGCAGGGGCGCAACGCGGAGTCGGAAGATGTCCGAAATGCCCTGAAAGACGCGGCTTCGCGCATCACCACGATTGCCCAGGTCCACGACCACTTATGGCGCAGCAACAAGATCGGCTTTGTCGACATCGCGGACTTTGCGGGCGAGCTTTGCCGGAAGCTGCAGGAGACCGTGGCGCACAAGATAAGCTGCGCTTTCGATCCTCTGATGATCTCCGCCGACAAAGCGATTCCGCTGGGCCTTCTAATCAATGAAATTGTAACCAATTCCGCGAAGCATGCTTACCCCGACGGGTCCGGCGAAATCCGCGTTTCGGGCGAACGGCACGGCAGCGACTTGCGGGTGGAGGTATCAGATCAGGGTATCGGTCTGCCGACTGACTTCGATATCGACCAGCCACGGGCGAGCCTCGGCTTCAAAGTGATTAAAAGCCTGATCGCCCAACTTGAGGGCCGCATTGCAGTGACGTCCAACACGCCAAAAGGCGTGATGATCCAGCTTGACGTGCCCTTGGAAGAGAACACGGGTTGAGCCGCTCCGGCGGTCGGGGTTATTAAATATAGGTTGCGGTTTAGGGAACTCCCCGCGGATCGCCCCGTTGTGCCCATGATCCCCGAGCGTAGCGGGACCGGCTATCAACCACAGTCAGCAGCCTCACATGAACAACTCACTCGCGTCCCTGGCCATATTCGGCCTTATGGGAGCGGCGGTTATTGCCTTGCCGGGTTTTGCGCCTGAGGTGGCCGCGAGCGAGACCTCCGTGCTGGCGAAGTCGGACCGGCTTGAACTTCCGACTGTCACTCGAAATTGTTCGCAGCAGGTCTGGCCCCACTTCGATGCCCAGTGCTTGCACAGCGGCGAGGCGATGGTTCGCGAAGTTCGCCTAATCACGGCGCGCCGCTAGGTAACGAGCCGTGGAGACGAAGAGAACGGGAGACCTTGATGTTCAGTCCAGAAGCTCGCAACGAAATTCAGATCGACCGCGCGTGTAGCGCCGCGATCTGCGAAGAGATAGGTGCTCGGCTGCGGATCAGATTGGCAGGCGATCATGACCGATTACCGCAACACCTGATTACGCTGATGGACGCCATTCGGACCAACGATTGAGGTAGCAAGATGAATATATCGAGCGAAAGCCTCTTGGTCATATTGTTCGTAGGGCTCGTTGCTGGCTGGTTGGCCGGTCAAATCGTGCGCGGGACCGGATTCGGGATCGTCGGCGATCTGATCATCGGTATCCTGGGCGCCTTTATAGGCAGTTGGTTGCTGCCCCGGCTCGGCATCCATCTCGGCAGCGGTATCATCAGCGCGATCGTCAACGCCACCATCGGTGCGGTACTGCTGCTGTTCGTGGTGCGGCTTCTCCGCGGCGGCGGAGGATGGGGAAGCAGATGGCGCGGCCGTTGGGGGTGACCCATGCCCGCGTCTCGGCAACGGCTCGTGCGTTTGCCGCGAGAACGACGAGGACCCTGAACTTAGCTCCGGATCGGTTCCAGATGAAAGACTTCTCGAATGCGTCGTTTCCGCCTGAAACGATCGCGATCATGAAAGTGGCGTTGGATAGGGCGGTTGCCTCACTGCCAGATCCCGTCAGTTCCGCGCATGTCCAGGCCATTGCGGAAACGATTCTTCGCACCGCGAAGGACGGCGAGCGAGACCCCGCCATATTGCAGAGAATGGCAATGATGGAGCTTCAGATCCTGACACGCTGTTGATTTTTACGTACGCTTTCAATGCGCCGCGAAAAAATGCGGAATCGAACCAGATCCGTAAAACCTATTTTTATTACTGGTGTTTTTTCTTGGTGCCCCTGGCCGGAATCGAACCAGCACTCCTTGCGGAACTCGATTTTGAGTTCGAGCGCGTCTACCAGTTCCGCCACAGGGGCCTTCGGTCGCGGGGCGGGTGCCCGGTGCGGCGAAGCGGGCGGAATATAGCGGGCGGCCTGCGCGGGTCAACCCGCGCGGATGTGATTGTGGCGCGTCTCGACACGTCCGTGGAGGCGGGATAGGACGCTGATGCCTGTTTGAGCATGAATTGTGCTCCGGAGACTATCCGTGACGTCAGCCGCTGCCGATTCCCCGCCCGCCCGCCTTGCCACCGATCCGGCGACGGTCGCGGCATTGACGATTGCGGCCACAGCCGCCGCGACGCTGGCGGGCGCCTGGTTCTTCCAGCTGGTGCTGGATATCCGGCCCTGTCCGCTCTGCCTCGAACAGCGCTACGCCTATTATCTGGCCGTGCCGCTCGCCCTTCTGGTGGCGTTCGCCGCCTCCCGGAGCGCGCCGAGGCCACTGCTGCTGGTCGGGTTTGCGGTGCTTCTGCTCGCGGCGCTGGCCAATGCCTGGCTCGGCGGCTATCACGCCGGCGTCGAATGGAAGTTCTGGCCGGGACCGACCGATTGCTCCGGCCCCGTGGTCGATCTCGGCAGCGCCGGGACGCTGTTGCAGCGGCTCGACACGGTCAAGGTGATCCGCTGCGACGAGGTGCAGTGGCGCTTCCTCGGTCTTTCGCTTGCCGGCTACAACGTGCTGATCTCGCTGGCGCTGGCGGTGTTGGCCCTGTGGGGTATCGTGGCGGCGAAGCGGGCCGCGTAAAGTAGAGAGAGCGAGGCCTGCCGCTCAATCGTCCACATCCTCCTGCGGCCGGCCGAACAGGTGCACGATCCCCGGCGTCGTGATCGAGACGAATACGAAACGCGACAGATGATGGGCGCCGACGAAGATCGGATCGATATGCAGCGTGAGCGCCAGCGCCAGCATGGCGTCCATCGCGCCCGGTGCGAACGCCACCACCACGTCGGCGAAGCGCACGTTGGTGGCCAGCACGACAGCCGTCACGAAAATGGCCGAGATGACGATGGCGACCGCGAACGAGCCCAGCGCCGCATTGACATGGCTGAGCAGCGTCGACTTCTTCACCCGAGCGAACCGGGTGCCGATCAGGGCGCCGATGCCGACCAGCGCCACGCCGCGCATCCATGGCGAAAGGCCACCCTCGATTATTCCGGTGCCGTGCAGCACGCTGGAAGCGATCATCGCGCCGAACATCCAGCTCGCCGGAAAGTTCATCAGTCGCAGCAGCAGCGCGACCGCGACCGACGCCGCGATCAGTCCGGCCAGTCCGACCGGCGAGGCGATAGCCGTCGTGAAAGTCGGCGACGCCGAAGGGCCTATTCCGGTTAACGCCAGCAGCAGCGGCAGCGCCGCCGTGAGAATGATCACGCGGATGGTCTGCACCACGGCAATCCCGGCGACGTCGGCGCCCTTTTCGGCAGCAAGGATGACGATCTGCGACAGCGCGCCGGGGCTTCCCGCCAGCAGCGCCGAGGTCGGGTCCCAGCCGTGCACGCGCTGCAGATAGATGCTGGAGCCGAAGGTCGAGCAGAAGGTCGCGAGCGCAAGTAGCCCAATGGTCAGCGGATAGGCGCTCATGTGCTGGATCAGTTGCCGCGACACCAGCGAGCCCAGCGTGATGCCGAGCAGCACCAGCACGGTCTGCGTCAGGATCGGCGGCATGGTGACGGGCCGTCCGGCAAGCGCGGCGATGCCGACGGTCGCCATCGCGCCGGAAATCAGCCCGCCCGGCAGGTTCGGCCACAGAAACAGCAGGCCGCCGGCGGCGCCGATGACGAGCGTCTCGAGCGTGCCGAGAATCTTGGCGCGGTCGGCGATGGCGGCGGACATCGAGGCGGGGATCAGGCTCACGCCGTCTTATGGCAAATCCGCACGCGTCGGACAAATGCGCGAGGCGATTGCAGCAATGCAGTGCAGAGCGTTTTCCAGCGAAGTGGGGACCGGTTCGCGTCAAGAAAACGCGTCAAAACAAAAATCTGGAGCCCCGTTCCGATCGGAACGGAAAAGGCTCCAGCGCCTGCACAAGGCCTGCACAAACCGCCAGCGGCGCTGGCTGAACGCGGGCTGAATACGAAGCAGCTCGCTCATCCCGGCGCCACAAAAATTTTACCTGTGCCTACGCGCGATGCGTTGCCGCAAGTTGAGGTTGCGCTAGGATGGGAGGTGCAGATGACTTCCCCAAGGAGACCAGGGATGACTATTCAAGCAAGAATACTGGGTGCGATCGCGGTGTCGGGTTTGGCTGCGTTGGCGATGACGTCGCAGGCCAACGCCCTGACGGCACAGGAATGCAGCGCCAAATACCAGGCTGCCAAAACCGCCGGCACGCTCGGTAGCCAGAAGTGGAATGACTTCCGGAAAGCCCAGTGCGGCGCGGATGCTACGCCGGCCGCCGCCGCCGCGGCTCCGGCGGCAGCACCCGCTGCGGCTCCCGCTGCCGTGCCCAAGGAAGCCGCCAAGAAGGAGAGCCAAGGAAGCTGCGGCGCCTGCGGCACCGTCAGGCCCAGCGGTCTATCCGAACGCGGTCGATTCCAAATATTCCAAGGAGACGGCCGGCAAGGCCCGCATGCACACCTGCGTGGATCAGTACAACGCCAACAAGGCCACCAACGGCAATGGCGGCATGAAGTGGATCCAGAAGGGCGGCGGCTATTACAGCGAATGCTCCAAGAAGCTGAAGGGCGCAGCCTAGAGCGTTTTCCAGCGAAGTGGACCCGGTTCGCGTCAAGAAAACGCGTCAAACAAGGAATCTAGAGCCCCATTTCGATTCAATCGAAACGGAAAAGGCTCTAGACAGCAAGGGCGCGGCCGCTCGTTTCGGCCGCGCCTACAAATCGCGGAGCAATGTTTCGGCCGACTTCGCCACCAGTTGCGCGCGCTTGCGCGGGCCGCGTTCGAGAAACAGCAGGCCCTGGCCGAACACGAAACAATAGAACAGGAACGCCTGTGCGTCGGCTTCCTCCGCCGGCAGGCCGGTGGCGCGATAGAGCAGCCCGACATTCTTCAGTCGCGCCGCGTCGACGCTCGCCACCGCGTTGGCGGCAAGCTCGTCGGAGCGGGCCCATTGCCGGACCGCCAGTTCGACCGCCATGCCCGCTGTATTCATCCGTTCGGAATACAGCGCGATCAGCGCCCGCAGCCGTTCGCGGGCCGATGCGCCATCGAGGCTGGTGTGCCGTTCGATCGCGGCGATCCGCCCCGTGCTCCAGTTCTGCAGGATGGCTTCCAGCAGGGCCGCGCGGTCGCGGAAGCGGCGGTAGAAGCCGCCCTTGGTGACGCCGAGGCTTTTCGCCAGAACCTCCACCCGCACGCCCTCGACGCCGGTTCGGGCGATCTCCTCCAGCCCAGCCTCGATCCAGCGCTCGCTTCGCACCTCGCTGGTTCGCGTGTCCATCTTGATGTCGTTCATGCTGCAGCCCTGCCGCGTTGATACGGTGCCGTATTGCTAACTCGAACGGAGTGCGATACGCTACCGTATCAAAATCAAAAAGCGGGAGCGAAGGATGCAGACGGACGCGACCTATCGCGGCACGGTCTATCCCTGGCAGTGCGATCACGTCGGGCACATGAACATACCGCGTGTGAGGCCCGCGCCTACGCAACGCAGGGTGGGGCCGAGGCACTGACCGCGACCATGAGCGGCACATTGATGGCGCTGGCCGCCCGCGAGTAGCAGGGCATGCGCACCAGCCTGCCGCTGCTGCATGGTATATTCATGCTGCCGGCATAGCAGGAGGTGAAAAATCCTTCTATGGTCGCGCCGTGCAACTGAGTCTTCCAACTTGATCATATCGGCCACGCAAGCCGTGCTGGGATTGGCGTCGGGGGCGCTGGTCGGGTTTTCGCTCGGACTGGTCGGCGGCGGCGGTTCGATCCTCGCCGTGCCGCTGATGGTCTATGTGGTTGGCGTGCCCGAGCCCCATATGGCGATCGGCACCAGCGCCATTGCGGTCGCCGCGAACGCCGCCATCAACCTGTCCAACCATGCGCGCGGGGGCACCGTGATCTGGTCCTGCGCGCTGATCTTCGCAGCCAGCGGCATGGCCGGCGCCTTCGGCGGCTCGATCCTCGGCAAGATGGTCGATGGCCAGAAACTGCTGGCGCTGTTCGCGCTGGTGATGATCGTCATCGCGCTGCTGATGCTGAAGACGCGGTCACGGGTCGGCCTGCCCGACGTCAAGGCCTCGATGTCCAACATGCCGGCGATCGCAGGCCTCGGTCTGGCGACCGGGACGATATCCGGCTTTTTCGGCATCGGCGGCGGATTCCTCATCGTCCCGGCGCTGATGCTGGCGACCGGCATGCCGATCATGAACGCGATTTCCTCCTCGCTGGTCGCGGTCACCGCGTTCGGCATGACGACGGCCGCGAGCTACGCCTGGTCCGGGCTGGTGTCATGGGCCTTGGCGGGGCTATTCGTGGCGGGCGGCATCGCCGGCGGATTGGCCGGCACCCGTTCGGCGCGGCACCTGGCCGAGCGCCGCGGTGCGCTCAACATCGTGTTCGCGGTGGTCATTATTGCGGTGGCGCTCTATATGCTGGCGCGTAACATATCCTTGATCCCGACGTAGACAGGGGATGCAGCCTTTTCGCGAGACCCAGATGAAGCGATCGAATAATCCGGCCGGGACCAATCCGGGATACACGCGGCGCAAGGCGCTCGGCGTGCTTGGCGGCGGCGCCGCGCTGATCGGCGCGGTATCGCGATCCGCCTTCGCGCAAGGCAGCGACGACGTGCTGACCGAGGCGCTGGTACTGCGCGACCCTGATGTTCCCGCAACCGGCAATCCTGACGGCGACATCAACATCGTCGAATGGTTCGACTACAATTGTCCGTATTGCCGCAAGATCTCACCCGAGATTCACCAGGTGGTGCAGGACGACGGCAAGGTTCGCTTCGTTCTCAAGGATTGGCCGATCCTCGGAGAGGTCTCGAAGTTCGGCGCGCGGATGGCGCTGGCAGCGAAGTATCAGGACAAATACATGGCCGCGCATCAGGCGATGATCGGCGTCAGCTCGAAACTGACCGAACCGCGCATCCGCGAATTGCTGGCCGGCGCCGGTATCGATATGGACCGCCTCAACCGCGACGCCACGACGAACGCCAAGGCGATCGACACTGTCCTTGCCCGCAACAATGATCAGGCGATGGCCTTCGGATTCAAGGGAACGCCATCCTTCATCGTCGGCAAGTTCCGCGTGCCGGGTATCCTCACCATGCCGGAATTCGAGATGGTGATTGCCGACGCGCGCAAGGCGAAGAAGGCCAATTAATTCAGCCAAAGACGCCGCGTCACTCCGGGAGTCCTGCCTTGCGGAGGCCTTCGGCGAGCAACTTGGCAGGCCACTGACGCGTGCGGTCGGCCCAAACGGACATCCGAAAATCCGCTTCGTGCTCAAGCAACCGGACGGCTGCCTGCTTAGCTTCTGCGTCCCGGCCCAGATGCGCGAGCGCGGCCACGTGGCAGCGATGTGCCAGCATGAAGTTCGGATTCTTGTGAAGCGCCTTCTCGGCCGCAGCAACCGCTTCATCGAAACGGTGAAGATTAATGAACGCAAATGCCATGAATGCCTGCAAGCTGTAAAGCATCGGATCGAGCGGGCTCAAGCGGATGGCCCGTTCAAGACTTTGTATTGCATCTTCGGGGTGTCCGACAAAGAAGCAGGTCATGCCACGATATGTCCATGCGATGGATGAGTTGGAATTGAGCGAGACCGCCCGATCGACCATCTCCATTGCCGCGCCAAAATCGCCGGTGACATATGCCTTTGCCCATCCCACGGAGGCCAGCGTCTCCGAGTCATTTTCATCGATGCTGAGCACCAGTTGAGAAAGCCGCATGACCTCGCCGACTTCCGCTTGCCGATCAGCCGACCATCCGTGGATGAGATTCAGGATATGACAGAAGACCGCCAGTGACGCCGCGGCGCTGTACCGAGGGTCAATCTCCAGAGCGCGTGCGAACAACCGGATGGCTTCCGCAATGCCCTCGGAGGTCATCGAATAATAACGCGGCATAGCCCGCAAATACAGGTCGTATGCACTGAGATTGTTTGGCCGGCGCACCGCGTGTTCGATTTCGGCTTCCAGCAGTTTCGGCCGAATGGCGGATATGACATTCACCGTTATCTCGTCCTGGAGCGCAAAAACGTCGCCGAGATCGCCCTCAAATCGATCTGCCCAAACATGCGCGCCAGTGCTGGCGTCGATCAACTGGCCGGCGATGCGAACCTTTCCGGCGACCTTGCGGACACTGCCCTCCAGAACGTAACCGACGCCGAGTTCGCGCCCGACTTGCTTGATGTCAACAGCCCGGCCTTTGTAGGTAAAACTGGAATTGCGCGCGATGACGAACAGAAACTTGAACCGGGAGAGGGCCGTGATGATGTCGTCGACGATGCCATCAGCGAAATAGTCCTGTTCGAGATCGCCGCTCATGTTCTGGAACGGCAATACCGCGATCGAGGGCCTGTCGGGGAGGGTGAGGGCCGCCGGTTGCAGTGGCTCTGCGCGGGCGCCAGTTGTGGATTCCGGCCCATCCAGTTCCTGTACCAGTCCGATGAACCGGAAGCCCTTGCGCGGCAACGTTTTGATGAGACGCTGTTCCTGGCCGGAATCGCCGATGACGCCTCGAGCAACATTAAGCCGGGTTGTGAGGGCCGCATCAGACACGACACGCCCAGTCCAAACAGCATTGATGAGCTCGTCTTTGCTGACGACGCGCTCTCTGTTACGGATCAGATAATCAAGCAGGTCGAAAACCTGAGGCGCAACGGTAACGGCTTCCGCGCCGCGGTGCAGCTCGCGCCGGTCTCTATCGAATGAATAATCCTCGAACACATAACGCAAGTTGCCATTCCCTCGGGCGGTCTTGGGAGCTCTAGCACTGCGTGCGAGGCGAAGAATAAGCCGCCGGTGAGGAAAATGTAAGCCGGATGTCAAGCGCGCCAGCTCGCTTCCGGGCACCCTCGCCGGGTAGACAAAACATCTCAGGAGATATCGCTATGAACACGGCTCGCAGTGCTGTCGGCCTAGGACAGGCGCCAGCTTCCACACAAGGCCTTTCCAATTCGATCAGGAGCTATTGGGATGCGTGTCAGGAATGGCGCAAATACAAGAGGTTGCAATCTGATCTGAACGACCTGACTGACGGGGAGCTTTGCGATATCGGCATTGCGCGCGGCGAGATTGACTATGTCGCCTCGCACCGCTCGGTTGATCCGCGTGGCGTTCGATCGTAACCAATGATACCGAACGCCGAAGGCGCCCGAGCGCGGGCGCCTTCCAGAGGTCTCAGATTACTTCGACGAAATCTTGACCCAGTCGTCATGGGCGCGGTTCTTCAGCTTGCTCCAGTCGGCCGCCGCGACGTCCCAGTTGACGATCGTGCGGTTGGCCTGGGCGACCTGACCGTTCGCGACGGTCGACGTCTGCATGGAATCGTAGACATAAACGCCGCAAACCAGCAGCAGCGCACCCAAGATCATTCCGACAAACGTCTGCATGGTAATCCCTCCGTTGCGCCTGATAACGCGGTATTCGGAGGTTGGTTCCGCGACCGCGAGCATGATCCGGAAAAGTGGAAGCCGGCTTTCCCTCGCGACAAACGCGGAACGCGTTTGCGCGGAGATCATGCTCAAACATCAAGACGACTTACTCGCCGTTCAGCCATTGCAGGAGTTCCGCGTTCATCTCGCGCGGATAGGTGTGGCTGAGATCGTCGAGTTCCCGATAAGTCACCTTGGCGCCCGCCGCCGACAAGGCCTCGCTGGTCTGCCGCGCCACCTGCACGGGAAACATCCAGTCGAGTTGGCCGTGGATGATATGAACGGGAAGGCCGCGCAGCCGGTCGGCATCGGCCATTTCCGCCATCAGCGGGTGAAACGTCGCCGCCACCGGCGCGAGATGCGTGAAGGGCGACGCGCCGTCAAAACCCGTCACGTAGCAGAACGTGCCGCCGTCGCTCATGCCGGTCAGCAGCATTTTGTCCGGATCGACATTCCAGCGCGCCCGCACCGCTTCCAGGATGCTCATCAGGTTTGGCGTATCGGTGTCGTCGCCCATCAAGGCCCAGGTGCTGCCGACGGCAGTCGGCGCGACCAGGATCGCGCCGCGGCTGCGGGCGTCGCGCAGCCAGCTCCAGAGGAAGCCACGGCCGTTGCCGCTACCGCCGTGCAGCGCCATCACCAGCGGCCATGCGCGCTCGGGCGTGTAATATTCCGGTACGTAAAGCGAGAAGCCGCCGCGGCTGCCGGGCTCGTTGTGATTGTGGAACACGCCCGTGTTTTCGTTGGCTGGCGCCGCCAGCCGCGCGGCGAGATCGGCGTCTTCGTGCAATGCCGGATCGACGAAGAACTGGTTGACCGGCGGCAATCTGGCCGACAGCGCATAGAGCGCCTCCAGCGCGCGTGGGACGTAACGCAGCGCGCGAAACAGGCTGACGAAATCGCCGCGGCCGTTTTGTACGGCGCGCAAGCCTTCGAACGCGGTGAGCACTGCGTCGCTTGCGGTCTCCAGCGGCGTTCGGATGTGATCGAAATCCGCCGGCCATTGCGCGAGACGCGGCCGGACGGCGCGCAAGTCCCTGTCCGGCTCGCCTGCCGTCTGCATCACGCGGTCGAACTCCGGCGGGTTGAGGTAGCGCGCGATGAAGCCGAGCGATTCGAGCGACTGCAGCAGCGGCGGCAGCACCGCCACGATGTCGTCCACCACGGCCTCACTCATCTGTCGTACTCTGCTTTCAATGGGCTTGGTTCGATGACGCCTCGGTTCGGCGTAAGCTTAATGCAGCCTCGAGCTCAATGCAGCCTTGCTCAGTGGAGTCTTGGCGCCTTCAACAGTTTGGTGCGGTCGGTCGAACTCAGCACCACGTCGAAGGTGACGCCCTCGTGGTGGACGGTGAGCGGCACGTCGACGCCGGCGGTGCCGAGCGACCAGAGTTTTCGGTAGAACTCGGTCTGGTTGGTGACCTTGTCGCCGTTGAGCGCAAGGATGACGTCGCCGGTCTTCAGTTCGGCGCGCGCGGCCGGTCCCTTGCTGGCGATGCCGACGACAACGAGGCGGTCGTCGATTTCGGTGGTGTACATGCCAAGCCATGGCCGCGCCGGCTTGTTGACGCGGCCGAATTTCCTGATGTCGTCGAGCACGGGCTTTAGAAGATCGATCGGCACGATCATGTTGACGTGCTCGGCCTTGCCCTCGCGCTCGCGTTCGAGCTGCAGCGATCCGATGCCGATCAGTTCGCCGCGGTTCGAGATCAGCCCGGTGCCGCCCCAGTTGGGATGCGCGGGATGGGTGAAGATCGCCTCATCCAGCAAATATTCCCAATAGCCGGCGAACTCCTGCTTGGCGGCGATCTGGCTTGCGACCGAGCGCGTGCGCCCGCCGGCGCCGCCGACCACCACGCGATCGCCGACCTGGGCGCTGGCGGAAGAGCCCAGCGGCAAAGGCGCAAGATCGAGGTCGCCGAGCGCCTGCACGAGGCCGAAGCCGGATTCGAAATCGAAGCCGAGCGCGTGGCCCTCCACGACGCGGCCGTCGCCGCGATGCAGCCAGACGGTCTCGGCTTCGGTGATGAGATAGCCGATCGTCAGCACCAGCCCGTCATCGATCACGACGCCATTGCCGGCGCGCTCGGTGCCGAGCGTTTCGGCGCTGTGGGCGTCGGCCGGAACGATCGAATGCAGCCCGACCACCGACGACAGCACCTTGTCGAGGTCGAAGGCGTAGTCGCCCGCACGCGGCTGGTTTGCGGACGGCACTCTCCATTCGGTCAAAGACGGCATCGATGGTCTCTCCTGGCGAGCCGGCGCAGCCTGGCAAGGAGCGCACGGGAAATTCATGACAATCTATGCGGCAAACAGCCATCTTGAAAGTGTCCCCCAAAATAGGCCGCCATGCAACTCATAAGGGGCCAGATTCACAAATGTTCCGCAGCCGAGGCGGACAGTCGCCATCGAGGATCATTCCGCATTCGCCCGGGTCCGGAGCGGGATGATCCGGAAATCGCGGTTGTCCTTCAGCCAGCCCGCACGTTCGTCGCGCAGCAAGGTGCGGCGGACTTTTCCGGAATCGTCGCGCAGGCCGACGCTCACCGTCTCGAAACTTTCCGGATGCTTGTACCGGCTGAGCCGGTCGGCGAGGAATGCCGCCATGCCGTCGGCGACGGCTTGCACATCGGTGCTCGGATCGAGTTCGAGGATGGCGTGCACACGCTGCCCGAATTCCGGATCGGGCAGGCCGACAACGACACAGGAACGCACATCGGGATGCTCCGTCACCGCCGCCTCGACTTCCGCCGGATAGATGTTGGCGCCGCCGCGCAAAATCATGTCGGCGAGGCGGTCGCCGAGATAGAGATAGCCGTCGGCGTCCAGCCTTCCGATATCGCCGAGCAATTCCCAGCCGTCGGCGCGCCGCTTCGGTTCGGCGCCGAGATAATGATAGGTGGAGCCGGCGCCGTCGTTGGGCAGAAAATAAATCTCGCCGGTTTCGCCGGTCGGGACCTCGTTGCCGTCTTCGCCGATGATGCGCAGGCGTGCGGTATCGCCGATCTTGCCGACCGAGCCGCGGTGTTCGAGCCATTCCACGCCGGATATGATCGTGGCGCCCTGGGCTTCGGTGCCGCCATAAAGTTCGTAGATGCGCTCGGGCCCCAGCCACTCGATCCATTTTTCCTTCAGCCAGGGCGGCATCGGTGCTGCCATATGAAACACGATCTGCAGGCTCGACAGGTCGTAGCGGTTGCGCACTTCGTCCGGCAGCGCCCAGATCCGGTGCATCATGGTGGGCACGAAATTGACCCATTGCACCCGGCTGGCCTCGATCAGGCGCAGGCATTCCTCGGCGTCGAATTTGACGAGGCCGGTGACGCGTCCGCCGTGAAACAGCGCGGTGTGCGAAACGATGAAGGGAGCGTTGTGATAGAGCGGGCCGGGGTTGAGCAGCGAAGCGCCGAGCGGCATGCCGACCGCCGCGGGACCTGCGGTATCGACCACGGCGGGCTTGTGATCGAGGATCACCTTTGGCCGCCCGGTCGAGCCGCCGGAGGTCATCGCCTTCCAGTAACGCGACACCGGGTTCGTCACCGGCTCGTCCGACATGCCCTCGGGAACGAAATCGGCGGGCAGGGAATTCGGCGCGTTCCAGTCGGGCTGGCCCCCGACGACCAGCGACGGCTTGAGGATGTCGAGCACGGCGGCGGCCTCGCCGCGCGGCAAGCGCCAGGTCAGCGACGTCGGCGTCGCGCCGCATTTCCACACCGCAAAGGTCGTCTCGAAAAACAGATTGCTGTTCGGCAGCCCGATGGCGACAAAATCGCCGGGCTTGACGCCCTTGGCGGCAAAGGCGCGGGCGCGGCGATTGGCGTTGCGCTCGAGCTGCTCCCAGGTGATGGCATCGGCGCCGTGACTGACCGCGATCGTGTCCTTCGGCTTCCGTTCAGCATGCCAGCGCGGCACGTCGGCAATGGGAATGAGCATGGGGCGTTTCCGTTGGCGGGCGTGGATGCCGCTCTTGTGGTTCTGCGGCGGCGTCCGCCTTGAAACTATCGTGACAGAATTGGGTGGTGGAGAGAAGAGACAGCTTGCCCGCGCGCGGATGCTGCCCGTCCCGCGGACGACAGCTGCTCAAGTGACGATTTCCCAGGCAGCGGTGGATGAGGTGGCGGTCTTCGAATGCCGGCAGAGCTATGCGTGGAGGTCGACAAGGATCAACAAGATGCTGGTCGCCAATCCCACAACCGGAACCCATGTCGGCACGACGAACGCACCCGACGCGGGCGTCGTCTCCATGGCCTTGATGCGTATGAGCGCGAGATTCACGAACGCAAAAATTCCGAGCGTAAGCCGCGACGTCCATTCGGCCAGTCCCGTCAGAGGGGCGCCGAGCGCCAGTATCAG
Source organism: uncultured Alphaproteobacteria bacterium (assembly GCA_963742935.1). Lineage (GTDB taxonomy): Bacteria > Pseudomonadota > Alphaproteobacteria > Rhizobiales > Xanthobacteraceae > Bradyrhizobium. The sequence continues at coordinate 70,986 of CAVUOI010000025.1, read as the reverse complement.
GATGGCCGCAATCCCGAAACTGGTCGCAATTACCGGAGCGCCGTTCCTGCGATTGACCGTCGCAAGGAACGAAGGAAGATTTCCCTGACCCGCGAGGCCATAGAGCACGCGTCCGATCATGATCATATGGACGATGATTCCGTTGACGGTGGCGACGATGGCGATAGCGCTCAACACCTGCAAGGGAAGTCCGGTCAAGCGTTGAAAGACCAGCGCTAGAGGGGCTGACGATCTTGCCAGCTCCGCCGGCGGCACGGCGGTGACGGCGATCCAGGCCACCGAGGCATAGAGAATCGCGGTGGCCGCGAGTGTGATGAACAGAGCCCATGGTAGCGTACGCCGGGGATCTTTCATCTCCTCGGAAATGTTCACCAGATGCTCGAAGCCGATGAACGCAAACACGGCAAGCAGGGTCGTTTGCGCGACGCCACTCCAGCCCGCCAGATCGTCGACGGCGGGCCAAAGTTCCGGCAGTCGCGAGATCAGGGGACCGCTGTCCAAGAGAGCTGCCGCGATGATGAGCAGCAGCCCGCCGATTTCAACTACCGTCATCAGCCCCGCAAAGCTGATCGACTGCACGGCGGAGAGGCACGCAATGGCGCCCATCGTCACCACGACCGCGGCGATAATGGTGGGCGCTGGAAGCGGAATGAATACGCCGAGGTATCCGGCGCTCCCCACGGTGATGGTCGCTCCGGAAATGGCGGCGGCGCCGACGACGAGCAACCCCACCGCACCGCTGAGCCATTTCCTGTTGAATGCAGCCTGGATGTAAGCGGCCTCGCTCGCCGCGACCGGCATGCGCGTGCCCAACTCGGCAAATGAAGCCGCGGTCATTCCCATGACGAATGCGGCGGCAATAAACGCCAACGGCGCGTGCATGCCGCTCCGTCCGGCCGCGGCCCCGATCAGCACGTAAATTCCAGCGCCGATCGTCACGCCGAGCCCGTAGAGAACGGCGTGCGTCAGCGTAAGCGATCTGATCAGTTGGGGTGGGGTGGGCTGTCCCCGGCCGTCGGCATCGGTTCTCGCGTCTGGCATGGCCGCTCGCTAGTGCGAGAACAGATGAAAAGCGGTGGTGTGGCGAGAACCATCGGACGGCCGGTGCTGTCGAGCGAGTCGCAAGAATATCCTACGGATCGAGCTCGGTGTCCCAATAAAGATAATCCAGCCAGCTATCGTGCAGATAGTTCGGTGGAAACAAACGCCCGTTGCGATGCAGTTGATGCACCGTCGGCGCGAACGGGTGTTGCCGTGGAAACATCCGCGCCTGCTGCGGCGTCAGATTTCCCTTGCGTAGATTGCACGGCGAGCAGGCCGCGACCACGTTTTCCCAGGTGGTTTGGCCGCCCTTGCTGCGCGGGATGATGTGATCGAAGGTGAGGTCGTCATGCGCGTGGCAATACTGGCAGACGAAGCGGTCGCGCAGGAAGACGTTGAACCGGGTGAAGGCGGGATGCGTTGTCGGCTTGACGAACGACTTCAGCGACACCACGCTCGGAAGCTGGATCTCGAAGCTCGGGCTGTGCACTGCGCGGTCGTAGTGCTCGACAATGTTGACGCGATCGAGAAACACCGCCTTGATCGCGTCTTGCCACGACCAGAGAGACAGCGGGTAGTAACTCAGCGGCCGGAAATCCGCGTTAAGCACCAATACCGGCCAACCGCCTTGCGAGACATGTGCGTTCAAGTAACGCTCCTGACCCCCATGTTAGCTGCGAAGCAGCATGTACCCTGCATACTACAGGCAGCGTGACGGGATTGTGAAGAGCGTTCCGGGGCTTATCCGCTGATGTCGCTATTCCGCCCCGATTTGCATCGGGGCCGTGAAGACCGCTAAACCCGGCTGATAGGCATCGCTAGGCCGCGGGCGGACCCCACGAATGGCTACCCCTTCAAATTATCTTGAGGCGCCGCGCCGGTTGCGGGCGTTCGTTCGCGCCCACGAGACCAGCTTGGTAATTCTGGCGGCGATGATCGGAACCATTGGCGGGCTGGTGGTGCTGGCGATGAGTGTGGCGGTGGCGGGCCTGCACGCGCTGCTGTTCAACATCAGCATGGCGGAGCGGCTGTCCAGCCAGCCTGATATCGAGACGTTGCGCGCCGTGCTGGTTCCAAGTCTCGGCGGCTTGCTGCTGGGCGTGGCCTTGCTGCTGTTGCTGCGTTGGCGGCCCGCGCGCGAGATCGATCCCATCGAAGCCAACGCCCTGCATGGCGGGCGGATGTCGTTTCGCGGCAGCGTCATCGTGGCCTTGCAGACCACCTGGTCCAGCGGGGTCGGGGCGTCGGTCGGCTTGGAGGCGGGATACACCCAGCTTGCTAGCGGCCTTGCCGCGTCGCTCGGCCGCGGATTTCACCTGCGCCGCGCCGACCAGCGCATCATGGTCGGCTGCGGCGCGGCGGCTGCGATCTCGGGCGCGTTCGGCGCGCCGCTTGCGGGCGCCTTCTATGCCTTCGAACTCGTAATCGGAGGCTATACGTCGGCCAGCCTGACGCCGGTCGGCGTTGCCGCGGTAGCGGGCTATTTTGTCACCCACGGTTTTGAGGCGCTGTCGCTCGGCATCAGCGTCGGCCCGGTCGGCAACGTAATCGGGCGCGATCTCGCCATTGCCGCGCTGCTCGGGGTGTTCGCGGCGCTGTTCGGCATCCTCATCATGCGCGGTGTGGCGTTGTGCGAGACGGGGCTCGCGAAGACCAGGCTTTGGCCGCCGTTGCGCCCGGCGCTGGGCGGCCTCGGGGTCGGTCTGCTCGCGTTGCTGACGCCGCAGGTGATGTCCTCGGGGCATGGCGCGCTGCATTTTTCCAGCATCGTCTCGATGCCGTTGCAGGTGATCGCCGGCGTCTTCGTTCTGAAGGCGCTGGCCTCGATCGTCTCGCTCGGTTCTGGATTTCGCGGCGGATTGTTCTTCGCAACGCTGTTCATGGGCGCGCTCGGCGGCCGCCTGTACGCCGCCGGCGTCGATGCGATCTGGCCCGGCCTCGGCCTAGATCCCAACGTCTATGCCGTAATCGGGATGAGCGCGCTGTCGGCGTCGGTGATCGGCGGTCCCTTGACGATGTCGTTCATCGCGCTGGAATCGACCGGCAATCTCTGGCTCACCACGGTGGTGCTGGTCGCGGTCATGATCTCCACCCAGATCACCCGCGAATTGTTCGGCTACTCCTTTGCGACCTGGCGCCTGCATCTGCGCGGTGAAACCATCCGCAGCGCGGCCGATGTCGGCTGGATCCGCGATCTCACCGTCCGCCGCCTGATGCGGCCGGATCTCGCCACGGTCGATGCCGGTATCGGGATCGAAGAATTCCGGGTGAAGTTTCCGCTGGGGTCGAAGACGCAGGTGGTCGCGGTCGATCCCTCCGGGCGCTATGTCGGACTCGCCGTGGTGGCCGAAGCGCACGCGCAGGATATCGATGCGGCGCGCGGTCTCATTAGCATCCTGCATCATCGGGAGGTCGTGCTGCATCCGGCCATGAACATTCAGGAAGCCATCGCGGTGTTCGACGCCGCCGAAGCGGAATCGCTGGCGGTCGTCGAAACCGATGGCGAGCGCCGGCCGGTCGGGATTCTCACCGAAGCCCACGCCATGCGACGCTACGCGGAAGAATCCGACAAACGCAGGCGGGAGGCGATCGGGGAAATTTGAGCGCGACGGCAGTCTGGATGGCGTCGCCGCTCTCGGTCCTCCGTGGTTCCTATGCCGGAATCTTCTCCAGCTTCTGCAGGCAGCGGCTTACCCGAAGCTCCGGCGGCATCGGCGTGTCCGGAAAGCTGGTCTTCCAGTCGGTGACGCCGACTTCGCCGATGTAGATGTCGCCCTTCGAATCCATCGCGATGCCGTGCGGCGCAAGGAATTTGCCGGCCTCCAGCCCCGGGCCGTTCTCGCCGCCGAGCCTCGCGATGCGGTTACCCTTGGCGTCGACGATCGATAGCCGCGGGCCGAGATTGGGCACCTTGCGGTTGACCGCCAGGCCGGGACCGAGTTCGCCGATGATGAAGGTCGTCTGCTTGCCGCCGCAGCGACACAGCGCGCAGGGCCGGTGCAGATTGTTCCACTGCGTCTCGTATTTGCCGTTGCCGTCGAACACCTGCACGCGGTGGTTCTCGCGATCGGCGACATAGACCCAGCCGTCGGCATCGGTCACGATGTTGTGGACGATGTTGAACTGGCCGGGATCGGTGCCGGGCTCGCCCCACGTCTTTAGCAGCTTTCCGTCCGGCGAATATTTGTGGACGCAGGCATTGCCGTAGCCGTCGGAAACATAGATCTCGCCCTTTGGCGACAGCGCGGTGTGGGTGCAGCGGTGAAACGGCTCGCCGCTCATGAACGGCGCCGGCTTGTTCGGGATGCCGATGGTCAGCAGCACCTTGCCGTCGGTGGTGCATTTGCGCACGGTGTGGTCGCCATCGTCGGTGCAATAGAGATTGTCGTCGGCATCGATGTGCAGGCCGTGCGCGCGGTTGAACAGCCCTTCGCCCCAGCTCCGGAGGAAATTGCCTTCCCGATCCAGCACCACCATCGGATGCTCGCCGCGGTTGAAGACATAGATGCGGTCCTTGCTGTCGACCGCGACGGACGCGGCGTCCGTCAGGCTCCAGCCATCGGGCAGTTTCGCCCAGTTTTCGACGACGCGATAACGGTGCTCGCCCGAGCCTAGAATTGCCGGCATATTGTGTTTCTCCCTGTGAGGTTTGTCATTCCGGGTTCATGCTTCGCGCCCCGGAATAAGGATGTTGGTTATGAGAGGGGCGCCCGCGGCTCTGGTCAGCGCTCCAGCAGCCCTTCCTCGATCGCCTTGATCTGCAGCGCTAAGTGTTTTGAGCCGATCCGGCATTGCGCGAGGCCGCCGGCGATCAGCCAGAGGCCGGGCTGGCCGGTGCGGGTATACATGTTGCGCAACTCCTGCTCGTCGCCAAAGCCCCAGATGGTGCCGACGCGCTTCTCGACGGCTTCGCCGAACAGCTTTCGCACCAGTTCTTCCTGCTTCTTGTAGCCGGTCGCGAGCACGACGAGGTCGGCGGCGATGGTCTTGCCGTCTTTCATCCTGGCGCCATCGGCCGTGAACGTGTCGATATCGGCAAACTGCTTCAGCGCGATATCGCCTCTCACGATCAGGTCGGAACAGCCGACGTTGAAATAATAGCCGCCGCCGCGGGTGAGATATTTGAACTGCCAGCCGGTATTGTCCTCGCCATAGTCGAGCTTGAAGCCGGCGCGCGCCAGCCCGTCGAGCAGTTCCTTGTCCAGCGCCTTGGATTTCTCGCCGGTCAGCCGATGGCTCTTGCGCGCCAGCGTGAGCGGCATCGAGGTTGCGATCAGGTCGTTATCGTCCAGCGTGCCCTCGTTGTAGGGCGCGTAGACCAGTTGCGCCGACGGCTCGATGCTGACCACCAGCGTGGAGGAGCGCTGGAACATGGTGACGTCAGCGCCGCTGGAATGCAGATCCTGCGCGATGTCGTGGCCGCTGTTGCCGGTGCCGATCACGATGGCACGCTTGCCCTTCCAGCTCTCGCCGTCGTCGTACTGGCTGGAATGCATCACCTTGCCGGCAAAGTCCTTCAGGCCGGCGATCTCGGGCACGCTTGGAATCCCGCTGACGCCGGTCGCCAGCACCACATGGCGCGGGTGCATGGTGCGCTTCGTGCCGTCGGCGCGGCGCAGCGTCACCGTCCAGCGGCCTTCTTTCTCATCGTAGCTGCCGCCCTCGAACTCGGTTTCGGTCCAGAAGTTCAGCTCCATGCCCTCGACATAGGCTTCGAACCAGTTGGCGAGCTTGTCCTTCGGGATGTAGGTCGGCCAGTTCGGCGGGAACAGCATGTAGGGCAGGTGGTTGACCTGCACTTGATTGTGCAGCGTCAGCGCGTGGTAGCGCTTGCGCCAATTGTCGCCGATGCGCTTTTCGCGGTCGACGATCAGCGTATCGACATTCAACTGCTTCAGCCGCGCGGCGATCGAGAGGCCGGACTGGCCGCCGCCGATCACCAGCACCGTGGGATCGTGGTCGGCATAGGCCGCCGAAGCCTTGCGGAGATCGAGCCAGTTCGGCCCGCGGAAATCGCGCGAATAGGCATTGCCGCGCGGGCGGGCGACGCCGAGTTGTTCCTCAAAGCCCTTCAGCTCGCCGAGCTCGGTCAGCAGCGTCCAGGCTTTCAGCCGGTTGTTGTCGTCCGCATCCGGGATCAGGCGGATGATGCCGCTGCCGCGCCCGACCTTGGTCTCGAACGTGAAGATGGCCTCGATCGCATCGGTGCCGGCGCGCATCACCTTGCGCGGCGCGGCGCGATCGGGCGCGACGGCAAAGCCGCTTGGCGCCATGCTGCGCGCCAGCGGCGACAGCGCTTTCAGGATGGCATCGGCGCCATTGAGGGTCTGGATTTTCCAGCTCAGCGCCAGCACATCGCGCCAGTAGCTGTCGGGATGGAACAGGGTTTTCAGCAAGCCGTCGTCCGGCTTCGCCAGCGCCTCCTCGAACTGGCTGAGCCAATTGTCGGCGGCCACCGAAATGTCGTCCGTCTTGTCGAGCATAGGCGCTTCCCTTCGACTGCCATCTTCGCGGCAGTACCCTGCGAAAGCCTATACCCATTCGGGCGGCCGCTGAAAGGGCGGGAATTGGATGCCGCCTATTCCGATACGGCGAGCGTTAGCGCTTCGGCCGTCGGGACATTGAAACAGGCGCGTTGATCTGCCGCAGAGCCGCGACGGTAGGTCTACGCCGTCGCCCGCAGCTTCCCCTCGGTATACAGATCGCGCAGCTTGCGCTTGAAAATCTTGCCGGTGGCCTCGCGCGGCATCGCGTCGAGAAACTGGATGTCCTTTGGCACCTTGAAATTGGCGAGCTTGCCGCGCAAAAATTCCTGTACGGCGGCCGGCGACAGCGCCGCATCTGCCTCCGGCTCGATGCAGGCGAACAGCCGCTCGCCGAACTCATCATCGGGGACGCCGAACACCGCGCAGTCGCGCACGCCGTCCATGCCGATCAGCGCGTTCTCGATTTCCGCCGGATAGATGTTGACGCCGCCTGATATCACCATGTCGCGCTTGCGATCGCACAGGAACAGGTAACCGTCCTTGTCGAGGTAGCCGACGTCGCCGACGCTGACGAGGCCGTCGCGACCGGCCTCGGCGCGCGCCTCGGCCTTGCCGTGGTAGTCGAAATCCGGCACCGACATCTGCCGCATGAAGATTTCGCCGGGCTCGTCGACGCCGCAGAGCGAGCCGTCGGGGCGAAAGATCTTGACGATGCCGCCGTCGATCGCGCGGCCAACGGTGCCGGGTTTCGCCAGCGCCTCCGCCGCCGAATGCCACACCGGAATCCCGGTTTCGGTCGAGCCGAAATATTCGTTGATGACGCCTCCCCACCAGTCGATCATGGCGCGCTTGACCTGCGGCGGGCAGGGCGCCGCGCCATGCACGATGAAGCGTAGCGACGACAGATCGTAACGGCGCTTGATGTCATCCGGCAGCCGCAGCAGGCGGATGAACATCGTCGGCACCATGTGCTGGTGGGTGACGCGGTGGCGTTCAATCAGTTGCAGCATGTCTTCAGGATCGAAGCGCGGTTCGAGCACGATGGTGCAGCCGCTGCGGAACGCCAGCATGCCGTAGGAATTCGGCGCGGAATGATACATCGGCCCGTTCATCAGGATGACCTGATCCTCGTTCGGCTTGACGCCATAGGCAATGCCGCCGACCCGCGCCGCGGCCGCGGCCTGTTCCGGCTGCATCGGCTTGCGGCGCACGCCCTTGGGCAGGCCGGTGGTGCCCGACGTGTAGAACATCGCCGCGCTGCCGATCGGAGCCTCCTGCAACGGCGCATGCGTGTCGCGCCAGGTGTCCCATTCGGTCATGCCTTCGGGTACTGTCGTCAGCGCCGGCGCTACATTGAACGCCGCGGCGATCTCCGGCGGCGTCGCCACCACCAGCAGCCGCACGTCTGAAGGCAGGCCGTCTTTGATCTGCGGCAGCAGGTCGGCATGGCAGACCAGGATTTTCGCGCCGCTGTCGGCCAGGATGTAGGCGACTTCCTCGGCCTTCAGATGCCAGTTGATCGGCACCACCGGGCTGCCCAGCGCGGCGGCGGCGGCCGACGTTTCGAAGAACGCAAAATCGTTGCGCAGCATCATGCCGACCGGTGTCCCGCCGCCGACTCCGAGCGCGCGAAAGCCCGCCGCCGCCCGCGCGATGCGGGCGTGGATGTCGGGATAGCTGATCCGGCGTTCGCCGCTGATGATCGATGTCAATTTTTCTCTCCCAGCTCTCTTCCTTCAAGCCGTGGCAGAAACCCTAGCGGTCGTCCAGAATATCGCCGAAGGCCACCCAGCTCTTGCCGTCGAAGCGGCGCAGCCGCAACTGCTGGAACGGCAGGTAATCCTCGGAATCGGTCGATACCGTGATGCCCGGCAGCAATAGCGGCAGCGACACGTCCTTGAGCGACGCCGCCTGCTTCATGATGTTGGTCCGGCTGAAGTCGCCGTTGCAGGCGTTCAGCACCTTCGTCATCAGAGTGGCGTACTGAAAGCCGGCCGCGTAGTTCGAATTGGAGAGGTCGGCGTTCGGCAAATACTGCTTCATGAAGGCGAAATATTGCTTCACGCCCTCATCGTTGGCCCATTGCGCATCCAGCGTGTCCTTCTGGTTGCTGGACGAGATCAGGCCGACGGCATTGTCGAGGCCGGCCGGCTCCAGGAACGAGATCGACGAGGCCGAGGTCGGCACGAACAGCATGTCCGGCTTCCAGTTGATCTCCGCGACACCCTTGATCATCTGCGAGGTGAACTTGCCGAGCACGACGCCGAACATGACGTTGGCGCCGGAAGCCTTCAGCGTCGCCAGTTGCGAACTGATGGTCGGCGCCGATGTCTCGTAGCTCGCTTCCGACACGATCATGCTGGCGGCCTTGTCGCCCAGCCCGCGCTTGAAGCCGGCGACATAGTCGCGGCCGAAATCGTCGTTCTGGGCAAGGATGGCGATCTTGGCGTCCGGCCTGGTCTGCAGGATGTGCTTGGCGTAGATCACGCCTTCGGACTGGTAGGTGGCCATGCCCGGCATGGTCCACGGCGCGTTCTTCGGGTCCGCCCATTTGGTTGCGCCGCTCAGCACGAACAGTTGCGGCACCTTCTTGCCGTTGAGGTAACGATGCACGGCGTTGTTGGTGGCGGTGCCGAGGGAGCCGAACATCAGCAGCACCTCGTCCTGCTCGACGAGCTTGCGGGTCTGCTCGACGGTCTTGGGCGGCGAGTAGGCGTCGTCGAGGCTGATGAACTTGATCTTGCGGCCGTTGATGCCGCCCTCGGCGTTGACCTTTTCGAAATACGCTTCCTGCGCCCGGCCGATGATGCCGAAGCCGGAAGCCGGGCCGCTGTAGGGCAGGGTCTGCCCGATGCGGATTTCGTCCTTGCTGTCGTCGCCGACAGCCGCAGCACTTCCCAGCAACGCGAATGCGATCGTCAATACCGGTCGCGACAGCCTCATTGTTTCAATCCCTCTGTTTTATCTTTGTTTATCGTCGATGCAGGTTGTCGCGCCGGTCAGGCGCGCGCCCGCTTCAGGAAGTCGCTGCTGGCGTCGGCGAACTCGGCCTTTAACCGCTCGACCAGTTCGCTAACCGGCGGCGCGTCCGCGATCTGGCCGATGCCCTGGCCGGAGCCCCAGATGTCGCGCCATGCCTTCGACTTCGTGTTGCCGCCGGAGCCGAAATTCATCCTCGACTTGTCGCTGAGCGGCAAATTGTCGGGATCGAGCCCGGCGGCGGCGATCGAGGGGCCGAGATAGTTGCCGTGCACGCCGGTGAACAGGTTGGAATAGACGATGTCGTTTGCGGCGTGCGCGACCAGCGCCGACTTGTAGGCCGGATCGGCATTGGCTTCGGCGGTCGCGATAAAGCGCGTGCCCATGTAGGCCATGTCGGCGCCCAGTGCGAGCGCCGAGGCAATGCCCCAGCCGTCGGCGATTGCGCCCGACAGCAGCACGGTGCCCTTGAACCACTGCTTGACCTCGCGCAGCAGCGCGAATGGCGACAGCGTGCCGGCGTGACCGCCGGCGCCGGCGCACACCAGAATGAGGCCGTCGACGCCATTCTCGGCCGCCTTGCGCGCATGCTTGACGTTGATCACGTCATGAAAGACCACGCCGCCATAGGAATGCGCGGCCTCGACGATTTCGACCGGCGGCCGCAGCGAGGTGATGATGACCGGAACCTTGTGCTTGACGCAAATTTCCATGTCCTTCATCAGCCGGTCGTTGGAGGCGTGACAGATCTGGTTGACCGCGTAGGGCGCGACCTTCTTCTCCGGATGCAGTGCCTTGTACTCACCAAGCTCGTTCTCGATCCGGGTTAGCCATTCGTCGAGCTTCTCCACCGGGCGGGCGTTCAGCGCGGGGAACGAGCCGACGATGCCGGCCTTGCACTGGGCGATCACGAGCTCGGGACCGGAGACGATGAACAGCGGCGAGCCGACGACGGGCAGTTCGAGCGAATTGGCAAGCGAAGCGGGCAACGGCATTCTCTTCCTCCTTTGTCGCCTAAGGCCGGTCGGGCCGAGCGCGCGTCCATTGATTTTGATTTGTGCGTCAGGCCGGGCAGAGCCGCGGGCTGCGCTTGTTGCCATCCATTATAGGGCTGGACGGCACGCTCCGTCCGTTCAATATTGAACAGGTAATTAGTCAGGAATGAACACGCTTCGGGAAAGCCGATGGACTGGGACCTTTGCAAGACCTTCGTCGCCGTCGCCGAGACCCGCAGCTTCGCCGCCGCTGCGCGACGATTGCGCTCCAGCCATCCGACGGTCGGCCGCAAGATCGCCGAACTGGAAAGCCAGCTCGGCATCCCCCTGTTCGCGCGCTCCACTGACGGCCTTTCGCTGACCGCGCAGGGCCGCAAGTTTCGCGAGCATGTCGAGGCGATGGCGGCGGCGGCGCTGCGGGCGGAAGCTGCGGTGTCCGCGACCGGGGCGCAGGCGCGCGGCGTCGTCAAGCTGTCGATCGGCTCGACGCTCGCCTCGCACTGGCTGATGCCGAAACTCGGTCCGTTCCTGCGGGGGCACGATCATATCCAGCTCGAGATCATCACCCATCCCTATCCGGCCAGCGTGCGCCGGCGCGAGGCCGATGTCGTGCTGCGTCCGGTGGACAGCGGCGAAGAGAATTTGATCGGGCGCAAGATCGGCCGCCTCGGCACCGGCTTTCTACGCCTCGCGGGATTACGCCGCGCGGCGGCGGCTCCCGGAACGGCGCGACGAATGGAAGGGCCACAGCGTCATCGGCTTTGCCGACCGGCTGTCGAACGAGCGTCTGGGACGCTGGAGCGACGCGATCACGCGGCAGGGCGCGATGGTGATGCGGTGTTCTTCGCAGGGCGACATGCTCGCGGCGGCGCGCGAGGGCCTCGGCATTTCGACGCTGTCTTGCTTTGTCGCGGCGGCCTATCCGGATCTCGTCCGCGTCGCGCCGCAGAAGCTCACCAGCGTGGCCGACCTCTGGCTGCTGGCGCATCCCGATCTGGTCGAACTCCCCGCGGTGCGCGCCGTGATCGATTTCGTCACGGCTTCCGCGCGCGAGGACCGCGTACGGCTGCGGGGGTGACTTTATCCGCCAGCACGCCCGCGCGCCCTTTAAGCACGTGATAATAGCTCCACCACAAATGCGCCGCCGCGCCGCGCAGCGGTCGCCATGGCTCGGCGAGCGGCGCCATCTGCTTGGCGGTCGGGCGCACCGGCAGGCCGAGGCCGACCTTGATCGCTTCCTGTATCGCGATATCGCCGGCCGGCCAGGCGTCGCCATGGCCAAGACAAAACAGCAGATAGACGTCAGCGGTCCACGGGCCGATGCCGTGCAGCGCCGTCAGCGTATGGTGCGCGGCGTCGGCGTCCTCTTCCGCCAGCACCTCGAGGTTCAACCGCTCGGCGGCCAGTTCGCGGGCAATGTTTTTCAGCGTCTTGATCTTGGCGGCCGAAAGCCCAAGCCGGCCGAGGCGATCGGCGCGCGTCTTGCGGATGACCTCATGATCGAATGGATCGAACGCGGCCGTGAGCCGTCCCCAGATCGCCGAGGCGCTCGCGGTGGAGAGCTGCTGGCCGGTGACGATCGCCGCGAGGCCAGCAAAGCCCGGCTCACGCTGCCGCAGCGCCGGCATGCCCGTCAGATCGAAAATCGGCTTCAGACGCACATCCTGCTTAACCAGCGCCTGGATGGCGTCTTCGAGGTCGGACTGGCTGCTGAGGTGGATGGTCATTTTCCCTCGTCGTCATGGCCGGGCATAGCCGTCCAAAGGACGGCGTCGCTTCCGCTAGCCTGTGTCCCGGCTATCCACGTATTCACGATCAATCGCGCGGGATCCTATATCAGACGGGTGGGCTGCGGTTGTGCACTCACGGTATCCATCTTGACATTGGCTTCACGAGGCACCGAAGACGTGGATGCCCGGGACAAGCCCGGGCATGACGAGATCTATGCAATGCCGCCAGCCATTTTCCGATTTGCGCCAAGCCCGAACGGCTACCTCCATCTCGGCCACGCCTATTCGGCGCTGCTGAACTTCGACCTCGCGCGCCGTGCGGGGGGAAGGTTTCTGCTCCGGATCGAGGACATCGACGCCACGAGATGCCGGCCGGAATTCGAGACGGCGATCTACGAGGACCTCGCCTGGCTGGGAATATCCTGGGAAACGCCGGTGCTGCGGCAATCGGAACATCTTGCGCGCTACCGGGAGGCGGTCGAGGGGTTGGCAGGCTTAGGCCTGATCTATCCGAGTTTTGAGAGCCGCGCGGAGATCGCCCGCCTCGTGACGCAGCGCGAGGCCGCCGCGCCATGGCCGCACGATCCCGACGGCGCGCCGCTCTATCCGGGCGTCGCGAAATCGCTGCTGCCCGACCAGCGGCAACTGTTGATCGCGCAAGGCGCACCCTATGCGCTGCGGCTCGACATGCAGGCCGCGCTCGCGCGCACGACAGAATTGGCCTGGCGCGAGGACGGCGCGGGGCCCGGCGGTGAACACGGTGTGGTGAAGGCGTTTCCGCAAGCCTGGGGCGACGTCATCCTGGCGCGCAAGGAAACGCCGACGAGCTATCATTTGTCCGTTGTGATCGATGACGCCCTGCAGGGCGTGACCGACGTGGTGCGGGGCAGGGATCTGTTCTGGTCGACCAGCGTGCATCGGTTGTTGCAGCAATTGCTCGGTATCCCGGAACCGGCCTATCGGCATCACAGGCTCATCGCGGATGCATCGGGGCATAAGCTCTCTAAATCGACGCAAGCGACCGCCTTGCGCGAATTGCGTCGGCAAGGTGTCGCGCCCGCGGATGTTCGCCACCTCGTCGGATTGCCCGACAACTCCCGTACTACTACTGGGGGTTGTTGAAAACGTCTCCGTGACATCGGCTGCCATCGCGTGTCATGCTATCGGCGGTACAGGTAGGGGGACCATGGCGGCGAAACGGCGCTCCCGGCGCACCACACGGTCAGTAAAGAAGCGGAGTGTAAAAAAGCGGGTATCCAGCGCCGCGGCAACCGTGCGCGCTGTCCGGAAATCCGCTGCCACCGGTGCGGGCATGGTCGAGACCGCGCTGGCGGCTTTTGCGCACGAGGTTCGCACGCCGCTCACCGGCATTCTGGCAATCAGCAATCTGCTGGCGACTTCCGGCCTCGACGAGCGCGAACGGCGCTGGGTCGACACCATCAAGGCCGGTGCGGAACATCTGGCGAGCCTTGCGACGCTGTTCGTCGATGCGGCGCGCAGCGGCGGTCCCGGGCTCGCCGTGCGCGAGGACTTCTTCGACCTGCGCACGCTCGCCCGCCATGCCGGCAATTCGCTGACCGGCCGCGCGGCGGCCAGGGGTCTGCAATCGTCGGTCGTCATTTCCGACAAGCTGCCGGCGTTTGCGATCGGCGATCCCGTGCGCCTGCGCGCCGCGGTCGAGAACCTGATCGACAATGCCGTGAAATTCACCGAACAGGGCAGCGTCGCCCTCGAGGTCAAGCCGCTGCGCAGTTCGAAAGCCAAGGTCTGCGTCGCCTTCGAGGTCTCCGATAGCGGGATCGGCCTTACGCTCAGCGAAGTCAAACGTCTGTTTCGACCGTTTTCGCAGGCCAATGTCTCCATTGCATCGCGCTTCGGCGGCGCCGGTCTCGGATTGTCGTCGGTCAGGCAACTGGCGCGCGCCATGGGCGGTGACGTCGCCGTGTCGCAACGCCGTGGCGGCGGTACCACCTTCACCTTCAATGTCGTGATGGCGGCGGCAAAGGACGTGAGTACGGCGGCATCCGGCGCCGATGGCGAGGGATCGATCGGCTCAGTGCGGCCGTTGCGCCTGCTCAGCGTCGAGGACAACCCGTTCGGCCGCGTCGTCCTCAACGCGATCCTGACAGAACTCGGCCATCAGGCCGAGTTCATCGGCCAGGGCGAGGCGGCGCCCGAGCGGCTCGCGAACGGCGCATATGACGCGGTGCTGATGGACATGGTGCTGCCGGGGATCGACGGCATCGAATTGATCAGCCGCATTCGCGCGCTTCAGCCGCCGCTGGGGCGGATTCCGATCATCGGCATATCCGGCCGCGGCGAGGACGAGGCGGCTTCGCGCGCCGCCGGCGCCGATATCTTTCTGGTCAAGCCTGTGTCTCCGCGCGCCCTTGCGACTGCGCTGCATGAAGCGACATCCCCTTCGGCAGCTGCGACTTCATGATGGCCGCATTCAGTTCGCCGCCGTAAACGAAAATCGCGGCAATGAAATACAGAAACACCAGCGCGATGATGACCGAGGCAAGCCCCGCATACATCGTCACGTAATTGCTGGCGAAGCGCGCCAGATACTGGCCGAAAACGATGCCCGAGATCAGCGACGCCACCATCGTGAACACGATGCCCGGGAGGATCTGCAGAAAACCCCGGCGACCGCAGGGCAGCCAGGCATGCAGCGCGAACAGCGCCACAATCATCGCCGCGATCGTGATGCCGTAGCGGGCGAAAAACAGGAAGTTTTCGTTGCTCTCGACGAAGAACGGAATGTGGCGGCGCGCCGTTTCCAGGATCAAGGGGCCGAGCACGATCAGGAACGCCATGGCGAGCGAGGTGAAGGCAGCGACCAGCGTATAGCCGATCAATTCCAGCCGCAGCCAGTACCACGCCCGTGGCTCGACCACCGAATAGGCGCGGTTCAGCGCGACCCGCACCGCCTCGACGCCGTTGGAGGCGAAATAGACCGCCAGCACCACGCCGACGGTCAGGACGCCGCCGCGCGTCGTGGTCAGCACGTCGTGGATTTCGCCTGACAGCGCGTCCGCGACCTGTTGTGGCCAGGTCTGCAGCATCAGCTCCACCGCGCCGTCGGCGAGTTCCTTGGAGCCGAAAAAGCCGGCCAGCGACGTCAGCACGATCAGGAACGGGAACAGCGCCATCAGCGTCGACAGCGCGATATGGCTCGCGATCGCCCAGCCGTCATCGGCCAGGAACGTATAGAACGCCTCCATCACGACGAGATAGACGTAGCGAACAAACCTCACATCTCACCTCGATCGGGTATGGCGGCCCGGTCCAAAAACTGGACCAGAATCGGATCATACTGGATTAAGGGCCAGATCGTCGATTGGTTGCGCGAGGGGCGGGTGCGAGGGGGCGTGCAAGGGGCTGCGACTGTGTGGAAGTCGGCGCTTGCCGGTGTTATGTAGCGCCGATGGTATCCTTTCTGAGTTCGATCGTCCTCCCGGTCGGGGTCGCGGCCGTGGCCATCGTGCTGCTGCTCGGCCTTGTCAACATGATGCGGGGCGGTTCGCCCAGTCGCTCGCAGAATCTGATGCGGCTTCGGGTGTTGCTGCAATTCGTCGTCGTCGTCATCGTGATGTTCACGGTCTGGCTGATGGGTAAATAGGGGCAAAATAAAGGGACGCCAATGGTCGTACTCAACCGCATCTACACCAGGACCGGCGACGACGGCACCACGGCGCTCGGCAGCGGCGAGCGCCGTCCGAAATACGATCTGCGCATCTCGGCCTACGGCACGGTCGACGAGACCAACGCCGCCATCGGCGTGGTGCGGCTGCACCTCGCCGATGCCCGCGAACTGGATGCGATGCTGGGGCGGATCCAGAACGATTTGTTCGATCTCGGCGCCGATCTTGCAGTGCCCCAGCGCGACGGCAAGGCTGAGCGGTTGCGGATGCTGGCAAGCCAGGTCGAGCGGATCGAGCGCGACATCGACGGCCTGAACGAGCGGCTGGCGCCTCTGACTTCGTTCGTCCTGCCCGGCGGCACCCCTGCCGCGGCATACCTGCATCTCGCCCGCACCATATGCCGCAGAGCGGAACGGATCATGGTGGAACTCGCCGCCAACCCTGAGGAGCCGGTCAGCGGGGCCGGCATCCAGTATATGAACCGCCTGTCGGATTTCCTGTTCGTCGCCAGCCGCCACCTGAATGATAATGGGGCCGGAGACGTGTTGTGGGTGCCCGGCCAGAACCGTTAAGATAGGGCTTGTCCAAGGGCCGATTTTTGGTTTACGCGCGTTGACCGCCGATAGCGGGACCATTAGGTTCCGCGCCGAAGCCGATAGCTAGCTAATTGCAAGCCATTTAACCCAGAATTCAAGCGAAAGTGGATCGATGAAGGTTCTTGTGCCGGTAAAGCGGGTGGTCGATTACAACGTCAAGGTCCGCGTCAAGAGCGACGGAACGGGCGTCGAACTGGCCAACGTCAAGATGTCGATGAATCCGTTCGACGAGATCGCCGTCGAGGAAGCGCTGCGCCTGAGGGAAGCGGGCAAGGCAACCGAGGTGATCGTGGTGTCGATCGGCCCGGCGCAGGCCTCGGAGACGATCCGGACCGGTCTTGCGATGGGCGCCGACCGCGGCATCCTCGTCAAGGCCGAAGGCAATGTGGAGCCGCTGGCGGTCGCGAAGATCCTGAAAGCCATCGCCGATGAGGAGAAGCCAGGTCTTGTCATTCTCGGCAAGCAGGCGATCGACGACGACAGCAACCAGACCGGCCAGATGCTGGCCGCGCTGCTCGGATGGTCGCAGGCGACCTTCGCCTCCAAGCTCGAAGTCGAAGGTTCCGACTTCAAGGTGACGCGCGAGGTCGATGGCGGCCTGCAGACCGTGAAGCTGAAGGGACCGGCGATCGTCACCACCGACCTCCGCCTGAATGAGCCGCGCTATGCGTCGCTGCCCAACATCATGAAGGCAAAGAAGAAGCCGATCGCGGACAAGAGCGCTGCCGATTACGGCGTCGATCTCACGCCGCATCTTGAAGTGCTCAAGACGTCAGAGCCGCCCGGCCGCAAGGGAGGCGTCAAGGTCAAGGACGTCGCCGAGCTGATCTCGAAACTCAAGACCGAAGCCGGGGTTCTCTGATGACCACGCTGTTGATTGCCGAACACGATCACGAAGCCCTCAAGGATTCCACCAACAAGGCGCTGACCGCGGCCACCCAGATGGGCGGCGAAGTTCACGTTCTGGTCGCCGGTGGCGGCCAGGGCACCAAGGCCGCGGCCGAGGCGGCGGCCAAGCTCGCCGGCGTCACAAAAGTTCTGCTCGCCGAGGGTGAGCCTTACGCCCACGATCTCGCCGAACCGCTGGCCGCGCTGATCGTGTCGCTGGCGCCGTCCTACGACGCCTTCGTCGCACCTGCCACCTCGCGCTTCAAGAACGTGATGCCGCGCGTCGCTGCCTTGCTCGACGTGATGCAGGTGTCCGAGATCATCAAGGTGGTTTCGCCTGACACCTTCGAACGGCCGATCTATGCCGGCAACGCGATCCAGACCGTGAAGTCCAAGGACGCCAAGAAGGTCATCACGGTGCGCACCTCGACCTTTGCCGCGGCCGGCGAGGGCGGCAGCGCGGCGGTCGAGAACGCCGCTGCGGCGGCCGATCCCGGCCTTTCCAGCTTCGTCGGCGAGGAGGTTGCCAAGAGCGACCGTCCGGAACTGACGTCGGCCAAGATCATCGTTTCCGGCGGCCGCGCGATGCAGAGCCGCGAGAACTTCGCCAAATACATCGAGCCGCTCGCCGACAAGCTTGGCGCCGGCGTCGGTGCCTCGCGCGCCGCGGTCGACGCGGGCTATGCGCCAAACGACTGGCAGGTCGGCCAGACCGGCAAGGTGGTTGCCCCCGAACTATATGTCGCGATCGGTATCTCGGGTGCGATCCAGCATCTCGCCGGCATGAAGGATTCCAAGGTGATCGTCGCGATCAACAAGGATGAAGACGCGCCGATCTTCCAGGTTGCCGATTACGGCCTGGTGGCGGACCTCTATCAGGCGGTTCCTGAACTGACGGAAGCGCTCGGCAAGCTCGGCAAATAAAATTGATCGCCGGTCGGACGCGGGACGTCCGGCCGGTGTTTACGTTAAAAGCGGTTTCCGCGAGGTTTTGCGGGCTTCGCATGGGCAAAACGTGCGATACATTAAAGCTGAAACCTCGATTCAGGTCGTATCGTATTTGAGATTCGAAAGATGAACAGGCGCGGTGTGCGCGCCGTTCCGGTGGATGACAAGATGGCGGTGACAATCAAGAAGGTCGGCGTGATCGGCTCGGGCCAGATGGGCAACGGCATCGCTCATGTGGCCGCGCTCGCCGGTCTCGACGTCGTGCTCAACGACGTCTCCGACGAACGGCTGAAATCGGCGATGGCGACCATCAACGGCAATCTGTCGCGTCAGGTCGCCAAGCAGACCATCACCGATGACGCGCGCAAGAACGCGCTGGCCCGGATCACTACGACCGAGACGCTGGAGGGTCTGGCGGACTGCGATATCGTGATCGAAACCGCGGTCGAAAAGGAAGAGATCAAGCGCAAGATCTTTCACGAACTCTGCGCGACGCTGAAGCCGGAAGCGATCGTCGCCACCAATTCATCCTCGATCTCGATCACGCGGCTCGCTGCCTCGACCGATCGTCCGGAGCGCTTCATCGGCATTCACTTCATGAATCCGGTGCCGGCGATGGAACTGGTCGAACTGATCCGCGGCATCGCCACCGACAATTCCACCTTTGAAACCTCGAAGGAATTTGTCGGCAAGCTCGGCAAGCAGATCGCGGTGTCGGAGGATTTTCCGGCCTTCATCGTCAACCGCATTTTGCTGCCGATGATCAACGAGGCGATCTACACGCTCTATGAGGGCGTCGGAAACGTCGAGGCGATCGACGCCGCCATGAAGCTCGGCGCGCATCACCCGATGGGGCCGCTGGAACTCGCCGATTTCATCGGTCTCGATACCTGTCTCTCGATCATGCAGGTGCTGCATGAGGGGCTGGCGGATTCCAAATACCGGCCGTGCCCGCTGCTGGTGAAATATGTCGAGGCCGGCTGGCTCGGCCGCAAGACGCAGCGCGGTTTCTACGACTACCGCGGCGAAAAGCCGGTTCCGACGCGGTAGAGCTCCAGTCTCGCTGCCGTAGGGTGGGCAAAGCGCAGCGTGCCCACCATCCATCACCGAATTCGCTGAGAGATGGTGGGCACGTCGCGTCGCTCCTCTGCCCACCCTACGAAGCCGGCGCCTTTTCCGGCCTCCTGATTCCATCCCAAAAGCATTCGTTAACCGGCGCCGGTGTAGCGTGTCCTCACGTTCTGAGGAGTGCGGCGTATGGACATGATGGCAATGGTTACGAGCATGCTGGCGATGCAGTCGGCGGGCACGCAGCAGCAGATTCAGACTTCCATCATCAAGCAGAACGCAGACGCCGAGAAGGCCGCCGTCCAGACCTTGCTGGGTACCGCCAATCTTGGCGCCGGCGTCGGCGGCAACCTCAATATCGCGGCCTAAATCTAGCCTAAGCCAGACTGCAGACGTCATCCGGAGGAGCGCATCTTTGCGCGTCTCGATGGAATTGCGCGCATCCGGGCCACAAGACTCCAGGCCGTCGTCCCGGCCTTGAGCCGGGACGACGATCGGTTCTTGGCCAGGATCGATGGATTAAAACCCCGCCTTCGCCGGCTCCATCGCGGCCTTGATGAGCTTGATCGCGTCGTCGCTGGCCCATTCCGCGGGACCGGCCAGATTGGCGATCTCGCAGCCCTGGCCATCGATCAGCACCGAGGTCGGCATGCCCAGCGCCTTGCCTATGCTCTTAAGATCCTGAAAAACCTTGGCTTTTGAATCGGCAAAGTAGCCGAGCCTGGTCAGATTGGCCTCTTTGAGGAAGTTTTTCGGCTTTTCGGGATCGCGGGTGTCGATATTGACGGCGACCACCTCGAAATCCTTGCCGCCGAGCTTGGCCTGCAGATTGTCGAGCGCCGGCATTTCTTTACGACACGGCACGCACCAAGTGGCCCACAGGTTCACCAGCACGGTTTTGCCACGCCAGTCCGACAGCTTTCGGGGCTTGCCCTCGGCATCCTCGAAGGCCAGGTCAGGCAGCCGCAGGGGGGCGGTCGCCATGGTCAGGGCGGCCACCTCGCCATGCGCCAGCGGCGCGATTTTGCGGGCCAGTTCGACCGCCTTGCCGCAGGAGGGATCGCCGCCGGCCCGCTTGAAGCCGCCAAATCCGTAAAACGCGCCCGCTCCGATCACGCCCGCGGCCACCACCGCACCGATGGCGAGCGGAATCCGGCGGGTTGGGGCCGGGCGGGCAGGGGGCATTTCGGGCATATCGTTTGTCATCCTGTATCAGATACGGCTATGCAGGGCTCAAGATTACGGTCGAGTTACGGCCGAAACCGGCACAACGTTTCGCGCCAATTCGACGATATAAATGGCAAGAACTTGAGAAGTAAGGCCTGAGAAGTCATGAGCAACAAGATGTGGGGCGGCCGGTTCACCGAGCGTCCCGACGCGATCATGGAGGAAATCAACGTCTCGATCGACGTCGACCGTCACCTCTATGCCCAGGACATCGCCGCATCCAAGGCCCACGCCGCGATGCTGGCCGCGCAGGGCATTATTACGGTCGGTGATGCGAAAAATATCGGCAAGGGTCTAGACACGATTTTGTCAGAAATCGGCAAGGGGTCGTTCGAGTTCAAGCGCGCGCTCGAAGACATCCATATGAACGTCGAGAGCCGGCTGACCGAACTGATCGGGCCGGCCGCGGGACGGCTGCACACCGCGCGCTCGCGCAACGATCAGGTCGCGACCGATTTCCGGCTCTATGTCCGCGACACTATCGACGAGACCGACGCGGCGCTGGCCGCCTTCCAGCATGCGCTGGCTAGCCGCGCGCTGGAACATGCCGCGACCGTGATGCCGGGATTTACCCATCTGCAATCCGCGCAGCCGGTGACGTTCGGCCATCATTTGCTGGCCTATGTCGAGATGGCCGCGCGCGACCGCGGCCGGTTCGCCGATGCACGCAAGCGGCTGAACGAATCGCCGCTCGGCGCCGCCGCGCTGGCCGGAACCTCGTTCCCGATCGACCGCCATGCCACGGCAAAAGCGCTCGGCTTCGAGCGGCCGATGGCCAATTCGCTCGACGCGGTGTCGGATCGCGACTTCGTGCTGGAAACGCTGTCGGCCGCCTCAATCGCGGCCGTGCACATGTCGCGTTTCGCCGAGGAGATCGTGATCTGGACCTCGCCGCTGGTCGGCCTGGTGCGCCTCAGTGACAAGTTCACCACCGGCTCCTCGATCATGCCGCAAAAGCGCAACCCGGACGCCGCCGAACTGGTGCGCGCCAAGACGGGGAGGGTGATCGGCGCGCTCACCGGTCTCCTGATCGTGATGAAGGGCCTGCCGCTGGCCTATCAAAAGGACATGCAGGAGGACAAGCAGGGCGCGATGGAGGCGTTTTCCGCGCTGTCGCTGGCGATCCGCGCCATGACCGGCATGGTGCTCGATCTCGTCCCCGACGAGGGCAGGATGAAGGCCGCGGCCGGCGAGGGCTACGCCACCGCTACCGACCTCGCCGACTGGCTGGTGCGGACGCTGAAAATGCCGTTCCGCGACGCCCACCATGTCACCGGGCAAATCGTCGGCCTCGCCTCGAAGCAGGGTGTGGCGCTGCACGAACTGCCGCTGAAGGCGATGCAGGAGGTCGAGCCGAAGATTACGGCGGAAGCCCTGCGGGTGCTGTCGGTGGAGGCCTCCGTCAAGAGCCGGACCAGCTATGGCGGCACCGCGCCGAAGAACGTGCTGTCGCAGGCCAAAGCCTGGCTGAAGCGGCTCGAAAAAGAGCAAAAATAGCCGCGAAGAGAAAAATTTCGCTGCAATTTCATGATTGTCCGTGGCCGATCGGCACTCGCCAGACCGAGGCAATCTTTGTATGGTGCGCCGCGCATTGGGGATTCCGTTGTGATCAGTAACTACCGCCCGTCGTCGTCTGGATGGGCCATTATCCTGCTGAGCGTGACCGCGCTCGCGCTCGGGGGCTGCGGACGCAAGGCCGGGCTCGATCTGCCGCCGACCGCAGCAGTGCCGCAGGCCCAGGCCACGTCGTCGGATACCGAAGCCGAGCGCGCGGCGCAGCCGGGCGTGTTCAATCCGACCTATGGTTCCGACGCAGGCCCCAGCGCGCCGAAGGGCGGCAAGAAGAAATTCGTCCTCGATCCGCTGCTCGACTGAGGCTTTTTTGTCTTGACGCGTTTTCTTGACGCGAACCGGTGCCCACTTCGCTTGAAAACGCTATAGGCGCGCCATGAATCATTTCGACTATCGCGACGGCGTGCTGCACGCCGAAGACGTCAACCTGTCCGAACTGGCGGATGCCGTCGGCACGCCGTTCTACTGCTATTCGACGGCGACGCTGGAGCGTCACTATCGCGTCTTCACCGAAGCGTTTGCCGGCGAGAAGACGCTGGTCTGCTACGCCATGAAGGCGAATTCCAACCAGTCGGTGCTGCGCACGCTGGCCAAGCTCGGCGCCGGGGCCGACGTGGTTTCGGGCGGCGAATTGAAGCGCGCGCTGGCGGCCGGGATACCGCCGAACAAGATCCTGTTCTCCGGCGTCGGCAAGACCGAGACCGAGCTGCGCGCGGCGCTGGCGGCCGACATCCTCTGCATCAACGTCGAATCCGAGCCCGAACTGGAATTACTGTCGAAGCTGGCGGTCGAGGCCGGCAAGACCGCGCGGATTTCGGTGCGGGTCAATCCGGACGTCGATGCCGGCACCCATGCCAAGATCGCCACCGGCAAGTCCGAGAACAAGTTCGGCATTCCGATTGCGCGGGCGCGCGAGGTCTACGCCCGCGCGGCTAAACTGCCGGGCGTCGTCGTGACCGGCACCGACATGCATATCGGCAGCCAGATCACTGATCTGTCCAAGATGGAAACCGCGTTCCGGATTCTGTCGGATTTCGTGCAGACGCTGCGCGCCGACGGCCACGCCATCGAGCATATCGATTTCGGCGGCGGGCTCGGCATCCCCTATCACGCCGACCGCGAAGCGCCGCCATTGCCGTCGGCCTACGCCGCGATGGTCAAGCGGGTGACGCATAATCTCGGCTGCACGCTGATGTTCGAGCCGGGGCGGATGATTGTCGGCAATGCCGGCATCCTGGTGTCCCGCGTCATCTATGTGAAGCCCGGCGAGGCCAAGAACTTCGTCATCATCGACGCCGCGATGAACGATCTGATCCGTCCCACGCTGTACGAAGCCCACCACGACATCGTACCCGTGCGTGCGCCGGTCAAGGGCGTGCGAACCATCACGGCCGACGTCGTCGGCCCGGTTTGCGAAACCGGCGACTATCTCGCGCTCGACCGAAATCTGCCCGAACCCAAGGCCGGCGATCTCATCGCGATCATGACCGCCGGCGCCTACGGCGCGGTGCAGTCCGGCTTCTACAACACGCGCGCACTGGTGCCGGAAGTTCTCGTCAAGGGCGATCAATACGCCGTGGTGCGCCCGCGCATCGAGGTCGAGGAACTGATCGCGATGGACAGGCCCGCGCCCTGGCTGTGACCGACAGGCGGTCTGCCAATCGGCAGTAACCGAGACGTTCATTGCGCTTTTGCGCCATTCGCCCTCATTATGCGCCTCTGACAACGCTCGGAACCGAATGTCCGCAGCGAACCAGGGAGAACAGACATGACAGTTTCGACGGAACGCGCAGTCCTTGCCGGCGGCTGCTTCTGGGGCGTGCAGGATCTGCTGCGCCGCTATCCCGGTGTGATTTCGACCCGGGTCGGCTACACCGGCGGCGAGGTGCCGAACGCCACCTATCGCAACCATGGCAATCACGCCGAAGGCATCGAGATCATCTTCGATCCCAAAACCATCAGCTATCGCAAGCTGCTGGAGTTGTTTTTCCAGATCCATGATCCCTCGACGCTGAACCGACAGGGCAACGACCGGGGCGCGAGCTATCGGTCGGCGATCTACTATACCAGCGACGCACAGAAGCGGATCGCGGAAGACACCATCGCCGATGTCGATGCTTCGGGCCTGTGGCCGGGCAAGGTCGTCACCGAGGTGACTCCTGCCGGTGCGTTCTGGGAGGCCGAGCCCGAGCATCAGGATTACCTGGAAAAATATCCTGACGGCTACACCTGTCACTTCATCCGGCCGGAATGGACCTTGCCGCATCGCGCCGAGAAAGTCGCAGCAGGCGCGAGCGGAGCCTCAGCCGCGTGACCAAGGCCTCCGACCTGTTGGTGGCCGCCCTTGAGAACGAGGGCGTCGAATACATCTTCGCCATTCCCGGCGAGGAAAATCTCGACGTGCTGGAGTTGTTGCGGCGCTCGAAGATCAAGCTGGTGCTGACGCGGCATGAACAGGCCGCCGGCTTCATGGCGGCCACCTACGGTCGCCTCACCGGGCGTGCCGGCGTCTGCCTGACGACGCTCGGTCCCGGTGCGCTCAATCTGACGACGGCTGCGGCCTATGCGCATCTGGGCGCGATGCCGATGGTCATGATCACGGGACAGAAGGCGATCCGCAGCAGCCGCCAGGCGCGCTTCCAGATCGTCGACATCGTCGCGACCATGCGGCCGCTCACCAAGATGGCGACGCAGATCGTCGCCGCGCAAAGCGTTCCGACCCTGGTTCGCGACGCCTTCCGGGTCGCGCAGCAGGAGCGTCCGGGGCCCGTGCATCTCGAACTGCCCGAGGATATCGCGGCCGACGAAGCCGCGGCCGACATCATTCCCCCGCATGTCGTCGAGCTTCCGGTCGCGCCTGCCGCGGCCATCGATCGCGCCGCTGCGATGATCAAGGCGGCCCACAGGCCGCTCGTCATGCTGGGCGCCGCAGCAAGCCGTCCCGCGCCTTGCCGAGCCATTGTCGGCGTTCGTGCAACGATGCGGGATTCCGTTCTTCAATACCCAGATGGGGAAGGGCGCGGTCAACGCCGGCTCCAATCTTTATATGGGTACGGCCGCGCTGTCGGAGCGGGACTGGGTTCACGAGGCGATCGATCAGGCCGATTTGATTATTTCGATCGGCCACGACACCGTCGAGAAGCCGCCTTTCCTGATGGGCCATGATGGACCGCAGGTGATCCATGTCGGCGCCACGCCGGCGACGGTGGAGCAGGTGTACTTCCCGCAGGCGGAGATCGTCGGAGATGTTGGCGCGGGCCTTGCCGCGCTCGCCGATCGCCTGGAAGGCAAGCTTACCCACGGCCGGCGTTGCTGGGTTTGCGGGAAGGCATTCTTGGCCGCCTCGCCGAGCGGTCGACGGAGGACCGGTTTCCGCTGACGCCGCAGCGTATCGTGCACGACGTCCGTCAGGTGATCCCGCCGGACGGCATCGTTGCCCTCGACAACGGCATGTACAAGATTTGGTTCGCCCGCAACTATCGCACCAGCGTTGCCAACACGCTGCTGCTCGACAATGCGCTCGCGACCATGGGGGCGGGTCTTCCGTCGGCGATCGCAGCGGCGCTGATTCACCCCGACCGGCGCGTGCTCGCCGTCTGCGGCGACGGCGGCTTCATGATGAATTCGCAGGAGCTGGAAACAGCCGTCCGGCTCAAGCTGAACCTCGTGGTGCTCGTGCTCGAAGATTACGCCTACGGCATGATCCGATGGAAACAGGAAGTCGATACGTTTCCCGACTTCGGCCTCGAGTTCGGCAATCCCGATTTCGTCGCCTATGCGAAGTCCTATGGCGCCAGGGGTTCCCGCGTCGGCAAGGCCTCTGAGCTATCGACCATGCTGGAATCTGCTTTCAGCGAGGGCGGCGTGCATCTCGTGGTCGTGCCCGTTGACTACAGCGAGAACATGCGCGTGCTGGTCAAGGAGTTGCCCCAGACAGTCCAAGGCAAATGAAAAGCCTGCGAAACCATAGGGCTGCGCCGACAGCAGCTCTTGCTCTCGGGCTCTTGCTTGTTTCCCCGGCGTCCATTGCGACCAATGTCGCCATGAGCATCGTCGCGACCGCCATCGGCTACTTAGGTTTCACGGCGACTGCAATGGCGCAGCCACTGGCGAAAAAACAGTCGGACGCGCTCGATGCCTACAACACTTCACGGACGCAGTTTGAGCAGATCCTGCGCCAGCGACGGACGCAGATCGATTCGAAACAGGGGCTCCCCAACCTGCCGGGGCAAGCGCTCTACCTCGCCCGCAACAACATGATGAGCGCCTACAAGGACCTCACCGACGTGCTTCCGTCGAAAATCGGCGGCCCCAACAAATACGGCATCCCTCCGGCCTATTTCAGCGCCGACAGCGAGCCGCTGCTCGACGAGTACCGGCGGCTGTTTGACCTGATGCAGGCGCCGCCCGCCAACGCGCAACCTTCGGAGACGCCGTTCAAGGACATCGTCGATCTCGGCACGGCCATCGCGCGCGCAAAAGGCCTCGATGCCGCCAGCGCCGAGGCGGCGGGCCGCATCAGCCTCGGGCTCTTCTTTGCCGAGACAAACGGCAACCAGAACATCGGCAATGCGCGCTCGAACAAATACAAGGGTAGTCTGCAGACCGGCGTGCCCGAGGACCAGAACGGGCGGAGGAAGTGGGCCGCGATCAGGAAGTCCATTGCAGCCTTCGATCCCGCGCTGATCGCCCGCGATGACAAGGAAGAAGCGCGGGCCGGCAATCTCGATCATCGCTACAACCACTGGACCGCCGTGCGGGACGGCCTCATGAACGCACACGCGGACATCTTCCCGCAAGTGCCGGCAATCGTGAAGACGCTGCCGGATCCGATCGATCAGATGAAGCTGTTCGAACTGATCCAGATCATTCCGAGCCCGACCCGGTCTGCGATGGCCTCGCGCGACCTGGTAGGTTACCGGATCTCTGACCCGAAGATCATGTTCTATCTGCGCAACAACAGCATGTTCACCTTCGGACGGGCCGACAGGGCCAAAACATCCGCGACCTTCCGTGAAATCCTCGATGCGATGTGGCTGTTCAACGAAAAGTTCGAACGCGCGCTCGCCAGGTACGACGAGATCAGGAAGCCGCGAAAAGGCTGACGCTGGCCGCGCCGTGCCGTGCCGTCAAAGCGGACCGAGCATGGCCCATCGCGGCTCGCAAAATTCCTTCATCGCCGACGCAACACCGCTGCTAATGATATTCCGCCGCTCCTGCGAACCCATCTGGAGTTCTTCATCGCGATTGATGATCGAGCCCGCTTCCAGCAGGACGGCGGCCATTTGGGTCTTTCGGAGCACAATGAGTTCGTCGTAGCGGTAAACGCCGGTTTCCTTGTTCAACAGCTCGCGCTGGTAGCGGCCCATGATCGGCTGCGAATATTGCTTCGCATAGTCGAGGCCCTGCGCTTTCATTTCCTTGCCGATCAGCTCGGCGAACGCGAGGCTCGTCCTGTAGTCCGGATTGCTGCGTGACACGAACACCGAATAGCCGCTGAAGCGATCGCTGAAGCGGCTCTTCTTGCCTTCGAATTCCCACTCCTCGAGAAATTTGGTCGGCACCGAGTCATGATGGATCGACAGCAGCAGGTCCGCGCGCAGATCGCTGGCAGTGGCGACGCGTTTGAAGAGGCTGCGTTTGGCCTTGCCCTCGGTCAGCAGTAATTTGGTTTCGGCAAAACCTTCCGCCTTCAGCTTCTCCTCGATCCGTCGCGCAAGGCGCAAATTGTAGGAAAATTCGGAGACGTTGCGCGCGCTGGTCGCGCCTTCGGATTCGGCGGTATGTCCGACATCCAGAACGATCCGGAATTTTGCGGGCTCGCACCGGTTGGCGGTCGACTTCAGCGCCGGCAGGGTTCAAGCGGACCGGGCCCAGCGCGGCGAGTTTTACGGTGCCGCGCTTTGGCGAGGCCGCGCGCTTCGTCGGGGCGGCAGGCTTGGATGCCCTGACGTGCTTTGCCGGCTTGGCTTGTCTTGACGATTTTCCCTGTTTTGACGAGCCCTTGAAAAGATCCGACAGCCACGCGGCATTGCCGGCGTTAATCGGCAGGATCAACAAGGCGGCCATGGCGATGATGATGGTGCGGCGGCGAGGCCTGAACCCCGAAGCGACACTGCCGAGAACACAAATGAACTCGTGGCGCTTCATGCCCGCCCTCCCGGCGACCATCCTATCAGCAGAGGTCGTGATACCGGAAGAGGGGCAGGACGTCGGTCTCAGGTCATTGGCCGCGCGACCAGCGGGGGGCGTCACCAGCCGAAGGGACTTCCGAAAGGCGAGCCCCAATAGTGCTGGCGTGAGCGCACGTAGTGGTATCCGCTCCCCGGGCTGCGCCGCCGCTTCTTGATGCCGCCTTGCGGCTCGCCGCTCAGCACCACCACGAATTCCGTTCCCCTGCCGGTTTCCGGACTCGGCGGTTCGTCGGTGACGATCAGGGAGGATCGCGGCGCGGTGCCGGCGATGCTGCTCAGCACGTCCTGCGGAATGGTGATGCGGTCGAGTGCGGCCTTGGCGCTGTCTGCGTCCTTTGGCGCCGGAGACGCGTTACCGCTACCGCCGCGCAGTGAGACCACATTCCAGCGCAATTTGGCATCGTCGTCGGTGCGCTCGGCGGCGGTGAAGACATGCGTGCCGATGGGACGATCGGGGTCCGCGAACGTCACCGGACTTTCAAGCACGGGCTTGAATGCCTGACGGACGTAAAGCCGCTGGGTCTTGCGGCTGATCAACACCGACACCGGCTGCAGTTCGCTGGCGACCTCGCGGGCCGCTTCGGCCGCCACGACGCGCGCCGTCTCGGCCGCGGCCGCCGCGTCACGCGCAGACGTGGCGGCATCGAGCTTCAGCTGCAGATCCGCATTGGCGACGTCCCATTGTTGTTGCAACTCGGCGACTTTGGCGACCGCCTGCGCCTTGGCGTCGCCGGCCTGCTCTTTCGCTTCCGCCGGGGGGTCGGAGCCATGCTTGCTCTCGACGGTCGCCAATTTGGCCTCGGCCCTGCGTTTGAGGTTTTCCGCCGCGCGAACCGGCGCTTTGGCCTGGGTCGCCTCCCGCTGCGCGGTCCCTGCGGCTGCTCGCGCCTCGGCGGCTTTCCTCGTTGCTTCCTGCGCTTCCGTCGCGCGGGCGGCGGCCTGCGCGGCCACGCCGGGTTTTGGCTGGAACAGTAGCGGATGGGCGAATTCGACCGGCGCCACGTCGTCCGGCGCTATGATGATCCGGATGCCCATCTTGGTCGCGTCGAACAATTCTGCGGCGAAATCGAAGGGCAGGCGGATGCAGCCATGGGATGCCGGACGCCCCGGCAGGACACCGCCATGCAGCGCGATCCCCGACCAGGTGATGCGCTGCATGTGCGGCATGAAGGCGTCGTCATACAGGTTCGAGTAGTGCTCCTCGACCTTCTGGATCACGCTGAAGACTCCGGCGGGCGTCTCGCGTCCCTTCGAGCCGCTCGACACCGGCGCCCGCAGAACCCAACCCTTGGCGTCGTAGACGGTGATCCGCTGGCTGCGCAGCGAAACAATGGCCATGACAGGCTCGCCGGCGCTGCGCGACTGGATGGACTCGATCGGGCGTTCGCTCCGGCCGCCTCGCGCGCGCGCGTCGTCCGCCGCTGCGATCAGCACGGCAAACGCTGCAACCGCAAGACAGGCGGGTCGCAGCCGCTTCCACTTGTACTCCGCATTCACGCCACGCGACGTCATACGCGTCCCAACTGAACGATCAGGTCACCGCCCCTCGAGCCCATGTGGAACGTAACGCTGTTCGGCCGGACTTGCCAACCTGGAACTGCGCCGCGTCGGTCGCGCGCCGGCTACTTCGCCGCGTGGTGGCCGCCCTTCGCGCCGCCGACAACGACGCCGGCCGCCTTTTCGATCGGCTTGATTGCGGCAGTGAAATCCGAACTCCGCGCCCTCGTCGCGGATGATGACTTCCCACAGCCGCCCGACCGCCTCGGCGACTTCCATCGACAATCCCAGCGATTTCATCTCTTCCAGCGCGAGCCGCACATCCTTCACCATCAGCCCGGTGGCAAAACCGAAATCGAAACTGCGCGGCAGCACCGCGCGGGGAAACTTGTCGCGGCTCGCGGTGTTCATGCCGGAACCGGCGTTGATGACGTCGATCATCACGGCCGGATCGAGCCCCGCCTTGACGCCCATCACCACCGCTTCCGACGTCGCCACCATGGCGGTGGCCGACAGGAAATTGTTGGCGAGTTTCATGGTCTGCGCCGCACCGGGCTTTTCACCGATGAAGAACACCTTTCCGATCACGTCGAGCGCGGGCTTTACCGTCTCGCAGTGGGCACGCGGGCCGGAGACCATTACGGCCAGCGTTCCCTTTTCGGCGCCGCCGACGCCGCCGCTGACGGGGCTGTCGATCTGCACGATGTTCTTCGCCGCCAGCAGGCCGTGAATTTTGGTCGCCATCTGCGAGCCGACGGTGGAGAGATCGACGAAGCGTTTTACCTTTTTGCCCTCGATCACGCCGCCCGGGCCCGTGGCAACGTCGAGCGAAGCCTGCAGCGAGGGCAGGCTCGCCAGCACGGTCTCGCAGCGGTCGGCGATGTCCTTTGGCGAGGAGGCCGCCTGCGCCCCGAGCGCGACCAGAAGGTCGACCGCCTCTTTCCGCGTATCGAAGACGGTGAGCTGGTGCTTGGCCTCGATCAGGCGGCGCGCCATCGGGAAGCCCATTTTTCCGAGGCCGATAAATCCGATTTCCATTTTATTGTTTCCTTCCACGCCTTGCGTATTTTTACGGGTTCGGCGGTGACGTTACGGGGTCGTCCGCCGGCAGTCACGCCTTCGTGTTATGCGTATTTCCATGTGTGGGAACCCGCATCCGCCGGGTGCCTCAATGCCGCCGCTGTGCTAGGCTGATTTGTCGGCAACCCGGAGAGTTTATTGAGCGGCGCCTCACCTGACCCTTCACAGCCCGCGCGCGAGCCGGATGCTGTCGCGCGGCTTCAGCTGACGCAGGCCCTGCAGCGGGCCCAATACGCCATCGCGTGGGAGCGTGCCTGGCCGGGCTCTGGCCCGGATTTTGAGCGTCGTCGGGCTGTTCCTGGTGGCGTCCTGGGCTGGCTTGTGGCTGGTGCTGCCGTTCCTGGCGCGCGCGATCGGTATTGGCCTGTTCGCCTTGGCGACGGTGGCGGCCTTCTACCCGTTTGCGCGGTTTCGCTGGCCGACCCGCGAAGAGGCGTTGAGCCGGCTCGACCGTGGCACCGGCATCCGCCACCGCCCGGCGACCGCGCTGACCGATACGCTCCAGACCCAGGACCCGTTCGCGCAGGCGCTGTGGCGCGAACAGCGCGAGCGCACGCTGGCCTCGATCAAGCGGATCCGTGCCGGCCTGCCGTCGCCGCGGCTTCCAATTCATGATCCCTGGGCGCTGCGCGCGCTGGTCATGGTGATGCTGACGGCCGCCTATTTTGCCGCCGGCGACGAACGCATGCTGCGGATTGCCGCAGCCTTCGATTGGAACGGCGTGTTGGCCCCGGCCAACGTCCGGGTCGATGCCTGGGTCACCCCGCCGGTCTATACCGGCAAGCCACCGGTCATTCTGTCCGCCAACCGCGATGCGGCTTCGCCCGACGGCGGCGCGCCGTTGTCGGTTCCCGCGGGCAGCACGCTGCTGGTGCGCTCCAGCGGCGGCACCATCGACGTCGTGGTCGGCGGCGGCGTGACCGAGGTGGCGCCGGGCGAGCAGGCGCCGAAGGGCACCAACGAACGGCATTTCAAGATCGCAGCCGACGGCACCGCGCATGTTCGCGCGCCGGCCGGCCAGCCGCTGTGGCGCTTCGCGGCCACGCCCGACCGCGCGCCCAATATCTCGCTGGCCAAGGATCCGGAGCGCCAGGCCCGCGGTTCGCTGCAGATGTCCTACAAGCTCGAGGACGATTACGGCGTCACCGAAGCGCGCGCGCAATTCGCCGCCCGCAGCGCGGATGCGGTCAAGGAATCCGGCAAGGAAGTCAGCAAGGACGAAAAAGCAGCCGGCAAGGCAGGGGCGCGGCCGCTGTTCGAGCCGCCGCAGTTTCCGCTGGTGCTGCCGAACGCGCGCACCCGCAACGGCGTCGGCCAGACCGTAAAAGACCTCAGCGAAGATCCCTATGCCGGCGCTGATGTGACGCTGACGCTCACCGCCAAGGACGAGGCCGGCAACGAGGGCAGGAGCGAGCCCTTCAACATGCGGCTGCCGGAGCGGCTGTTCACCAAGCCGCTGGCGCGCGCGTTGATCGAACAGCGCCGCGTGCTGGCGCTCGACGCCAATCAGAATGCGCAGGTCTTCACCGCGCTCGATGCGCTGATGATCGCGCCGGAATTGTTCACGCCGGAGACCGGCCATTATCTCGGCCTCTTCAGCGTGTCGCGGCAGCTCGAAGCGGCGCGCACCGACGATGCGCTGCGCGAGGTCGTCGCCAGCCTGTGGGCGCTCGCCGTTACCATCGAGGACGGCAATATCAGCGATGTCGACAAGGCGCTGCGCGCGGCGCAGGAGGCGCTCAAGCAGGCGCTGGAACGCGGCGCCAGCGACGAGGAGATCAAGAAGCTCACCGACAATCTGCGCGCCGCGCTGGACAATTACCTGCGCCAGCTCGCCGAGCAGTTCCGCAACAATCCGCAGCAACTCTCCCGCCCGCTCGATCCCAATACCAAGACGCTGAGCCAGCAGGACCTCAAGAGCATGCTGGACCGGCTGGAGCGGATGTCGCGCTCCGGCGACAAGGAAGCCGCCAAGCAGCTATTGGAACAACTGCAGCAGATGCTGGAAAACCTGCAGATGGCGCAGCCCGGCCAGGGCGGCGACGACATGGAGCAGGCGCTGAACGAACTCGGCGACATGATCCGCAAGCAGCAGCAATTGCGCGACAAGACCTACAAGCAGGGCCAGGATTCCCGGCGCGAACGCCAGCGCGGCAAGCAGGGCGACCAGAGCATGGGCGACCTGCAGCAGGACCAGCAGGGCCTGCGCGACCGGCTGAAGAAATTGCAGGAAGAACTCGCCAAGCGCGGCATGGGCCCGGGCCAACGCGGCCAGCAAGGTCAACAAGGCCAGCGCGGCGAAAAGGGTCAGCAGGGCCAAGGTCAGCAAGGCCAAGGCCAGCAAGGTCAGGGCGGCGACCAGGGCGACGGCGACGGCGAGGACGGGCTCGACCAGGCCGATAACGCGATGGGCGATGCCACCGGCCGGCTCGGCGATGGCAATGCCGACGGCGCGGTGGATTCGCAAGGGCGAGCGCTGGATGCGCTGCGCAAGGGCGCCCAGAGCCTGGCGGAAGCCATGCAGCAGGGCGACGGCGACCAGCCGGGCGATGGCCCCGGCAATCCCAGAGGCCGCCAGCAGGGCGCGCAGAACTCCACCGATCCGCTCGGACGGCCGATGCGCAACAACGAATTCACCGATGATTATACGGTGAAGATCCCCGGCGAGATCGACGTGCAGCGCGTGCGCCGGATCCTCGAAGAACTGCGCCGCCGTCTCGCCGATCCGTCCCGCCCGCAGATCGAACTCGATTACATCGAGCGGCTGCTGAAGGATTATTGAGGTCCTGTAACACTCAACTATCATCCGCGCAGCTGTCATCACCCGCGAAGGCGGGTGATCCAGTATCCCAGAGACGTCAGTATTTGAATCGAGAAGCCGCGGCGTACTGGGTCCCGCCGGAGCCTGTCATCGGGCGCGCATTCGCGCGACCCGGTGGCGGGGACGACGACCGTCGCTCTCGCTTACTCCTTCTTCCCCGCCGCCAGCGCATCCGCTACTGCCGTGCGGATGTCGTGCACCGAGAACGGCTTCGTCACCACGTCGTGCACAATCGCATTGAGGCCGGAGGCGCGTTCGCGCTGGGCGGCGAAACCTGTCATCAGCAGGATCTTCAGCTCGGGAAAATCGCGCGCCGCCGCCAGCGCCAGGGCGATGCCGTCCATGACCGGCATCTGGATATCGGTCAGCAGCAGGTCGAACGCGCCGGCCTCACGGGTCAGGATATCGAGCGCTTCGGCGCCGTCCTCGGCGGTGACGGTCTCGTGGCCGTCCATGGCGATGGCGCGCGCCACCAGCACGCGCATCGAATCCTCGTCATCGGCAATCAGCACGCGCGGCATGCAATCGTCTCTCTCGCCCCGGCGGAACGGCCGGCCTGGTCAGGCGTGGCCGGCCAGATCCCGCTTGTTGAAAAAGCGTACGTCAATATTACGACCTTCGGGCGGCGGCGAGGCCAGCCGCGATTTGAAATGGGCGCGCTCGCCGGGATTGAGCACCGGCTGTTCCAGCACCGCGTTCCAGGCGTAGATCTCCGCGCCTTGCGCATCGCGCACCGAAAAGCGCAGCCGCGGCAATTCGACCGGCTTGCGGCTCTCGCCGATGATCGTGCCTTCGATCACCAGAACCGGCTTGCCGTCCACGGTCTCGTTGGTGACCTTGATGTCCTTGAACGCCAGCCCGCGCAAGTTCACTTCCAGCCCGACCATCTTGTAAAAGGTCGCGGTCTGCGGCAACAGCCGCACCACATCGGCGCGCCAGATCATCAGCGCCAGGACGAGCGCGCCCATCGCGGTGCAGGCGGTCGGCAGGCCAATGGAAGGCATGAAGGGTATGCGGGGCAGCGATGGCAGCCGGACAAGGCGCCCCAGCCGCTGGCGGTGCGTGGTAGCCGGGATTTCCTCGTGAATATCGGCATCCTGCCGGGCGCCTTCACCTTCGGCCGGCCAGCCGGTCGAAATCGAGGGGCTGTCGATGACAGGGGTATCCTGGCCCTCTTCCTCGCGCGCCATGGTTTCCCATTCGTCCGCGGCGTCATTTGCCGAAGGGGCCGGTTGCATGGCATCTGGCATGGCGGAGGGCATGGCTTCCGCCATTTCGACGGCGTCCTCGGGCCGCGCCAGCCAGGTTTCCTTGCAGCGCGAGCAGCGCACGGTGCGCCCGGCGGCCCCCAAGGTAGCCGGATTGATGGCGTAAGATGTTGTACAATGAGGGCAAATAATATGCATGGAGCCCGTCTCTAGCGTGTCTTTGCCAGGATGCTACATAGCGACCGTTAACGAATCGGAAACCATAACGGTCGCACAACCGTTTTGCCCGGTCGGTTCCCAAACCGGCGCGCCACGCGCCCAAAGCCCGGATTCGGGTTCTCGTCCGGGGTTTTTGGCCACGGCTCAAGTCGAGCGGAGCTGAGCTTGGTTCGGTTCGAAAATGTCGGTTTGCGGTACGGGCTCGGCCCGGAGATTTTGCGCGACCTTACTTTCCTGATTCCGGCGCATTCCTTCCAGTTTCTCACCGGCCCCTCCGGCGCGGGCAAGACCTCGCTGCTGCGGCTGCTGTTCCTGTCGATCCGGCCGACGCGCGGCCTCGTCAATTTGTTCGGCCAGGACGTCTCGCTGCTCGGCAAGGACCACGTGGCGAACATGCGCCAGAAGATCGGCATCGTGCTGCAGGATTTTCGCCTGCTCGACCACATGACGACCTATGAGAACGTGGCGCTGCCGTTCCGCGTGATGGGCCGCGAGGAATCCAGCTATCGCCGCGAGGTGATCGACCTGTTGAAATGGGTCGGCCTCGGTGAGCGCATGGATGCGCTGCCGCCGATCCTGTCGGGCGGCGAGAAGCAGCGCGCCGCGATCGCGCGCGCGGTGATCTCGCGGCCGCAATTGCTGCTGGCGGACGAGCCGACCGGCAGCGTCGACCCGACCCTCGGCAGGCGCCTGCTGCGGCTGTTCATCGAACTGAACCGGCTCGGCACCGCCGTCATCATCGCGACCCACGACATCACGCTGATGGACCAGTACGAGGCGCGGCGGATGGTGCTGCATCAGGGACGGCTGCACATCTATGAGTAAGATGAGTGACGAGCACGGGCCGCTGGTGGATCTCGGGACCGAGCGCCCGCAGGTCCCGGCGCGCGCGCGCAACATGTCGCCGATCGTGCCGCGGGCGTCGATCTCCGGCCGCGCGCTGGTCGCCGTCGTCGCCATCATGACCTTCCTCGCCTCCATCACGACAGGCACCGTGCTGCTGGTCAGCGCATCGGCCGCGGAATGGCAGTCGGAAGTCGCCAGCGAAATCACCATGCAGGTGCGCCCGCAAGCGGGTCGCGATCTCGAGCGCGACGTGAACGCGGCCGCGGAAGCGATGCGAGCGCAGCCCGGCATCGTTCAGGTCAAGCCGTTCAGCAAGGACGAATCGGCCAAGCTGCTGGAGCCGTGGCTCGGCAGCGGGCTGTCGATCGATCAGTTGCCGGTGCCGCGCGTCATCGTGGCGCGGGTGCAGCCCGGCACGACGCTCGACCTCGCAGGCCTGCGCAAGGCGCTGGCGCAGGTGGCGCCGTCGGCGAGCGTCGACGATCATCGCGCCTGGATCGAGCGGATGCGCTCGATGACCGGCGCGACGGTGTTTGCCGGCGTCGGCATTCTCGTGCTGGTGATCGCGGCAACGATCATCTCGGTGTCGTTCGCGACCCGCGGCGCGATGGCGGCGAACCGCCCGATCGTCGAGGTGCTGCATTTCGTCGGCGCCGGCGACCGCTATATCGCCAACCATTTTCTGCGGCATTTCCTCCGGCTCGGGCTGGAGGGCGGCTTGATCGGCGGCGGCGCCGCGATGCTGTTTTTCGGCTTCTCCGAATCGATCGCCGCCTGGTTCTCGGGCACTCCGGTCGGCGATCAGTTCGCCGCGCTCTTGGGGACGTTTTCGCTGCCTCCCTCGGGCTATCTGGCGCTCGCGGTGCAGGCCGTGGCGATCGCCGCCATCACCGCCTGGGCCTCGCGGCGAACGCTGTTCGCCACGCTGGACGACATCGATTGAGGGGGGCTGTGGCACCTTGCCGTGAAGCAGGTCACGGACGTGACACGGGAGTGGGACTCCACTTCGTTTGAAAAACTTCTAGGATTGCGCCGAAGCGTTTTCGAACGAAGTCAATTACATCGGGGAAACGCCCACATCACAAAGAGGATCGCCGGATCGACATGGGTTTGCAGCACGACAACAGCACGCCGAAGGCGCCGGCCGCGCGGCCGCGCGGATGGCTGCGCGCGTCCGTCGTCGGCACCATGGCGATCCTGTTCGTCGGCGCGGCCGTGGGCTTTGTCGGCTTTCTCTCGCAATTGCGCGGCGTCGAGACCAAGCCGGCGCGCAACGCCGACGGCATCGTGGTTTTGACCGGCGGCTCGTCGCGGGTGTCGGACGCGATGGAATTGCTGGCCGGCGGCTACGGCAAGCGGCTGTTGATTTCGGGCGTGCATCCGACCAATGCCGCCAGCGACATCTCGCGCTCGCTGCCCGACAATCAGGCGCTGCTCGGCTGCTGCGTCGATCTCGACCGCTCCGCCGTCAACACCCGCAGCAACGCCGCGGAGACGCGGCGCTGGGCCCGCGAGCGCGGTTTCAAGTCGCTGATCGTGGTGACGTCGAATTACCACATGCCGCGGGCGATCGTGGAGCTGTCGCATGCGATGCCTGACATGAC
Source organism: uncultured Alphaproteobacteria bacterium (assembly GCA_963742935.1). GTDB lineage: Bacteria > Pseudomonadota > Alphaproteobacteria > Rhizobiales > Xanthobacteraceae > Bradyrhizobium. Next base: position 33,340 of record CAVUOI010000025.1, on the reverse strand, counting down.
GCTGATTCCGTTCGCGGTGGTCGGCGACCGCTGGCGCGACGAGCCGTGGTGGACCAGCGGCACGACGCTGCGACTGCTGCTGTCGGAATACGCGAAATACGTCGCCGTCGAGGTCCGCGTGCGGCTGGCCGACATCGGCATCGAACTGATGCCGGAAGCCTCCGACCAGACTACCCCGGCGCCGCGCCGGCCGGCGACCGCGCAGGCGAACTGAGACAGGTTCGCTTTGGGCCACCCGCCGATATCGGCCAAATCTGAAGCAAATTCGTTAAGTAGCGTTAACGGAAAGTTCAGGGCTGCGCGCCTTGGCTTGCGAAGGGAAAGAGCACAATTCAAGGTGAGCGAATTTCCCTTTTTAGAACGATTGTATTGAGCCAGGTAAATGCTGTCGGCGGTCATAATCATCGGAGCCTGCGTAATGGTCCTCGCCGCGGCGTGCGGACTGATCGCCATTGTCTTGATGTTTCTGAATCGCATCAAATTGCTTTTCAAAGCTTTCAGGGAGTGCGGGTTTACCATCGGTGCTATCAGAGATGGCTTTCACGCGACAGTGGCTGATGCCAAAACGCGTCCCGGCAGCTACCTTTTGGGCGTCGCTATTTTCTGCGCATTTGCGCTTTTTGCCGAGTACATTTTGCTTGGACTGGTTGCGCTCGGTACCCTGGCCACCCTGCTTTGCGTAATTGGCAGATGGCGCGGTTCCGAAATCGAGCAACGCCTCACCCAATATTTGAGTCGTCCGCTGTTCGTGGATGAAAGTCGTCAGGCGACCAGTGATGGCGCCAAGGCCTCCGGCCAACAGTGTTCGCCGTCCGGCATCCGACCACGACCGGCTGCCCAAACGACAGCCGGTCGCATAGCGGAAGCGCGTTCAACTCTTTGAACGCGACCGGATCATGAAGCTGTCGTTCGTGTATTCGGCGACTTGCCACCAGAGATACTGGTCGTTTCGATAAGCCTGCATCGCTTCAATCGACTTTTTGAAATCAGCATTCTTGGCCGAAATTTCCGTCCAGAGTTCGTTGGTTGCTTTCAAGCAAGCCTCCATGATCTCGTTGCTGAACGGTCGGAGCTGGGTGCCGGTCGCGACGAGACGCTTCAATGCCGCCGGGTTCACGAGATCGTAGCGGGCGCTCATCCATATGTTGGCATGAGCCGCGGCATTGGCCAGAACGGTCTGGTAATTCTTCGGCAGCGAATTCCATTTTTCGAGATTGGTCATCATATGAAGCATCGGCCCGGCCTCCCAGAAGCCGGGGTAATAGTAGAATTTCGCGACCTTCTGCAGACCGAGCTTTTCATCGTCGTAAGGGCCGACCCATTCGGCGGCATCGATGGTGCCTTTTTCGAGCGCCGGGTAGACATCGCCTCCCGCGAGCTGTTGCGGGACCACGCCGAGCTTTTGAAGAATTTGGCCGGTGATGCCCGCGATCCGAAACTTCAGGCCCGCCAGGTCGGCGGTCGTCTTGATCTCTTTCCGGAACCAGCCACCCATCTGGGTGCCCGTATTGCCGGAGGCGTGGGCGATCACGCCGTACTTCTTGAAGAATTCATTTCCGAGTTGCTCGCCGCCGCCCTGATACCACCAGGAATTCTGCATTCGCGTGTTCAGGCCGAACGGCACCGACGTGTAGATCGCGAACGTCGGGTCCTTGCCGACATAGTAATAGGCGGAGGTCTGCGCGATCTCGACCGTCCCGTTCGAAGCGGCGTCGAGCGCCTGCAAGCCGGGAACGATTTCGCCGGCGGCAAATGGCTGAATCTGGAACCGTCCGTCAGTCATCTCTGAAACTTGTTTGGCGAAGAGTTCGGCGCCGCCGAAGAGAGTATCCAGCGATTTTGGAAAGCTTGACGTCAGCCGCCACTTCAACTCCGGCATTGACTGCGCAATAGCGGGTGACGCAACGGCGGCTCCGACCGTACCGACCCCGGCAATCTTGATAAAATCACGACGTTTCATGCTTAGACGTTCCTCTTTATTTAAAGATGTTATTAGCGCATGGCGGATTTTCGCTTCTGACCGGCGTCTTCCCGCACTGCGCAGCAAGATGATACGCGTTTGGCGCAGCCGCTAGAACAAGCAACAATGTACCGCACCTATGCGCGGAGCGCCGTCAGGTCTGCTGTGGGGCAGTAGCGGATATGCGGCGGAACAGCCCCCTTGACTCTCCAGTTGGTGGAGGCTGTACACGGGAGAAATGCCGGAGCGAAGCTACACCATCGGTCAGGTCGCGAAGCTGAGCGGTTTGTCCGTTCGGCGGCTGCGGTTCTACGCCGATGAAGGCTTGTTGCCTGCGGCGCGAACAGAAAGCGGTTACCGGCTGTTTAACGATGCCGACCTCGTTCGCATCGACCTGATTACGCATCTGCGCAAGGCCGACGTCTCGCTGGATGAAATCAGGGACGTCTTGATGCGCAAGACGTCGATCAGGGATGTGCTGACGCTACAACTCGAGGAAGTGGAGACGCTGATTGCTTCGCAGCGGCGTGTCGCCTCGGCTTTACGCGCGGCCCTTCGGTCGCCCGAACCAACCAACGAAGACCTTCGGAGAACCTGGACCATGCTGAACTTGTCTCAAGCCGAACGACGCGATGCCATCACGCGTTTCTTCGACAACGTTTCGGACAATCTTTCGGTCGCTGATGGCTGGAGAGATTGGATGATCTCCATGAGCACACCTGATCTGCCGGAAGAGCCTACAGCGGAACAGATCGATGCATGGATCGAACTGCAGAACATGTTGAACGATCCCACATTTCTAAATCTCATGCGTGAGAACGCAAAAGACGCGCACAGTCCCAGAATGAAGCGCGCGGTTTTCGAAGAAGTCCAAAAGGACTTGTTGCAGCGGGCGGCGGACGCAATGACGAAGAGTCTGGAACCAACGTCGGATGTCGGCCGTCAAATCGGCGACGATTTTGTGAAGGGCTGGGCGCGTGCGCATGGCGTTGAGGCCAACGCCGAATACTATGCGCGTTTGAAACGTCACTTCTTCGAATATAAGCCTGTTTCCGGCCGGTATTGGTCGCTGGTCAAAGTCCTGGGTGGATTGCGCGGGAAGGGCGTGAAGGTCGAACAAACGCAAATGGACCCCGTCGAGCTGGAAGCGCTGAACAAACGTTGGATGTGGGTCGACAAGGCGATGAAGTATCGGTTGTCGCAGGACACGTGACGAAGGTTCCTCGAACGACCGACCAGATCATGATGCGATTTGACGGAATCGCATCATGATCTCATCTCTTTGCTTGAGCATGATCTCCGCGCAAACGCGTTCCGCGCTTGTCGCGAGGGAAAACCGGTTTCCACTTTTCCGGATCATGCTCTGAGCGGCTCCAGACGGTGGTAAATCAACGCGACCGGGATGTTCGCTTTGGGTCCAGCCTGTGTGAAAACTTGCTGGAGCTTGAGGTGCGCAGAATTGTCTTCTCAATTCAATTCTTCCGATTGAGGCAGCCGAAAGCAATGCTCTTTCGACGCGGCTAAATCGAGTTTACGAATTTTCACGCAGCCCGGTCAAAGGCGGGCCTCGGCGAGGCGCCTTGCGTTTTCCGCTAAGGAATGTGCAAGCGGCAACGCCGAGGAACCGAACGCCGGCCTTTATGACATTCCTATATTTCCAGCAATCGCGCCTCATCGATTTTATATGCCGTCATGCCAATCTTTCTCGCTAAGTCGATCAAACCGAATAGCGAGATTGAACCATGAGTGCACAGGCCGTTGAAGCAAGGCGCGTCGCGTCTACCCACTGGATGTCGGGCAAGTCCCGGCGCCTGGCCGTACTGCTGGGAATCCTCGTGACGATCAGCATCGCGGTCAACGCCATGATCATATTCGCCGCCGGTAGCGGACCATGACGCAGTCGCCAATCGGAAAAGTAGCGGTCGAATACAGAGCGGGAGTCGCAACATGACCAACGTCGAAGCTAATCTGCAGTCCGGCCTCGTCGAGACAGGCGAAGCCGATCCTCTGGCGTCGCGCTGGGTAAGCTACCCCGCCGCGATCGTCATGACGGCGCTCGCGACGGTCATCGCCATTGCCGTCGACAGCAAGATCAACATCCCCAACCTGTCGCTGATTTTCGTCATTCCGGTGATCGTCGCGGGCTTGAGCGCCGGCATCGGCCCGTCGCTCTGTTCAGCGGCCCTTGGCGCACTGGCCTTCAATTTCTTTCTTACGGAGCCGCGCTACTCGCTGGCGGTGGACGATCCCTCGAACGTCTGGGCCATCGCGTTGTTGTTCGTGGTCGGAATTATCGTCAGCGGCGTTGCATTCACGTCCCGCCGCCGGGCAGAAGAGGCCGCGCTGCTGCACAAGCAGGCGGCGATCCTCGAAAATTACAGCCGCGATGTCGTCGCGGCAAAGGATGAAGCGTTCGTCGCCTCTGTCACTTCCCGGGCGCTCAATTCGTTGTTTCACGCGCCGGCCGTCGTGATGGCGGTCCAGGGAGGCAAAATGGTTTGCCTCACGCAAACGACGGGCGCCGAGCCGGTAGAGGCCGAATTCGAGGCCGCGCGGTCGTCGCTTGCCACGGGAACGACCCTGCGCGGCGGCATCTATCCCCATCTGGCCTCCCGGTTCGATTTCTGGCCGGTCCGTACGGCCGAAGGCGAGGGAGCCGTTGTCGGGGTTGCGTTCGATCCGGATGAGCGTCCATCGGCGCCGGACACGCACGCCGCCGTGGTTGCGCGCCTGTTCGGCATGGCGCTTGACAGGGCGCGCGAAGCAAAGAGCGCGCAATGATGCTTGCGACACCGGAACCAAGTCCGCCGCGCAAGGTTGACCTGACAACCCTCGATTTCAGGGAGTGACATCCTTGCGGCAACGGGCTCGCCTACGTCCTTTCGACAGCAATATGCCGTCCGAACGCGCGATCACCAAGGAAGCGGGCGTGGTGGCCGCAAGCGTCTACGCCAACGGCCAGCGGGTCTCGGACATTTCGATCGAGGAAGCCGGACTCTGGTCCAAGAAGCCTCATCATGTGGTCTGGATCGGGCTGCACGAGCCTGACAAGGTTCTGCTCGAGCGCGTTGCCGCCCAGTTCGACCTGCATCCGCTGGCCATCGAAGACGCCTCGAAGGCTCACCAGCAGCCGAAAGTCGAACAGTATGGCGATGCGCTGTTCGTGGTCGCGCGCACGGCGCAGATCGTCGACCATCAGATTGCGTTCGGCGAAACGCACATTTTTGTCGGGGACGGCTATGTGGTGTCGGTTCGGCACGGCGCATCGACCTCGTACCAGGCCGTGCGGGCGCGCTGCGAATCCTGCCCCGCGTCGCTTTCGCAGGGTGAAGATTACATTCTCTATGCCATCCTGGACTTTATCGTCGACAACTATGGCCCCGTCACCGAATGCGTCCAGGCCGAAGTGGACGCGCTCGAAGAGGAAGTGCTGCAGAAAGCGCGTGTTCCCCGCGAGTTCGATCGTCTGTATCGGCTGCGGCGCGATCTCTTGAGCCTGCGCCGGGCAATCGGGCCGGTGGTCGACGTTTGCAAACGGCTGGAGCATGCCGACCTGATTGCGATGGACAAGGAGATGAGGCCGCTATTTCGCGACGTTCTGGATCACGCCAAACGGGCCGAGGAGGATATCGACTCGCTCCGACAAATCCTGGCTTTCGTGTTCGAAGCCAGCATGATGGCGGGACAGGCGCAGCAGACCGCGATCACCCGCAAGCTGGCGGCATGGGCCGCCATCCTCGCCGTTCCGACCGCGATCGCTGGAATCTACGGCATGAACTTCGAGCACATGCCGGAATTGAAATGGCAATACGGCTACTATCTGGTGGTAGGCGTCATCGTTCTCAGTTGCGGCGTGCTGTACTCCCGCTTCAAGCACTATGGCTGGCTCTGATCGCGCCCAGCCAAACCATATGAGACTTTTGGTCAGGTCTAAAGCCGTGGGATCCAGCCCGGACGGCTTAGCAAATATTCGACCATCCGCGGCGGTATGCTCAAGGCGCCCGCAATCTCGTGTTCATCCTTCGGCAGTCCCGCAAGGATCGAAGCCTCGCTCTTGCTTCGGATCTTGGCAAGCCACTCCGGATCGACCACCACGGCGCGTCCGACCGCCACCAGATCGGCTCCCAATTTCATCGCGCCCTCGGCGTCGGCGCACGTCTTGATCCCGCCGCTGGCCAACACCGCACTGCGGCCGGCGATGACGCGGGCAAATGCCGTGACCGGGCTCTCCGCCGGGGTATCGATCTCCGCGACCGGACCATTGTAGACGCGGGTCTCTCCCACCGGCTTGCTCTTGCGATAATCGTCGAGCGATACCGAGATGTAATCGAGATTGAGCTTTGCCAACTCGCCGCAAAGCTGTTTGCTGTCTTCGAGCTTATACCCGTCCGACTCGGCTTCGAACGGCGTGACGCGAAATCCCGCGACCAGTTTCGGACCGAGCGCGTCGCGCACTGCCTGCGCGACCGCAAGGGGGAAGTTCATACGCTTCGCAAGCGTGCCGCCCCATTTGTCGTCACGGCGATTGGCCCGCGGCGAAAAGAACTGGTGAACCGCGTAGTGGTTGGCGCCGTGAACCTCGACGCCGTCGAAGCCGGCTTTGCGGGCCAGTGAGGCCCCCTGCCGAAAACTCTCAATCAGGGCTTCGACTTCATCGGCGGTCATCGCCCTCGGCGTCTTCGCGCCGGGGCGCAACGATGCGACGGCCGACGGCGCGCGCATGGATTGCTCGCCGATCAGATCGGGCCGTGCGATGCGGCCGCCGTCATAGATCTGCAGGATGGCGAGTCCGCCGGCCGCGCGCATGGCTTCGGCGAGCCGGCGCAGGCTGGGCAGGTGCCCCTCATGCGCCACGCCGATGCCCTGCCAGGAGCGCCCGTCATCTGCGATGTACGCGGCGGAAGAAATCGTGGCGCCGAATCCGCTGGCGGAACGCCGCCGAACGAATTCGAGTTCGTCGTCGGCCGCCGTCCCGTCTTCGTTGGAAGCGTCGGTTGTCAGCGGCGCGATGACAAATCGATTTGAAATCTCTTGCCCGCAGTTGAACCTCAGAGAAGACCAGACGTCCATCAATCGAACCTCGAATGTTGCTCGCGCGGGGCGGCATCGAATGCAACCCCGGTCGTCGCAACAGTAAAAGCGGCCCCGTCGGCCGATGCAAGCAACCGGTGAGTGCCGTGCGAAGCCGCCCGGTCGAAGCTGGCTTTAGTGGAAGATGCGTCCGGCGTCGATGACGACGGTTTGTCCGGTCATGGTTTCGGTGCGGCACATGGTGACCACCATGTCGGCGCAGTCGTCCTTGTCGGCGGCCTTCTTCAGCAGCGAACTCGACGCGGAGCGTTCGATCTGCTCGGACCGCAGATTGGCCGTCGCGCGCGTGCCCTCCAGCAGGCCCGGCGCCACACAGTTGACGAGCGTCTCGGGCGCCAGCGACACCGCCATGCAACGCGTCAGGTGAATCAGCCCTGCCTTCGACACCGCATAGGCGATGGAAGAGCCGGTCGGGCTGAGCCCCGCGACGGAGGCGATGTTGACGATGCGGCCTCGCCCCTGGGCTTTCATGACGGGGGCGACCGCCTTGGTCAGGCGCATCGGTCCCGTCAGATTGACGGCCATAACCTTGTCCCAGACTTCCTGTGTCAGACTGTCGAGATCGCCGAACGGGATCGAGACGTTGTAAGCGGCGTCATTGATCAGGATGTCGAGGCGGCCGAAGGCCTTTGTGACCTCGCCGATCTGCCGATCCACCGCCGCGCCATCGGCGATGTCGCAGCCGAAAGCGCGGGCGTTGATTTGATAGCGCGAGGCCAGTTCGCTGGCGACGCCTTCCGCCTGCTCGCGGCTGCGCGCGTACATCACAGCCAAATGAACGCCCTCCTGCGCCAGCGCATGGCAGATCCGCTGCCCCAGCCCACCATTGCCGCCCGTCACTAGTGCCACCGCGCCCTTTAATTCCATTGCCGCTCTCCTTCACTCTGACGCGCCGTCGCCTTGATGCCTCGCGCGCTACCCCAAGCTTAACGGTCGCTGTTCTCTGCAGGAAGAGTCGGACGATGCGCATCATGCAGCATTGCCGCAAGCCGGTGCAACGGCTGGTCGCGAAAACCTTCCGCTTCGATCGCCTTCACCGTCGCCAGCACATAATCGCGGTTGACGCCGGACTGGCCGTGGCCCTGCAGCACATGGCGTAGCTGATCGGCGAGCGAGAGCCGACCGGCATATTGCACATGGCCGCGGTCGACCACGTAGACCAGCGCACTGACGCGCTCGCGGGCCTCGTTCTCCAGCCACACCGATCGTTTCACCTCGCGATACACCGAGGTGACTTGCTCACGTTCGCGCAAGTAGGCGATGGTCGCGGCGCTGTGCTTCTCCGCGACGCGGAACGCCACGCCGCGGCAGGCGCCGCCGCGGTCGAGCCCGAGCACCAGGCCCGGCTTCTCCGGCGTGCCGCGATGGACGAAGGAATAGACGCAGAGCGCGCGGTGTTCGCCAATCAGCCGGGCCGGAACCCGCTCGATGAATTCGAAGCCCGGGCGCCACATCAGGGAGCCGTAGCCGAACACCCAGAGGTCACCTGTCGGGAATTCCGTATCGTTCAGCGTAATCGCGGACATGCCCCGCACCGCTACCAGAAAGCGAAGTGAAATCAATGCCTTTTGTTGCGGGGGCAGATGCTTATATTCGACAAAATCGAAAGCCAAAGGACGCCGCATGCCTGACATGACCCCCGCGCCGCGCCGGCGCCCGCTGTGGCGCCTCTTCATCATGCCCGCCCTCGTCGTCGTCGCCGCCGCGGCATGGAGCGCGTTCTGGTTCTATGCCGCGTCCGAGGTCGGCGTCCGCGCCGATGCCTGGGCGGCGCAGGAGGCCAAGTCCGGCCGGGTCTATGCCTGCGGCAAGCGCGAGGTCGCGGGCTTCCCGTTCCGCTTCGAAGTCAGCTGCAACGACGCCAGCGTGTCGCTGTTCTCGCAGACGGCGGACGCGAAAGCGCTGTTCACCGCGCGGCTCAGCGAAATCCTGGTGATTGCGCAGATCTACCAGCCGAAATTGCTGATCGCCGAATTCAAGGCGCCGGCGACGATCTCCGATCGCGGCCAGCCGCCGTCGCTGAAGGTGAACTGGAGCTTGGGCCAGAGTAGTGTGTTTGGCCTGCCGGATGTTCCGCAGCGCGCTTCCATCGAGTTCAACAATCCCTCGATCGAGCGCGTCAACGGACCGGTGGCGACACCGCTCGCCAAGGCCAATCATGTCGAACTGCACGGCCGGATTGCCGAAGGCTCGGCGCAGGATAATCCCGTGATCCAGACCGTGTTGCGGATAGCCGCCGGCGCTGTGCAGGAGTTGCACCCACTGCTCGCTCAGCCGTTCGACGCCGACATCGAGACCAGGTTGACCGGCCTGAAGGATTTTTCACCAAAGCCCTGGCCGGAACGGTTCAGGGAGTTGCAGGCCGCGGGCGGCCATGTCGAGATCGTGCGCTCGCGGGTTCAGCAGGGCGATCTGGTCTCGGTGGCCGCGGGCACGCTGAGCCTCAATGCCCAGGGGCGGATCGACGGCGAACTGCAGATGACGGTGGCGGGAATCGAGAAAGTGATTCCGGCGCTAGGTATTGAGAAAATGCTGGAGGAGGGCGTGCCGCAGGCCACGCTCGATCGCGTTGCGCCGGGCGTCAAGACGCAGGACCTCAACAATCTCTTCGGCGCGCTCGACCGGGCGATCCCGGGGCTCGGCAAGGTCGTCAAGCAGAACGCCGGTACCGGCGTCGCCGCCGGCATCAACGCGCTCGGCAAGGAAGCCGAGCTCGAAGGCCGCAAGGCCCGCGCCTTCCCGCTGCGCTTTGCCGACGGTGCAGTGTTTTTGGGTCCCCTGAAAGTCGGCCAGGTGCCGCCGCTTTTCTGATTCATGCAAGCTATTGATAAATCAGTAAAATCAAGTTTTCCGGCTACTTTGCATGGGGTTGTTTTCGATGTTTTGTGTTTCGGCCACCATCGCCAAAGCGTGATCGGCGCTTTGATCCTCACCGGGAATGCCGTGACCTGAACGACAGTCCTGCTCTCCGACGGCCCATGTTGATGGGTCGATGATGAGGAGAGCAAGATGAGCAAGACCCGTTTTTTCGGCGCCGCCGCGTTACTGTCCGTGCTGATCGGATCGCCGGCCTCGGCGCAGCACATGATCGACGAGCCGGGGATGTACGCGTTCTACAAGCCCAATGGCGATCTCGGCATCGGATCGCCGCGGCCGCCGCTTGACGCCCAGGCAATGGCGCCGCGCCTCGTGATGCGGCACGCGATCCCGATGCATCATCGCATGAAGATGCGGAAATAGTTCGGGCTGCAACGTCCAGTCAATGAAGGCGGAGAGGGCGAAGGCTCACTCCGCTTTCTTCCCCAGCGGCGGATGCTGCCGACCGAAATCGGGCGCGGCCGAATCCTGGCCGATCTCGACGATGCCGCGGCGAATGGCGCGGGTGCGGCTGAAGTGCTCGAACAGCGCCTCGCCGTCGTTGCGGCGGATCGCGCGGGTGAGCTTTGAGAGATCCTCGTTGAAGGTGCCGAGCATTTCCAGCACGGCCTCCTTGTTGTTGAGGAACACGTCGCGCCACATCGTCGGGTCGGAGGCCGCGATACGGGTGAAGTCGCGAAAGCCGCCGGCGGAGAATTTGATCACTTCCGACGAGGTCACCTGCGCCAGTTCGTCCGCGGTGCCAACGATGGTGTAGGCGATCAGATGCGGCAGATGGCTGGTGATCGCCAGCACCAGATCATGATGATCGGGCGTCATGATCTCAACCTTGGCGCCCATGCCGGCCCAGAACGCCCGCAGGGTTTCGATCGCCATCGGATCGGTGGCGTCGGGCGGCGTGAGAATGCACCAGCGGCCGATGAAGAGTTCGGCGAAACCGGAATCGGGGCCGGAATGTTCGGTGCCGGCGACCGGATGGGCCGGAACGAAATGAACGCTATCGGGCAGATGCGGCGCCATCTCGCGGACGATCGCGCCCTTGACCGAGCCGACGTCGGAGACGATCGCGCCCGCCTTCAGGAACGGCGCAATCTCCTGCGCGACCGGCCCGCAGGCGCCGACCGGGATGCAGAGGATCACGAGGTCGGCGTCCTTGACTGCTTCCGCATTGGTCGCAAGCACCTGGTCGACGATGCCGAGCTCCAGCACCCGCGCGCGGGTCTTTTCCGAGCGCGCGGTGGTGACGATTTCGCTGGCGAGCCCCTGCGCCCGCGCGGCGCGCGCGATCGAGCCGCCGATCAGGCCGAAGCCGATCAGCGCGACCCGTCGGAAAATCGGCGGCGTATTCATTTGCCCGCCATGAAGTCGCGCAGGCCGTCGACGACGAGGCGGTTTGCCTCCTCGGTGCCGATGGTCATGCGCAGCGAATAGGGCAGGCCGTAATTGTTCAGCGCCCGCAGCACCAGGCCGCGCTTGGTGAGAAACGCATCCGCTTCGGCCGAGGTCTTGCCCTTTTCCGGGAAGTGGATCAGCACGAAATTCGCCACGCTCGGCGTCACCTTCAGCCCGAGCTTCCTCACCTCTTCCGTCATCCAGTCGCGCCACTGCTCGGTGAACGCCTTCGACATCTGGACGTGCGCGGTGTCCTCGATGGCGGCGACCGCCGCCAGCATCGCCGGCGTCGACACGTTGAATGGCCCACGGATACGATTGACCGCGTCGATGATGTTGGCGGGGCCGAACATCCAGCCGATGCGCAGAGCAGCCAGCCCGTGAATCTTGGAGAAGGTGTGCGTCATCACGGTGTTTTCGGTGGTCGCCACCAGTTCCAGCCCGAGTTCGTAATCATTGCGCGACACGTAGTCGGAATAGGCGGCGTCGAGCACCAGCAGCACGTGTGCGGGCAGGCCCGCGCGCAGCCGCTTGACCTCGTCGAACGGCACGTAGGTGCCGGTCGGGTTGTTCGGGTTGGCAAGCCACACCAGTTTCGTGCGCGGCGTCACCCGCGCGAGAATGGCATCGATGTCGGCGGTGAAGTCGGTCTCGGGCGCGACGACGTTCTTGGCGCCATTCGCCATCGTGGCGATCGGGTACACCAGAAAGCCGTGCGCGGTGGAGATCGCCTCGTCGCCCTGGCTCAGATAAGTGTGCGCCAGCAGATTGAGGATTTCGTCCGAGCCGGCGCCGCAGATGATGCGGTTGGGATCGAGCCCGTAGGCGCGGCCGATCGCCTCGCGCAGCACCCGCGATGTGCCTTCCGGATAGTCCTCCAGATGCGAAGCCGCTTCCCTGTAGACTTCCTTCGCCTTCGGCGACGGCCCGAACGGGGTCTCGTTGGCCGAGAGCTTGAACACCTTGCGGCCCGGCTCCGGCACCGGCGTCTTGCCGGGCGTGTAGGGCGCAATATCGAGAATGCCGGGATTCGGCACGCAGCGGGACATCTTCAACTCCGGAATGTCGGGCGGGCTTTAAGGTTTGGCCGCTCCGTTAGGGGGCACCGTATAGCGCGTTGCGTGGCTGCCGACGAGGGCCGACGAGCGCACCGAGGCGCCGGCCTTGATCAAGGCCAGCTTGATCTTCTCGAAGCCGGTGCCGGCATCCGACACCAGCAGTGCCGCGCCATCGAAGGCGGTATCGGGGACAGCTACGATTTCGGCGAGCGGGGCCACGGCGCGCGCAATATCGGCGTTCCACCCCGAGACGCGCACGCTCCACATCTGGACTTCCGTCACCATGGCGTCGTCGGCCACCCGCGAGATCACGAACACCGGGAGTGCGGCCGGATGATCGGCGCGTTCGAGGAACGGCAGGCGCGCGATGATCTTTGGCGCGCCGTCCGCTTCCAGCGCGATCCACCACGGCGTGCGGCTCGAGATCGCCGAGACCAGCGCCAGGTCGCCCTTCGATTTCGCCACCGCTTCCACCGCCGCCTGCGCGCTGAAATGCGCGACATAAGGCACGACGAAGCCGAAATGAAAGCGCGCTGAGTCCCGCATCGCGGGCTCGCTGACCGCGACGTCCGCATGCACCGAGAACGGCGCCTGGACGTAAGTGAACGTCGAGATGATGACGCGCCAGATGCTCTCGATGGTGTCGAGCGGCAGGATGCCGCGATGGCGCTTGGACGAGTTCGCGCATCATGCTGGCCTCGCGCGCGGGCCGAAACGCGGAGCCGACTTCCTGGGTCTGCTTCACCTGGATCAGCCGGTCGATGATGTCGCCGCGCGCCATCAAGAGGCGATGGACCTGCTCGTCGATCGCATCGATCTCCTTGCGCAGTTCCTGAAGGGAAGGCGGGGCCGGGGGTGCGTTCGACGGTGCCTTGGTCATCCGAAAAAACCTTGGTGCCGGAGCCCGATGCGGCCGGCAGACAGTCGCATTGATTAGGAAAGACGGGCGCTGAAAGCAAAGAGAAACGTCGCGGGGGAGGCCTGCACGATCGGGTTAACCAAGGGGCGGGCGCCGGCCGCCTTGACGAAATCCCTGTCCGGGACTAGCTTTGTTGCATTCCGTGGTCATTTGAGCCGGCCGGCTTGCAGCCACGTTAAACAACTCGCTAAACAGGCCGGGGACATCAACAGAGTTGATCCCGGCCGAACCTTATTGTTCAGGCCGGGTTTTTTATGGCCTGACTTCTGTCCGTATAGCCTCCGCGAGGGGGAAGGGTCGACCGCGATGACACATTTGCAGTCCGTATCCAGTCCGTCGATTTACAGCGAGGACCGCGCCCACGAGGCCGATCATCCGACCTCGACGGTGGCGAAGTTCGGCATCGATCAGCCGCTGAAGCTCGATTGCGGCATCGATCTCGCGCCGTTCCAGATCGCCTATCAGACCTATGGCGAGTTGAACGCCGATCGCTCCAACGCCATCCTGATCTGCCATGCGCTGACGTTGGATCAGCACGTCGCTAATCCGCATCCGTTGACCGGCAAAGCCGGCTGGTGGGAAATTATGGTCGGTCCGGGCCGGCCGCTCGATACCGAAAAATATTTCATCATCTGTTCGAACGTGATCGGCGGCTGCATGGGATCGAGCGGCCCGGCCTCGACCAATCCAGCCACCGGCAAGGCGTGGGGACTGGATTTCCCTGTTATCACCATCCCCGATATGGTTCGCGCGCAGGCCATGCTGCTCGACCGGCTCGAGATCAAGACATTGTTCTGCGTGCTCGGCGGCTCCATGGGCGGCATGCAGGTGCTGCAATGGACGGCTGCCTATCCGGAGCGCGTGTTCTCGGCGATGCCGTCCGCCTGCTCGACACGCCATTCGGCGCAGAACATCGCGTTTCACGAACTCGGCCGGCAGGCGGTGATGGCGGATCCGGACTGGCATCACGGACGCTATTTCGAGCTCAACACCCACCCGCACCGCGGGCTGGCGGTGGCGCGGATGGCCGGGCACATCACCTATCTCTCGGACGCCGCGTTGCATCGCAAGTTTGGCCGGCGGATGCAGGACCGCGAGCTGCCGACGTTTTCGTTCGATGCGGATTTCCAAGTCGAAAGCTATCTGCGTTATCAGGGCTCGTCATTTGTCGAGCGCTTCGACGCCAACAGCTATCTCTACCTGACGCGCGCGATGGACTATTTCGATATCGCCGCCGACCACGACGGCGTGCTGGCGCAGGCGTTCCGCGGCATCAAGACCCGCTTCTGCGTGGTCTCGTTCACCTCGGACTGGCTGTTCCCGACGTCGGAATCGCGGGCGCTGGTGCATGCGCTGAACGCCTCCAGCGCGCGGGTGTCGTTCGCCGAGATCGAGACCGATCGCGGCCATGACGCGTTCCTACTCGACGTACCGGAGTTCTTCGATATCTCGCGCGCCTTCCTGCAGTCCGCCGCCAAGGCGCGCGGCCTCGATACCGGTAAAGGTGGTTGAGATGGCGCTTCAGGAACAGACCCTACCGCTCGGCGGTATCGCGCACGATCGTACGGGCAAGCATCGCACCGATCATCTGCTGGTCGCGGAAATGATTCCGGCCGGCTCAAAGGTGCTCGACGTCGGCTGCGGCGACGGTGAATTGCTGCAACTCCTGGAAAGCCGCGGCATTGATGGCCGCGGCATCGAGCTTTCGCGTGAGGGCGTCAACCGTGGCGTCGCCAGGGGCCTTGCGGTGGTGCAGGGCGATGCCGACACCGATCTCGTCAATTATCCGGATGATGCCTTCGACTACGTAATCCTTTCGCAGACGTTGCAGGCGACGCGGCAGCCGAAGGTCGTGCTGGAAAACCTGCTGCGGATCGGCCGGCGCGCCATCGTATCGTTCCCGAATTTCGGGTTCTGGAAGATGCGGCTGCAATTGCTGGTCGGCGGCCACATGCCGCGCACCGAAAACCTCCCGGCGACCTGGTACGACACGCCGAACATTCATTTCTGCACCATCAAGGATTTCGTGCAGCTTTGCGACGAGATCAACGTCAAGATGGAGCGAGCGGTCGCGCTCGATCTCTACGGCCGCCCGGTGCCGCTGACTTTGCCATGGTGGGTCTGGAACATGTTCGGCGAGCAGGGTGTGTTTCTGCTCAGCCGGGGCGGGGCGGGAAGATAGCTATCGTGGTCATTCCGGGGCGATGCGAAGTATCGAGCCCGGAATCCATCGGGCGGCGGATCGTGTGGATGGATTCTCTGATGTGCGATTGCACATCATAGTTCGCGCTGCGCGCGCCCCGGAATGACGGTCAAGCCTCCCTCGATCCCAGCTGCAACATCTCTCCATCCATCGGTATCAGCAATTGCTGCGGCGAGATGCCTTGTCCGGTCGCATGCCGCCTCAGTTCGTCGCGTGAGACGGTGGCGTGATCGAGCGATTCCATATGCGTGGCGATCAGGGTGGCACCGGGCGCCAGCCGGCAGGTCGCGACGGCCTCCGCGGCATCCATGGTGATGAGATCGCCATCCCATCGTGCCCCGCAGGGGTGGATGACGATGATCTCGGGCTTGGTGTCAGCGATGATGGTTTCGATGGCGGGATAGAGCACGGTGTCGCCGGCCCAATACAGCGTCGGCTCGTCCTTTGCGGTGATGCTGAAACCCATCACCGGTCCCATTTTCTTCACGACCGGACCCAGCCCATGACTGCCCTCGCGGCGCTGCAGGCGAATGCCGTTCCAGTCGATGATTTTGGCGAGAGGCATGACGTCATTGAAGCCGTAAGACCTGATCTTGTCCTCGTCCCCCGGCCGGCAAATCAGCGGAAGATATTTTGGCACCAGGGACTGCGCCACCGGATCGAAATGGTCGGCATGCAGATGCGAGACCACGACGAGTTCGACGCCGTCGAGGATTTCTTCCGGGGTTGCCGGCAGTTCTACGAGCGGATTGGGCGCGCGCCCGGTAAAGGATGGCCGCGATCCCTTTGCGGCAAAGAATGGATCGATCAGGACGATCCGGCCGCGGATCTCCAGCTTCAGCGTGGCGTTGCGCAATAATCGCAGTTTCATCGTCCGAGCCTCTCAACAAAGATTATCCGGCCGCTCAATCCCTCACATTGCGCGGATAGGTCAGTCGCGCGCTGGCGACCAGAGCGAGATCGATTTCGAGGCTGACGATCGGGGCGCTGAGGTTGGTTCGCGCGAGGATGTCGCCGTCGGGCGCCACGATCCAGCTGCCGCCCGCAAGCCTGGCGCCACGGCGGTTGGCCGTCACCACGAACGCACCTGCGGCGATGGCGGTCATTCGTGAGGCGACTTCCCAGCGCGGGTGGCCGCCGGTTGCGCGCGGCGCGGCAATCACCTGTACGCCCGACTGTCCGAGACCGCGCGCGGCCGTGCTCACCATGAGTTCGGTGCATACCATTTCGCTGAAGCAGAACTCGCCATCGCGCACGGCTTCAGGGTACTGCGAACCGCGGTCGAACCAGGTTTCTTCCCAGCCGCCCTCCTGCTGCGGCAGCAGCGCCTTGGCCCGGCCGCGAACCAGGCCGCGCTCCGGCGTCCATAGAAACGTCTCGTTCCATCGCTTTGTGCCTTCGGCGACGGCGCGCGTCCCAATGACGCGTTTCGCAGCGATGTGCCGCAGGTGCTCCTCGAGCGTCGCATGCGTCGCAACCGCCTGACGCCAGATCGCATCGTCGAAATTGGGGCTGGTCCAGAAACTGTCGACGCCGGCGAGTTCGGGCAGGACGAGCAGATCGACCGGGGACTTGGCGAACTCGGCGGCAAGCCGCTGCCACATCGCGTCGGCCTGATCGGCCTGGTCGGGAAAATCGCAGGTCGCCACCAGAAAAGTCATGCTCGCCTCCTCAGCCAAGGTGAATGTGAACCGGGAGGCGCCATCTTGCCAGTGGCACGAATGCCGTATACCGTGAAGATCATGCCAAGCAAAATAATGCCAGGTTCGACGATCCGTTCAAATCGCAGCAAATCCCGCGCGGCAAACGCGCCGCGCGTCGTCGCGGTGCTGGCCTATGACGGCGTCAGCGCGTTCGAACTCGGCTTGACGCTGGAGGTGTTCGGTCTTTCGAGGATGGGCACGGATTGGTATCGCGTCGTCGTGTGCTCCGAGCGGCCGGGACAGCCACTGGCGGCCAATAACGGCCTCAAGGTAATCGCGGACGCAGGATTAGGCGCGTTGGCCCGCGCGGATACCATCATCGTGCCGGGATCGCGCGACATCGTGGAATCCTCGCCCGCGCTGCTCGACGCACTGCGGCGGGCGCACCGTCGCGGCGCGCGCGTCGCCTCGATCTGCGCGGGCGCTTTCATCCTCGCCGCCGCCGGGCTGCTCGACGGCCGGCGCGCCACCACGCATTGGGCGCATACCGACGCGCTGTCACGCCGTTATCCGCGGGTGGAGGTCGATGCCAATGTGCTCTATGTCGACGACGGCGACATCATGACCGCGGCCGGCCGCGCGGCGGGGCTCGACCTCTGCCTGCACATCGTGCGCAGCGACCACGGCACCGAGATCGCCAACCAGGTGGCGCGGCGGCTGGTCATCGCGCCGCATCGCGAAGGCGGGCAGGCGCAATACATCCGGCAGCCGGTGCCCCCCGTCGAAGGCGATGCGCTCGCCGTCGTATTCGATTGGGCGCAGCGCCATCTCGATCGCGATCTGACGATCTCGAACCTTGCCGCCAAGGCGCGGATGAGCCGGCGGACCTTCATCCGCCGTTTTGAGGATGCAACCGGGATGTCGCCCGGTGAATGGGTGGTGCAGACGCGCGTCGCAAAGGCGCGCGAGTTGCTGGAAGCCACGCGGATTCCGATCGAAGGCGTCGCGACCGAGACCGGCTTTGGCTCCGCCGACGCCATGCGGCATCATTTCAGGCTGCGGCTCGGCACCAGCCCGGCGAACTACCGGGCGGCCTTCCGCGCGCCGATCAACTAGAGCCTTTCCGGTTCTGATTGAATCAGAACCGGGCTCTAGTTTCTTGTTTAGACGCGTTTTCTTCACGCGAACCGGTGCCCACTTCGCTTGAAAACGCTCTAGACGCCTATACCGAGGCCTTCACCATCGACCTCGGATCGCGCACCGGCCATCGCCCGGCTTCGACCAGCGCGATGAAGCGCTCCACCATTTCGTTGAACAGTGCGGGCTCTTCCAGATTGAGCACGTGGCCGGATTTGGGAAAGAACGAGAGCCCCGCCGCCGGCAGATGCTGCTTCAGGAACAGGCTCGGCCCGACGCAATTGTCGTCCTCGTCGCCGCACAGGATCAGCGCCGGCGTCGGCACCTTCCGGATCGCTTCGGTCAGGGTATAGATCGAGGGACGCCCACCCTGAAAGCTGCGCATGGTGTTGGCCGAGCCCTTGGCATCGTGCCGCGCCAGCGCGGCGTAGAAATCGGCATGGCCGCGCGGATCTTTCAACATGAACGGAATCCGGCTCGGCGCCTCGCGCGTCGCTTTCGCAACTTCGACCGAGCCGATCGTCTCATACTGTTCGGCATTGGCCCGGCATTGCGCGCGGAAGGCGTCGAGGTTTTCCAGGCCCGCTCCGGAGCCGACGGCGGCCAGCGTCATCGACAGCGCCCGCTCCGGGGCGTTGAGGCCGATCTGCAGCGACGAATAGGAGCCCATCGACAGGCCGATGAAATGCGCTTTTGCGATGCCGAGATGGTCGAGCACGGCGAGCGCGTCGGTATAGAAATGCTTGTAGGTGTAGACGCCGGCGTCCGGCGGCACGTCCGATGGCGTATAGCCGCGCGCCGAATAGGCGATGCAGCGATGGCCGCGCGAGAAGTAACGCATCTGCGGCTCCCAGTTGGTGTGGTCGGCCGCGAACTCGTGCAGGAAGATGATCGGCGTGCCGGTCCCGGCCTCTTCATAGTGCAGGCGAACGCTATCCTTGGCGACGGCGTGGGGCATTTTCCGATTCCTTCCGATTTTCTTGTTTTCACGCAACATCCTTGCGCGCCCGGCCAGCAAAATTGCAGTTAATTCTCGCGGCTGCAATACGGCCGCCTGGCTTCATTTTCGCCATCCGATGATCGCGGAATCGCCCCGGAATCGTTTCCGCATCGCCACATGAAATCTTGCTCTGGCCACAGCCGGACGCAAAACGGCCGTCCGCGTTCGTTGGTACGCGAACGCACAGGGGAAGTTTGGGGCACGGGGTGCAACAGAGGATCAAGTATGCGTCAGTCGTTTACGTTTCGCCGGTCGCTTCGTTTCATAGCGCTGGCATTGTGTTCGGTGTCCATCGTCGCATTTGTCTCTCCGGCTTCGGCACGGCCTCATCATGGTGCAGGGCGGCACGCTCGCGCCCATCACGCCGGCCACCATGCCAACCATCATCACGCCTATCGCCACCATCGCCATGCGGGGCGGATGTCGCGCTGGGAGCGCGGCGCGCAGCAAATGCAGGCCGGCGGCTTTGCCGAGACCAACCCGAGCTACATGGATAAGCAGCCCCGCAGATGGCCGCGCCTGGCGGCTTCGGTTCGCCCAGCGTCGCCGCAGAGCCGCGCGCCGATCGTAGCCATCGTGCCCGGCTCCGGCAGTGCCGCGCAGGCTTCGCGCTGGGAGCGCGGGGTTGCGCAAATGCAGGCGCGCGGTCTTGCCAACTGCCAACGCCAGCGTCGGGCCGAACGCGACCGTGACGCCGTCCGGCGATGCGGCGGCCTCCGGCTTCTCCTCATCGAACGTCGTCGCCGAAGCGCGCAAATATATTGGCGGCAATCCGACGGGACGCGGCCGCCTTTGGTGCGCGCGTTTTGCGAACATGGTTCTGCAGCACTCGGGCTATCGCGGCACCGGCTCGGACATGGCGAGTTCGTTCGCAAGATACGGCCAGCGCGTTTCCGGCCCGCAGGTCGGCGCCATCGCGGTGATGTCGCGTGGCCGCCGCGGCGGTCATGTCGGCATCATCACCGGTATCGATGCGTCGGGGAATCCGATCATGATCTCGGGCAACAACGGCAACCGTGTCCGCGAGACCCCGGTGTCGCGCGGCCGGATCTACGCTTACGTCATGCCGACGAACTGAGACGAATGCGTAGCCTCTCCCCGTCCGAACATCTCGACGGGGGGAGGTTCGGGTCAGGCTCGTCCGAATCGATGGTTTGTACGCTGGCAGTAATTTGCCGCGACTAAGGCTTGCTTCAGGGCTCGCCAATCCGCGGCACGGACTGGTTTCGATTCAGATCATCGATGCGCTTGGCCTCGGCGACGTCAGACAGGGCGCGCTTCAGGTCGCCCAGGCGATGGAAGACAATGCCGCGATCGATGTAGGAATCCGACGAACCGGGATCGAGGTCGATCGCGACGCCGAAATTCGCCAGCGCCAGATAGAGCTCTCCGCTGCGATATGCCCGCATGCCGCGTTCGCGATAAAACGCGATGTCTTTGGCCCCGTAGTCGCCGGGCGGGGGAGCAAAGGTGATTGAGGCGGCGCTTTCGGTAACCACCGCGGGAGCTTCCGGCTTAGCTGATTTGCTGGCCGCCTGCAGGTCGATATCGCGTTCGGGGTTGTTCGCGTCGGCGCCCGGAACTGAGGGCTCGGCGTATTGTACGGCCCGGGAGGATGCTTCCGTGATTTCGGTTGGCTTGACGACCACGGCCTGCGCCGGTTCTTCCCTGGCTATTTCAACGGCATGCGCCGCAGACAGCGGCGATCTTTCGGCGGATTTATAGACAAAGTAGCCCCCGATCAGCATGACCGAGACAACGGCGCTCATAAGCGCGTCCGCGGCCAACCAGCGGACCGTGCTGGAACGGGATCGGCGCTTGGGTTGCTGGCTTTGCTGCCGCTTCGCGAGTTCGAGCAACCGGTCATACTCCGCGCGCTGCCGTTGATCGCTCAGGATCGCGTTGGCGCGAACGATGCGCCTGAATCTTTCCGAAGCTTCGGCGTTGCCGGGATTGAAATCGGGATGGTTGGCCTTGGCAGCCTTGCGGAACGCGGCCCTCAGGCCGTCGGCGTCATCGTCCGGAAGTGCCTCGAGCAGATCGTAGAGCGTTTTCATGGCAGCCCACTAAATACCGAGATTTCCCGCCGGTCCCCCGCACCGGTACCTCATTAAATCAATCAGCAGTCAAACGAACCCTGGCGCTTAAAACATCATTTAAACGAAGCTAAAAAACATGGAACCGCGACAGGATGGCAAAAAAAGGACTAAATCTGGGGCCTTTGCTGGCCTGGTTCCATCTAGAAAACACAAGTATTGATGGGTGTCTATCAGCCAGAACTACATAGAGTTCCTGGGATGCTCGCTCAAGTCGTGCGCGAATATTCAGTTAATTGGCAGGAGTTCTAGTTAATACTTGCCTTGTCGCGCTTGCCTGGAACGCCATGCGCTGGCTTGCGGTGCTGGACAGGTTCGACCTCACAAAAACTCGATGTCTGCAGCAGGACGAGGCGCTCGCGCGCGGCCTTCTCCGCGTCCTGATAACATTGCCGTTCGTATTCGACCTTCAGGCGCCCCCATTCATCCGGATCGACGGTCTTGAGGTCGGATCGCTTGAACTCGCAATCGGGGTCGGGCTGCGGCGCCAGCAGCGCCGGGTCTGGCCGCCGGATGTTTGGCTGGACGTATCGTATCGTTTCAGGAGAACGGCGGGGGCGTGGGACGGCGCGAACGGGCGGCGCTTTGCTTTCGTGCAGGGCCGGACTGAGTTCGCGCTGCGCCGGATTGCGCGCGCAGCCGGCAAACGACAGCGAACAAAGGATGACGCAGACGGTCAGAAATCTCGGAACAAGCGATCTCGGGCCGGCGGTAAGCGATCGCCTGCCTGCTTCACAATAATCCCGGGTAAGGTGCGCCGCGCCAATGATGGCCATGCCAATGATTCCGACTTAACGCGCGCCCTGGTTCGAGATGTGATCGACATGAGAATGTCCATGCGGCAACAAGCATGAGTGGAAAATTTGAATCGTGCTCTAACGATTACGATGAATGAAATCTAAAGCAGGCCGCAGGCGACCGCCGATGCGGCGTGCCTTCGTTGCTCGATCGCGATGAACGAAGCCGATAAGGCGGGTTTGGCCGCGCCGCATGGGGCCAAATCCACGCCACATCGCGCGGCGTCCTACTCCGCCTGTTGACGGAGAGACGTTTTCACCGTGGGGCAGTCAGGGATTCTACGGAGGTGCTATCGGTCCGGATGGTTGATTTCGGGTTTCGATGGCCCGCCCGGCATCGCTTCGTCTCCGACGAGGTGCAGCACGAACGGCCTGGGCGTGCGCCGGCGCCGGCCATCGACGGGGACCGCCGCCTTTTGGCTCGCGTGTTTTGGCCGTGGCCTCGCCAGGTTTTCGGAGGAGCGAAACAGCGTGTAGTCGCGGGCGAACAGCCAGCACGAAACCTGGAAGACACCGTGGGTGATGAACAGCGCGGCCAGCACATCGATCGAATAGTGATAGTGGCCGAGCAGCACGACCGAACCGAAAAAGGCGGTCAGCGCGAGATAGAACATCCGCCATTGCGGGATATGCCAGAACGCAAGCGCGGCGAGAAGCGGCAGGCCGGTGTGGCCGGAGAAGAACAGATCGCCGCCGTAAAAGATCGAGTTGAAGAATGGCGCCGGCTGCTGCGGTTCGATCGGCGATGGCGCCATGTGGGTGAGCGCCACGAACACGGCGCGGACAAGCAGGAACAGCGCCGTGGCCTTGAGGGCGAACGGCAGCCGGTTCGGACGCGAGGCCAGCAGGCCGGCGGTAATGACGAACGCCGTGAACGTTCCGTAGACGAAGAGAAAGCGCACGTTGAAGGGACCGACGCGGCTCAGCACGAAATCGGTGACGTGGTTGCTGGCGTGAACCGTGGCATAGCTGACCGCTGCGAAGATCGCGATGGTGCTGGCGGCGAGGAAAGCGGCTCCCTCGGTCAGCGACCGCAGATACGTGCGGCTGCCCAGCAGCACGCCATAGAGCTGTAGGGTGTTTTCCATAACGCTGCTCCGTGCGGAAATTTCCGCAAAGGACCGGGCCGATCGTCAACCACGGGCGCAACTGTAATCACGCGCACAGTCGCTGCGTGTGAAGCAAGCCACAACTCGGAATGCCGTTTGCGAAATGGTATGATGAGGCCTGCATGCATGGACGCCAGGGCTTTCGACACCGTGAAGATGCTTCGTGGAATATGTGCACGCAAAAGTCGCGCGGATCGATGAAGTCGTTTTCCCAGTGAGACGAAGACATCCTGAAACGCATGGATGGTTTAGTTGTCTTTGCCCGATCGAGGGCATGGTGATCGTCATGCGCGAAGATATTACTTCTTCCAGTTTCCTTGCTGTTATCGTTGTGAGTCTGATCGTGGTCTGTGTCGGCTTTATCGCGCTTGGGAGCTGAGCGACACTTGGCGCCCGCAATCGGTATTGACGGGCAACGCCCCTCTCATCCCACGCGCCGTCGAACTACAGCAACGCCGGCTGCACTGCCGCGATCGTATCGCCGTCGGCGATCGTGCCGCCTTCGATCACTTCCGCATAGATCCCGCAATCGGCGTGGCCGAGCCGGCGCTGCAGCGTCGGGGGGATGGCGAGGTCGCGCTGGGCCGTGTCGGGATCGACGTTGACGGCGGCGCAGCGGACGATGCGTTTCACTACCTTCAGTCTCACATCTCCGATCGCCAGCGTGCGGTCGAGCAATTCGAATTCGTGCCAGGCCGGCCAGCCCTCGACATAGAGGTTGGCACGGAAGCGCAGGGGATGGACCGGCGCGTCCACCATGCTCTCGATGGCGCGGACACTGCCGAGATTGATGATGGAGACGACCTTGCGGGCGACATCCGAAAAACTATGGCCCGGGCTTTCCAGCACGTTTGGCGGGCCCTTGATCAGGTCGGGAAAGGTCGAGGCGAAGAAGGCTTCGATCGCTGCCCGGCCCTCGGGGGTTGTCAGATTGCCCTGGGCCACGATCCCGCCGTTGCGGTTAATCGAGAGGACGTTGGTCGCATCGTCGAAGCGGGTGCGCAGGCCGGCCAGCCATTCGTCCCGCATCAACATCAGGAAATGCGGCTTCGGCAGCCATTTCGGCGCGGCCGGGTCGAAACCGGAGGGGCCGTTTTCGATCGCGTAGCGGCGGTCGGCCAGCAATGTCGCGCCCGGCTTAAGGTCAGCGCTACCGAGTTGCTCCGGCGTCAGGCCTTTGACGGGGTAGCGGTAGATCCCGGCGATGCGGGCAGGGGAGGTAGCGTCCATGCGTCTTATTAAGGGATTCCCGTACCCTGCGCCACCGCTCCCGAATTTGTGAGCGGGCCTCTTCCGTTTTGCCGCGCCATGCCCACATTTGCGTCAAGCCTGAAAACAGGGCGACGACCCGCGGCCAATTGAGAAATATCAATGCGGCCCGCGGATACCCCAATGAAGATGCCGTAATCATGCCTCAGGGGTGGGAACGGCAGGCCGAGGGAATCGAACGATATGAATATTGAAAAATACACCGAGCGGGCGCGCGGCTTTATCCAGTCAGCCCAATCGCTTGCCGTGCGCGATGGACATCAGCAGTTTTCGTCGCTGCATATGCTCAAGGTTCTGCTGGACGACAGCGAGGGGCTGGCCGGCGGCCTGATCGACCGCGCCGGCGGCAACTCCCGCGCCATCCTCAAGGCCACCGAGGATGGGCTCAACAAATTGCCCAAGGTTTCGGGAAGCGGCGCCGGGCAGATCTATCTTGCCCCCGACATGGCGCGCGCCTTCGATGCCGCGGAAAAGGCCGCCGAGAAGGCCGGCGACAGTTTTGTCACGGTCGAGCGGCTGCTGCTCGGGCTGACGCTCGAGAAGAACGGCGCGGCCGGAGACGTTCTCAACAAGGGCGGCGTTACGCCGCAAAACCTCAATGCGGCGGTCGAAGCGCTGCGCAAGGGCCGCACGGCCGACAGCGCGACGGCGGAAAACGCTTACGACGCGCTGAAGAAATATGCCCGCGACCTGACGCAGGCCGCGCGCGACGGCAAGCTCGACCCCGTGATCGGCCGCGACGAGGAAATCCGCCGCACCATCCAGGTGCTGTCCCGCCGCACCAAGAACAATCCCGTGCTGATCGGCGAGCCCGGCGTCGGCAAGACCGCCATCGTCGAGGGCCTGGCGCTGCGCATCCTCAATGGTGACGTGCCGGAAAGCCTGAAGGACAAGAAGCTGCTCTCGCTCGACATGGGCGCCTTGATCGCGGGCGCCAAATACCGCGGCGAATTCGAGGAGCGGCTGAAGGCGGTGCTGCAGGAAGTGACCTCCGCCGAAGGCTCGATCGTCCTGTTCATCGACGAGATGCACACGCTGGTCGGCGCCGGCAAGGCTGACGGCGCGATGGATGCGTCCAACCTGCTGAAGCCCGCATTGGCCCGCGGCGAGCTGCATTGCATCGGCGCCACCACGCTCGACGAATACCGCAAGCATGTCGAAAAGGATGCGGCGCTGGCGCGGCGTTTCCAGCCGGTGTTCGTCTCCGAGCCGACGGTCGAGGACACGATCTCGATCCTGCGCGGCCTGAAGGACAAATACGAGCAGCACCACGGCGTCCGCATCACCGATTCCGCGCTGGTCGCAGCGACCACGCTATCGAACCGCTACATCACCGACCGCTTCCTGCCCGACAAGGCCATCGACCTGATGGACGAGGCTTCGGCGCGGCTGAAGATGCAGGTCGATTCCAAGCCCGAAGAGCTCGATCTGATGGACCGGGAAATCATCCGGCTGAAGATCGAGCAGGAGGCGCTGAAGAAGGAAACCGACATCGGCTCCAAGAGCCGCCTGCAGGCGCTGGAAAAGGAACTGGCCGACCTCGAGGAAAAATCGGCGGCGCTGACGTCGCGCTGGAGCGCGGAGAAGAACAAGCTCTCCGACGCGCAGAAGCTGAAGAGCGAGCTCGATGCGTTGCGCATCGAACTGGCCAACGCGCAACGCCGCGGTGAATTCCAGCGCGCGGGCGAACTGGCCTATGGCCAGATCCCTGACCTGGAGAAGAAGCTCGAATCCATCGAGGCCAACGAAAGCCCAGGCGAGATGATGGAGGAGGCGGTGACCGCCAACCACATCGCGCAGGTGGTGTCGCGCTGGACCGGCGTTCCCGTCGACAAGATGCTGGAAGGTGAAAAGGACAAGCTCCTCAAGATGGAGAATCAGCTCGGCCGGCGCGTGGTCGGCCAGGCCGAAGCCGTACGCGCGGTAGCGACCGCGGTGCGCCGTTCGCGCGCGGGCCTGCAGGACCCGAACCGCCCGATGGGCTCGTTCATGTTCCTGGGGCCGACCGGTGTCGGCAAGACCGAGCTGACCAAAGCCTTGGCGGAATATCTGTTCAACGACGAGACCGCGATGGTCCGCCTCGACATGTCCGAATACATGGAGAAGCATTCGGTATCCCGGCTGATCGGCGCGCCTCCCGGCTATGTCGGCTATGACGAGGGCGGCGCGCTCACCGAAGCGGTGCGGCGCAGGCCCTATCAGGTGGTGCTGTTCGACGAGGTCGAGAAGGCGCATCCGGATGTCTTCAACGTGCTGCTGCAGGTGCTCGACGACGGCCGCCTGACCGATGGACAGGGCCGCACCGTCGACTTCCGCAACACGCTGATCATCATGACCTCGAACCTCGGTTCGGAGTTCCTGGTGAACCAGCCGGAAGGCGAGGATACGTCTGAAGTGCGCGAGCAGGTGATGGGGATGGTGAGGGCGCATTTCCGGCCCGAATTCCTCAACCGCGTCGACGAGATCATCCTGTTCCACCGCCTGCAGAAGAGCGAGATGGGCCGGATCGTCGAGATCCAGTTCGCGCGGCTGCAGCGGCTGCTGGAGGATCGCAAGATCACGCTGACGCTCGATGCCGCTGCCCGCGACTGGTTGGCGGCCAAGGGCTGGGATCCCGCCTACGGCGCCCGCCCGCTCAAGCGGGTGATCCAGCGCAGCGTGCAGGACCCGCTGGCCGAGATGATCCTGGCCGGCGAGGTTTCCGACGGCGATCACGTCGCGATCTCGAGCGAAGGCAATGTGCTGACCTTCAACGGCAAGTCACCGCAGACCGCCGAGATCGCGCAGTTCGAAACGCCGGTGCCGAAGCGGAAGCTGAACTGACGCCGATTGAAGTGGCCCGGACGCATGCGCGCGCAACGTCCGGGCCACCGCCGCTGTGTGACGGTGGAGGCTATTTCTTCGTAACCTTGTAAATCGCATTCTCGATATCCGACGAGAAGTAGATCACCCCCGTCGCCCCAACGCCGACGCCGGTCGGGATGTTGCTCGGCAGGCCGCCGGGTGCGGCGGGCAATCCAATCGGCAGGTTGGCGGCGATCTCGGTGACGGTGCCATTGGCCGGGTCGATTTGGATAATCCGCTTGGCGCCAACCTCGGCCACGATCAGCTTGCCGTCGCTCGCCAGCGCTATGCCCTCGGGTCCCTTCAGATCCTTCGCGATCACCGTCTTCTCGCCGTTGGCTTCGACCTTCGACACCTGCCCGGAAAAGGCTTCGGTCAGATAGACCGTGCCGCCCGATCCGGCGACCATCCCCACCGGGCCTTCGAGGCCGCCGATCACCACGGTGCGGTCCTTGCCGTGCTCGCCTGAGGCGCGGACCAGCGATTTGCTGCCGAGTTCGTTGACCAGGATGCTGCCGTCGCCAAGCCTCACCGCGTCGTGCGGCGCCTTGAAGTCGTGCAGCATCTCCCTGGTCTTGCCGGTCTTGCGGTCGATCAGCTGCACCGTGCCGGTGAACCAGCTCGACAGCAGCACGTCGTCGCCCTTGGCGGTGGCGCTCATCGGATATTCCAGCGTCACGCCGTCGGCATGCATGCGCGCGGGTTCGGAGACTTCGCCGGTCGCGCCGTCGACGGTGCGATAGGCGAAGACGTCGGCGACATAGATCGTGTCTTTGCCGCCGTCGGAGACGACGCCGATGCCGCCGGGCAGCGCCAGCTTGCCGATAATGACTTGTTTGGCCGCGCCGGTTTCCGGATCGACCTCCTGAATGCCGTTGTCGGCCATGTTGGAGACGAAGATGCGGTCCTTGTCGTCGATCGCGAGATTGTCCAGCGAGGGTTTCAACTGCGCGACCATCTTCTTCGCGCCGCTCTTCGTGTCGACTTTCACCAATTGGCCGAGCGCGGTGTCGACCACGAAGAGATTGCCCTTGGAATCGAAATTGACCGCGGCCGGAATCTTGAAGCCGTCGGCGACCACGGACAACTCGGCCTTGTCGACGTCGACCCTGGCGACCTGGCCCTTGAACCACAGCGGGCCGTAGAGCTTGTCGTCGGGGCCGAATTCGAAGCCGTTGAGGCCGCCCATCTTCTCCATGATCTTGCGCGGCGGCTTGACGCCTTCGACGTCGATCTCATAGAGCGCATCGCCGAGGAACACTTGCGTCGCGTAGAGCCGCCCATCCTTGCGGAAGGCGAGCGAATTGATGCCGGGAAGCCCGGAGGCGAGTTTTTTCACGGGTCCGTCGCCCTTGCGCGAATAGAGATCGCCGGTGAGGAAGGCGGTCCAAGCCATGGTGCCGTCGGGCGCGAACGCGATGTCGTCGGCCATGCCTTCGGGGGAGGGGATTGCGATCTTCGCCGTGCCGTTGCTGCGATCGACCTCGTAAAGCGCGGCGCCTGCGACGCTGCCGGCGAACAGGCGGCCGGACTTGTCGATGCCGAGCCCGTGCACGCCATGAAAGGCCGAACCTGGAACCAGCTTGGTGACCTCATAGGTCTGAGCCGATGCGCCGGCCACGTTTCCAAGAACGATCGCCGCAACAGTCGTTGCGAGTGCAAGCCTGCTCGTCATGATGGACCTCCCGGGGATTTTTTATGGAAGGTAGTATTTGCCGGGGCAGGCGGTTTGGCAAACGAAACTGTTGGGCGCCGGCGGCGGGCGCTGCCATCAAGTCGACGCGCGGCGCGGGACGACGTGCCCGATATCCTCGACTTCATTAAAAATTCAACGGCTGATTTTTCAGCGGGCTAGCGGCTGACCTGGCGTGTCTGCGACGTGGCGCCGGTGGCTTCGGAGACGC
This sequence comes from uncultured Alphaproteobacteria bacterium, assembly GCA_963742935.1. GTDB lineage: Bacteria > Pseudomonadota > Alphaproteobacteria > Rhizobiales > Xanthobacteraceae > Bradyrhizobium. Next base: position 4,041 of record CAVUOI010000025.1, on the reverse strand, counting down.
GCGCCGCGCTGCCGCGGTTGTTCATCTGCGTATCGAGGCGTTCCCGCTCTTTTTCAAAACCCGCCATCACCGCGCCCTCGAGCGAACGGCCGCGTGGTAGCTTGACGCGCATCGGGTCGACGAAGCGGCCGTTGACCAGGATTTCGTAGTGAACGTGGGCGCCGGTCGACATGCCCGTCGATCCGACGAAGCCGATCACCTGGCCCTGGCGCACGCGCTTGCCGGGCTCCATGCCCTTGGCAAACGCCGACATATGGCCGTAGGCGGTCTCGTAACCATTGTTGTGCTTCAGGCGGACATATTTGCCATAGCCGCCTTCCCAGCCGACCTTTTCGACCACGCCGTTGCCGGAGGCGAAAATCGGCGTGCCGTAAGGGGTCGCCCAGTCCACGCCGGTGTGCATCTTGGCGTAGCCCAGGATCGGATGGCGGCGGCCGCCGAAGCCCGAGCGCATGATGGCGCTGTTGACGGGCTTGCGCACCAGGAACTTTTTCGCGCTCTTGCCGGTCTCATCGTAGAAGTCGACGACGGAATCGTCCGGGGTCTGGAAGCGATAGTATTTCTTGGTCTCGCCGCCGACGGTGAGAGCGGCATACAGCACTTCGGTCTTTTCGCTGTTGCCGGTGCCTTCGTCCTCGCCGGCGAAGTAGACGTCGAAGGAGTCGCCCGGCTGCACCTTGCGCTGGAAGTCGACGTCGTAGGAATAGATGCGAACCATGTCCTCGATGACGGCGGCCGGCACCTTGTTACGCATCGCGGTCTCGTAGATGCTCTGGTAGAGGCGGACGCCGCTGCCGTCATCATCATCGTCATCGTCGTCGTCCTTGCCGGTGGCGGCCTCGGCGACGGTATTCATGCTCTGGACGTCGACGGCGACATATTTGCCGACATCCGACAGGGCGGCCACGGCCTCGACGATGGTTTCGTTGGCGACGATCACGCGATAGGGCTGCGGGTGGACGGTGGGGCCGACCCCCGAGAGCACCATCAGGATACGGACCTTCTGGCCTTCCTTCAGGCCGCCGTCGCGGCCGCGGGGGCCGAGGTTCATCGCCACTGCCCTGGCCTCATCGGGCGTCGCGCCGAGGTCGCGCAGAATGGAAGCAATCGTGTCGCCCTTCTTCACGACATGAACGCGTTCGCCGGACGGGTTGCCGCCGGTGATCTGGTCCTTGGTCTTCGGCAACAGGGTGACGTTTTCCGGCACCACGCGGGTCTCGAAGCCGGCATAGGGATCGGAAACGTTGCCTTCCGTGGCATAGGCGAGCTTGAAATCGGACTGCATACCGCTGGCGTCCGCTGCGGCGTTGGCAAGCGAGGTGTAGCGGACCCCGCCCGAGCCGCGCCAGTTGGCGGCATCGCGCACCCGCATCAGGACTTCGTCGAGCGCGACCACGGCGGCGAGTTTCGCCTTCGGCAGCACGGTCGCGAGATCCTTGGTCACGAAGGAAACTTCGGCGTCGGGTTCGACGGCCTCGGGATTGTTCGGATCCTCGGACGCGGCCTGTGTCGTGGTGCCGACGTCGGTCAGCATGCGCTGGGCGTTGAAGGGCGGGATTTTCGAGCTGAGATCGCTCGTCGTCATCGACAAATTGCCGGAAATACGGACGAAGGGGCGCACCCGCATCACGTCGCGGTTGCCGACGCGGGTGACGGTCGAGACCTTCGTCACATTGCGGGAGCCCGAGGATTCACTGGGCGGCGGCAGGCGATCGCTCTTGTGCAGGGTGGCGGTGCGATCGTTCGCGCCGAAAGCCCCGCGCAGGGCGCCTTCAACACGCTCCGGCACCTTGGCAAAGGTCATTTCGCCGTCGAGCGACGCAAAAACGGCGCCGCCGATGAGAGCCGCGCCGCACAGACCGGTCAGGATGGTGCCGCTAAACCATTGCACGGAGACACGGCGGCGATCGATCACCGCGGCCTCGGAGCCATCGACGGAAAGCGGCGGCTCGTGACCGAGATCGATCATCCCGGTCTCGCGTCCATAGCCGCTTCCGCGTGGCGCCTTCTGGCTCAACCCTGTGTCCCCCCAAATTCCATCAACATTCGACAAGACCCTCGCCCGATCCAGACCCCACGTTTTCGTCCCTTTCAGGGAACGGTTCCGGAGCAGGGGATTGCCGCACACATGGAGATTCGTGAATCAGAGGCCAGGAGAAGACCGACCAGAGTCTCGAACGTCAATGATGAGCAGATCTATCGAAGTTTCCTGGCCGCATTGGGAAGGCGACGGGTTTTTAGAGAACGCCTGTCCCGGATAAGTAAAATGAGCGCCGGCAGCCTCACCGGCATCCTGCGATTCAATGCATGACTTATAGTCAGAACGTCGCAGGAATGTGGCTCAAGTGCGGCCAAAGGCCCGAAACATAGGGACTTCTTGGCGTCTCAAAATTCTTGCGAGCGATACGACAATTTCTTGACGATGGGCGTTGACAACCCCGATCGGGCGGGCCTATAACCCGGCCACTGAGCGCGGCGATGCATTGGCCCCCGAGGCCAACGCATCTTTTCGCGCCCCGTAAGCTCCTCATTACGATGAGTGACTCAACAGCCGATAACAGTCGGTTGTTATTTGTCGTCGGATGAGGTCTTCGGGAACCTTCCAGAAGTGGAAGGGTGGGATCCCAGCGATCCCGGGCTGTTTGACAAGTGAAGATGAAGAAAGAGAAACGTGGACGGCGGAGTCCTTGCGTAGTCTCGAATACTTGAAAACTTCGGTTTTCATCTTTCGGGGCTGGACGAAAGACTTCGGCGGTACACGTTTACATAGGTTACACCATCGTCGTCATCGATGTGAATCGCGGGCGATATATATGGTGGGACCTCGTCAAACGTTGTGATCAGCCGGTTTAAAGTTTCAAGTCCAACTTGAGAGTTTGATCCTGGCTCAGAGCGAACGCTGGCGGCAGGCTTAACACATGCAAGTCGAGCGGGCGTAGCAATACGTCAGCGGCAGACGGGTGAGTAACGCGTGGGAACATACCTTTTGGTTCGGAACAACACAGGGAAACTTGTGCTAATACCGGATAAGCCCTTACGGGGAAAGATTTATCGCCGAAAGATTGGCCCGCGTCTGATTAGCTAGTTGGTGAGGTAATGGCTCACCAAGGCGACGATCAGTAGCTGGTCTGAGAGGATGATCAGCCACATTGGGACTGAGACACGGCCCAAACTCCTACGGGAGGCAGCAGTGGGGAATATTGGACAATGGGCGCAAGCCTGATCCAGCCATGCCGCGTGAGTGATGAAGGCCCTAGGGTTGTAAAGCTCTTTTGTGCGGGAAGATAATGACGGTACCGCAAGAATAAGCCCCGGCTAACTTCGTGCCAGCAGCCGCGGTAATACGAAGGGGGCTAGCGTTGCTCGGAATCACTGGGCGTAAAGGGTGCGTAGGCGGGTCTTTAAGTCAGAGGTGAAATCCTGGAGCTCAACTCCAGAACTGCCTTTGATACTGAAGATCTTGAGTTCGGGAGAGGTGAGTGGAACTGCGAGTGTAGAGGTGAAATTCGTAGATATTCGCAAGAACACCAGTGGCGAAGGCGGCTCACTGGCCCGATACTGACGCTGAGGCACGAAAGCGTGGGGAGCAAACAGGATTAGATACCCTGGTAGTCCACGCCGTAAACGATGAATGCCAGCCGTTAGTGGGTTTACTCACTAGTGGCGCAGCTAACGCTTTAAGCATTCCGCCTGGGGAGTACGGTCGCAAGATTAAAACTCAAAGGAATTGACGGGGGCCCGCACAAGCGGTGGAGCATGTGGTTTAATTCGACGCAACGCGCAGAACCTTACCAGCCCTTGACATCCCGGTCGCGGACTCCAGAGATGGAGTTCTTCAGTTCGGCTGGACCGGAGACAGGTGCTGCATGGCTGTCGTCAGCTCGTGTCGTGAGATGTTGGGTTAAGTCCCGCAACGAGCGCAACCCCCGTCCTTAGTTGCTACCATTTAGTTGAGCACTCTAGGGAGACTGCCGGTGATAAGCCGCGAGGAAGGTGGGGATGACGTCAAGTCCTCATGGCCCTTACGGGCTGGGCTACACA
>CAVUOI010000024.1:0-65016 GCA_963742935.1 uncultured Alphaproteobacteria bacterium | reverse complement strand
CTCAGATGCGCAATTGCGCATCGGGGGACCCATATGTGGACGGCCCCCGTGCTGCAAGAGTTTTCGATGGTCTGATCGGATCGCTTGCATCCATATGTCCGGCCTGTTGGTGCGGTTGTTAAACCGCTGGCCAAGATGGTTTTCCGCGAAGCGAGTTCCAAACACGCCAGCGACCTTTACAGGCCAATGGGTCCCACGGATTGTCTCGCAGCTCGGATCGATCGATCCTTCCATCTGTCTCCTTTTGCAGCTCCGGCTCAACCGGTTGGCGACTTGGCCGACCGGCTGATCTCTTAGGCAGCTAGCTTCGATGCCACAGGCATCCGCGCGCCATCGTAACTCTCGCCCGTCGTCAGCAGCTTCCAGGCAATGCGGGCAGTCTTGTTGGCGAGTGCCACCGCTGCAAGCTTCGGCGGCTTGCGCGCCAGCAGCGCAACGAGCCAGGGCGACGGACCACCGCGGCCCTTCTTCGCCTGCTGGATCACGGAGGTGGCTCCCGCCACCAGCACGCTGCGCAGCATCTCATCTCCGGCGCGGGTGATCTTGCCGATCCGGGTCTTGCCGGCGGTGGAATGATCTTTCAGCGTCAGCCCGATCCAGGCCGCGAAGTGCCGGCCCGACGGGAACAGTCGGGGATCGGGACTTTCATGACCAATGCCGTGGCGCCGATCAGCCCGATACTTGGAATCTTTCCCAAGCGGCAACTGCCGGTATTTGCACGGTGCCTGGCATCAGCCGGGCCTCGACCGCCTACAGTTCGACCTGCAACCGGGCATAGTCGCGCCCCTGCAGCGCAAACATCTCACGCGCCAGCGCCGGCAGGCTCTCATCCCGGGCGATCTGCGCCAGCAGCGGCTCTACCTTGACCAGCCCCTTTACTGTGATCACGCCGAACTCCGCCGCATAACCCCGGATTGCGTTGCTGAGTTGGGTTCGTCTGGTCATCAGTTGCTGGCGAACGCCTATCAGCATCAGCGCAGCCTGTTGCTCCTCGCTCTTCACCGCCACGAATTCCACCGTCGGCCGGCTCATCGCCTCGCACAGCCCTTCGGCATCGCGCCCGTCGTTCTTGTTGCGTTTGACGTAAGCCTTCACATGCTGCGGCGCGATCAGCTTCACCTCGTGTCCGAGCTTGCCCAGCTCCCGCGCCCAGTAATGTCCGGCACCGCAGGCCTCCATTCCGATCACCGTCGGTGGTTGCTCGGCAAAAAACGTCAGCACCTCGTTGCGCCGAAGTTTCCTGCGCAATACCGCCCGCTCGGCGGTATCAACCCCATGCAGCTGAAAAAAATTCTTCGACGTATCCATTCCAATTCGGATAATCTGGTCCACGGACGGCTCCCTTGTCTGAGATTTGCAACAACCTCATTCTGGCACAACTGATGCCGTAGGGGGCCGTCCACACCATCACGCCGTGTCGTCCAATATGTGGGAAGATGTTTATAGTCTTCGTTTAGTGCCCCAAGCGACGTCCTGTGGTTATGGGTCCCTGCGAACGCAGGGCGTTCGCAGGGACGACGGACGTGGGTGGTGCGACGACAATCTCACTTCGCCTTCAAGAACTCGCCCACTTCCAGCAGCACGAACTCATTATCGTCCGCCTTGTTCGGCTCGCGGCTCGACGAGAACGGCAGATTGTTGTCGTTGCCGACGATGATGTGCGTGTCGTCGACGCGGTCGACGTTCTCGATGGTGAAGAACGGGAACGTCAGCACGCCGTCATTGAGCGGCTTGCGCGCCTTCTTGTCGGGATCGCTGGATCTTCATCAGGTCGATATAGGCGATCTTGCGCACCGGCTTGCCGACGTTGGCGTCGGAGAGTTCGATCTTGTAGACGCGCTTGAATTTGGCGAGGTCCGCAAAACAGTTCTCGCCGCGCTGGCCGGCCGGGCAGGCCTTGTCGGCGGTGCCTTCGCCATTGTCGCGCTCGATGATCAGGCCGCTATTGGCATCGATCATGTTGAAGTCGCCGATGGCGTTGCCGTTCTGCTCGAACACGTAGTGCCAGTAGCGGCCGGTGAACTTTTCGGCCGCAACGTCGAATTCGAGAATTCGCGAGGCTTCCTTGCCGTCGACCTTCTCCCAGTCCTTCTTCTCGGCGTCCCACAGTGGGCCTTCCAGCAGGCCGTAGAGGAATTTGCCGTCCTTTGACGCCGCGAAGCCTTCATAGCCCTTGGAGCGGCGCAGGTTGACATTGGTGTAGCTCGCGCCGGGGACGCCCGGCGACTGCACCGACCAATGGTCGGGCGAGCGCACCGGTTTGCCGTCGGCGGTGGTTTCGAACACGGCGAGGATCTTGCCGTTCCTGTCGGCCTTCAGCACATAGGGCCCGAACTCGTCGCCGATCCAGAAGGTGTCGCCGACGATCTGAAAGCCTTCGGTGTCGAAATCGGCGCCGGTGAGATAGCGCTTTGCCGTGTCCTCATGCACGATGCGGAACGGCACCTTTCTTGTCCGGATCGTGCAGGAAGATGGTTTCCTGCCGTTCGATCTTGCCGCCCGCCCAGTCGATCTTGTGCCGGTTGAGGTACAGCATCGAGTTCGGCCGAGTTGTAGCGCGAGCCCATGCCGTTGTCGGTCAGAACCCAGAACGAGCCGTCCGGCATCACCTTGATGCCGGAATGGCCCTGCAGCGGCTGGCCCTTGAACGGCAGCGAGAAGCCGGTCGGCCGCTCGTAGGATTTGCCCATCACGGTGCCGACGGCGTCGACGCGCTTGCCGGTGGTGTATTTGCCTGATGTCTTGAGGTCATCGGGCGCATCCGCAGGCGCGTCGATGAAGGTCTGCGCCGGCAGCACGGCGTGGCCCTTCAGCGTGGCCGGAAATTCGCCTTCGCCTTGCGCGAAGGCGGCGCTGGCCAGAAGTAAGGAAGCGACGGAGCAGAGCACTGACACGCGCATGGCGGATCTCCTCATGATGACGATGCGGAGTGTCTTGCGGACCGGCTGTTACAGTGGGCTGACGGTTCTGTGACGAATCTGTAACGGCGTGGGATAAGGGTTGCGGCGTTATGCCGTTGGCGCGCCGGTCGGCCGCATGGTCTGCGGCAGCAGGAACGGCACGCCGCCGTCGGTGTAGTCGATCGTGACGTCGACCTCGAAAATCCGGCGGATGGTTTCCGCGGTGATCGCCACCGCGCGGTCACCGTCGACGGCGAGCTTGCCGCGATGCAGCAGCACGATCCGGTCGGCGAAGCGCATCGCGAGGTTAAGGTCGTGCAGCACGGCGATGACAGCCGTGCCGTTCTGCGCGCGCCGCCGCGCCGTTTCCACCAGATCGATCTGGTGGCGCATGTCGAGGCTGGAGGTCGGCTCGTCCAGCAGCAGCAGGCCGGGGCCGTGCTGCAGCTCGCCGCAGGCGAGCTGCACCAGCACGCGGGCAAAATGCGCGCGTTGCTGCTCGCCGCCGGAGAGCGTCGGCAATTGCCGGTGGCTGAAATGCGCGAGCCCGACCTCGCCCAGCGCCGCATCCACCAGTTTTTGCGCGGCGGCGCGGCCGGCTGTCGCCCGCGCCCATATGGACGATTTCCTCGACCGTGAACGGGAAGGTGACGTTGACATGCTGCGACAGCATCGCGCGGTGATGGGCGAGAACGCGGGGCGGATAGAGCGTGGATGTCGCGCTGCCTCAGCTCGATCCGGCCCTTGGTCGGGCGGAGATCGCCGGACAGCATCCGCAGCAGCGTCGATTTTCCGGCGCCGTTGGGGCCGACGATCGCGACCATCTCGCCGGCTTTGACGCGCGAGATCGATACCGTCGACCAGCGTGGCGCCGCCGACGATCATCGAGATCGATTGCGCTTCGAGGATAGCGGTCATAGCGAAACCAGCCCGCGCTGGCGCAGCAGCATTGCGAGGAAGAACGGCGCGCCGATCGCCGCCGTCAGGATGCCGATCGGCATTTCCGCCGGCGCCACGATGGTGCGGGCCAGCGTATCGGCCCCGACCATCAGCACGGCGCCCAGAAGCATCGAGGCCGGCAGCAGCAGCCGGTGCGCTGGTCCGATCACCAGCCGCAGCAGATGCGGCACCACGATGCCGACGAAGCCGACCACGCCGCAGACCGAAACCGCAACGCCCGTCATCGCCGACACCAGCACGATCGAGATCCGCTTCAGCCGCTCGACGTCGACGCCGCTGTGAAACGCCTCGGCCTCGCCCAGCACCAGCACATCGAGCCCGCGCGCGATCCAGACGCAGGCGATCAAAGCGAGCCCCAGCACCGGCGCCAGCGCCGCGAGCTTGGGCCAGGTCGCGCCGCTCAGCGAGCCCAGCATCCAGAACGTGATGTCGCGCAACTGGCGGTCGTCGGCGATGAAGACCAGCAGCCCGATGCCGGCATTGGCGATGGCGGCAATCGCAATGCCTGCCAGCAGGAAGATCGCGATCGACGTCCGCCCGGAGCGGCTCGCGATCGAATAGAGCAGGACGGTCGTCACCAGCGAGCCCGCGAACGCCGCGAGCGGCAGCAATTGATGCTGCATGAAGCGGAAGCTTTGGCCGATCTGGCTGTCGGTGAACACGATTGCGGCCGCCGCCGCCAGCGCGCCGCCGGAGGAAACGCCGACCAGCGCGGGGTCGGCCAAGGGATTGCGAAACAGCCCCTGCATGATGGCGCCCGATGTGGCGAGCAGGGCGCCCACCATCGCGGCCGCGGCGATCCGCGGAATCCGGATCGACCACAGCACGAGCTGGTCGCGTGCCAGCGTCGGGCCTGACATCGCCCCAGAGCCCGAGCGCGGCGGGCAGCCGGGCCAGCGGAATGCCGGCGGCGCCCATCGTCAGCGCGATCAGGGCGGCGCCGGCGAGCGCGATCAGCAGGCAAACGAGGGTAAGGGAAGCGGGTGGGCGGAACGCGTATCCGCTGCGCGGCTTCGCACGCGCCGTGCTGCCGGAGAGGGCTGTCACAGCCGGCAGTTGGCGGTGACGGCCGCGGCCGTGAATTTCTCGGCCTGCGGCGCCAGCGTCGGATAGAGCTTGATCGAGAGATCGCGCGCCGCCGCCGCCGTGCGCGGTCCGAAGCCGAGCAGATAGAGGCCATCCATGGAAATGAACGCCTTGTTCGCCACGACCGGGGTCAGCGCGAAGGCTGGATGAAGGTACACCGCCTCGGCGTCGAGCGAATCCTTGCTGCGCGCGATCGAGAGTACGACGTCGGGTTTCGCGGCGATGATCGCCTCATCGCTGATGTTCTTGTAGCCGTCATAACCCTCGATCGCGTTGACGCCGCCGGCCATCGCGATGATTTCGTTGGCGGCGGTCTTCTGGCCGGCGGCCATCGCGCGGCCGTTCAGCAGCGACATCACGAACATCACGCGCACGGGCTTGGTCACCCTGGCGCGCAGCTCGCGCAGTTGGGCCAGATCGCCGGAGACTGCATTGGTCAGGCATTCGGCGCGCTTGTCCGCGCCCATGGCGTGGCCGACCATCTTGATCTTTTCGAGCAGGCCTGCTTCCGAAAAGGTTTCGGGCACTAGCACCAGCGGCACTTTGGCCGCTTCGAGCACGTCCATGGTTTCCTTCGGCCCGGAGCCCTGCACGGCCAGCACCAGCGAGGGGTTGAGCCCGAGCACGCCTTCGGCCGAAAGCTGGCGCATGTAGCCGACATTGGGCTTGTCGCGCAGCGCTGCGGGCGGATAGAGGCTGGTGGTGTCGACGCCGGCGAGGCGGTCCTCGAAACCAAGGGCATAGAGTATTTCCGTAATCGCGCCGCCGATCGAAACGATTCGCGCGGGGTCCGATATCGTGACGTCGCGGTTACGGGCATCATGCACCGTGATGCCCGCGGCGATGGCCGCGCCGCCGAGCAGAAAGCCGCAGGTAGCGGCCGACAATGCGAGCGTGCGACAAAGTGCCATTGCAAGTATCGCCTGATTGCTCACTTGGTCAGGATCAGCTTGTTCTGCGACGTCAGCCGCAGGCGATAATTATCCTCGCCATGCGCAATGATGATCTCGCGCTCGGTCGCGAACAGTTCGCGGCTGTCGAGCCGGCTGCCGTTCATGGTGAGAAGGCGCGTCGCGGACGACGGCTTTTCGGCATTGTTTCCGGCGCCTCCGACTTTCTCTCCTGAAGGTGCCGCCATAATTGCTGTGGTGTCCCTGTGTTCCCGGTCATCTGCTTGTATAATTTGATCGGCGCGCAATCCAACCACTGCACTTTACAATCGATATAAAGTGCGGCCCGTCATGATTGACCGGTTCCGCAACGCGGCGTAACCAAGATAGACGCGATACGAGCGGGGGAGCCCGGTCGCGGAAATATGGTAGCCAGCAAGCAGCCGCGCATATCAGCGGCGCCCGCCAGCCAGACAAAAGCGCAACAACAGGTTTGGGGCAGTATGGCTTTCGGGGTCAGGCATTCGCGCGCCTTGGTTTTGGGTGCGTCGGCATTTTCGTTCGCATTGATGGCGTCAGGCGCAGGGTTCGCGCAGGCGCTCGATACGGAGGCCGTCACGCGCCCTGCCCAACAGAAAAAGCAGAAGCAGGCCAAGCGCCAGCAAGCCAAGCCGCAACAGGCTGAGCAAGCCTCGGCGCCTGTCAGAAACGCAATGGCGCAGATCGGCCGCGCGCCGGTGCAATCGCTCGATACCATCACGGTGGCGGCGTCGAAGACGGAAGAGCGCGCCATCGACGCGCTGGCTCCGGTCAGTGTCGTCACGCTCGACCAAATCCAGGGACGGCAGGCCACCACGCTCGGCGGTCTTCTCTACAACATTCCAGGCGTTTGGGTGCAGGACCGCGGCGACGAGCCGTCTACTTCGATCAATATCCGCGGCCTGCAGGATTTTGGCCGCGTCGCCGTGGTTGTCGACGGAGCGCGGCAGAATTATCAGCGCACCGGCCACTTCGCGAACGGCTCTTTCTTCCTCAACCCCGAGCTGGTTGGCGGCATCGATATCGTGCGCGGTCCGACCGCCAATATCTACGGTTCAGGCGCGATTGGCGGCGTGGCGTCGTTCCGTACCAAGGACATCGAAGACGTTGTGCGTCCCGGCGAGCGCTGGGGTGTGGACGCCAAAACCATTATCGGAACGAACTACGGCCGCGCGCTCGGTTCGGTCTTCGGCGGTGTTCACGTCAATCCGAACGTCGACGTGTTTGCCGGCGGCACCTACAGCACGCAGGAAAGTTACAAGGACGGCACCGGCTTCGAAGTCGCCAATACCGGAAACCGGCTTACGGCCGGCATTGCCAAGCTGACGGTACGGCCGGCTGACGGACACGAAGTCAAGCTCGGCACAATTTTCCAGGAAGACCTTTACAGCGTAGGTCAGCCGCCGCGCCGTGCAGGCGACCCCAATTCCACCAATCCCAATGGGACCAACAGTCTGAACGGCACGTCGATCTACAGGTCCGACGTGAAGAACTACACGACGACGCTCGGTTGGAAATATTCGCAGCCGGACGACAAATGGTTCGATTGGGATGCGAAGGTCTACTGGAATCGCACCGAGAACGATCAGATCAAGACGTTCCACACCAGTACGACTCCGTCCGCCTTCTGCGGCGGCGTGCCCGGCAATGCGGTCTCCGGCTGTATCGGCAGCAACCGCGGTTACCAGCTCGACACGATCGGCGTAGACATTCACAATACGACGCGCTTCGAGACCTACGATTGGCGCCATGCGGTCACCTACGGACTGGATGCATTCCAGGACAAGGTTGTAACCAACGATCTGCGCGGGACCTCCGACGTTACGACCCCGGGCGGCCAGCGCACGGTGTCCGGCGGGTTCGTGCAATGGAAGGCCAACTACACCTCGCTGCTGGAGGTAGTTGGCGCATTGCGTTACGACAATTACCAACTGGAATTGGCGACCTCATCCTCCGGCGGTGATCGCTTGTCGCCGAAGATTACGGTCGGCCTGATGCCCACGGCCGTGCTGACGCCTTATGCCAGCTACGCGGAGGGCTACCGTGCCCCGTCGATCACCGAAACTCTCGTGAACGGCCCGCATGCCGGCGCTACAGTCAATGACTCGTTCTTCCGCTGTCCGTCGGGTACTCCGGGGGCCGGCGCCGATTCGACATTCTGCTTTGTTCCCAATCCGAACCTTCGTCCCGAAGTCGGCAAGAACAAGGAGATCGGCTTCAACCTGAAGAAGAACGACCTGTTCACGTCGGGTGACAGCATCCGCGGCAAGTTCAACGTGTTCCGCAACGACATCACTGACTTCATCGACCAGGTTGCTTTCGGGACGCCGCTAGTAGTTCCGACCGGGCCGCCGCCTGCGCCGACCATTACCGTTCTGCCCTTCCTGCAGTACCAAAACATTGCGCAGGCCAGAATTCAGGGCTTTGAGGCCGAGACGATGTACGACGCCAACCTCTGGTTCGTCGGTGTTGCGGGCTCGTACCAGCAAGGAAAAAACCTGCAGACAGGCTTTGGGCTGTACAGCATCCCGCCACAGAAGATCACGACGACGGCCGGTGTTCGGTTGCTCGATAGAACGCTCGTGCTCTCCGTCATGTGGACGTCGGCGCAGGCGAACAGGAACATTCCACCGACCTACACGCCGGCAACTGGATTCGACCTGGTCAACTTCTATGCCCAGTACCAGCCGACGCGGGACCTCACGTTCAATTTCTCGGTCGAAAATCTTCTCAATCAATATTATCGTCCTTACGCCATCCCGGTCGGAAGTGCGGGAGATACGCAAAACGACGTGAAATGGGCCAGCGCCGGCCCCGGGATCGTCTTCAAGGGTGGTCTCAGATATCACTTCGGAGGAACTTGATACCAAGAATGCACGGTCCCGCGGGACCATACCTCCAACGCACCGGGCCGCGCTGATGCTCCAGCGCGGCTGCGGCGCATTTATGTTCCAACCAACTCAAACGGTACGCCAGGCGCAACCCAGCAACCCAGCAAGGAGATTTCAAAATGTTTATCGCAATGAACCGGTTCCAGGTGAAGATTGGCTCCGAAGCGGCGTTCGAGACGGTCTGGCGCACCCGCGAATCCTATCTCAGCAACATGGCCGGCTTCGTCGAGTTTCACCTGTTGAAGGGCCCCGTCCTTGAGGATCACACGCTGTACTCCTCGCACACGACCTGGGTCGACAAGGCTGCGTTCGAAGCCTGGACCAAATCGGAAGAGTTCCGCCGGGCGCACGCCCGCGCCGACAACAAGACCGGCGAAAGCCTCTATCTCGGCCATCCCAAGTTCGAAGGATTCGACGTGATCCTGAGCGAGCGCAAGTCCAGCGCTGCTGCGTAAGGGAGGCCGCGATGTTGAGCACGGAGCTTGCTGAACTCAGGGCCCATATGGCCGAGAATCCGGGCGCAGTGATCGAGGACGTGGCGCGGGAGCGGAAAGTCACCCCGCGCGCCGTGCTCGAGGCGCTGCCTGAAACGATGGTGCGGATCGGCGCCGGCGGCGAGTTCGGCGCTGCGATGAACGATGTCGCGCAATGGGGCGAGGTGACGTTGATCGTCCACACCGACGACGCGATCTTCGAATTCACCGGCGCGATCCCGGCCGGCGAAGTTGGGCGCGGCTATTTCAACCTGATGCAGCCGAAGGGGCTCCACGGCCATCTGCGCCACGAGCGCTGCGCGGCGATCGCCTTTGTGGAGCGTCCGTTCATGGGCAAATCGTCGGCCTTCATCGCCTTTATCAATGTGGACGGCGGCATCATGTTCAAGGTGTTCGTCGGGCGAGACGAGACCCGCGCGCTGCGCGGCGATCAGTTGCAGCGCTTTCATGCGCTTGGCGAAAGGATCGCGCCCGCCCGCGCGGCGTAGCCGATTCGCACAATGTGTCAGTCCGGGAGGTGGTCATGCAGCGAACAGTGCTGGACCTTGTGATCCGTTGGTGTGGCGCGGCCGGTGTGGCCGCCTTACCGACTACGGCATTCGCCGCCACCGACGCAGCCCTGCTGCCGCGTAACCTGTCGCCCTGGAACATGTTCGTGAATGCGGACGTCGTGGTGCAGGCGGTGATGGTGGGGCTTGCCTTTGCCTCGCTGGTGACCTGGACGATCTGGCTTGCCAAGACCATTGAGGTTCGCCGCAAGACGACAATGGCCCGGCGGCGCCTGAACCTGCTGGAAACCGATACGGTGCTGGCCAAGGCCGAGCAGCAAACCCGCGGCGGCAATGATGCCGTGGCGCAGATCATCCAGTCCGCCGCGCGCGAGGCCGCGCTTTCCGGCGGTCATTTCGACGACGGCCTCAAGGAGCGGGTGGCGTTGCGGCTGGAGCGGGTGGAAGCCGCGATGTCGCGGCAGATCGCCCGCGGCACCGGCGTGCTCGCGACCATCGGCGCCACCGCGCCGTTCGTCGGCCTGTTCGGGACGGTGTGGGGCATCATGAATTCGTTCATCGGCATTTCCGAGGCCCACACCACCAATCTTGCCGTCGTCGCGCCCGGTATCGCGGAGGCGTTGCTGGCGACCGCGCTGGGTCTGGTCGCGGCGATCCCGGCGGTCGTGATCTACAACCACCTCACCCGCACCATCACGGCCCATCGCGCGCTGCTCGGCGACGCCTCGGCCATGGTGCTGCTCCTGATCAGCCGCGAGGGCGACCGCGGTTCGTTCCGGCTGGCGCGCGCCGCCGAGTAAACGACGGAGTGAAGGTCATGGGCGCAAAACTCGGTCAGGCAATCGGCGGAAGGGCGCGCGGCGGCAGCGACGATCTCGTCGAGTCGCACGAGATCAACGTCACGCCGTTCATCGACGTGATGCTGGTGCTGCTGATCATCTTCATGGTGGCAGCCCCGCTCGCCACCGTCGATCTCGGCGTCAATCTTCCAGCCAGCGCGGTCGAGCCCACGCCGCGCCCGGACAAGCCGGTGTTCGTCACGGTGAAGGCGGATCTCTCGGTTGCGGTTGGCGAGGATGTCATCGCGCGCGATGCGCTGACGTCGGCGATCGACGCGGCGGCCAAGAGCGACAAGAACGAGCGCATCTATCTGCGCGCCGACAAGGCCGTCAGCTATGGCGACCTGATGGAAGTGATGAACCTGTTGCGCAATGCCGGCTACCTCAAGATCGCGCTGGTCGGCCTCGACGGCCGGAGCTAGGAAGCATGACCCGGAAAAGTGGATACCGGTTTTCCGATAAGGTCATGCTTAAAAAGCAATGACCATGAACGCGTTCGCGCTGCACGATGTCTCCGATCAGGCCACTATCAGGCGCTGGGGCGTCTCCGCGTTTGCGATCGTGGCCACGCATGCCGCCCTGATCGCGCTGGCGATGAACTGGTACACGCAGCGGCCGGTGCCCGGCGTTTCCCTGCCGGCGATCATGGTCGACATGGCGCCGGCTTCCGCCGCGCCGGAGCCGACGCAGATGGACCTCGCGCCGGGACCCGTGATGCAGCAGGCCGATGCCTCGCCGCCGGAGCCCGCAGCCGCAGAAGCCGTGCAGGAAGAGATCGCGCCGACGCCGCCGCAGGAGAAGCCGGAAGTGGTCGCTCCGCCGGAGCAGAAGGTGGAAATGAAGCCGGCGACCGAGCCCGCCAAGCCCGTCCCGGAAGCCAAGCCGACGCCGGTGAAGCCCAAAGTGGTTCGCCCCGACGCCAAGAAGCCGACCGACGCGAAGCCGGCGCCGCGAACGACGGCCTCGCCCAAGGCCGAACGCCAGGCGCCGGCCGCGTCCGCCGTCAACGCCGGCGCATCGGCGGCCGCGCTCGCGTCGTACCGACAGATGGTCGCCGCACACCTGCAACGCTTCAAGCAGTACCCGCCCGCCGCCAAGGCCGCGGGCCAGCAGGGCACATCGCGGGTCAGCTTCACGCTCAGCCGAAGCGGCGGGGTGCTTTCCGTCAGCCTCGGCGGCTCGTCAGGCCATTCGCAACTGGATGCCGAGACGCTGGCGATGGTGCGCCGCGCCCAGCCGTTTCCGGCGTTTCCTGCCGATATGAAGGAGTCGTCGATGCCGTTCAACGCGCCGGTGGCGTTCTATATCAGGTAGACCTTCAACCTCGCCCCGCTTGCGGGGAGAGGATGAGGAACGAGAGAGTGGCTATTCCTTCACCGCGCCGGTCAGCGACGACACGTAGTAATCCACGAACAGCGAATAAAACAGCGCGACCGGCAGCGAGCCGAGCAGGGAGCCCGCCATCAGCGCGCCCCACTGGTAGACGTCGCCGGTGACGAGTTCGGTCAGGATCGCGACCGGCACCGTCTTGTTGGCGCCGCTCTGGATGAAGGCGAGCGCGTAGATGAACTCGTTCCACGACAGCGTGAAGGAGAAGATGCCGGCCGAGATCAGGCCGGGCACCGCGAGCGGCAGCGTGATTCGCCGCAGGATCTGCAGCCTTGTTGCGCCGTCCACCAGCGCGCATTCCTCCAGCTCATAGGGGATCGACTTGAAATAGCCGATCAGGAGCCAGGTGCAGAACGGCACCAGGAAGGTCGGATACACCAGGATCAGCGCCAGCGGTGAGTCGAACAGGCCGAACTGCACGATCACGGTGGCCAGCGGAATGAACAGGATCGAGGGCGGCACCAGATAGGCGAGGTAGATGCCGAGCCCCACATAGGGGCTGCCGCGGAAGCGCAGCCGCTCGATCGCATAGGCTGCGAGCGTCGAGGCGAACAGCGACAGGAAGGTCGAGCAGACCGCCACGATCATCGTGGTCCACAGCCAGGTCGGATACGCCGTATTGAACAGCAGGTGCTTGATATGCGCGAGTGTCGGCGAGGTGATCCAGAACGGATTGTGATCCTTGAAATTCAGTAGTTCCGCGTTTGGCTTGAACGAGGTGATCGCCATCCAGTAGAACGGGAACAGCAGGATCAGCACGAAACAGGACAGCGGCAGATAGATCATCATCACCCGCCGTGCGCGGGAATCCCACGACATCGTTTCCGGCGTGGCGCTGGCGACGTTGGAGTTGCCCGGTGAGGCGGCTACGTCAGTCATTGGCTTCTCCCTGCTGCCATTTGCGGCGCGCGAGGCCGAAGTAGCTGAACAACGTTGCGAACACGAGGAACGGAATCATCGACACCGCAATCGCGGCACCCTCGCCGAGTTCGCCGCCGGCGATGCCGCGCTGGAACGCCAGTGTTGCCAGCAGATGCGTCGAATTGACCGGCCCGCCGCGGGTGATGGCGTAGACGAGCTGGAAATCCGTGAAGGTGAAGATGATCGAGAACGTCATCACGATGGCGAGGATCGGCAGCATCATCGGGAAGGTGATGTAGCGGAAACGCTGCCAGGCGCTGGCGCCGTCCAGCATCGCCGCCTCGTAGAGCGAAGGCGAAATCGTCTGCAGGCCCGCCAGCAGCGAGATTGCGACGAAGGGGATGCCGCGCCAGATGTTGGCCACGATCAGAGAGAACCGCGCCGCCCATGGCGTTCCCAGGAAGTCGACATTGGTGGTGCGGACGTGCAGCACTTCGACCAAGAGATAGGAGATGATCGAGAACTGCGGATCGTAGATCCACCAGAACGCCAGCGCCGACAGCACCGTCGGCACGATCCACGGCAGCAGCACGATGGCGCGCAGCAGGCTCTTGAGCGGGAAGTGGTTGTTCAGCAGCAGCGCCAGCCAGAAGCCGAGCGCGAACTTTCCGAACGTCGCGACCGCGGTGTAGAACACGCTGTAAAACACCGCGCCCCACCACAGCGGATCGGTCAGCAGATACTGGAAATTCTCGAAGCCGATAAAGACGCCGCGCTTGCCGATGGTGGTGTCGGTGAAAGCGAGCCAGACGCCGAGGCCGAGCGGGTAGGTGAGGAACACCCCGAGCAGCCCGAGCGCCGGCGTCAGGCACATCACAATCAGGAACGGCTTGTAGTCGAGCAGGCGCGCGATCCAGCCCGGTTGCCGGTGCGCCACGCCGCGCGTTGATAGGGTAGTTACAGACATCAGATGCTTGTCCTGACTTGGTCAGTGTCATTCCGGGGCGATGCGCAGCATCGAACTACGGTGCGCACCGAAGAATCTCGAGATTCCCCGATGCGCACTTGCGCATCTGTGGTCTGGTGCTGGCGCACCATCCCGGAATGACGAAATTCAACGACTGCGATGACGTTCTTACCGGTTTTGCCGCCGGAAATACCGCTTCGCACGCTGCTCCGCTTCCGCGGCCGCGGCCTCCGGCGTCGAGGCGCCGGTCGCCACCGCAGCGAACATCTGCACCGTCACATAGTCCGCGCGAACCGCGCCTGTGGCGGTCGAAATCGGACCCTTGTAGCCGGCGTAATACTTGCTGTTCATGGTGCCCTTGAAGATCGCGACCTTGGGATCTTCGGTCCAGACCTTGGCCTCGGCATAGGCGGCCAGCGGCTGGGCCCAATAGCCAGAGTTGGCGTTGAGCCACGGCTCGTACTGGTCCTTCTCCAGCATGTACGTCAGGAGGGCTTTGGCGGCATTGGGATACTGGCTGTGCTTGAACACCATCGCATTCAGCGTCAGTCCCGACATCGGCGAGCTCGTTGCCAGGAACTTCGGCAATAGCTGATGCTCGCTGTCTTCAGCGATTGCCTTGGTCGCGGGATCATTCTTCAGCGAGAAGTACAGCGAGACGCCATTCGCCGTGAGCGCGATTTCCTGCGCGGAATAGGCGCGGTTGTTGCTGACGTCGTTCCATGAAGGCGTGCCGGCGATGAAGGTCGGATAAAGCTCCTTCACGTAGTTCAGCGCCGCGATGGTTTCCTTGCTGTTGATGGTGACATTACCCTCTTCGTTGAGCAGCGAAGCGTTGTGCGCCCACATCATCCAGTCCGCGAAGCCGTTGCCGTCGCCGACGGCATTGCCGAGTGCAAAGCCTGCGGGCTTGCCCGCCTTCTGCAGCTTCTTGCAGAGGTCGAGGAACCCGGCCGGATCTTCCGGCGCCTTGTCGAACCCGACGGATTTGAGAATGGACTTGCGGTAGATGAGGGGACCAGCGGTGGCGCCGAACGGCAGCCCGATCCAGGCGCTGCTCTTGGCCTTCATGCCGTAAGCCTTCGCGAGATTGAGCCAGCCGCCATACTTCTTCCCGAGATAGTCGGCTACATCGGTCAGCTCGATCAGCTTGTCGACGTAGATGTGCGGCGCGTCCGAGAAGCCGATGATGATATCCGGGCCGGCGCCCGAATTCGACGTCACCGCGGTCTGCTGGTTGATGTCCTCCCAGCCGACGAAGTCGACCTTGACCTCGACACCGGTATCCTTGGTGAACTTGGCGCAATTGGCGCGGAACACGTCCTCGTCGGCCTGCACGAAGCGCACCGGGCGCAGCATGCGCAAGGACGCGCCTTTCTCGATCGCGAATTTGGGGGCGGCGACGTCGGCGGCCTTGATGGCGGATTGGGCCGAAGCGCCGGTGGCCGCCAGCGCGGCGGCGGAAACGCCCAGAGCCAACGCGTCACGGCGGGTAATATTGGTCGTCATTATGGTCGTCTCCTTGGTTCTGCTCCTGGCGTTGATCGCCAATGAGCTTGCGGCCTCCGATTCACGCAGAACCGAAGGGTATTTCTTTGTTCTGGTGCGTTTTCCCGGGCACGGACCGCTCTCCGTGTTGCCCGAAGGATAACGCTTTAATCCGCCCTAGCTGTTCGGACCGCGATCCATGCTGACAGGTTGCCAGCGTCGAAGCGAGGTATTTTGCAGCACCGACGGATTGACGCAGCTTACCGGCCACATGCCCTGCAGGACCAGTGACAATTCGTAGCCCACGCGGCGCTTGCGCGCCTCGTCGAATCGTGCCGATGCCGACGCCACATGCGCGGTGAGGGTGACGTTCTCCATCGAAAGTATCGGGTTGTTGTGGGACGGCGGTTCCTTTTCCAGAACGTCGAGCGCCGCATGGGCGATCCAGCCCTCCTGCAGCGCCTTGACCAGCGCGTCCTCGTCCACCGTCGCGCCGCGGCCGGTATTGACGAACACGGCGGACTTTTTCATCTGCCTGAAATGCTTCTCGGTCAGCATGTGATGCACCTCGGGCCGCGCCGGCGCATGCATCGAGACGAAGTCCGACTGCTGCAGCACCTCGTTCAGCGTCGAGGGGATCACGCCGTGGTCGTACATCAGCGTTTCCTGGATGAAGGGATCGTAGGCCATCATGCGCAAGCCGAAGGGCGCGGCGCGCTTGGCGACCGCGCGCGCCACCCGGCCGAACGAAATGAAGCCCAGCGTCTGGCCCATCAGCCGCGGGATCTTCAGCAGCGCCGGGCGGCCCTCCGACCAGCGACCGGTGCGCACCATCTTGTCCTGCTCGACCAGCCGCCGGAACCCAGCCAGCAGAAGCATCATGGCGTGGTCGGCGACCTCCTCGATGAAGGTGTCGGGAATGTTGGTGACGGGAATGCCGCGGGCGGTGGCGGCCTTGACGTCGACGGAATCGACGCCGACGCTGCCGAGCGTGATCACCTTGCAGTTTTCCAAAGCATCGATCACCGCCTTCGTGATCGGCATGCCCTTGGCGTAGATCGCGTCCGCGGTTTTCGCAGCGGCGATGAATTCCGCCTCGTTGGCCGGCGCCTCGATGATCTCGGCTCCAATCTGATCGAGCGCTTCCTTCTCGTAATCATAGCCGCCGCCGGCGACCGTGAAGCTCGCGCCCTTCGGCGTCAGCACCCTGTATTTCGGCATTTCCTGCTCCCGATTTATCTTCGGTGTTGGTTTGAGACGGCGGGCGCCGCCACGGATGTTTGACCGCAATTTCCCCTTTTACGCGACCTGATTGCCATTCGCTACAATCATCGGTTGCTTTCTTCAATAAAAACACGGGCTTGCGTTGTCGTCGTAACAAACCGCTAAAGGGTCTCACGATACCGTCCGCAGATCGATTGGCCAAGTCGCACGTCCTTTTCTGGAGATCTCCCGTGAAGCTCATCAATCTCAAGATCACTCCCAAGCTCGGCATTCTCGTGGGTGTGACCCTGCTCGGCCTCTGCGCCGCCGGAATCCTCGCAGGCTATTTGATGCAGCGTGAAATGCTCAACGGTCGCGTCGAGCAGACCAGGGCGATCGTCGACATGGCGCGCAACATGGCGCTCGGTCTGCAGAAGCAGGTCGCCGCCGGCCAGATGACCAAGGATGCGGCGATTGCCGAGTTCAGCAAGCGCGGCAACACGCTGACCTTCGACAATGGCAATGGCTACGTGTTCGCGTACACGATGGAGGGCGTCGCGGTGCTGGCGCCGGTCCCCGCCCAGGTCGGCCAGAACCGCTTGGACGTCGACACCGGCGGCCGGAAACTGGTGCGCGAACTGCGCGACGGCATCGTCAAGGATGGCGAAGTCACGCTGCGCTATGAATATCGCAGGCCCGGGCAGGAAGAACTGATCCGCAAATTCTCCTATGCGGTTCCGATTCCCGGTTGGAACATGTTCGTCGGTACCGGCGCCTATCTCGACGATCTCGATACCAGGATGAAGCCGCTCGCCTGGCTGCTTGGGCTGGCCATTCTCGGAATCGCGATGGTGGCCGGCAGCATCGCCTGGATGATCGGCCGCAGCATCTCAAAACCGCTCGGCGAACTTGGTGCCCGCATGCAGGACCTCGCCGAAGGCAAGCTGGACGGCGAAATTCCCGGCATCGGCCGCGGCGACGAGATCGGCGCGATGGCCGCGACCGTGCAGATATTCAAGGACAATGCGGTGCGCATCCGCGGGCTCGAACAGAAGGAAGCCGACGTGCAGGCGCGCGCCGAGGCCGAACGGCGATCGGCGATGGAACAGATCGCCGGCGATTTCGAACGCAGCGTGACCGGCATCGTCCGCTCGGTGTCGACGGCCGCCGCCGGCATGCAGACCACGGCGCAGTCGATGACGGCCACCGCCAGCGATGCCAGCGCGCGGGCGGCGACCGTCGGCGCGGCGTCGCAGCGTTCGTCCGACAATGTCGGCACGGTGGCGTCCGCCGCCGAAGAGCTCTCCAGTTCGGTGACCGAGATTTCCCGCCAGGTGGCGCGCTCCAGCGAGATCGCCAGCAAGGCGGTCAGCGACGCCGAACGCACCAACGCCACCGTCGGCGCGCTCTCGACCGGCGCCGAGAAGATCGGCGAAGTGGTCAAGCTGATCCATTCGATCGCGGCGCAAACCAATCTGCTCGCGCTCAACGCCACCATCGAGGCGGCGCGCGCCGGCGATTCCGGCCGTGGCTTTGCGGTGGTGGCGTCGGAAGTGAAGGCGCTCGCCAACCAGACCGCGAAGGCGACCGAGGAAATCTCGTCGCAGGTCGCGGCCATGCAGGCTTCCACCAGCGAAGCCGTGGCCTCGATCGGCGGCATCACCGAAACCATCTCGCAGATGAGCGAGATCACGCTTTCGATCTCGACCGCCGTCGAGCAGCAGGGCGGCGCGACGCGCGAGATCGCCAAGAACATCCAGTCGGTGGCGGCCGGATCGAACGAGATCTCCAGCCATATCGGCGGCGTCACCACGGCTGCGGCGGCGACCGGCAAGGCGGCGTCCGAGGTGCTGTCGAACGCCCGCGAACTCGACACCCAGTCCGGCATGCTGCGCAGCGCGGTGGATGAGTTTTTGATCAAGGTGCGCGCGGCCTGATTCACTGGCGTTCGAAGCAACGGGCAATGAGGTCGCGGCCTCACTGCCTGTTTTCTTGTTCCGGTAGTTCTACGGCCCGGCTTTGTAACCAAGCGGTAAACGGTCGCGCCTAAAGGTGGTCTCGACCCGACGTCTCGCGTGATTCGCGAACTCGTCCCGCGCACTATTTTCTCGGAGAACCACCGTGAAGCTGACCAACCTGACGATCACGCCCAAGCTCGGTATTCTGGTCGGCATAACGCTGCTCGGCCTTTGCGCCGCGGGCGTTCTGGCGGGCTATTTGATGCAGCGAGAGATGCTCAATTCCCGCATCGATCAGACCAAGGCGATCGTCGAAATGGGCCTCAATCTGGCAGCCGGACTGAAGAAGCAGGTCGATGCCGGTGAGATGACCAGGGAAGCCGCGCTCAAGGAATTCGGCCGCCGGGCCAACTCGATGACCTACGACAAGGGCGCCGGCTATCTGTTTGGCACCGGCTATGACGGCATCACGATTCTGGCGCCTGATCCGAAGCAGGTCGGCACCAACCGCATGGATGTCGTGACCAATGGCAGAAAACTGTCTCAGGAATTGATGAACGGCGCGAAGGCCAACGGCTCGATTCTGCTGTACTATGAATATGTGAAGCCCGGCGAGGAAAAGCCGATCCGCAAGCTCGGTTACGCCGTCGCGGTCCCCGGCTTCGATATGTATGTCGGCACCGGCGCCTATCTCGACGACCTCGACGCCAAGCTGGCGCCGATCGCGTGGCTGCTGGGTCTGGCCATTCTCGGCATCGGGGTGATCTCCGGCAGCATTGCCTGGCTGATCGGCCGTAGCATTTCAAAACCGCTCGGCCAGCTTGGCGCCCGCATGCAGGCGTTGGCCGACGGCAAGCTGGACGGCGAAATTCCCGGCATCGGCCGCGGCGACGAGATCGGCGCGATGGCCGCGACGGTGCAGATATTCAAGGACAACGCGCTACGCATCCGCGGGCTCGAACAGGCGGAATCGCAGACGCAGGCGCGCGCCGCCGCCGAGCGCCGCGCGGCGATGGAGAATATCGCCAGCGATTTCGAACGCAGCGTGACCGGCATCGTCCGCTCGGTGTCGACGGCCGCCGCCGGCATGCAGACCACCGCGCAGTCGATGACGGCCACCGCCAGCGACGCCAGCGCGCGGGCTGCGACCGTCAGTGCGGCATCAGAGAGTTCGTCGAACAATGTCGGCACGGTCGCATCCGCCGCGGAGGAGCTGTCGAGCTCGGTCAGCGAGATTTCCCGCCAGGTGGCGCGCTCCAGCGAGATCGCCAGCAAGGCGGTGGGCGATGCCGAACGCACCAACGCCACCGTCGGCGCGCTTTCGACCGGCGCGGAGAAGATCGGCGAGGTGGTCAAGCTGATCCACTCGATCGCGGCGCAAACCAATCTACTCGCGCTCAACGCCACCATCGAGGCAGCGCGCGCCGGTGAATCCGGTCGCGGCTTTGCAGTCGTGGCGTCGGAAGTGAAGGCGCTCGCCAACCAGACCGCGAAGGCGACCGAGGAAATCTCCTCCCAGGTCGCGGCCATGCAGGCCTCCACCAGCGAGGCCGTGGCCTCGATCGGCAGCATCACCGAAACCATCTCGCAGATGAGCGAGATCACGGTTTCGATCTCGACCGCCGTCGACCAGCAGGGCGACGCCACGCGCGAGATCGCCCGCAACATTCAGTCGGTAGCAACCGGATCGAACGAGATCTCCAGCCATATCGGTGGCGTCACCACGGCTGCGGCCGCAACCGGCAAAGCGGCGTCCGAGGTGCTGTCGAACGCCCGCGAACTCGACACCCAGTCCGGCATGCTGCGCAGCGCGGTGGACGAGTTTTTGGTCAAGGTGCGCGCGGCGTAGACGAATTGGTAGGGTGGGCAAAGGCGCACAAGCGCCGTGCCCACCATCCATCAACGAGTTTTCGCGTGAATGGTGGGCTCGCTTCGCTCAGCCCACCCTACGCAGTGTCGATCGCTCTACTGCTTCTCGATCCCCGCATCCGCGATCAGCTTTTCCCAGAGCACGAGCTGCTCCTTGAGGAACGCGTCGAACTCCTCCGGCGTGCCGGAAAACGCTTCCATGCCGCGCTCGGCGAGCTGGTTCTTGATATCCGGCCGCTCGATGATCTTGCGGATTTCCGCATTCAGCTTGACGACGATATCCTTGGGCATGTTGGCCGGACCGAGGTAGCCCTGCCACGACGTGATGTCGAAGCCCTTCACCGTATTGTCCATGGTCGGCAAATCCGGCAACAGGGCCGAAGGCTTCTTTGTCGTGACCGCAAGCGCCTTCAGCGCCTTGCCGTTGACGTGCGGCAGCCCGGTCGGGACGTCGATGAACATCATCGAGACGCGGCCGGCGATGACGTCGGTCAGGGCCGGTGGCGAGCTCTTGTAGGGAACGTGAAGCAGGTCGATCCCGGCGAGGCGCGCAAAGGTCGCGCCCGATACGCTCGCCGAGGAGCTGCCGCTGGCGTAGGAGTATTTGCCCGGCTCCTTCTTGGCCAGCGCGATCAGTTCGGCCACCGAATTTACCGGAATGTCCGGATGGATCACCAGCATGAAGGGCAGGTCGCCGGTGCGCGCGATCGGCGTGAAATCCTTGATCGGGTCGTAGCTCATCGTCTTCAGCAGATACGGATTGGCCGAATGCGTCGTGTTGGTGGTGACGAACAGGGTGTAGCCGTCCGCCGGGGCGCGCGCGACGAAGCTCGCGGCGATTGAGCCGTTGGCGCCCGCCTTGTTTTCGATCACGGTGCTGACGCCCAGCGCGGTGCCGAGTTCCTTGCCGATCAGGCGCGTCGTGGTGTCGGTCCCGCTGCCGGCGGCAAAGGGCAGCACCAGCGTGACGTTGCGGTTCGGGTAGGGCGCCTGGGCTGCGGCCGTGGCGATCGTCGCCAGCATCAAAGGGGCCGCTGCGGCGATATGCCGATACCGTTTCCATAACGCGAACATGTAGTTGTTTCCTCGGTTGTTTTTGGGTTGAATTCGCCGGCAAGCTAGCCTGCCGGGGATCAAAGTGGAAGCCGGTAAGACGCTACGTCGCAGGGGGCTCATGGCTTCCTGGCGGAGGCCCGCCGGGAGGCGATCACGACGCCGGCCAGCACCAGCGCATAGCCCACCAGGTGGAACAGCCGCAACTGCTCGCCGAGCAGCAGGATTGCCATTGCCGAACCGAATACCGGCACCAGGTGAAAGAACGGCGCGGCGCGGTTGGGTCCGATCAGCGCCAGCCCGCGATTGAAGAACAGATAGGCGAGCGTCGAGGGGAAGATCACCGAATAGGCCAGCGTCGCCATCGAGATCGAAGTCGAATTTCAGCGTGGCGCCGGTCGAATATTCCCAGACCGAGAACGGCACCAGCATCAGCGCGCCGCAGCAGGTGGTGAACGAAATCAGCGACAGCGCATGCGTCACCGGCCGGCGCGGGATCAGCGCCGAATAAAGGCCGAACGATACCAGGGAGCTCGCAAACATCAGGTCGCCGCGGTTGAAGCTGATGCTGGCGAGCGCGCCGAAATCGCCGCGCAGGATGATGATCAGGACGCCCGCGAGCGACAGTGTGATGCCCGCGAGTTGCGCCGGCGTGAGGCGGACGCCGAACAGGATCAGCGACCACAGCGCGACGAACAGCGGCCCGGACGACTGGATCAGCAGCGCGTTCAGCGCCTCGGTATATTGCAGGGCCCAGTAGGAGATCGCGTTGTTGTAGGCGAACCCGACCAGCGACAGAAAAAGCATCATCGGCAGGTGCGCGCGCAGCACCGGCCAGTCCTGCTTCAGATGCGGCCAGGCGAACGGCAGCAGGATCAGGAAGGTGCCGATCCAGCGCACGCAGGACAGCGTCAGCGGCGGCACGTGGCCCGCGACATGGCGCGCCAGCACGATATTGCCCGCCCAGAACAGGGAGGTCAGGGTCAGCAGCAGATAGGGCTGGTTGTTCAGCCACCGGGCTGGATGGAAGGCTGGCGGCGCTGGAGCGGGTTGGGTCATGGTCGCGTGACGCGGATAGGGCCGGATTTTCCAGCGTGCGACAAGTCCCATGCCTGCAATGCTACAATGCCCCAAATTATCGCGAGGGTTGGTCGATGGCCGTGGATTTGCTGAACGTGAAGGGCCTGCAGGCGCTCGATCTGCAGGCGCCGGTGGTGATGGTGAACCTGATGCGGTTTCGCGAGCGTTCGCTCGACGGCGACGGATCAGGATGGGACGCTTATCTGCGCTACAGCGCGCTCACGGTGCCGATGATCAAAGCGCGCGGCGGCACGTTGCTGTGGACCGGCGGCGCCAAGGCGGTCGCGCTGGGGTCCGAGGCCGGCAACCAATGGGACTATCTGGCGCTGGTGTATTATCCAACCGTGGCCGCGTTCATCGACATGATGACGTCGGACGACTACGAGCAGCGCTGCGACCCGCATCGCACCAACGGCTGCGCTGAGCACGTGATCATCGCGACTGAGGAAGCGTACAGCAAGTTCAAGGTGGCGTGAGCCTTGGCGCGCGGTATCAACGCCACCCTCTGTCATGCTCCGCGAAAGCGGGGCATCCAGTACGCCGCGGCTTCTCGGCTCCATTGTCGGTCTCTGGAATACTGGGTCACCCGCTCCAGTGCGCAATTGCGCACAAGGCGGGTGACGACAACTGTGCGCTTCGCGACCTGCTCAAAACTTCCGCACCAGATCCGGCGTGATCTCGCCGATGGAGCGAATTCCCAGTAGCGCGAGGTCGCGGTCGATCTCGGCTTTCAGCAGCGAGATCGCGCGCTGCACGCCGGCCTCGCCGCCGGCGATGGCGGCATAGAGGAACGGGCGGCCGATCCAGACGAAATGCGCGCCGAGCGCCAGCGCCTTGATGACATCCGTGCCGCGGCGGATGCCGCCGTCGATCATGATTGTCATGCCACCGGCCTCGGCTGCGATCTCCGGCAGCGTGCGCAGGCCCGACATGGTGTAGTCGAGCTGGCGGCCGCCATGGTTGGACAGCATCACGCCGTCGACGCCGCTCTCGCGCGCAATACGCGCATCCGCCGGCGACACCAGTCCCTTGACGACGAGCTTGCCCTTCCACTTCTTGCGGATCAGTTCGACATGTTTCCACGCCAGCTGGTCGCGGGCGCCGATATTGCGCATCAGGTTTTTCGCCATCACCGGCGGGCCGCGCTTGGCGTCCATGTTCTCGAAATGCGGCATGCCGAAATTCTTGACCGTGCGCGCCCAGGTGCCGAACAGCCAGTGCGGATGCGTGACCGTGTCCCATGCAATTTGCGGCGTGATCGCCATCGGCACCTGAAAGCCGTTGCGGATGTTGTTCTCGCGGTTCGGCGGCACCGGCACGTCGGCGGTGACGACGAAGGTGTCGTAGCCCGCCGCAGCCACGCGATCGACCAGCGGCTCGATCCGCTCGGGAAGGCCGGCAAGATAGGCCTGATACCATGCCGCCTGATTGGCGGCGCGCACGTCCTCCAGCGTGATCAGCGAGGAGGCACTGAGGATCATCGGCACGTTCTCGGCTTTTGCGGCCTGCGTCAGCACGATGTCGCCGCGATAGGCGCATAGCGCCGACGAGCCCATCGGCGGTATACCGAACGGCGAGGCGTAGGTCTTGCCGAATAGCGTCGTGGTCTGGTCGCGGCCGGAGACGTCGTTGAGCACGCGCGGCACGAAACCGTATTCGTCGAAGGCTGTGCGGTTGTCGCGCACGGCTGCGTCGGTCTCGGCGCCGCCGGAAATGTAGCCGTACAGGAATTTCGGAATCCGCCGCCGCGCGGTCGCCTCGAAATCGTCCAGCGAGAGATATTTCTGCAGATGCCGCGGCACGGTGCTCTCGGCACGGGTCACGGTGGCGGGCGGGGCGGCGGTCGTGGCTGGTGATTTGTCGAGCACGTCAGGCGTTTCCGTTTTCTTGGTTCTTGATTGAGGTTACCGTCTGGCTGGCGAGGCGGGGCCGCTGCCGAACTTGCTGTTGTTGATGGATTGGCTGAGTTCGCCGAACATCTTTCGCGTGTCGGCGATGACGGCGCCGGACTTCTTGTCGAAGCTCTCGATCAGTTCGCGCATCGAGATCACGGTCGGCAGCAATTCGCCGCCATATTTGTCGCTGGCGAGGCCGCCGAGAAAATCCCTGGTCTTTTCCAGTGCGCCGTCGACGGCGGCGATGCCGTCTTCGGCGGTCGCGATGATGCTGGTGATCTTCGCGCCATTGCCTGATAGCGACGCGGTGAAGCTTTCGAAGTTTCGCAGCGTATCCTTCACCGCCACCTCGTTGTCGACGATGATCTTGTCGACGTTACGTAGCGCCACGCGGATCTTTTCCTGGGTATTGAGCGTCCCGTCGGGATCGGCAGTCAGTTCGGGAATGCCGTCAGCGCCCCTTCGCGGCGGCGGTGCCTCGTCGGAGCCGCCGGTGAAAGAGATCGCGGCGATGCCCGTCAACCCCTGGAATTCGAGGCCGACCTGGGTGTCGCTTTTCACCGGTGTATTGCCGTCGATCATGGTCAGCGCCACGACGCGGCGAGGGTGGTCGAGTTTCAGCGACACCACCTCGCCGACCCGGATGCCGGCAAAG
Source organism: uncultured Alphaproteobacteria bacterium (assembly GCA_963742935.1). Lineage (GTDB taxonomy): Bacteria > Pseudomonadota > Alphaproteobacteria > Rhizobiales > Xanthobacteraceae > Bradyrhizobium. The sequence continues at coordinate 39,990 of CAVUOI010000024.1, read as the reverse complement.
TTCACGCTGCCGCCCTTGCGCAGGCCCGAGGCCGAGCCTTCGAAGATCACCCGGAACGCCGTCTTCTGCTTGGCGCTGATGAGTTTCTGATAGCCGAGCCAACCCCCGAGCGCCCCGCCGATCAGGGTGAGGGTCAGGATGCCGATCATCAGATTGCTGGCGCGCGCTCTCATGGAATGCTCTGGCAAAACGGGCTCAAGAGATAGCGGATTTGCCAGGCCAAGTCACCGCGCGTCCTCAGCCTCGCCCCGCTTGCGGGCAGAAGGCTACGCCGACGCCTTTCGCGACGCCACGAACACCCCGGTCAGCACCAGCGCGAAACCGATGAAGTGGAACGGCTGCGGATGCTCGCCGAGGAAAACGATCGACATGATGGTTCCGAACACCGGCACCACGTGGAAGAACGGCGCGGCGCGGTTGGCGCCGATCAGCTGGACGCCGCGATTGAAGCAGAGATAGGCGATTGTCGAGGGAAACAGCGCGACATAGGCCAGCGTCAGCAGGTTGGCGGTGTTCAACTGCATCAGCGGCCGCGAAAACAGTTCCCAGATGAACAGCGGGATCAGGCAGGCCGCGCCGGCGCCGAAGGTGAAGGCGACGAACGACAGGCCGTGGATGCCGGGGCGCTTCAGCGACAGCACCGAATAGATCCCGAAGATCGCCAGCGCGATCAGGAAGATCAGGTCGCCGATGTTGAAGTCGATTTTCGACAGCGTGGTGAGGTCGCCATGCAGCAGGATGACGAACACGCCGGCCATCGACAGCAGCACGCCGGCGGCCTGCGCCAGCGTCAACCGCACCCCGAGCAGCAGCAGCGACCACACCGCGACCACCAGCGGACCTGCCGATTGCAGCAGCAGCGTATTCAGCGCCTGGGTATGTTCGAGCGCCCAGTATTGCAGGGTGTTGAACGCGCCGATGCCGGTGACGGAAAGCAGGATCATGATGCCGAGGCGGCTTCGGATCGCGGCCCAGTCGCGCACCAGATGCTTCCAGGCGAACGGCAGGATGATCAAAAACGCGAACGACCAGCGCAAAAAGGAAAGCGTCACCGGCGCGATGTGGCCGGCGGCCAGCCGTCCGACGATAGCGTTGCCGGCCCAGCACAGCGCGGTGATGCTGAGCAGCAGGTATGGCTGGTTGGCGATCCAGTTACCGGATCGGGCGGGTGAAGTATGGTCGGTAGCCGTCATCGCAAACCTGGGCCCGGGTCATGGCGCCGCGGCCCGCCCGGCCGAAATCGCCGGGCCAGAGAATAGCCCGGCCTTGCCACAGACACGGAATTGCAACGCTCATCAATGGTGCAGGATGCATCGCGACTATGCAGGCCTAATCGATTATCATGTTCTTGTTTCTTGACTGTTATTTGGGGTTGCCAGCGAACGGCCAAATATGCAATCAAAGGACGATCGATTCATGCAACCCAACCTTAATTTGTTTTCCGGGTGCATGTCGTGGGTTATTCAGGGCCAATTTTAAGTACAGGGCGTTCGTTCGATCGCTGGGACCACGGGTTTTCAGGCGGCGGCTGCACAGCAGCAGCGGCGTCTGACCGTGAGGTCGAATTTCTAGAAGTGGATCATTCCGTTGAGCAAGCCAATGTCGGCCGAAGAAGCCGAAGCAGAAACACGTCATCAATTTGCCGTTCGCGCCAATTCGATCCTGGCGTTCATCGAATGCGATGAGGAGCAGCGCCCCAAATTGCGCAAGGCCATCATCGAGGCGATGCTATGGGCGCAGACCCAGCCGAAGCTCTCCGCGTAGCGGCGCACCGAAGCGAACCCTTCTCACGCCACCAGCGGGCGCGCGATGGCGTCCGCAGCCTTCATGGCGTCCTGCGGGGCGAGTTCGACCTGCAAGCCGCGCTGCCCGCCATTGAGGAACACGCTGGCATGGCCGAGCGCAGCCGCCTCGATCGCGACCGGCACGCGCTTCTTCTGTCCGAAGGGCGAGATGCCGCCGACATGGTAGCCGGTCAGCCGTTCGGCGTCGGCCGGCCGCATCATCCTGGCTGTCCTGGCCCCGAAGGCGCCCGCGAGCTTCTTCATGCTGACTTCGCAATCCGACGGTACCACGGCGCAGACCGGCTTGCCGTCGACCTCGGCCATCAGCGTCTTGAGCACGCGTGCTGGCGCCACCCCAAGCGCTTCCGCCGCCTGCAGCCCGATGCTCGCCGCGTCCGGATCGTAGGCATAGAGGTGCAGGGTGAATCTCACCCCAAGCTTTTCCAGCGACTGGGTGGCGCGGGTGGTTTTCGACATGGCCTTTCCGTCATTGCCAGATGTTAATAAGTCCAGACCGGGGCGGTCGCGGATTTTACGGGGATATCAATGGGTTGGATCGGTTCGAAGACCCCCGTGAAACCGCCTTCTTGCTTGCCTAGAGCACCCGCTTCCTTTATCCGGTGGGGCTGCCTTGCGAGCGAACGGCCCCGGCCGTGATTTTGGCTGGGCAGGGTATAGCGTTTTCGAGCGAAGTGGGTACCGGTTCGCTGGAAGAAAGCGCCTCAGAAATTGACGAGAGCATGATCCGGAAGAGCAGATACCCGTTTTTCGGAAGAGGTCATGCTGGGACCACCAGGGAATTGCAGGGAATACTTTAGAAATGGCCAATGTTGTCGTCGTCGGTGCCCAGTGGGGCGACGAAGGGAAGGGCAAGATCGTCGACTGGCTGTCGGAGCAGGCCGACATCGTCGTGCGCTTCCAGGGCGGCCACAATGCCGGCCATACCCTCGTCATCAATGGCGAGACCTACAAGCTGGCGCTGCTGCCGTCGGGCGTACTGCGCCCGTCGAAGCTGGCGGTGATCGGCAACGGCGTGGTGTTCGATCCCCAGGCCTTCCTCGACGAAGTCGCAAGACTGAAGGGCCAGGGCGTCGCCATCAGCCCGGAAAACCTGCGTATCGCCGAGAACGTCACCCTGATCCTGCCGCTGCATCGCGACCTCGATGCGCTGCGCGAATCCGGCAACGCGGTCCACGCCATCGGCACCACCCAGCGCGGCATCGGCCCGGCCTATGAAGACAAGGTCGGCCGCCGCGCCATCCGCCTGATGGATCTCGCCGATCCCGATACGCTGCCCTACAAGATCGACCGCCTGCTTGCGCATCACAACGCGTTGCGCCGCGGCTTCAACCTGCCCGAATTCGACGGTGGCGACATTCTGACCGACCTCTTGGCATTTGCGCCGAAGCTGTTGCCTTATGCTGAAACAGTGTGGCGGCTGCTGGACCTCAAGCGCCGCGAGGGCAAGCGCATCCTGTTTGAGGGCGCGCAGGGCGCGCTGCTGGACGTCGATCACGGCACTTACCCCTACGTCACCTCGTCCAACACGGTGGCGGCGCAGGCCGCGACCGGCACTGGCATGGGCCCTGGCGCGGTCGGCTATGTGCTCGGCATCTGCAAGGCCTATACGACCCGGGTCGGCCAGGGTCCGTTCCCGACCGAACTCAACAACGAGATCGGCGAGGAGATCGGCCGCCGCGGCAAGGAATTCGGCGTCAACACCGGCCGCAAGCGCCGTTGCGGCTGGTTCGACGCCGTGCTGGTCCGCCAGACCGTCCGCACCTGCGGCATCACCGGGCTCGCGTTGACCAAGCTCGATATTCTGGACGGCTTTGAAACCATCGATGTCTGCACCGGGTATATGCTGGACGGCAAGGAAATCGACCATCTGCCGGCAGGCGAGGGCGCCCAGGCCCGCGTGGTGCCCATTTATGAGACAATCGAAGGCTGGAAGGAGCCGACGGCCAACGCCCGTTCCTGGGCGGATTTGCCGGCGCAGGCCATCAAATATGTCCGCCGGGTCGAGGAACTGGTGGGTTGTCCGATTGCATTGCTTTCCACGAGCCCTGAACGCGAGGATACTATTCTGGTACAGAATCCGTTCGAGGCTTAACAGGACATTACCGTTGGGCCTGCAGTATTGATGAACAATGGCTGATTATTACCCGCTGATCGCACGCGCCATCGCCGGCCTGGATCCCAATGCTCCAGGCGAGAGCCGCCGTGCGCTCTATGAGCGAGCCCGCACCGCACTGATCGCGCAGTTGCGCAGCGTTCAGCCGCCGCTTTCGGAATCGGAAATCACCCGCGAGCGGCTGTCGCTCGAAGAGGCCGTCCGCAAGGTCGAATCGGAGGCCGCCCAGCGCGCCCGCGAGGCAAGCCGCGGCGGCGGCGGTGCCGCCCGTGGTCCCGAAGCTTTCCGCCGCGCCAATGCCCGGCCGCCGGAAGCCCCGGGCGGCCCTCAAGGTGGTCCCCTTGGTGCGCCACCGCCCGGTCCGCCGCGTCAGCGTCCGCCGTCGCAACCGCCCGGGCGCGACGGCCGGCCGCCGCTTGGCCAGGATGAACAACGCCCGCCGCGTAATCTGCGACCCGACGAGCCGCCATCAGGTGGACCGCGCCAGCCGCCGCCGCAGATTCAGATGCAGGATCCCGGCCTGCCGCCGCCGCCTCCGCGCGGAAGTGGCCCGCGCCGCGGTCCCCAAAATGGTGGGCCGCCGCCGCCACCCGGCATGACCGGCTTTCGCGACATCGCCGCCGACGCCGACGATCTCGGCCGCGCCGCGGCTCAAGCCAATCGCGCGGCGCGAAAAACCTATGCCAACGTGCCATCGCCCTCGCCGGAATTCGACCGGCTCGAGCCGAACATGGAAAACCGCGGCGCCGATCCCGACGCGCCCTACTCGTACGACGAATCGCTGGAGGAAGCCGATCGCTACGCGCCGGCCCCGCCACAGCCGGCGTCGCGCGAGCGCCCGCGGCTGCCGCCGGATCGCGACCGTGAGCCGAAGCAGGCGCGCGCCCGCGGCGGCTCAGCGTTTCCGTTCAAGAGCGCGATTGCGGTCGGCGTCGTTCTCATTCTGGTCGGCGCCGGCATCCTGTGGGGCAAGTCGGCGGTCACGGCCGTGAGCGGCCTGTTCAAATCCTCCCCCGTGGCGGAAGCGCAAAAGGATCCGGCGGCGCCGCAGTCGCGCCCGAAGATTCCGGATCGCGTCGGCCAGCCGGGTAGCGAGACCATGGCGCCGGTGGCGCAGCGCGTCGTGCTGTATGACGAGGACCCGTCCGATCCCAAGGGCAAGCAATATGTCGGCTCGGTGATCTGGCGCACCGAACCGATCAAGGCGAGCGGCAACCAGAAGCCCGACGTCGCCGTGCGCGCCGACATCGAGATTCCCGACCGCAAGTTCAAGATGACGATGTCGTTCCGCCGCAATACCGATACGTCGCTGCCCGCGAGCCACACCGCGGAACTGACGTTCATCCTGCCGCAGGATTTCTCCGGCGGCGGCGTCGGCAACGTGCCGGGCATTTTGATGAAGTCCAACGAACAGGCGCGCGGCACGCCGCTGGCCGGTCTCGCGGTGAAGGTCACCGACGGCTTCTTCCTGGTCGGCCTCTCCAACGTCGATTCCGACCGCGCGCGCAATTTGCAGCTCCTGAAGGAGCGCTCCTGGTTCGACGTGCCGCTGGTCTATGTCAACCAGCGCCGCGCCATCATCGCGATCGAAAAGGGTTCTCCCGGCGAACGCGCGTTCAACGACGCGTTCGCGATCTGGGGGGAGTAGCGGAGCGCAGCAGGGCGCTCTCAAGTCTCAGCTGGTATTTGTTGAATCGGAAAATCGGTCTTCGGTCGATCGCCGCGAGGCGCGGCGAAACCATCCGACAATCAGAACGGCTTCAGCAGGCTACGCCGCTGAGGCCGTTTGTATGTTGACGCGCAGCCCGCGCTCACTCGCCGGCGGCTGAAGCTCGCCTCCGCGCGCCGTTGTCGCGGTCCATCACGGCGCGGCAGCCGGCGCTGACATTGGCGCGCTGCTTGTGCATGCAGGCGGTGATCCGCTGCACGTTGGGGATTTCATGGCCGCACAGCCGCATGGCGTCGCCGGTGCACATCTGCTGCGCGTCCGACGCGAAGGCAGGGCCGGGGCTTGCGGAAAACGCCGTTGCCGCGAAGGCCGTGGCGGCGAGAAGGGCTGCTCTGCTGGTACGACGGACGTTCATCGATGCGTTCCCCAAGGTTGCGCGCGGTGCTGGCCGCTTTCGTTCGGGGGCGCTGCACGCGGCTGGCACGGCCGCACGCGTCATCCGTCACGCAGGGATCACCCGGTGTGGTTGCTCGAATTCCGCCGATGTTCGAATCAAAAGTGCTGCGCCGCCCCGCGTTAATTATGCGCCAATGATTCGAAGCTGCAATGGTCCGCATCAACACTTCTTTGACTGTTGCGTGCACGCCACTTCGATCGCGGCGAAAGCTGCGCGACGACGTGGCGCTTTCTTGAAACGGCGACGGGGGCCGAGGGGAAGCAGATGCAGCGCGCGGGCGTCTCCATCGCGGACGGCCACGGTGCGGCTCTCTCGGCCGCTGCAATCACCGGGGACGTCCCGGTGCCGGCGTTACCCGGCCCGGTTGCTGTAACAGCCTGGGCCTACCACCTTCCGCGCTGCAAAATTCAGTAGAAATGCGGAAATTCCCGGCGCTCGAACAACCACCCGTTAGGGAAAGCCGGGGTACGATGAGCGGCTATTGCTCGCGCCGGCCCAAGGATGACGTTCGGGGCTGCGTGGGAGTGAAGCGGCTGCCGGCACCGGACGTTCGAATGGCTTCGAGATGCGCGTTCATTCCGCTGCCGATGGATCCACGAACACACCGGGCCTCCTCGCGATGGCACGGCGGCAAAAAGGGAAGCGCTCGGGAGTAAGGGCGTGAGGGCATGACGCGAACTTGCGGAAAACGGGCCATGCGGCGAGCCGGCGCGGAGGTCGCATAACCATGCCCGCCGCTTCGACGGACCTGCGCAAGGAATTGAACGGCGCCGAGGAGGATGGACCGGAGCACGACGCCCGGATTTTTGGCGAGGTGACGGACCTGTTCCTTTCCAATGTCGGCCGTCTCGGCGATTCCCAGATCGCGGCCGTCGATGGCGTCCTCGCCCACCTGGTCGGCCGGGTGGCCGCAGACACCGTGATCCAGCTCAGCGAGGCGCTGTCCACCATCGACCGCGCGCCCGTCCAGACTATCCGCAAGCTCGCATTCCACGAACAGCCGCAGGTCGCCGGCCCGGTGCTGCGAAGCTCCGCCTGTCTGTCGGATGCGGACCTGATCGAAGTCGTCAAGAGCCGCAGCCAGCAGCACCTGCTGGCGATCTGCGACCGCAAGATGCTCAGCGAGGCGCTGACCGACGCGCTGATGCGGTTCGGCGACGTCAACGTTTCCAACGCGCTCGCCCGCAACAGCGGCGCGCGCTTCTCCGAATGCGGTTATGCGACGCTGGTCGGCCGGGCCGAGAAGGACGAGGGGCTGGCCGAAAAGCTCGGCGTCCGCCTGGACATGCCGGGCAATTTGTTGCGGGAACTACTCGGCAAGGTCGCCGACGTCGTCCGGGCGCGCTTCCTGACGGCGCCGCGGCCGGTGGGGCGCCCGAAAGCCCAGAACGCCGCGCCCCGAAAGGCGATAGACTACACCGCGGTGCAAAGCGAACTCGTCGTGCTCAATCGCACCGGCAAGTTGAATGATTCTGTCGTCAACCGGTTCGCGGTGCGGGGTGAGTATATCCACGTGGTTGCAGCCATTGCGTTGAAAGCCGAAGCCAAGGTCGAGGCGATCGAACCTCTGCTCGATCCCGACCGCGTGTACGGGCTGATTGTCGCCTGCAAGGCCGCCCGGCTGACCTGGTCGACCACGACCATGATCGTCCGCAACCGGCCAAACTGCCCGCCCTCCACCGACCGGGAACTCGAACAGTGCGTGGCGGTGTTCGAGACGCTGTTGCTGTCGGTCGCGCAATGGACGATCCGTTGGGGCTCCGATCGGCTTCTGGCCAAAAAGAGCGAACCGGTCGTCGCGGGAAAACAGAGCCGGTCGGCCTGAGGGCGGCTTCGGCGCGAAATCGCTTGCCCCTTGACTTAGTCATCACCGAATTTGAGATTGAGCCACCAGCGGAGGTCGCCATGAAACGCTATCTGATCTTCGGCGTGATCGGCCCGTTCGTCGGCGGGTTTCTGATGCTGTTGGCGACCACGGTGGCCTCGGGCTACTGGCACGACACCAACTGGTCGGAGATCGGAAAATTCCTCGGCGCGTTCGTCAAGACGCTGCAATACAGCTATCTGTTTGGTATCATACCGGCGCTGATGGTCGGCGCCATTGACGACATCCTGTTTCACGTCAGGCGTATTCCGCCCGTGGCGCGGATGCTGATCGTGGCTGCCATCGGCTTTGCCGCATCGTCATTGCTCTACGGTTCGCGCGGACCGGACACCGGCACGACGCAGTTCCTGCTCTACGGCCTCGTCGGCATGGCGCCTGCGGTGCTGTCGTCCTTTATGGCGCACCGATATGCCGACGCGCCGCAGCCGGCGCATTCGACGTAGCATTGATGCGTAGCGTGGGCGTGGGCGCGAAGCGACGTGCCCACCATCCATCATTTGCTTCGCCCATAGCTGTCATCGTCCGCCTTGTGCGCAATTGCGCACTGGGGCGGACGATCCAGTATTCCAGAGACGCCAATGATTGAGCCGATGGGCCGCGGCGTACTAGAGCGTTTTCCAGCGAAGTGGACCCGGTTCGCGTCAAGAAAACGCGTCAAACAAGGAATTTAGAGCCCCGTTTCGATTAATCGAAACGGAAAAGGCTCTGGATCCCCTCGGGGATGACAGCGGTGTGTGCGCTGCTATTCCTTCTCATTGCGAAAAGAAAAACGGCGGACCTTTCGATCCGCCGCCGGTGATGCAATATCGTCTCGTGATGAAAGCTCATCTCCCGTTGGCGCGGCAGCGGCCGTAGGGGCCGGGATACCAGCCGCGCGGGCAGGCGTGCAGCCCCGGGCGCGCGTAGTTGCGACGGCAGCCGCCATAGGGGCCACGGTGCCAGCCGGGGCCGCAGCCGCCGGCGACCTCGATGACATCGCTGTTGGTCGCGGGCGCGAGTGGCGCCAGCGGCATCGCATCGGCAACGCCCGCCATCATGCCGAAAACGAAAACGGCGGCGATCAGTCTGTTCATCAAATCTCTCCCGATGGGCTCAGCCGGATACTGCAATCAACCGCCGGCAAAGGCGATGCCTGCGCGGACCTCGCCGATCGCCTGGTCGATCAGTCCCATTGCCTTTTCGCGGTGGCCGCCCTTGTTCGCCGTCGCGGCGGCGAGTTCGGCGCGGGCCGATTGCAGCATGCCGATGCTGGCGGTCATGTGCGGCTGCGCGCCGATGGCGTAGCCGATGCCCATGCTGGCGGCGATCGCAGCGCCAAGCAGCGCCTTGCGGGCGAAGGATGTCGTCATCTCCTGGTCTCCTCTGGAAGTTTTTGAAGCGCGGTCCATTCCGGTTGCGGAATGCGGCAGACCCCGGCGGCCGCTGCCGCCGCAGGGTTAAGCCGGGCAAGGGGCTGCGTCTTGGACTGGCAGGCGCCGAAGGATTCCAGACTTGGACTGTCCGGCGCTGTTTTCTTCACGGCTGCTTGTTGCTACGCTCAAGCCTTCAGCCGGCATTCATCCGCTAGTTGCAAGACTGCCCGGCGTTGCCACCAGAACTTCCCGCCCGATGCCCGTCCTCAAGAAAACGCTGTCGACCGACATGCTGCCGCAGGGCCTGAGCGAGCGGCAGCGCTTCATGTTTTTCGCCGAACTGTTCGAGCATTTCTCCAACACCGGCGAGCTCGATCCGGCCGAGGACGTACCGTTTCGCGCCGCGATGAATTCGATCCATGTCGGCACCACCATGCTCGGCCGCTGCGACGGCACCTTCACCACGGTGCGGCGCGACAAGCGCCAGGTGCTGGCGACCAATGACGACCGCTATTGCCTGGCGCGCAACACCGGCACCCGCGAATCCCGCGTTACCCATCGCGGACGCGAATTCGTGATGCGGCCGGGATCGATGGCGCTGCTCAAGCTCGACGAGCCGTTCCTCGCCGCCGACGGCATGAACGAAAAGCGCTTCACTAACGTGCATCTGCCGATGGCGACGCTGAAGGCGCGGGTAGCCGGCGTCGACGATCTGGTCGGCCGCGAACTGGCGCCGGGCGGGGCGCTGTCGCTGGCGATGGATTACAGCGATTTGCTATTGCGCCACGCGAGCGCCGTCGACGAGGCCGGCTTTGCCATCGCCAGCCATTTGATGGATCTGGCGGCACTCGGCCTCGGCGCGCGCGGCGATGTCGCCGGCGCCGCCCGCCGCGGCGGCGTCCGCGCGGTGCGGCTGCAAGCCGTGCGGATGATTTTGGAGCGGCGTTTTACCGAGCCGGATTTCTCCGCGCAGAAATTGGCCGCTGCCGCCGGCCTTTCGGAGCGCTATGTCAACGAATTGCTCTATGAAGCCGGCGCTAGCTTCACCATGCGGCTATTGGAATTGCGGCTGCGCAAGGCGGCGGATCTCTTGGCGCAGCCGGCCGATCGACGCATCAGCGATATCGCCTTCGATTGCGGTTTCAACGATCTGTCCTATTTCAACCGCTGCTTCCGCCGCCGTTTTGGCCTGACGCCGACGGCGGCGAGGGGCAGGTAGCGATCGGCATACATGCAATCCCGAAAAGCGTTATTTTGACGCAACTTGCGCCGCGCATCCGCGTTACCATGTGATGAGCATGACAAACGACGACATTATTACGCCGCATCGTTCGCGCCCGAAGCAGCCCAGTCGCGGGCGGGCGGCGGGCCGTGGGCCGGTGATCGACCAGGAAGGGCGCGAGATCCCTGATGCGAGCCCGCGTTCGCAGTCCGAGGGATTTCAGTTCGATTTCGCCCATTCCAGCGCCAATCCATTCGGCGATCTGACGCGCGAGCAGCGGCTGGCGCGGCTTGATGCGCTGGCAAAGCTGCTAGACGTCGCCTTCATCGTACCCGGCACCAAATTTCGCTACGGCATCGATGGGCTGATCGGCCTGATCCCCGTGGTCGGCGACATCATCACGACGGCGATTTCGCTGTGGGTCGTGCGCGAGGCGCGTGCGCTGGGCGCGCCCTGGCACATTACGGCGCGGATGCTCGGCAATGTCGCGGTCGACGGCGTGGTCGGCCTCGTGCCGGTTGCGGGCGACGCCTTCGACGTCATGTTCCGCGCCAACGTCCGCAACGTGCGCATGCTCAAGCGCTGGCTCGACAAGCATCCGAGATAAAAAAACGCCCCCGGAGACGACCTGCGGGGGCGTTATGTTTAATTTCCGAGAAACTCAGGCCGGGAAACTCAGGCTGCGTCGGCCTTGTCCTCGGCGGCGACCACCGGGCGCGGACGGCGCTCCAGCGGGAAGGATTCGCTTTCATAAAGCGATCGAATGCCGCTCTGGTCGAAGCGGGCTTCCTCGACCTGCAGATAGGCGCCGTTCAGCGAATCCGCCGGCAGCTCCTCGATCGCGAAGCGAACCGCTTCCGCGGCGGTGCCGAAACGCCGATAGGCAAACCCGGCCCGCTTCTTCTTGCGGATCGCGGCGGGAAAGAGTTCGGCGGAGGTATCGTAGCTGAAGGGACGCATGGTCGGTGACCTCAATCTTTTTGGCTCTTTTCGTGAGCAATGTGGATTGGAAGACGGTGGGCCACAGTGGCGGGCCGCGCCGTGCAGTCATTTCAAAGACCAATATAAGCTTTCTTGACGGAAATGCGACCCCTGAAGCAGCGGATCGGGGGTGATGATGAATCCACGCATGGCTTCCGGGAGAACAAATTTAGTCAAGTTTTTTCAATGATTTAGGGGTCCTAGATCTTGCCCAGCAGCAGCAGGATCAGGACGACGACCAAAATCACCCCGATCAGCCCCATCCCGGAATGGCCACGGCCATAGCCATAGCCCCTGAAGCGGCCGGAGAAGCCGCCCAGCAGTACGATGATCAGGATGATGACGAGTATCGTCCCAAGCGACATGGCGCGCTCCCCCGAAAGGCTCGCGGGCGTCCCCACAACGCTACCGCACCCCGATCAAAGCATATTCCGCGCCACGAGTCCTCGCTCGCCTTCTCCCACAAGGGAGACCGTCGTCACTTCTTCGTCTCGTCGATCGGCAGCACCTTCAGCGGCGTGGCGTAGGGCTCGACGCGGAGGCTGTCGCTGGCGATCAGGCCGATCTTGTGCAGCGGCGCCTGTTCGAGATCGCCCCCGGCGGATTTGCGCACCGCATATTGCCACGCGGTCATCGAGCCCTTGGCGACCAGCATCTTTGCAATGCCGCCGGCGTTCCGGCCTTCCATCTGCGCCAGTTCATCCTCGGAAATGCCGATCACGATTTCGTCCCTCGCGGTGATGACCTTGAACAGGGCGACCTTGTCGGCGGCGAGGGCAGGCTGCATCACAACGCTCTCCATGATGAGGGTGGCTGCGCCGACACCGAGCAGCAGACGTTTGGAAATATGCATTTCGGAGTTCATCCTTGTCTGCGCGCGGGCAAACCGGGAGAGGCCTCCCACAATAGAGAAACCCCGCACGACCAGCTTTGGTCGCGCGGGGTGCAAACAGGTTCGAGTGTTACTGGAACTATTTCGGTTGCAGCTTCAACGCCGCCGAATTGATGCAGTAGCGCAGGCCGGTCGGGCCGGGGCCATCGGGGAAGACGTGGCCGAGATGACCGTTGCATTTCGAGCACAATACCTCGGTGCGGATCATGCCGTGGGCGACATCGCGCTCCTCGTCGACATGGCTGTCCACGGCCGGCGCGGTGAAGCTCGGCCAGCCGCAGCCGGAGTTGAATTTGGCGTCGGATTCGAACAGCGTCTGGCCGCAGCCGGCGCAGGTATAGGTGCCCGTGCGGTGCTCGTGCTCATATTCGCCCGAGAACGGCCGTTCGGTCGCCTTCTCGCGCAGCACCGCGTACTGCATCGGCGACAATTCCTTGCGCCACTCGGCCTCGCTCTTGACGACCTTGTCGGAAGTTTTGGTGTCGGACATTTAGCCTCCTCAATTGGCAGCCTTCAGTTGGTAGCCTTGGCACTGCTGACCAGCGTCGGCTTCTCGATGTAGTTCTCCGTAAAGATCTTCTTCAGGTTCTCGACCTTCGGGATGTCGTTGAAGGCAATATAGGGCTGGTTCGGGTGCAGCGTCAGATAGTCCTGGTGGTAATCCTCCGCCGCATAGAACGCTTGCAGCGGGCCGATCTTGGTCACGATCGGCTTCTTGTAGACCTTGGCGGCGTTGAGCTGGGCGATATAGGCCTCCGCCACTTTCTTCTGTTCGTCATTGGCCGCGAAGATCGCCGAGCGATATTGCGTGCCGGTGTCCGGACCCTGGCGGTTCAACTGCGTCGGGTCATGCACGACGGAAAAGAAGATCTGCAAGATCTTGCCGTAGCTGATCTTCTTCGGATCGTACTTGATCTCGACGGCCTCGGCATGTCCGGTCGTGCCGGTGCCGATCATGGTGTAGTTCGCGGTCATCTTGCTGCCGCCGGAATAGCCGGACACCGCGTTGAGGACACCTGATGTGTGCTGGTACACGCCCTGCACGCCCCAGAAGCATCCGCCTGCGATCACGGCGGTCTGGATGCCGTCGGCGGCCTGAACGTCGACCGCGGGAGGCGGAATGATGACGGCTTCCTCGGCGGCGCGCGACGGGCTGATGGCGACAGCGGCAATGGCCAGCGCGCCGATGGCGGCGGCGCACAGCGACAGGCGGCTCGGATGGCGAGGGGACATGGTTTCCTCTTTCGGCAATGGTTGGGGGCAGTCTAGAGCGGGATCGACGTTTCGCAATCCGTCAGGTCTTTGTGGCCCTGATCGGCCCGATGCCACAGATACGGCGCGATGGGCTGATTGTTACACGCCGTGCCACACGAGTTCGTGAATAAAGCGCCGTCTGCGCAAGGCCTTAAGGGAGACCGTTAAACCGCGCCTGATCGCCGCAGGCGTTGCTTTCCGCAAATGAACCGCCGGTCGCGCGACGCGACCAAGATCCATGCACCGGAGCGCTTTATCGATGTTGCGGGCCTTGTTGCTCGGTTTCGTCGTGCTCGCCGCCGCCGGCGCGGCGCGGGCGGCCGGCGATATCGAAACCTGCCGGAATAATTCCGCGGAACCGGTGGCGCGGCTGGCGGCCTGCGAAAGCGTGATCGCCGACGAGAAGATCACCGGCCCCTCGCGGGCGGCCGCGTTCTGGTATCGCGGCGACAGCCTGATGAAGAAGCGCGATTACGACGGCGCGATCGCCGCCTTCAGCGCCTCCCACGAGATCGCGCCGCAAAATATCAACGTCATCAACCAGCGCGGCATTGCCTACAGCAACAAGGGCGACGACGAGCGGGCGCTGGCTGATTACGATTTGTGTCTGCAACTGCGTCCAACCTACGGCAGCGCCTACAATAACCGCGGCCTGATCTTCATGCGCCGGGGCGAATTTCAGCGCGCCCTCGACGAGTTCAACCTGGCGGTCAAGCATATCGCAAACGACCAGGGCCGCTATCTTCACTACTACAACCGGGCGCCGGGTGCAGAGATTGCTGAAGGCGTACGACGCTTCGCTCGCCGACTTCGCGGAGGCGCAAAAGGCCAGTCCCGACGGTCCGCAGGTTCCCGCCTACCGCTGTCGCACCTATATCGATATGGGAAGGTTCGATGACGCACTGGCCGACTGCAACACGGCGCTGGCGAAGACGCCGAACAATGTCTACGCGCTGACCAGCCGCGGCAATGCCCATCTCGGCAAGGGAATCTCGACGCCGCCCTCAACGATTACGATCAGGTGTTGAGGATCAATCCGAACTACGTCCGCGCCTATGTCGGCCGCGGGCAGCTGTTCGAGAAACGCCGCAACCTCGTCGCCGCCCGCGCCGACTATCGCGCGGCGGCCAGTGCCGTGGCGGCGCGGCGCGACGATATCGAGACCACGCTGGCCCGCGCCCTCGCCAAGGCGCGGCTGGCAGCCCTGTTGGGCTGCGTCGCGCCAGCGCCTGCCGGCAAGGCTTCGCCGTCGGCGCCGCAGCCGTCGGGGACGCGCAAGGTGGCGCTGATCGTCGGTAACGGCGCTTACCAGAGCGTCGCGCCGCTGGCCAATCCGCCGCGCGACGCCAAATTGATCGCGTCGACCTTTCGCGAACTCGGCTTTGCCACGGTGACGATGGCGCCCGATCTCGGCCGGGACAAATTCTTCGCCGCGCTGCATGAATTCGGCGTGGAGGCCGAAAAGGCCGATTGGGCGGTGGTCTATTATGCCGGCCACGGCATGGAGATCGGCGGTGTGAACTACCTGATCCCGGTCGACGCCCGCCTGAAGGCCGACAGTGACGCGGAAACGCAGGCGGTGGCGCTGGAGCAGGTGATCGCATCCGTCGCCGGCGCGAAAAAGCTGCGCCTCGTCATGCTTGACGCCTGCCGCGACAACCCCTTTGAAAAGACCATGCAGCGGACCATTGCGCTGAAACTGGTCAATCGCGGCTTTTCCAACATCGAGCCGGAAGCCGGCTTCATGGTGGTCTATGCCGCCAAGCACGGCGAGACCGCGCTCGACGGCGATGCCCTCAACAGCCCGTTCGCCACGGTGCTGGCGCGCGTCATCAAGGAACCGAAGCTCGAGGTGCGAAAGCTGTTCGACGTCGTCCGCGACGACGTCTGGAAGGCAACCAACCGCACGCAGCAGCCGTTCACTTACGGCTCGTTGCCGGGGCGGGAGGATTTTTACTTCGTGGCGGGGAAGTAGCTGATCCTCATGGTGAGGAGGCGCGTCAGCGCCGTCTCGAACCATGTTGCCCGCGGCACATCCTTCGAGACGCCGCTTCGCGGCTCCTCAGGATGAGGACTTCCCTGTGGTGCGAAGCTACTAACCACCACGCTCAGCCGTTTCGCCGCCCGCGTGATCCCCGTGTACAGCCACCGTGCCCGGCTGTCCTGAAACGCAAAGCTCTCGTCGAACAGCACTACGTCGTCCCATTGCGATCCCTGCGACTTGTGCACGGTGAGCACGTAGCCGAAGTCGAACTCGTCATAGGGCTTGCGCTGCTCCCACGGGATCGCCTCGATGCCGCCCTCGAAGCAATCGTGGCGCACCGAGACCTTGGTCACCTTGTGGCCGAACTCCTCGTCGGGCGACAGCCGCATGGTCAGGATCTTTGAGTTTCCCCGCGGCTGGGTGCGTGATTTGACTCGCCACAACCCGCCGTTGAAAAGACCCTTCTTGCGGTTGTTGCGCAAGCACACCAGCTTGTCGCCGGCCACCGGAAAGGGATCCTCGATGTTCTGCTTCTGGCGAACGCGCATGTTGTAGGCGCGGCGGGTGTTGTTGCGGCCGACCAGCACCTGGTCGGCGCCCATTACGCGATCCGGGTCGAGCTCGCTGCGCGGCACCACCTCGCTCTCGCCATGGCGGCCGATCTCCAGTTCGCGGCCCTCGCGGATATCCATCGACATCCGAACGATCGGGTCGTCCTGGGCCTGGCGATGCACCTCGGTCAGCATCGAATCGGGCTCGCAGTCGGTAAAGAAGCCACCGCCCTGGATCGGCGGCAATTGCGCGGGGTCGCCGAGCACCAATAGCGGACAGTCGAACGACATCAGGTCGCGGCCGAGTTCGGCGTCGACCATCGAACATTCGTCGATCACGATGAGCTTGGCCTTGGAGGCGGGTGCATCATCCCACAGCTCGAAACTCGGCTGTTCGACGCCGGATTCCTTGGCACGATAGATCAGCGAGTGGATGGTGGAGGCGTTGTCGCAACCCTTGTTGCGCATCACCAGCGCGGCCTTGCCGGTGAAGGCGGCGTACTTCACCTCGCCCTCGATACCCTCGGCGATGTGCCGCGCCAGCGTGGTCTTGCCGGTGCCGGCATAGCCGAACAGCCGGAACACCGGCGGCGTGCCGCCTCGGCCGGGCTTGGCCTTCATCCAGTCGGCGACGGCCTTCAGCGCGGAATCCTGATGCGGCGTGAACGTGGTCATGGGATCCAGATGGAGAGCAGAGCGGGCGGAACGCCGCGACTCACGGAAGCGTAAAGCTAACCATTCGCGCGTTCCATGCAAGGCTGCTTCCGCGTCAC
Organism: uncultured Alphaproteobacteria bacterium; assembly: GCA_963742935.1. Classification (GTDB taxonomy): domain Bacteria; phylum Pseudomonadota; class Alphaproteobacteria; order Rhizobiales; family Xanthobacteraceae; genus Bradyrhizobium. Next base: position 23,052 of record CAVUOI010000024.1, on the reverse strand, counting down.
GGAATTGCTGATTCGCAACCGAGGCTGGACTTGCCGTAGATGGCGAATACACTGTTCGCAAAACAACAAGCGGTGTTGGGAGACGCGACATGAAATTCGGCATCTTTTACGAGCTGCAACTGCCACGCCCATGGGAAGAGGGCGACGAGCTCCGGCTCTACCAGAACGCGCTGACCCAACTCGAGACCGCCGACCGATTCGGCTATGACCACGCCTGGGTGGTGGAACATCATTTCCTGGAAGAATATTCCCATTCCCCCGCGCCGGAATCCTTTCTCGCCGCCGCCAGCCAGCGCACCAAGAAAATCCGCCTCGGCCACGGTATATTCCAGCTCACCACCAATCACCCTGCGCGCGTCGCCGAGAAAGTCGCGGTGCTCGATTTGCTGTCGAACGGCCGCTGCGAATTCGGCATGGGCGAGAGCGCGTCGATCACCGAACTGACGCCGTTCGGCCGCGACATGGAAACCAAGCGCGAGGTGTTCGAAGAAGCAGTTCAGGCGATCTTCCCGATGTTCACGAAAGTGGGTACCGAGCATCACGGCAAGTATTTCGACATTCCCCTGCGCAACGTGGTGCCGAAACCTGTCCAGAAGCCGCATCCGCCGCTGTGGATGGCGTGTTCGCAGTTGCAGACCATCGAGCGCGCCGGCGAGAACGGCTTTGGCGCGCTGGGCTTCCAGTTCGTCAGCGCGGACGCGGCGCATGCCTGGGTGCACGCCTATTACAATGCCATCACGAAGCGGCTGAAGAAGCTTGCCGATTACGAGATCAACCCGAACATCGCGCTGGTCTCGTTCTTCATGTGCGCCGAGACCGACGAGGAAGCGCGCCGCCGCGCCGATGGCGCCACCTTCTTCCAGTTCGCGCTGCGCTTTTACGGCGCCTCGCAAAATCGTCAACGTCCCGATCCCGGCACCGTCAACATGTGGGACGAGTACAACAAGTGGAAGCGCGAGAACCCGGAAGCGCAGGAAGCCGCGCTGCGCGGCGGCCTGATCGGCTCGCCGGAAACCATCCGCAAGAAGCTGCGGCGCTTCCGCTCCTCCCATATCGACCAGGTCATCCTGCTCAACCAGGCCGGCAAGAACACCCACGAGCACATTTGCGAGTCGCTCGAACTGTTCGGCAAAGAGGTGATGCCGGAATTCCAGAACGACCCCGAGCATGAGGCGTGGAAGAAGGGCGTGATGAGCGGCGCGATCAAGCTCGAGGAGATCGACACCGAAGCCTTCAAGGATCGCTACGGCAAGCTGGCGGTGAGTGTCGCGCCGGCGCAGAAGGTGGCGGCGGGGTAACGGCTTTTGCGGGTTGGGACGAGGCGGCGCGATCGCCGCCTCGTCCCGTTCTCGCTTCAATTGGAGTTGGCGGCCGCCGTAAAGCTCCGGTCCACCGCTTTGTTGACGTCGAGCGTCTTCGTGAGGATCCCGTAGCGGGTGGCGCGGTCGGAGGCTTCCTGAACCTCCTTGACGATGTTTTCGTCGATCGCGATCGGACTGGTGCGTTGCGCCTTGTAGGCGCTCAGCAGCACGTCTTCGGGAAGCTTGGTAAGTTCGGCGGTGTTCTTCGCGTATTCCGCCAGATGATCCAGCGACCATAGCCGCGCCTTGTTGAGACGCTGCACCAGATCCTGCACGGCCGCGCGCTTGGTGGCGATGGCGCTATCGGACGCCACGATGAAGGTGACCGTGGGCGTCAGGCCCTCGCCATTGGCAATCGACCCGCGCATTGTCCTTGAGCGTTGCATAGGACACGTAGGGCTCCCACACCGCCCATGCATCGATCGAGCCGGCGACCAGCGCGATCTTGGCGTCCACCGGCCCGAGCGGCGCGAAGGTCGCGTCTTCGATTTTGTACCCGGCCTTCTCCAGCGTCGCATTGATCAGGAACTGGCCCCAGCCGCCGCGCGTGCCGGCGAGGCGCTTGCCCTTGAGGTCGGCGACCGACTTGATCGGCGAATCCTGGCGAACGAGGATCGCCTGCGTCTTCGCATCGGAGCGGGTGCCGCCGATCGCCTTGATCGGCGCGCCCGCCGCGTAGACGGTCAGGAACGAAAGATCGCCGGTATAGCCGACATCCAGCGCGCCCGCGTTCAACGCTTCGAGGATCGGCGCGGCGGCCGGAAATTCCGACCATTCGATCTTGTAGGGCAGATCCTTTGCGTAGCCGGATATTTCGAGCAGGGAGCGATTGCCGCCCTTCTGGTCGCCGACGCGGAGCGTCACTGGATCAGCGGCAAACGCGGAAGCCGTGACGGCTACGCTGATCGCAGCTCCCAACAAAGTTGCACCGATGCGGCGAAAGCGCGTACGGGCGCGCGATTCAAGTTTGACTGCACTCATGTTGTTGCTCTTTCCATTTCATCTGCCGTGTTGCGTGATGCAAGCAGCGGTGCACAAAGCCTAAGAGCGGCTGAATTGCAGTCAATGAAATGGCTATCTGAATTCTGTCGCGATCTCGCAATGAATCGTTTGTCCGAATTCATTGTCGTGAAACGAAATCGAATGCGACGTAATTTTCGCTCAAAGATCGTGCAGCAAACAGTTCTCGGCAGGTGCTGTTAATCTTGTCGTCGCAGTTCGCAGCGCACGGTGTTAGACGAGCGAACTCATACCGCCGTGAACGTCGCGCATGGTTCCGGCCACATGTACCGCAGAGAAAACATGCCGCCGCAATGATGCATCCAACAATAAACCTGTTGCGTTACGGCAAGTGCGCAGTGTGCATCATTGCTATTTTTGCAGAGCACTCGACACTTGCTGGAAGCAACATCATCATTCCCTGACCGCATCGCACAAAGAGGCGATCGTTCAGGAGATTGTGATGAGACGTCGTGAGTTCCTAAAACTGTCGCTCGGCGCAGCGGCGGTTGCATCGGTGTCGCCAGTGGCGCGTGCGCAGACGCCGCTGAAAGAGATCAGGATCGGATACCAGAAGACCGGCGTACTGGTGATCGCGCGGCAGCAAGCCGTGCTGGAGAAGCGCTTCGCCGCCAGGCAGATCGGCATCAAGTGGATCGAGTTCACATCGGGGCCGCCGCTGCTGGAGGCGATGAGCATCGGCAGCGTCGATCTCGGTTCTGTCGGCGACACGCCGCCCATCTTTGCGCAGGCGGCGAACGCCAACGTGCTCTATGTCGCGGGATCGCGGATCACCAACGGGCAGGGCATTCTCGTTCCCGCCAACTCCAGCATTCGCAGCATCGCCGACCTGAAGGGCAAGCGTGTCGGGTTCACCAAGGGCTCCAGCGCGCACAACGTGGTGATCGCCACGCTGGAAAAGGCCGGGCTGACCTATGAGGACATCACGCCGGTCTATCTGACGCCGCCCGACGCGGGGCCGGCATTCGCCAATGGCAGCATCGACGCCTGGGCGGTCTGGGATCCGTATTTTGCGATCGGCGAGAAGCGCCAGAGCGGGCGCATTCTCGTCAATGCTGTAGACGTCGCCAAGACCAATTCGTTCTATCTGGCCAACCGCGATTTCGCGAACACCAATGTCAAGGAAACCCGTGAGGTCATCGACGGGCTGGCAGAGGCCGCGCGCTGGGCGGAGGCCAATCGTACCGAAGTTGCCAGCGCGCTCGCCGCCATCACCGGCGTGCCGCTCGAAGTGCAGACCGTCGCCGCCAACCGCGCGTCGTTCCTGATCGGTCCGGTGACCGACGAGATCGTCACGACGCAGCAGGCGGTTGCTGACCGGTTTCACAGGCTCGGACTGATCCCGAAGCCGATCACCGTGCGCGACATCGTCTGGCGCCACACCCAAAGCTGAATTTTGGAAAGAGGTCATTACCCATGACGCGTTTGATCAAGCGCTGGATCGCGAGCGCCATGCTCTCAATGAGCATCGTAGGCGCGACTGTCGGCATGTCCTACGGCCAGGACAAGGTCGTGCGCATCGGCTTCCAGAAGTACGGCAAGCTGGTGCTGCTCAAGAGCAAGGGCACGCTGGAGGAGAAGCTGAAGACCGCCGGCTACAAGGTGGTATGGACGGAGTTTCCGTCCGGCCCGCCGCTGCTCGAAGCGCTCAATGTCGGCGCGATCGATTTCGGCAACACCGGCGAAGCGCCGCCGATCTTCGCCCAGGCCGCGGGCGCGCCGATCCAGTACGTCGCCTATGAGCCGCCGGCGCCGAAAGGCGAGGCGATCCTGGTGCCGAAGGACAGCAAGCTCGCATCTGTCGCCGACCTCAAGGGCAAGAAGGTCGCGCTGAACAAGGGCTCCAACGTTCACTATCTGCTGGTGAAGGCGCTGGAGAAAGCCGGCGTCAAATATTCCGAGATCGAGCCGGTATTCCTGGCGCCCGCCGATGCGCGCGCAGCGTTCGAGCGCGGCGCGGTCGATGCCTGGGTGATCTGGGATCCGTTCCAGGCGGCTGCCGAAGCCGCCACCGGCGCGCGGACGCTGGCCGACGGCACTGGCATCGTCGCGAACTACCAGTTCTATTTCTCCTCGAAGAAGTTTTTGGATGCCGACCCGAAGATCGTCGATCTCGTGCTGGCGCAACTCGGCGAGGTCGACGACTGGGCCAAGCGCGATATCCACGCCGTCGCCGAGCAATTGGCGCCTGCGATCGGCCTTTCCGTTCCCGTCGTCGAAGTTGCTCTCAAGCGGCAGTCCTACGGCATCAAGCCTCTCACCGATGGTGTCATCAACGACCAGCAACAGGTCGCCGACACGTTCTTCTCGCTCGGGCTCATTCCGAAGCAAATCAAGATTTCAGACGTAGCCCGGAGGTCCGGATCGTGAGCACGCAACCCAACGCCAACATTCTCTGGTTCCTGCCGACCCATGGTGACGGCCGCTATCTCGGCACCACCACGGGCGGACGCGAGGTGAACTTCAACTATCTCCGCCAGATCGCGCAGGCCGCCGACCAGCTCGGCTATTTTGGCGTGCTGTTGCCGACCGGGCGAAGCTGCGAGGATTCCTGGGTGGTCGCCTCAGCCGTGGCGCCCTGGACCGAACGGCTGCGCTATCTGGTGGCGGTGCGACCCGGCCTGCAGTCGCCCAGCGTAGCCGCGCGCATGACCGCGACGCTCGACCGGGTATCCAACGGACGTCTGCTGATCAACGTCGTCACCGGCGGCGATCCCGTCGAGAACAAGGGCGACGGCATCTTCCTGAACCATGACGAGCGTTACGAGGTGACGCGCGAGTTCCTCAACGTCTACAGCGATCTCCTGGCGGGCAAGACCGTCAATGTCGAGGGCAAGCACATCCGCATCGAGGACGGCCGGTTGCTGTTCCAGCCGGTGCAGTCGCCGCGGCCGCCGCTCTATTTCGGCGGATCGTCGGATGCCGGCATCGACGTTGCCGTCGATACCGTCGACAAATATCTGACCTGGGGCGAGCCGCCGGCGCAGGTCGCCGAGAAGGTCAACAGGGTGAAGGCCGCCGCGGCCGCGCGGGGACGAAAGCTCTCGTTCGGCATCCGCCTGCACGTGATCGTGCGCGAGACCAATGCGGAGGCCTGGAAGGCGGCGGACGAACTGATCCAGCATGTCACCGACGAGACCGTCGCCTCGGCGCAGAAGATCTTCTCGCGGATGGATTCGGTCGGCCAGCAGCGCATGGCGCAGTTGCATGGCGGCCGCCGCGACAAGCTCGAGATCAGCCCGAACCTGTGGGCCGGCGTCGGCCTGGTGCGCGGCGGCGCGGGCACGGCATTGGTGGGTGACCCTCAAACCGTCGCGGCGCGGATCAAAGAATATCAGGACGTCGGCATCGATACCTTCATCATGTCCGGCTACCCGCATCTGGAGGAAGCCTACCGCTTCGCCGAACTGGTGTTCCCGCTGCTGTCGCTCGCGCAGCCGAACAATGTCACGCCGATCCGCGTCAACACCGGGCCGTTCGGCGAAACCATCGGCAATGAATACCGCCCGGACAAGCAGGCATCGCAATCATGAGTCTCATCGATAGCATTTCGCGCGTCGGCTCACCAAGGCTGCCGCGAGTCGACGGCCTGATCCCGTGGATCGTGCCGCTCGCGATCATCCTGATATGGCAACTCGCCTGCGTTACCGGCTTCGTTTCGGCGCGCGTGCTACCGGCGCCGAGCGACGTCGCGCTGGCGGGATGGAAGCTGCTGTTGTCGGGCGAACTCGTCCGCAACATCTGGGTCAGCTTCTGGCGCGCCAGCATCGGCTTCCTGATCGGCGGCAGCATCGGCTTCTCGTTCGGCCTTGCCAACGGCCTGTCGCAGCTCTCCAACAAGCTTACGGACACGACGCTGCAGATGGTGCGCAACATCCCGCATCTGGCGCTGATCCCGCTGGTCATCCTGTGGTTCGGGATCGACGAATCCGCAAAACTGTTCCTGGTCGCGCTCGGCGTGTTCTTCCCGATCTATCTCAACACGCTGCACGGCATTCGCACCGTCGATCCGCAACTGATCGAGATGGGCCGCATCTACGGCATGACCGATGGCGAATTGTTCCGCCGGGTGATCTTTCCGGGCGCGCTGCCGTCGATCTTCGTCGGCCTGCGCTTTGCGCTCGGCATCATGTGGCTGACGCTGATCGTGGCGGAAACCATCGCTGCATCGTCCGGCCTCGGCTACATGGCGATGCAGGCGCGCGAGTTCATGCTGATCGACGTCGTCGTGCTCTCGATCCTGATCTATGCCTTGCTCGGCAAGCTCGCCGACAGCGCTTCGCGTGCGCTGGAGCGGTTGACGCTGTCCTGGCATCCGGCTTTCCAGAAACACTGAGGACAAAATGCAAGAAGCCCTTCGTTTCCTTTCACCCGGCGCCGAGCCGGTCGATCGCGCCGACATCGTGGAGCATGCACGATCGCTTCGGCGGGGCTCGGAAGCGCCGTCGCGCGGGTTGTCGCTGACGATCCGGGGCTTGCGCAAATCCTTCGGCGACAATGAAGTGCTGCGCGGCATCGACCTGCATATTCCCGCCGGCCAGTCGGTGGCGATCGTCGGCCGCAGCGGCTGCGGCAAGAGCACCTTGCTGCGGCTGATTGCAGGCCTTGAGACCATCACCGCCGGCACCATCAGCCTTGGCGAGGACGCGCGCCCCGAGGATATCAGGGTGATGTTCCAGGAGCCGCGGCTTTTGCCATGGGCGCGCGTGCTGTCGAACGTCGAAGTCGGTCTCGGCCGCGAGCGAAATTCGCCGGATGCGCAGGCGCGCGCCGAGAGCGCGCTGATTGAAGTCGGTCTCGCCGAAAAGCGTTCGCAGTGGCCGGCTGTGCTGTCGGGCGGACAGAAGCAGCGCGTGGCGCTCGCGCGCGCGCTGGTCAGCCAGCCCCGCGTGCTCGCCTTCGACGAGCCGCTCGGCGCGCTCGACGCACTGACGCGCATTTCGATGCAGCGGCTGCTCGAACGGGTCTGGCACGATCAGGGTTTTACCGCGATCCTGGTGACACATGACGTCGCCGAGGCGGTCGCCCTGGCGGATCGCGTGCTGGTCATCGAAGACGGTCGCATCGCCGAGGATTTCACCGTCGATATCCCGCGTCCAAGGCAGCGCGGTTCGGCTGAGCTCGCGGCGCTGGAAGGCGCGATCCTGAAAAATCTTCTGGAAGGCACGGAAGATACGTCCGACCTGTGAGGTGATCATGAATTCCATCGTCCGCAGCGTTTCGATCGAGCCCGAAGTGACGGCGAGCGATTTTCGCGGCGCCATGCGCCAATTGACCGGCGGCGTCAGCATCATCACCGCTGGAAAGGGCAGGGACATTTCGGGCATGACCGTCACCTCGGTGTCCTCGCTATCGGTCGATCCGCCTTCTCTGATCGTCAGCCTCAACCGGGAATCGTCCTCCTGGCCGCTGGTGAAACGTTACGGCTTCTTCGGCGTCAACATCCTGGCATCGGACCAGATCGATATCGCCGAACGTTTCACCGGCAAGGGCGGGCTGAAGGGCGCCGATCGCTTTACCGGTGCGAGATGGAATACGCGCGCTTCCGGCGTGCCGTTGCTGGCGGATGCGTTGTCATCGATCGACTGCGAAGTCGAGGATATCGTCGAGCGGCATTCGCATGCGATCGTCATCGGCCGCGTGCTGGATGTCGCGGTGTCGGCGCGCACCGCGGCGCTGGCCTATTGGCAGGGCCAGTACGTCGCCATCGACCGGGATGAGGATGCGGTGAAACTCGCCGAGGTCAGCGTGCCGGCATCGAGGGCATCCCGCAAATTTTGATCGTGGCTCGCCAAGCTGGCCTTTTTGCTGCGGCCGATCTAAACCCGGGGCATGAAGCGTCTCGCAACCTGGGTCTTCTACGCCGTCGGCGCGATTGCGATCGGCTATCTCGCGCTCTATGCATATGCGGTCTTCACCGGGAACGACTTGCGGCCAGGCGATCCCATTCGCATTTTCCGTAAGCCCGACGCGCCGAGCTATTCGGCTACCTCAATGTCATTGCGTGCGTAGCCTCGCTACGTTCGCAATGACGACTTTAGGTCCTACCCCGCCACGACAAACCGCTGCTGTTCCCCCGCGCCCGCCGGCGTGATCGGAATGCCGCCGTCGGCATATTCGTTCAGCTTGTTGCGCAGCGTGCGGATCGAGATGCCGAGGATGTTCGCGGCATGGGTGCGGTTGCCCAGGCAGTGTTTCAGCGTCTCCAGGATCAGGTCGCGCTCGACATCGGCGACGGTGCGGCCGACCAGAGCGCGCGTCACCTGCTCGGCGGCAAAGGTCGCGTGCGCCACCGCGGGCGCGGTCTTGGCGAGGTCGAGGCGATCGCCGTCGGGGGTCAGGATCGCTTCGGGACCGATCTCGTCGCCCTGCGCCATCAGCACCGAGCGGTGGATGGTGTTTTCCAGTTCGCGGACGTTGCCCTGCCAGCGGTTCGAGGTCAGCACGCGCCGTGCGTCGGCCGAGATCGGCCGCAGCGGCACGCCGTTGGCATCGGCATATTTCTTGGCAAAGTGCTGCGCCAGTTCGAGGATGTCGGCCGGACGGTCGCGCAGCGGCGGGATCTTCAAATTGACGACGTTGAGGCGGAACAGCAGGTCTTCGCGAAAAGTGCCTTCGCGCACGGCGTCGGCGAGGTTGCGGTTCGAGGTTGCGATGATGCGGATATCGACCGGCACCGGCTTGGTGCCGCCGACGCGGTCGATCACGCGCTCCTGGATGGCGCGCAGCAGCTTCGATTGCAGGCGGACGTCCATCTCGGAGATTTCGTCGAGCAGCAGCGTGCCGCCGGTGGCTTCCTCGAACTTGCCGATACGGCGGGCGACGGCGCCGGTGAAGGCGCCCTTCTCGTGGCCGAACAGTTCGGATTCCAGCAGATGCTCGGGGATCGCCGCGCAATTGATCGAGATGAACGGTCGCTTGGCGCGATTGGAACGCGAATGGACATAACGCGCCAGCACTTCCTTGCCGGTGCCGGATTCGCCGGTGACCATCACGGAGGCATCCGAGCCCGCGATCTGCTGCGCCAGCTTGACGACCTTGCCCATGGCTTCGTCGCGATAGATCATATCGCGTGAATCATTGGCGACGGCGGCGAGTACCGCGGCGATCAGTTCCGGATCCGGCGGCAGCGGGATGTATTCCTTGGCGCCGGCATGGATCGCGGCGACCGCCGCGCGGGCGTCGTTGGAGATGCCGCAGGCCACGATCGGCACGTGGATGTGTTCGGCTTCCAGCCGCATCACCAGGTCGCGGATGTCGAGGGCGACGTCGACCAGCAGCAGGTCGGCGCCCTTGCCGCCGCGCAGCACGCCCATCGCCTGCTCGATCGCTTCGGCGTGGGTGACCGAAGCGCCGTTATCCATCGCGATCTTGGTGGCGGTCGTGAGCTGGCCCTTCAATGTGCCAACGATGAGAAGCCGCATGTTTATCTCCTGTCCGTCTGTTCGCGCCGTTCGCGGCGCGTATCGCCAAAATTGTTAGCTGCGTTCCGCCTTGATGATTTCCGTCATGGTCACGCCGAGCTTGTCTTCCACCAGCACCACCTCGCCACGCGCCACCAGGCGATTGTTGACGTAGATGTCGATGGCTTCGCCGACGCGGCGGTCGAGTTCGAGCACGGTGCCGGGCCCGAGCTTCAACAGCTCGCCGACGTCCATCTTGGAGCGGCCGAGCACGGCCGAAACCTGCACCGGCACGTCGAACACCGCCTCGAGGTCGGCCGCGATGCGCGAGGCCTGTTCGTCCTCGTTGTAGGCGAGGTCGTCGACCGGCGGCGCGTCCGCGGCGTTGAGGTCGGGTAGCGGTACCTGTGTGTCGGTGTCACTCATTCTTCAGTCCTCATGGCCCTTACGTTGCGGCCTGCCCGCGGGACGCCAGATAGCGTCCGACGAGTTCGCTGATTTTCGATTCGATGACCGCGCGTTCCAGCACCACGCCGCCATCGGCCCATTCGATCCGGCAGTCGCCGGTGGCGATGCCGGGCTCGGCCAGGATCACCAGACGGCCCTCAAAGCCGTTCTGGGCGGCCTGCCGCTCGATCTTGGCGCGGGCGTCGTCATAGAGCTGGTCGTTGATGCGGACGACGAGATGCGGGGTCGCGACCAGGTGAGAGAAGCAGTCGCTGACCAGCGCCATGATCTCGGCGAGTGGTTCACGGACGATCAGTTCGCTGCACAGCTTGCGCGCCACCGCGACCGCGACGTCGACCGCCTCGGTCTCCATCCTGGTTTCGATGCCGGAGAAGCGCGAGGCGATGCCGCGGATGGTGATACCGATCTCTTCCAGCGCCAGCGCCGCGCGGCGGTCGCTCTCCACCTTTGCCTCGTGCTGGGCCGCCTCGTAGCCGGCGCGGTAGGCGCGGGCTTCCGCTTCCGCGACCTTCTCGGCGATCTCGGCCGCCGTCGCCGCGCGCTCGCGCGTCTTGTCGGGCGCCGCGAAGTCGGTGTCGAACAGAAATTTTGCGGGTGCGGCCATCAATACACCAGCTCGTCGTCGGCGCGGTTCTTGGTCAGGGTGATTTCGCCCCTTGCGGCCATGTCCTTGGCCATGTTGACCAGCAGCGCCTGCGCCTCGTCGACGTCGCGCAGCCGCACCGGCCCCATCGCGGCCATGTCATCCATCAGCATCTTGCCGGCGCGCGAGGACATGTTGCCGAGGAAGAAGCTGCGCACCTCTTCATTGGCGCTCTTCAGCGCGATGCCGAGCTTGTCCTTGTCGACATTGCGCATCAGCGTCTGGGCCGAGGCGGAGTCGAGCTTGATCAAATCGTCGAAGGTGAACATCAGCGCCTTGATGCGCTCGGCGGACTCTCGGTTTTCCTCTTCCAGCGAGGTGATGAAGCGGGTTTCGGTCTGGCGGTCGAAATTGTTGAAGATTTCGGCCATCACCTCGTGGGCGTCGCGGCGGCGGGTCTGCGACAGATTGGACATGAATTCGGTGCGCAGCGTCTGCTCGACGCGCTCGATGACTTCTTTCTGTACCGCTTCCATCTTCAGCATGCGGCCGACCACGTCCAGCGCCAGGTCCTCGGGCAGGATCGCCAGCACGCGCGCGGCATGCTCCGGCTTCAGCTTCGACAGCACCACGGCGATGGTCTGCGGGTATTCGTTCTTGAGGTAGTTGGCGAGTACCTCTTCCTGCACGTTGGAGAGTTTTTCCCACATGTTGCGGCCGGCGGGGCCGCGGATTTCGTCCATGATGCCGGACACACGGTCGCCAGGCAGATATTGCTGCAACAGCCGCTCGGTGGCGTCGAAGGTGCCCATCAGCGCGCCGGATGCCGACATGCGCGAGACGAATTCGAGCATCAGGTCTTCCACCACGTCGGCCTCGACGGTGCCGAGCGTCGACATATGGATCGACAGTTCGCGCACCTCGTCGTCGTCGAGCTGTGCCCAGACCTTGCCGCCATATTGCTCGCCCAGCGCCAGCATCAGGATGGCGGCGCGTTTCGGACCGCTCAACGGCTTGCTCTTGGCGCGGCCGGCCTGACGGCTCGCCAGCGCCGAGATGACGGTGGTGATGTCATTGACGTTCGTGGTTTGCGGTACGGCCATGTCAGGTCACTCGGCGGGTTCGCTCAGCCATTGGCGAACAATGGAGGCGGTCTCGTTCGGATTGCGTTCGGCCAGTTCGCCGACCCGGTGCACGGCCTGGGCGTGGACCTGGCCCTGAACCTGGGCGACGTCGATCAATTGCGCGGCGCCGCTGGTGCCGGGGATCAGGGCCTGGCCGCCTTCTTCCTGCGTGCCGTCGGTCAAGGCGGGCAGCGGTTGGGCCAGTGCAGGGACGACTTCCGCAGCCAGGATGCGCTTGACCAGCGGACGGATCACCATGAACAGCACCACGAGGCCGAGCAGCATCATGACGCCGAGTTCGATGACATACATGACGTCATCCTTGGTGAATTGCAGCATGCCGAGCAGCCCGGTCGGCTCCACGACCGGGGGGACCATCGGCGCTTCGGCGAAGCGGAGGTTGACGACCTCGACCTGGTCGCCGCGCTTCTGGTCGAAACCGATCGCCGAACGTACCAGCGTGGCGATGCGGTCGAGCTGTTCCTTGCCGCGGTCCTGATAGACCATCTCGCCTTTTTCGTTCTTGGCATAGGCGCCGTCGACCAGCACCGCGACCGAGATCCGGTTGACCCGTCCGGCCTCGGTGACTTCGGTTTTGGTGGTGCGGGAAATCTCGTAATTGTTGGTTTCTTCGCTCTTCTTGCTCTGGTCGCGAGCGGCGGCGGTGGCGTTGGCCTGATTGCCGGGCAGCTCGTTGTTGACCGTTACCTGGCCGCCGTCGCCGGCGCTCGCGGAGGACTCTTCGCGGGTCTGGGTGGAGCGCAGCACGCGGCCCTCGGGATCGAACTTGTCCGAGGTCTGGGTCACCTTGTTGTAGTCGAAATCGGCGGTGAGCTGGACGCGGGCGCGGCCCTGGCCGACCACCGAGGAGACGATCGCCTCGACTTCGTTGCGCATGCGCTTCTCGAAGGCGTTGCGGCGCTCTTCACCGACGGCGATGTCGGCTTCCTTGCCGGCGCCGTCGGCCAGCAACCGGCCGGCTTCGTCGACGATCGAGACCCGTTGCGGCTTCAATCCATTGACGGCGGAGGCGACGACATGGCGGATGGCGCGGATCTGCTGCGGCTCGAGGCTGCCGCGCACCCGCACCACGATCGAGGCCGAGGGCTCCGGCGCTTCGCGTGCGAACAACGGCCGTTCCGGCAGCACCAGGTGGACGCGGGCGGCCTGGATGCGGTCGATGGCGCGGATGGTGCGGGAGAGTTCGCCTTCCAGCGCGCGCAGATGGTTGATGTTCTGGACGAAGCTGGTGGTGCCGAGCGCATCGGACTTGTCGAAAATCTCGTAGCCGACGCCGCCGCCCTTGGGCAGGTTGCTCTCGGCCAGCTTCATCCGCAGCCGCGTGACCTTGTCCTTTGGCACCATGATGACCGCGCCTTCGTTGCGCAGCTCGAAGGGAATGGCCTGGCGCTCGAGATCCTTGATGATGCTGGAGGAATCTTCGGTGCTGAGGTCGGTGAACAGCGTTGTCATCTGCGGCGTAGTGACGCGCATGATGACAAAGGCGAAGAAGCCGAGCAGCGCGGTTGTTACCGCGACCATGGCCATCAAACGCGAGGCGCCCAGTCCTCTCAGGAAAGCAACGAGACTTTGCACCAACGGCCCCCAGGGATTCGGCCCCAGGGACCGACTGGGCAATTATTGCCTAGGGGATGGTTTCCATATGGTTAACGACCGTTAAAGCCGGCGCGAATAGTTCGAGCATGAAAAAAACCGGCTTCGTAAAACGAAGCCGGTTTTCATCAAATCTTTTGGTTCGGGAGAGTTTACTGCCGATATTGCTGGATCCGGGTGGTCCGCAGACCGGCCAGACCATGCTGATCGATGGAAAACTGCCACGAAAGGAATTCGTCGACCGTCAGCGTGTACCGGCTGCAGGCTTCCTCGAGGGAGAGCAGGCCACCACGGACCGCTGCAACGACTTCGGCCTTGCGGCGGATAACCCACCGTTTGGTTCCAGGCGCAGGCAGGTCGGCAATTGTTAACGGACTTCCGTCAGGCCCGATGACGTATTTTACCCTCGGACGATGGGGTTCTGTCATGGCGTACTCACAAACTCTCAACCACTGAACTCACGGTAGTAAATCTACGCCCGTCGGCTTAAAATTTGCCTAAGCCTACGGCTCGAATACGAATCTCCTTGAAAATGATCGAAAAAAAGCAGCCGCCCGGGTTCCCCGCGACGCTTTTGCGTACGATCGGGGATCGCCGGAGTTGAATTTGGTGATCAAGCAGCGCGAGCAGCCGCGGGGCGCTAGGTGCTGGCGGTCTGACGCACCACCCGCTTGATCTTGTCGGTGGTGTAGGTCTGGCCGCCGATCGACAGCAGCGGCGGGGAGGCGGTCAGGTCGACGGAATCGACGATTCCCTGCACCTCGGTGGAAATAGCCACGCTGTTGCCCGAGCTGTCCTTGCCCGTGGCGGTCAGGGTGTAGGTCCCGGGCGGGAATTGCACGCCGTCATTGCCCTTGCCGTCCCAGACGAAGCTGGAATTGCCCTGCTTCAGCGTATAGGACCCGGAATAGGCGGTCTGTCCGGCCGAATTGGTGATCGTGATCGTCGCGCTGGTGTCCTTGTCGGATTTAAAATTCCAGGTCGCCGATTTGTCGAACACCGCTTTGCTGCCGTCGACCGCGACGTTGCTGCCGACATAGACCAGCGCCTGGGTCGCCTGCGCGCTCTTTTCGATGTCCACCAGCGCCTTCAACTGGTCGTTCTGCTTGAGCTGCTGCTCGACCCCGGCGAACTGCACGAGCTGCTGGGTAAACTGGTTGGTGTCGAGCGGGTCCAGCGGATTCTGGTGCTGAAGCTGCGTGGTCAGCAGCGTCAGGAAGGTCTGGAAATTATCCGCGATCCCCGTCGTCTTTTCGGACGCCGTCTTGTTGCTCGCGGCGGTGCCGGTCCCGGGCGCCGAGACTACCGTCGTCGGCATCGTTGCATCAACTGCCATGACGCTCTCCCTTAAATCCTGATGTCGACGCCGCCGCTCGAACCGAGCATGCGGCCGTAGCCGCGGCCGGCGGCGACGGGTGAAACATTCTCTTCCTCGCTGACGACGAGGCGATGGGCGTTCGGGTTGGACTGGTCGCCGTTGTTCTGGCCCTGCGAGGACTGGTCGCGCAGGCTGAATTGAAGACCGCCATTGCCGGTGGCAAGCCCGGCATTGTCGAGCGCGCGCTGCAACTGGTTGGCGTCCTGGCGCAGCATCGACAGCGTTTCCGGCCGCTCCACCGTCAGATGCGACGTCACCTGGCCATGGCGATCGACATCGATGCGGACGTCGATGCGGCCGAGTTCGGCGGGATCGAGCCGGATCTCGAAGCGGGTCTTGCCGCTATTGACCGAGGCCGCGATTTCCATCGCGAGTCCGCTTACCGGCACCGGCGCGCCGGTCGCTGCCGTCGCGGTCAACTGGCTTGCGGCCACCGGCGTCGTAGCGGCGGTGGTTGTTTGAATCTGGATCGCGCCGGCAGCGTGCACGCCGTTGCCGGTGGAATTGACCAGCGTCTGGCCGGCATCAGGCGCGGCAAGATGCGCGTTGGCCTGGAGGTTGGCGGCTGACGGCGTGATGGAATTGCCTGACGCGTCGGCCTTCGCGGCGTCGGCAACGCCGGTGTCGGATTTCGGCTGACCGGTGGTCTCGGTCGGCGCGGTGACGGCGGGCACGATCGTATCCGCAGCTTGTGTCGCGGCAGGCGCGGCGCTGTCGGTCGTGCCGGTGGCGGGCGCCTGCTCGACTGCTGTCGTGGCGCTCTTCCTGGCGAGATCCGGATTCTTGAGTTGCGCGGTCGTTTTGGCGGCGCCGGGCGTCGTCGCCGCCACGGAAGCGGTCTGAACCGCGCCGCTCGCGATGGACGGGTCGGTAGACGTGACCTCGGCACTGATGATTTGGGCCGCGCTGCCCTGTGCGGCGGTCTTGGCTGCGACTTCGGCCTGCGCGGTTTCGGGCTGGGTCGTGGCGGCGGGAGCCGTCGGCTCCGTCTCGGCGGCGAGCGACGCCGTGGCTGCGATGGCGGCGGCAGCGATCGCAAGTGGAGCGGCGGCCGTTTCGGTCGCCTGTGCCGCGGAAGACGTCGCCGCCGGCGCGGTGGCGGCAGAGATGACGACGGCGATGGCGTCGGCCGTCACCACGGCCGTTGCAGCCTGCGCGGTTTCGGCCAAATCGGCGGGCGCGGAAGCGTCGGTCGACGCGGCCTGCGCCGTCTCATCGGATTTCGCGCCGTCGGACTTGGCCACATCGGTCTTCGACTTGCCGCGGCGGGCCGCTCCTGTGTTGGTGTCGGCATCCGTCTTGCTGTCGGTATCGGCCTTGGCGTCGATGTTGTTGTTGTCGTTGCGCGCCTTGTCATCGCGCGCCTGGTCGCTGCGCGCGTTGGCCGCGGCGTTCCGATCGTTCGAATCGCTGCGTACGGCCTTGTCGGCACGGTCGGATGCGGACGTATTGTCGCGCGAGCGATTATCGGACGCAGCCGGCGTATCGTCGGCGCGGCGCGGGCGCGCGTTGTCCTGAGCGCGACGATCCTTGCTGCTGGCGGCCGCATTGCCGTCGACCAGCGCCGCGAAGCTGTCATTTCCGGCGGATGGCTCGGCATCCGGCCGGGCGGACCGTGCCGCGGCGTTCTGAAAAGATGTGTTTGCCGATACTTCTGACGTGACACTGACCACGGGCGACCCTCGCGCTGAGCTCTCACATACCAATCAGCAAGGACCGGGCCAGCCGCGCAGATAAAAAAATACATACTTATTTCAATTACTTAGGGGTGGGTCCGGTAGAATTGCGGAGCCAGATCGCAACCCCCTTTTCTGCCCGGCGGCAAGATTTGCCGTCCTGGATACGCTCCAAAATGGGGATCGGCTGATTGCCTCCCGGGAATACGGCCTATATTAAAGAGCGGCGTCCAATCCGGTCCGGCAGGGTCGGATTATACCGTAAGGCCTTATAATAAAAGGCATTTTATCCTGGCCGCGGGCCATATGGCGCGCTTGCGATTGAAGTCGATGACCCCTGGCATGCGAAACAGTCTGGATCTCGAAGGCCGTCCGCAGGATACGCGGGTCGTGGTCGCCATGTCCGGCGGCGTCGATTCCTCGGTGACGGCTGCCCTGCTGAAGTCCGAAGGCTATGACGTGGTCGGGATCACGCTGCAGCTTTACGACCATGGCGCGGCCACCCACCGCAAGGGCGCCTGCTGCGCCGGCCGCGACATCCACGACGCTCGCAACGTCGCCGAACGGATCGGCATCCCGCATTACGTGCTGGATTATGAGAGTCGCTTCCGCGAATCCGTGATCGACAATTTCGCCGAAAGCTACGCGCTCGGCGAAACGCCGGTGCCGTGCATCGAGTGCAACCGCTCCGTCAAGTTTCGCGACCTGTTGGCGACCGCGCGCGAACTCGGCGCGCATGCGCTCGCGACCGGTCATTATGTCGCCTCGCGCCGTCTCGCCGACGGATCGCGCGCGCTGGTGTGCGCGGCCGACGCCGATCGCGACCAGAGCTATTTCCTGTTCGCGACCACGCGCGAACAACTCGACTATCTGCGCTTTCCGCTCGGCGACATGACCAAGCCGCAGGCGCGCGAACTGGCGCGGGGCTTCGGCCTCGAAGTCGCCGACAAGCAGGACAGCCAGGACATCTGCTTCGTGCCTACCGGCCGCTATACCGACATCATCGGCCGTCTGAAGCCCGGCGCGATCGAGCCCGGCGACATCGTCGATCTCGATGGCCGCGTCATCGGCCGCCATCAAGGCATCGTTCATTTCACGGTCGGCCAGCGCAAGGGGCTCGGCATCGCCGCCGGTTCGCCGCTCTATGTCGTCAGGCTCGATGCGGCGAGCCGCCGCGTCGTGGTCGGGCCGCGCGAGGCGTTGCGGATGGATCGGATACGGCTGCGCGACGTCAACTGGATCGGCGACGGCGCGCTGGAGCGCGTGATCGGCGACGGCATCGAGATGTTCGTGCGCGTGCGTTCGACGCGTCCACCGCAGCCGGCCTGGTTGCGTGCGGTCGACGGCGGATATGAGGTCGAGCTCGTCGCCGGCGAAGAGGGCGTTTCGCCCGGCCAGGCCTGCGTGTTCTACGATGCGCCGAAGGGACAGGCGCGCGTGCTCGGCGGCGGATTCATCAAGAGCGCGGCGGCAACGGTTGCGGCGGCGAGGGCGGGGGCGCGGGACAAGCCTGCATCGCTCGCCGAGGTAATGCGTACGTAAAAAAACAATGCGTACTTAAAAACATCGGGGCGGGGGAATGGCTGCGGATATCGACCGCGAGGGGGTCGAAAAGGCATATGGGCGCTGGGCGCCGGTCTACGATCTGGTTTTCGGCAAAGTGTTCGACGAGGGCCGCCGCTCGACGATCGCGGAAGCCGACAAGATCGGCGGGCGCGTTCTCGACGTCGGTGTCGGCACCGGGCTGTCGCTATCGGAATATTCGCGCAACACGAAATTATGCGGCGTCGATATTTCCGAACCGATGCTGCGCCGCGCGCTCAAGCGCGTGCGCGAGTTCGGCCTGAGCAACGTCGAGACGCTGGCCGTGATGGACGCCAAGAATCTCGCGTTCAAGGACTCGTATTTCGACGCGGTGGTGGCGCAATACGTCATCACGGCGGTGCCGGATCCCGAACGCACGCTGGATGATTTCATCCGCGTGCTGAAACCCGGCGGCGAACTGATCCTGGTCAATCACATCGGCGCCGAAAGCGGTCCGCGCCGCGTCTTCGAACTGGCGTTCGCACCGCTGGCACGCCGGCTCGGCTGGCGGCCGGAATTCCCCTGGGAACGGCTGACCAACTGGGCCGCCAAGCATGGCGGCGTCACCCTGACGGAGCGGCGGCCGATGCCGCCGATGGGGCATTTTTCGCTGATCCGTTTCCGGAAATCTTGAGAAACGCCTCGCTTTCGAGCAGGGCGGATGCCGCTTCGCATCAAGAGGCCGTGTCAGGCCAAAGAGCGACAGTTTGACCGCGGAACATCCTTGCGGGCACGCCGTTTTCTCCCCATGGCAATGAAACCCGTTCTGCTTCTTTCGAGTGTGCTGATGGCGACCGCGAGTGCCGCGCTGGCGCAAGCTCCGCCGAGCCCAGCCACGCCGCCCGCCAAGACCGCGCCGCCTTCGCCGGAACGCGTGGCCAATTGTGCCCCGATGCAGCCAAAGCCGAATGCTGGCGCGGCGGTTCCGGACGGCAACACGACCGGCCAGCGGGCTGAACCGCTCGGCGACAAGCTGGCCCGCGCCGACGGTGTGCTTTGCCCGCCGCCGGGCGTCGACCCCGAAATGCACGCACCGGCGCCCGACGCCGGCAATACTCCCGTGATTCCGCCACCCGGTAGCCCCGGCGGCGACCCGACAATCCGGCCGAAATAGCGCCATTTTGCAAACGCTTGGCCGGCCCGTCGGCTTTGCTTGACAGGTCCGCGACCCGCTCCTTATATGCCGCGCGTTCAGGGGATGCGGCCGACTGCGCCGCGCCGGTGAACCGTGGCGAGGTAGCTCAGCTGGTTAGAGCACGGGAATCATAATCCTGGGGTCGGGGGTTCGAGTCCCTCTCTCGCTACCACCTTTCCCCACACCCCTCGAACGTTGTGGGGATAGGCATGCTCCCCGCAGTAGTGCGTTCAAGCGCCCGACTATCTCAACCGTGACCCCGCCCGGATGTGAGGGGTTTCGGAATACCGTTACTGTCTCGACGAGATCTCTGATTGCTTCCGCGGCCTCGGAATCCCCAGCATTTACGCCCTTCGACAATGCGTCCTGAAGATGGGCCAGTTGTTGCTCATAGCGCGCAAGTACAGCCGGATGGAGCGAGATGACATCATCGAGCCGTGGGCTCGGCATTCAACTCCCTCGCGACCTGTTTCGCTCTTCGTCCAAGACGCTCGATCGCGGGCCCGAGCACCGCTGGGTCACCGTGCCCTTTTGCTATCGCGTCCACGAGCCGGTCGATCTCGCGCTTGAGTTCGCCGAGCCGCAACTCGAGGTGAGCTCGTTTGGCATTCGTCTTGGCGGAAAGACGTTTGCGCTCATCATGGTAAGTGCGCACGTATTCGGCAATCACGCTTGGATGCCGCATCTCGGCCTTCAGGCCGGCAAGGACAGCACCTTCCACAGTCGTGAGATAAAATGTCTTTGCATCCCGACACGCACCACTCTCCGTTGCAGCTGAACAGCGGATGCGAATGCGTCCCGACTTATCCTTGCCGTTGGTTGACATCCCTGAACCGCATGCTCCGCAGCGGAGGAGACCGGACAGCATGTGGCGCGGCCGCCGCTGATGGTTCGGGTGGGTAATCCCGCGCGCCTGTTTGCGGCTCTGCGCAGCGTCAAATAGTTTTTGAGAGATAATGCGCAGATCTGGCACGTCCGCAGTCTGCCAGTCGTTCTTGGCGTTCGGACGCGATAGTCGCTTCCCTGTGTCGGGATCTTTGATCATCCGCACTTTATTCCAGACGAGCCGCCCCGCGTAGAGTTCGTTCTGGATTATGCCCGTGCCACGCTGCATGTTGCCGTTAATTGTCGAGGCGTTCCATGAGCGCCCGCGCGGCGGCGATATGCTTTCGTTGTTCAGATCGTATGCGATTTCACGAGGTGTCCTTCCAGCAACGTATTCCTCGAAAATCCGCCGGACGATTTTAGCTTCAGCTTCGACAATGATCCGCTTGCCCTTTTCGCCGACGGCAGGAGCATAGCCATAGGCCTTCCCACCTGCATTGAGGCCTTGGCCGATGCGACCAGCCAGACCTCTGCGCACCTTGTGGGCATTGTCCTCGCGATATAGCTGACCCACTAATCCGCGAAGTCCAACCAAGACTGTGTTCACGACGCCTTCGTGGACGGCGCGTATTTCAATACCGAGGAAAGAAAGCCGCTTATGGATACCGGCGAGGTCTTCCATATCGCGCGAGAGGCGATCGAGAGCCTCGACGACCACGACATCGAAAGATCGGTCTCTTGCTTGATCCAATAGACGGAGCAAGCCACTCCGTCCCATGATAGAGCCGCCAGAACGGGCTCTATCCTCAAACACTTCGATGATGTTTATGCCCTCGCGCGAGGCGTAACCCCGACAGAGCGTGATTTGGTCCTCGATCGATCGCTCGTTTTGCAGGTCAGTCGAGAACCGGGCGTAGATCACCGCTTTCTTGATCGAAGGTTCCGGTGCTGACCTGATCTCGTTCATGATCTTCCCTTGCCGCTTGGCGTGCCAATGCCCGTGCAAGGCGTAGAATCGCCTCATCCGGAATCGACTGCAAGGGCAATTTTTGTGTTCTGCGAGGCACGATCAAACGCCTCGCTGACTGAAGCGGCATAGCATGATCGGTCGATCAAACTCTCGGGAGTGCTGATGGCAAACCGCACGACCGATATTGATTTCATTTCCAGTCATATGCGAAGCGTGCAGCCGCGCGCATTCGGCCGGAAGTTCAAAATCCTTTTTGTCGTAGAATCAGAAACCGTGGCGTGCGAATCGGTTGGCGTCCTTTCGATGGTTCAAGTCGGCAGTACCAACAAAAGAGCGCGAGGATTCAGGAGCGAACAATCTTCCGAGAAGAGTTCGGATCTGCAACCAGACCGTTATGAGCGGCAGGATATCGATCAGGTTCGTTGAGTTTCTTGGTTTTGTTTGATTTCGATCGTGTTTGTTTTGGTCTCTTCAGGGTGTTTCTGGTGCGAAACTGGTGCGGTGAAGAAACGTTTAGCGGATTAGGGATCGTGCACCAGATTGTCGCCTTGGACTTGCTAACTCTTAATCATCGGGTCCCAGGTTCGAGCCCTGGTGCGCCCACCAAGCCTTTCAAGCGCTTAGCCGGTTTCACCGTTTGAAACGCGAAACTAAAACGGTTTTTCAAACGTTTTTTTTCGGCAGGCGACGGGCCATCTACTCCGACAATGTGATCGGCAGGGCCGGGCGACAAGGCAGCTCGAAGAGCGGCTTCTTGCTTATTCGGAATCGACGCTAGTCACGACGCCGAACGAGCGTACGCTGAGTTCGAATCCCACTCTCTCGCCAGCTAGCTCAAGGCCATGTGTTCTCCGTGCGACTCGTTGGCGATTTGACCAAGTAGCGAAGCCAGTTCTAACGTGAGCTGTGGACTCCCGGCCGGCAGAACTGCCCCATTATTCTCCGAAAGGGCCGGTTTTCTCCGAACCTCTGGACTCTACCTTTTCGGTACGGGTCTCAAAAATTCAATTGTTTTGAGTTACTTATGAGTTCAGCGGAAAGTAGTTCGGCCGATTCCCCTCGGATGGTCGAGAGCCTCCGGTGCCGGTTCGCAATACAGGACGGCCTTGCTGTGCCGCTCGCCAACAATCTCCGCCTCAAATTGGGAACGCCTGCATAGCACGTGCGGACGTCTTTCTCGCGAGCTATTCGCGGCCGCCCGGTCACTGGAGATGCGAGCACTATCAAAAAGGGGCGAACACCAGCTGTCGGGGACTTCTGGCAACCACCGAGACGCATGTAAACGGGCGAGCCTAAAGAAAATCGGTCGGGCCTCCAGTCGGCCGCCGGCACCACGGTTCTGCTTTCGGCGGCCAAACGTCTAAGTTGTACGTGCTGGTCAGAACCGCCATGCTGCCGTAAGGTTGTATGGTGCAAATCCGACGTGTATCTTGTTCGTAATCGACCAATCTGGATCGATGGACGAAAAGATGGTGACCGGAAAATCGAAGGCTGAATTCGTCGCCGATGTGCGTAACAAGACGATCTATAGCCCAAGTGGCCTTCCTTACGTTGTCCATATAAGCGATCCCCCAACAACAGAGGAGCGGCTGCAATTGGCAGCGTGCCGGCTGCTGCGGCAACCCATTGTGCTCGTGCCAGGCAAGTGCCTTAGCATTGAGGAGTGGGTTGAAAAGTATGGCGAGCAAGGCAGCGCGGACCGCCAATAGGAAGGCCACAGTTGGCCAGCGATGCGTTCGATCCTTCACCCCGCAACTATGCGAGCCCTGGGCAAACTCGTCGCCGGTCGGCCGCCGTCGTTCGTGTCGCAGAGCAACAACAATGTTCGAGACTTGTCTGCGCTGCTGCAACATGAAAACAGCAACTATGTTGCTCTTGTTTGCGCTACGACCAGATCGCATACGGTGGTAT
>CAVUOI010000023.1:0-57128 GCA_963742935.1 uncultured Alphaproteobacteria bacterium | reverse complement strand
GGACCGGGGCGCCTCCCTGCCCGATTGTACGGTGCAGACCAGAGTGTGCTGGCGAACGCATGCGCTTCATCATTCCTGCCTCAACTTGAGTTTGTTCAAAAATTTTCTATTCACAAATCGTCGTGCCGCGCCATCCCATGAAAATAGCAACAATCCGCTTGCAGTGGAACCCGAAACCGAAAATGATGCGGCCCGCTGGAATTTTTTACTGCTACGTTCGAGATTTTTACTTCGGCCGAAGCGGCGGCTTCCAGCGACGACAAAAGGATTTATTAAAATGATCAACACGTTGATACGTGCGGCGAAGCTCGCGCCGTGGCTTTCGGTCGCCGCGATATTCGCAACGCACCCGCGTTTGCGCAAGCGCCGAGCCAGGCGCAACGCGACGCCATCAAGTCGCAATGCCGCTCCGACTACATCGCGCATTGCGCCAGCGTGCCGCCGGGCGGCGAAGCATCGCTGCAATGCCTGCAGAAGAACATGTCGAGTCTTTCGTCAAGCTGCCAGAGCGCGGTGCGCGCGGTGGAGGCGCCGGCGGCGGCGACTGCCAAGCCGGCAGACACGGCCGCGCCGAAAGCCGCAGCACCTGCGGCCGCAACGACTGCCGCGCCCAAAGCTGCCGAACCCAAAGCTGCAGCCGCGACCCCTGCGGGACAGCCCAGCAGCGCGCAGATTTCCGCCGTTCGCAGCGCCTGCCGCTCCGATTATCCAAAGGTCTGCGCGGGCGTGCCGACCGGCGGCGCGCCGGCCCTGCAATGCCTGGAAAAGAACAAAGCAAAGCTCTCCGCCGGTTGCGAGAAGGCCGTTTCCGCCGCCAGCGGCGGTGGCACAGCATGCACCGCGGCGGCGCGCCTGCGGCGGCAGCGGCGACTGCCGCCGCGGCTCCGTCAGCGCCCGCCGTGATCGTGCTGCGGCCGATGCGCCCGCGTGAAGAACTGTTAGTGCTGCGCTCGGCCTGCGGCGCCGACGTCCGCACGATCTGCGGCGGCGTGGCGCCGGGGGGCGGCCGGATCGTGCAGTGCCTGGCGACCAACGCCGGACAGCTTTCGCCGGCCTGCAAGGACGTGCTGTCCCAGTTCGCGGCGCGGTAGGTCGCGCTACGACGGCTGTCCGCGATTGATCGGCCCTTCCGGTTACTCGCCTCCGCGAAAGGCGAGGATCAGTTGAACGAGGCGAACCGAGAGGGCGATATAAAGGATCGTCATCACGATTTGGTACGCAATATGCCAATTGAGCCTGGCCAGTTTGTAGAGGCCGTCGATGAAATTCAGCAGCAGGAGAATGACGCCGAACAACATGACGCCGCGACCGATGAGGCCGTGACGCAGATAGCCGAACAGCACGATCGCCGGCTCGTTGCTCGATACATGGGCGCCGGCCGATATGATCAACGTCCCGATAATCATCTTCTCGACGTAAGAAAATATTTCCTTGGAGACCGGCTCGACATGTTCGGAATAGAACGCCAGCCACCTGGCCCTGACCTGCGCCATTGGATTTTCCTCGAGTTTCCCTGCAACGATGAATGAGGGCTTCACTACAGCGGGTCCGCGATCAAGAAGCAAGAAGGCCGGCCATCCCGATCTGCGGATACTCACCTCAACGACTGGCCGCCTGAACGATAGGGAGAACATCGATGCTACGCACCATCCTGATCGCCACCGCCGTGCTCTGCGTCGCGCAGGCCGCATCAGCGCAGGAATTGACCGCCGAACAGCGCAACGCCTGCATGGGCGACTACGAGAAATACTGCAAAGGCGTCACGCCGGGCGGCGGAAGGATCATTGCCTGTCTTGCCAAGGAGAGCGACAAGATCACCCCGGCCTGCAAGAAGGTGCTGACGGCGGCCGAGAAGAAGTAATCGCAAAACTTTTGAACAAGATTTTTCAAGACCTGAACATCAACCAACCAAAGTCCGGGAGTCCAACATGCGTTCCTTTCTGATCATTGCATCCGCCCTGTTCGCCTTCGGCGCTGCCATGACCCTCGAATCGCGCACGGCCAGCGCCGTGGTCTGCGCCGACGGCGTCGTTCGTGCCGGCTGCGCCGGGCCTCGCGGCGCGGTCGTCGTTCGCAAGCCGGTCAAGGTTTGCAAGACCACCATCGTCAACGGCGTGAAGGTTCGCCGTTGCACCTGACCTGATCCCGGTCCGGATCCACGTGAGTTCCGATCGCTGCGCGCTCTCTTGGCGCCGCGGTCGGTGCGTGCAATGATCCGGGGCGCATGAAGAGTTTCTCCGCTCCGTTACCGTTCTGGGCCCGGGCTGTCCTTTTGATGGGCCTCGTTGGTGTCGCGCTCGGCGCGAGCCTCATCGCATACCGGTATTACTCAAAGCCGGTGACGCTGAGCCTTGCGGTCGGATCATTCGACGGCGAGGCCACCAAGGTCGCCACGATCATGGCCGGCCGGCTCGATGCGGCAAAATCCGCCGTGCGCATCGACATCGTGCCGACGGACAACGTGCTGGATTCCGCAAAGCTGTTTGCCGCCGGCAGGACGGACCTCGCAATCGTTCGCGCCGACGTCGGCGATCTCTCCCAGGCGCGCAGCGTCGTGCTGGTCAACAAGTCCGTCCTGATGATTCTGGCCCTGCCGGGAGCGGGACTGACCAGCATCGAGAAATTGAAGGGCCATACGGTCGGCGTGGTTGGCGGCGAGATCAACCAGAAGATCGTCGATGCCCTGAAGAAAGAATATGACCTTGCCGACAAGGTGAACTTCAAGAGTTTCGCACCCGCGGACGTGCCTCGCGCCATTCAGGCAAAGGAAGCCAGCGCGTTCCTGGTGGTCATTCCCCTCAATGAAAAATATCTGTCGCTGGTGCGGCGCTTCTTCCGCGACAGCCGCAATGCCTTTCCAACCCTGATTCCGATCGAGTCCGCCGGAGCCATTGCCGATGTGGAAGGCGCCTATGAGAGTTTTGACATCCCGCTCGGAACGCTGAAGGGCAATCCGCCGGTCCCGGATGCCGACGTGACCACGCTTCGCGTCGGCTCTTATCTGGTCGCCAACAAGAAGCTCGACGCAGACGTGATCACAGCCCTGACGCAGGCGCTGATCAGCGCCCGCAACGACCTCGTGCGCGACCAGCCTTTGCTCGCGGGTATTGCGGCCCCCGATACCGATCCCGACGCCTACATTGCCGTCCATCCGGGCGCCGCCGCCTTCTACAACGGCACCCAGCAAAGCTTCATGGATAGATACAGCAACTGGATCTATCTCACGCCGATGGTGCTGGGCGCGCTGGCTTCGATCTTTGCGGCGGCATGGAGGTTTCTCGGCATCGAGCGCGCGGATCGGGAGGAAACCGCGATGAAAACCTTGTTCGCCCTGCCGCGGCGAATAAGGGAAGTGAAGAGCGACGCCGAATTGACGGAAATCGAGCGCGAGGTTGACGCCGCTCTGGATGCCGAGATGGCCAGCGCCATCAAGAACGAGAACTCGCAGGACATCACCACGTTGATCTCGCTGGCAAATCGTCTAGAGGATGCGATCCATCGCCGCAGGCTCGCGATCACAACGACAACCCCAGTGTCTCAAGGCTGATCCCAGGCGTTGGGCGGCCGTGTTCCCGCCGATTTTTCTGTAGCGCAAACTTCCGGCCCGGATTAGTCTCCGATCCAAATTAAACAGTATACTGTCGATTGGAGGAAGACGTTGCGTATCGCCGTCATCGGCGGAGGCCCCGGAGGGCTCTACTTCGCCTATCTCTGGAAGCGGCGTCATCCCGACGCGCAGATCGATCTGTTCGAGCAGAACCCCGAGGGCGCGACCTGGGGGTTCGGCGTCGTGTTCTCCGAGCAGGCGCTGGAATTCCTGCGCGCCGACGATCCGGAGACGGTGGACGCCATCACGCCGCGGATGGAGAGCTGGAAGAACATCACGCTCAATCTGCGCGGACAGAGCGTCGAGATCGACGGCATCGGCTTCTCTTCGATCGGTCGGCTCGAGCTGCTGACCATTTTGCAGCAGCGCGTGCGAGCGGCCGGGGTTACGCCGCGATACGGCACAACGATCGAATCGGTGGCCGAGCTTGGCGAATACGACCTGATCGTCGCGGCCGACGGGCTGAACTCGCTCGTGCGCCGCGACTTTGAAAAGGAGTTCGGCGCCTCGGTGTCGCACGCGACCAACAAATTCGCCTGGTACGGCACCAGCAAGCGTTTTGCCACGCTGTCGCAGACATTCGTGAGGACTGACCTCGGCGCGTTCAACGCCCATCATTATCGCTACTCGCCCTCGATGAGCACGTTCCTGGTCGAGTGCGACGCGGCGACCTGGCAGGCCTACGGCTTCGAGCACAAGACCATCGAGCAGTCGCAGGCAATCTGTGAGGAGATATTCGCTGATACGCTCGACGGCCATTCGCTGGTCTCGAACAAGTCGGTATGGCGCAATTTCCCCTGGATCTGGAACGAGAACTGGTCGCACGGCAACATGGTGCTGATCGGCGACGCCCTGCATACCGCGCATTTCTCGATCGGCTCGGGCACAAGGCTCGCCATCGAAGACGCGATCGCGCTGACCAAGGCGCTGGAAGCGGAGACGGAGATACAGGCTGGCCTCGCGCGCTACCAGGCCGAGCGCAAGCCGATCGTGCAGAAGCTGGTGACGGCGGCGCGCACCAGCGCCGGCTGGTACGAACAGTTCGGCGAACACATGAAGCTCGATTTGATGGATTTCGCCTACAGCTACATCACCCGCTCCGGGCGGATCGCCGATGCGCGGCTGCGCGCGATGTCGCCGGAATTCATGGCGCGCTACGAGACGGAAAAGCAGATCGGGGGCCGATCATGACGTCACAAATTTCCGATCTGGTACCCCGCGACAATCCCGGCGCGCGCGAAATCGGCTTCACGATTCCCGAAAGCTATAATGCCAGCCGCATCCTGTTCGACAATCTCGCCGCCGGCCGCGGCGAAAAGCTGGCGCTGACCGGCCCCGGCGGCACCCGCACCTACGCAAAACTCTGCGCCGAGGCCGCGCAATGGGGACATGGTTTCCAGTCGCTCGGCCTGAAGCGCGGCGACCGCATCCTGATGTTTCTCGACGACACGCCGGCCTATCCGGCGGCGTTCTTCGGCGCGGTGCGGTCAGGCTTCGTGCCGCTGCTGATCAACACGCTGACGCCGCCAGATCTGCTGCAGTTCTATCTCTCGGACGCCGGCGCGGCGGTAGCGGTCGCGGAGGCTGAGTTCACGCCGCGGTTCAATGCGGAAGCCTGCAAGGACACGCCGCTGCAGACCCTGATCGTAGTCAATGGCGCGGTGGGCGAACACGCCGTGCCGAAAGCCCTCGTGGCGCAGCAATGGCTGCAGGAATTCCCGACCGATCTGTCGGAAGCCGACACCCAGCGCGACGACATGGCGTTCTGGATGTATTCATCCGGCTCCACCGGACGCCCCAAGGGCATCGTGCATCTGCAGCACGACATGGCCTATAGCGAGCAGGCGTTTGCGCGCAACGTGCTCAGGCTCGGACCGGATGACGTCTGCTTCTCAGTGCCGAAGATCTTCTTCGCCTACGGCTTTGGCAACGCCATCACCTTCCCGTTCGCGGTCGGCGCGGCAACGCTGCTGCTGCCGGGCCAGCCGAAACCTGCTGCGATCTTCGAGGCCATCGAAAAATACCGGCCGTCGGTGTTCTACGGATTGCCGACGCTCTACACCTCGTTGACCAAGGCCGATGGCGCGACCGCCACCGATTTTTCTTCGCTGCGGATGGCGCTGTCGGCCGCCGAGGTGCTGTCGGCGGAAGTGTTCAACGGCTGGAAGGCGCTGACGGGGCTGGAGATCGTCGAGGGCCTCGGCTCGACCGAGGTGCTGCATATCTATCTCTCCAACCGCCCAGACAGGAAAAAGCTCGGCGCGGCGGGCCTGCGCGTTCCCGGCTACGAAATCCTGCTCAGGGACAAGGACGGCCGCGACGTCGGCGATAATGAGGAAGGCATTTTATGGGTGCGCGGCGATTCCAATACGCCGCTGTACTGGAACCGGCCGGACAAGTCGGCAGAGACCATTCGCGACGGCGGCTGGATCTACACCGGCGACCGCTTCCTGCGCGATGCCGACGGCTTTCATTTCTTCCGCGGTCGCGCCGACGATTTGATCAAGATATCCGGCCAATGGGTCTACCCGCTGGAAGTCGAACTGTGCCTGGCCGAACACCCCGATGTCAGGGAATGCGCCGTGTTCGCCGCCGAACTGCCGGACCGGCGCATGACGCTGAAGGCGGTGGTGGTGATGAACAACGGCGCCTTCGACGAGAGCGACGCCACGCGGAAGCTGCAGGATTACGTCAAGGCAAAGCTGCTGCCGTACAAATATCCGCGCGAGATACGGTTCATTGCGGAATTGCCGAAGACCGGTACGGGGAAAATCGACCGGCAAGCGCTGATAAAGATGTAGCCGTAACAACAAACTCGGTGTCGTCCCGGCCTTGAGCCGGGACCCATAGCCACCGGCGGAAATTGATTTCCTCGCTGGTCGTTGTCTTGCTTTTCCAGCAACGACGGCCGCGGCGTATGGGTCCCGGGTCAAGCCCGGGACGACGGCGGAGATTTTGGCATCGAACGTCCCTCGCAATGCCCCCTCACCCCGCCTTTCCTAAATGCTCCAGCGCATCCTCGGCGCGCAGCGGCACGCGCGAGGCTTCGTTGTTGAGATCGACGAGCTGCGTCATCAGCGCCAGCAGGGTTTTGCGGCTGGCCGGCTTGAGCGGCTGCAGCATCCGCATCTGCGCGCGCTCCACCGAGGGCATGATCTCGCGCAGCGTGGCTTCGCCCGCCTTGCTGAGATAGAGCAATTTGACGCGCTTGTCGTCGCGCGAGGGCTTGCGCTCGACCAGCGCCTTGCTCTGCAGCCGCTCGATCACGTTGCCGAGCGTCGAGCGGTCGAAGGCGATCACCGCCGATAGCCGCGTGGCATCGATGCCGGGATGGGTGTGGATCGCCACCAGCGCCGCATATTGCACCGGCGTCAGGTCGAGCGTCCTGCACTCCTCGACGAAGATCGACACGGCGATCTGCTGCATCCGGCGGAACAGATAGCCGGGCGCGCTGTAGACCGCGTCCATCGTGACGGGTGATGGTTTACTCGGCATCGGACTGCCTCTCCGGCGCGGCGTCGGCGAACGCCGTCATCGCTTTCGCTGCCGTCTCGGCCTGCAGCAAACGCGGAAAAGCGGACACGTCGACGCCGAAGCGCCGCGCATTGCCAAGCTGGGGGATCAGGCAGAGGTCGGCAAGCGACGGCTTGTCACCGAAGCAGAACGGGCCGGCCTCGTGCGCGACCAGCGCCTCGCAGGCGGACAGGCCCTCGCGGTTGGTCCAGGCCGCCCATTCCGTTACTTTCTCCTCGGCCAGGCCGAGTTGGCGCAGCCGATTCAGCACCTTGAGATTCTGCACCGGATGCGTATCGCAGGCGAGCGCCATGGCGAACGCGCGCACTTTGGCGCGGCGCAGCGAATCCTTGGGCAGCAGCGGCGGATCGGGATAGGTCTCGTCCAGCCATTCGATGATGGCCAGCGATTGCGTCAGCACCGCGCCGTCGTCACCCTCCAGCGCCGGCACCAGCCCTTGCGGATTGATCGCGAGAAAAGCGGGCGCGCATTGTTCGCCCTTGCGAAGGTGATGCGGCAGGTGATCGGCCGGCATCCCCTTGAGGTTCAGCGCGATCCGGACCCGGTATGCCGCGGCGCTGCGGAAATAACCGTGAAGTTTCATCGGAACCTCCCTCGGATTTTGTTGTTTTATACCGGCGAGCCTGTCATTGACGATATGCATATTGTAAGTATACTGTCAATTCGCATCATAAGAATAACGGGAGGCTCGCCATGGAAGCCGTGCAGAAGACGCCGGAACGCGAAGCGTTCTACAAGAAGATCGACGGCGAAAATCTCTCCGCGCTGTGGAACGTGATGAACGATTTGATCACGCCCGAGCCGCGAAGCGCCTGCCGGCCGCACCTCTGGAAATTCGATTCCATTCGCGACTACATGACCGAAGCCGGCAAGCTGATCACCGCCAAGGAAGCCGAACGGCGGGTGCTGGTGCTGGAAAACCCGGGCCTGCGCGGCCAGTCGAAGATCACGACGTCGCTGTTCGCCGGCGTGCAGATGGTGGTGCCCGGCGATGTCGCGCCGGCGCACCGCCACAGCCAGTCGGCGCTGCGCTTCGTGCTCGAAGGCAAGGGCGCCGCCACCGCGGTCGACGGCGAACGCACGCTGATGGAGCCCGGCGATTTCGTCATCACGCCGTCGATGACCTGGCACGACCATTCCAACGAAACGAACGAACCGATGTTCTGGCTCGACGGGCTCGACATCCCGATGGTGCAATTCTTCGATGCTTCGTTTGCGGAAGGATCGAACGAGGACCAGCAGAAGATATCAAAGCCCGCCGGCGACAGCTTCGCGCGCTACGGCCACAACCTGCTGCCGGTCGACGGGAAGCGCCAATCCAAAACCTCGCCGATCTTCAACTATCCCTACAGCTATACGCGCGAGGCGCTTGAGCGGGCCAGGACGCGCGACGAGTGGGACGCCTGCCACGGGCTGAAGCTGAAATTCTCCAATCCCGAAACCGGTGATTTCGCGATGCCGACCATCGGCACCTTCATCCAGCTATTGCCGAAGGGCTTCAATACCGCGCGCTATCGTTCGACCGACGCCACGGTGTTTGCCGCGATCGAGGGCAAGGGCCGCACGAGGGTCGGCGAGGACGTTTTCGAATGGGGTCCGCGCGACCTGTTCGTGGTGCCGAGCTGGCGCTGGGTGACGCACGAGGCCGAGGCTGACGCGGTGCTGTTCTCGTTCTCCGACCGTCCGGTGCAACAGAAGCTCGATCTGTTCCGCGAGGATCGCGGCAACGCGTGAGACGTTTATTATAAATCGTCTATCGTCGTCCCTGCGAACGCATGCGTTCGCAGGGACGACAGCGGATTTGTATCCACCGTCACCGCCAGTGCAGCAGCCGCGCTTCCAGCACGTTGATCGCCTTCCCCACCGCCAGCCCGAACAACGACAGGATCACGACGCCGGCGAGCAATTGATCGGTCTGCATCAGATTGCCGGCCTGCAGCACGAAGGCGCCGATGCCATACTGGGCGCCGATCATCTCGGCGCTTACCACCAGCAGCAACGCCACGGAGGCCGTGATGCGAAAACCCGCGAGGATCGAGGGCAGCGCGCCCGGCCAGATCACGCGACGCACGATGGCGTAGAACGGTACATTGAAACTCTGCGCCATCCGGATCAGATTGCGCGGCACAGCGTCGACGCCGCTATAGACTGAAATCGCGGTCGAGAAGAATACGCCAAGTGCAATGGTCGCGATCTTCGGTTCCTCGCCGATCCCAAGCCAGAGGATCAACAGCGGCAACAGCGCGATTTTCGGAATCGGAAACAGCGCCGAGATGAAGGTGATACCGACGCCGCGAGCCAGTGTCGACAGTCCGATCGCGAAGCCCGTGATGACGCCGGCCACGGTGCCGAGCACCCAGCCCGAGCCGATGCGAACGATCGAAGCCGATACGTGCTGCCAGAGCGCGCCTGACATCGCGAGCTTGTAGATCGCCACTGCAATGGCCGATGGCGCCGGCAGGAACAGTGAATTGACCCAGCCGGCGCTGCCGGCGAGTTGCCACACCCCGATGACAAGCGCGAGCGCGATCCAGCCCGACGCGCGCCCGCCTGCGGGCATGAAACCCGCGCCGCGAAACGCGACCGGACGGACCTCGGCTGCGGGATCGTCCTGTGGTGCGCGCTCAAGCATGCTGCACCTCGCGCTCGGCATCGATCGCCTCCTCGCGGATCAGCGACCACAGCTCGTTCTGCAGCGCCAGCAGCCTGCCGCGCGCATCGATCGCGCCGCGCTCGGCGCGCGTCATCGGGATGTCGACGATCTCTCGAACGCGACCGGGACGGCGCGACAGTACCACGATGCGGTCGGCCAGCCGCACCGCTTCCTCCAGATTATGCGTGACATAGACGGCGCCCATCGTGCCGTCGGCCAGCAAGCGGATAAAGTCCTCCATCAGCAGTTCGCGCGTCTGCGAATCCAGCGCCGACAGCGGCTCATCCATCAGGAGGATTGCCGGCCGCACCGCGAGCGCGCGGGCAATGCCGACGCGCTGCCGCATGCCGCCGGACAATTGTTTTGGATAGGCGGCGCGGAAATCCAACAGCCCGGTCCGTCGTAACGCGTCGTCGACGACAGCGCGGCGCGCGGCGGGCTCGAGCGCGGTATGCTCAAGCGGAAATTCGACGTTGGCTTCCACCGTGCACCACGGCAGCAGTGCAAAATCCTGGAACACGAAAGTCAGCGGATTGAGGCTTTCGGCCGGCGGCGCGCCGCGCAGCTCGGCGGCACCCGCACTTGGCTGCAGCAGCCCGCCGAGGATCGACAGCAGCGTGCTCTTGCCGCAACCGGAGGGGCCAACGATCGCGACCACCTCGCCCGAGGCGACGGTGAACGACACCCGGTCGAGCACATCGAGGACGCCGAAGCGGTGGCTGATTTGGTCGGCGATCAGGTCCATGCGTGGTTCATGTCCGCTTCAAACTTGTTAGGGCTCGTCATGCCCGGGCTTGTCCCGGGCATCCACGTCTTCACGGTCCAGCAGCAAAGGCGTGGATGGCCGGGACAAGCTCGGCCATGACGGAGAGTGCGGCATCAATCCGCCTTCACATATTCCTTCGCGATGATCGCGTCTGCCGAAAATCCCTTGTCGACAAAGCCCTGCTCCTGCAGCCATTCGATCTGGTTGCCGACATTCTTCACGTCGAGCTTTCCATCGGGATCGATATAGGCACAGTTACCGACCACCTGCTCCACCGGCAGATTGGTGTACTTTGCAATGATCTCGAGCAGCGGTTTTGTTTTGTCGTTGATTTCGGCCTTGCCGTCCTTCACGGAAGCGAGAATGACGTCGTGATATTCGCGGTCGGCGCGCGCCAGCGCGGCCAGGAGTTTCGTTACCATCGCCTTGTTGGTCAGCGTTTTCGGTGAGGCGAACACCGCGCCTAGCTGCCACGGCGTTTCGTCGCCGACCCAGCCGAGAAATTTGGCGCCGCCGGAATCGACCAGCGCGCGCGCGGTCGAGATCGGCAGCAACGCGGCATCGACGGTTTCGCCCTTCAGCGCGGCTGCCGCATTCGACAGCGACTGCAGCGGCAGCACCTTTATGTCCGCGAGCTTGAAGCCGTATTTGTCGGCGAGCAGGCCGAGCGAATAATGAAAGCTGGAGCCGACTTGCGTGACCGCGATGCGCTTGCCCGCAAGATCCTTCGGCGTCTTCAGCCCCGCCGCATAGGCGTTGTTGCTGGCGAAGTAGCCGATCAGCGGATAGCCGGCCTTTTCGCGGCTCATGCCGCCGATCACCTTGAGCGTGCCCTTGCCGGCGAGATTGTAGAGCCCGGCGGTGAACGCGGTGATGCCGAAATCGACATCACCCGACGTCGTCGCCACCGCGATCGGCTGCGCCGCGTCGAAGAACTTCAGTTCGATGTCGAGACCGGCCTCGCGGAAATAGCCCTTGTCCTGCGCGATGAACACCGGCGCGGATGACGACAGCCGGAGCACGCCGATCTTTGCCTTTTGCGCGTCATCGGCCCGCGCCATCCCGCCCGCTGATATCGCCAGCAGGCCCGCCAGCGCAAGCCGTGCAAACTTTAACATCCCGTTCCCTCCGTCTCTTCTTGTTTTGTCACAGCCCCTCCACACAGGTCGTCCCGGCGAACGCCGGGATCCATACCCCGCGGCGGTTATTGCTTACAGAAGGTATCTGACGCCTTCCTCCACACCGAAAAGCCGCGGCTTATGGGTCCCGGCTCAAGGCCGGGACGACGTAACGCGTTTCATCTTTCCGGAGCGCATATCTACAATCCCTCAGGCACCGTCTGATCCCGCCCGATGAACGCACCCTGTTGTTTCAGGTCTTGTTGCAACTTTTCGACCGCGATGTCGCGCGGAATCGTATTGCCCGACAGCGCCAGCGCCGCCGCGGAGCCGGCCGCCTCCCCCATCGCAAAGCAGGCGCCGGAGACCCGCGCCGCCGACTGGCCCTCGTGGGTCATCGAGGCGCAGCGCCCGGCCATCAGCAGATTGTCTATGCCCTCGGGCACCAGCATGCGATACGGCAATTCGTTGAAGCCGCGCGATTCCGGGATCGGCGGGAACGTGAAGGTCACGTCTCCCGCGACATGCTGCTCCATCGGCCAGCCGTTGACGCCGATGGAATCCTCGAACGAGGCGCAGCCGAGCACGTCGTCGCCCGACAGCATGTAGCCACCGATCACGCGCCGCGTCTCGCGGATGCCGAGCTGCGGCGGCAGGTCGACGATGTAGGATTTTTCGAAACCGGGCACGGTACGCAGGAATTCGAACGCCTGTACGGCTTGGCGCCGCCCGTCGATCTCGCCACGCGTGAGATCGTCCGGCTCGATCCCGCTGATCGCCGTGCCGTCCTGGCGCGCGAGCTGGGTGAAATTGACCCGCCATTCGATCGCCGACCGCTGCGGCCGCACGATCGCGGTCTTGCGCGGAAACCGATGCGTGCCCGCAGCCTCGGCCTTTGCCATCAATTCCGGAATGGTGCGCCAGGCGTCTCCCGCTCTATCGGGATCGATGCCGTTGAGGCGAAACATCATCGAGGGATACATCATGCCGCCGGCATTGTCGCCGACCTCGAACGGCGCCCCCGCCCAGGCTGCAAGGTCGCCGTCGCCCGAGCAGTCGATGAAGATGCCGGCGCGCACCGCCTGCCGGCCGGCCTTGGTCTCGACCATCAGCACGTTGATGCGCCGCTCGTCCTCCATCACGACACCGGCGCCGAGCGCATGAAAGAGAATGTCGACCTTGTGGGCGGCGAGCAGATCGTCCGCCGCGATCTTGTAGGCAGCCGTGTCGTACGCCTGCGCAAAAATCTTGCCGAGGATCAGGTGCGGCGCGTTCAGTCCATCGAGCCGGTCGATCCGCGCCAGCAGGTCGGAGGCGACGCCCTGCACCACCCGATGCATTTCGCCATGGACATTGGCATGCAGCCCGCAAAAATTCGTCACACCCGCGGCGGTGCCCATGCCGCCAAGAAAGCCGTAGCGCTCGATCAGCAGCGTGCGGCGCCCTGCCCGCGCCGCGGCAACGGCGGCGGCGATGCCCGCAGGACCGCCGCCCAGCACGGCAACTTCATATTCGCCATAGAGCGGAATCTGGCGCGCGGGTTCGGTAACGGTTTTGGCAGGCAAAGTCGACATCCTATTGCAATGACGCGCTCAGGTTCCGACCTGCAGCGGCGAGGTCAGCTTGCGCAGCGCCGCGATGACCGAGAGCGCGGTGATGCGGCCGGTCTTCGGGTTTTCCGACGGGATGTTTTCGATTGCCATCGTGAACGAGGCCGAGTCGGAATCGACCTTGATCTGATGGCAGTTCCGCGTCACCTCAGGATCGGCCCAGATCTCGATCGTGGTGCGATCGGGGCCAATGCCCGCGAGCGACAACGCCGCCACCACATTGACGTTGGCCGGAAAGGCCGCCGCCGCGTCGCGCGCCGAGCCCTTGAACACGCGAAGAGCGGATGTCACCCCCTCCATGGAGATCCCGTTCTCGACCAGATAGGGCGCGCCCGCGAGACCGCCGGGTGGCTTGCGCGTGATCATCTGCACCGAACGGATGGTGCCTTCGGCGGCGGCCGAAACCGCATCGAAGCCGATCAAGGCGCCGGTCGGCACGATGATCTGGCCGCCATGCGCCCGTGCCAGTTCGATCAGTTCGGGACGAGGCAGCAGCGCGCTGGAGCTCAGCACCATCACCTGCTTGCCCGCGGTCAGCATCGGCCGGCAGATCTGATCGAGGATCGCCGCCGGCGCGCATTCGACAACTAGGTCGGCATGGGCCGGCATCTCATCGAGTGAGACCAGCGGGCATGAAATGCCTTCGCGATCGAGCCAGGCTTGCGCCTTCGCTTGATCCCTTGTCGCGATTGCCGTCAGAGCGAGCCCCGGCAACCCTTGAACCAGCTTGCGAACGACGGTTTTTCCGATCTCCCCCAACCCGGCAATGGCGATATTCTTTGATGGCAAATCCGATACTCCTGTAGAAAACATCATCGGGTGCGGCGGAGCCCAACAGCTACGCGTTGCCCCACTTCGCCGCCCGCTTCTCCGCAAACGACGCCAGCCCCTCCGACGCCTCCTTCGTCTGCCGCCGCGCCGAGTGCATCCTCACAAGCCGCGCGTAGGCCTCGTCATCCACGCCCATGCCGCCGAACGAACTCTCCAGCGCGAGCGCCTTGGTTTCGGCCATCGCCTGCGGGCCGTTGGCGAGCAGCTGCTCCACCACCTTCGCACCCGCCGCCTCCAGCTCGGCCAGCGGCACCACCTCGTGAGCCAGCCCGATGCGCCGCGCCTCCTCCGCGCCAAAACGCTCGCCGGTCAGCGCGTAGCGGCGAACCTGCCTCACACCGATCGCGTCGCAGAGTTGCGGGATGATGATCGCCGCGGTCAGGCCCCAGCGCACTTCGGTGATCGAAAACAGCGCATTGTCGGCGGCGACCACGACGTCGCAGGCCGAGATCACGCCGGTACCGCCGCCGAAGCAGCCGCCCTGCACCAGCGCCACCGTCGGGATCGGCAGCGTGTTCAGCCGTTGCACGGCTTCGAACGTGGCGCGCGACACCACCTCGTTTTCTTCCACCGATTTGGGCCGGACGCCATTGATCCATTTCAGGTCGGCGCCGGCCTGGAAATGCTTGCCGTTGCCCTTCAGCACAACGACGCGGAGGTTCGGCTTCTTGCCGAGGTCGTCCATCGCCGCGAGCACGCCGTTGATGAGCCCGGCGTCATAGGCGTTGTTCACCTCGGGACGGTTCAGCGTCACCGTGGCGACGCCTCGCGCATCGAGATCCCACAAAACCGGATTGGCGGTCATCGGTATTCCCTCTGTCGTTACATCCGCCACTATGCAGGGGCGACGCGGTTTGTTCTATCATTTTTCGCCATGCCAGCGATGCAAACGACATCACCGGTTGCGCATTGGTGCAAGCTTGTGGAAACTGGCAGGCAATCTACCCTCCCTCAGGACATCCACTCCATGCGAATTTGCGTTTTCGGTGCGGGCGCCGTCGGCAGCCATTTTGCGGTGCGGCTCGCACTGGCGGGACATGACGTTTCCTGCGTGATGCGGGGCGCGCATCTAGAGGCCGTCAAGGCCGACGGCCTGACGCTGCGCGTTGGGAACGACGCGTTCAAGGCCAGGGTGAACGCATCGAGCGATCCGGCTACGCTGGGCCGACAGGATGCCGTGATCTGCACACTGAAGGCCACGGGCCTTCCCAGTTTCGCCGATGGGCTGCAGCCAATGCTCGGAGAGGATACCGCCGTGGTGTTCGCGCAGAACGGCGTTCCCTGGTGGTACGATATCGGGCTCTCGCCGACGCATCCGAAGGTGCCGGATCTGGCCTTCCTCGATCCCGGCGGACGCCTGCGTGCCGAGATCCCGAAGCAGCTTATCGTCGGCGGAGTGGTGTTTTCATCCAACGAAGTTGTCGCCCCCGGCGTGGTCGCCAACCTCTCGCCCGAGCGTAACCGTCTCCTGATCGGCGAATGCGATGACCGACAAAGCGAGCGGGTCGCGCGGCTGCGTGCGGCGCTGAACGAAGCTTCGATCGAATCGCCCGAGGTTACGCAGATCCGGGAGACGATCTGGTCAAAGCTCCTGACCAACATGTCGATGTCGGTGCTGTGCCTGTTGACCGGCCAGACCGCGCGCGCCGTGCGCGACGATCCCGATCTCGCCGGCATCGTCCCGCGGCTGCTCGACGAGGCCAACAGCGTGGCGCAGAGCTGTTTCCCTGAGGCCAAGCGCGTCACGCGCTCCGGGCCCGCGCCGGACCACAAGCCTTCGATCCTGCAGGATTACGAACTCGGCCGCGCCATGGAGATCGACGTGCTGGTCCGCGCCCCCGCCGCCTTCGCACGCGCCGCCGGACTGTCGACGCCGACGCTCGACATGATGGCGGCGCTCGCCACCCAGAAGGCGCGCAGCAAGGGACTTTATCGAGGCTAGCACGATCGATCCCCGCATGATTTATCCCGTTCGGAAAACTTTTCGTCGGCCGAGGGATCGGGTACATCCACAATCATGATCGGATGTCTCGCAAGGCCTGCCAGATGAAAAAGGCGAAGACCGCAGTCCAGCCGGGGGCCCCCGCCCTCGAGAAGGGGCTGGATTTGCTCGAAGCGCTGGCGGCGGAAGCGCGCGGCCTCAGCCAAAAACAACTGGCGGAACGTGTCGGCCGCTCGGTCGGCGAGATATTCCGGATGCTCGTCGCACTGGAGCGGCGGGGCTATGTCACGCGCGATCCGGCAACGGGCGAATATACCCTGACGCTAAGGCTGTTCCGGATCGCCTCGCAATATCCCCCGACCGAACGACTGCTGAAAGCAGCGCTTCCCGTGATGGAGCAACTCGCCAGCCGGGTCCAGCTATCCTGTCATCTCACCGTTCTGCATGGCGAGCAGTTCATGGTGATAGCGCGGATCGAGCCGGAATGGCTGATGGGCTGGTCGGTCAAGGTCGGCGCCGTGTTTCCGCTGACCCAGCAATATGCATCGGCCAAGGTGTTGGCGGCGTTTCAACTCGAGGGCCGACGTCGGGAACTTGCCGAAATCATTGCCGAACAGGATCGCATCAGCGGCAAGAAGGCCCTCGCGGCACTGGACAGGATTTCCGCCGAGGGCGGCAATTTTTCAAACGATGACGGTTATACGCGTATTCTCGCCTATAGCTGCCCCATCGTCGAAGCATCGGGGCGCGCGGTGGCGGCGCTGACCGTGCCGCTGGTGCGGCAGGACAAGATCCCGGCCCAGGAAGCCGCCGCGATCGCAATCGAGCTTCGCAAGGCGGCAAAGACCATCTCCGAAAAAATCGGCGCCAGCGCGGGCGGCTGAATCACCCCGCCGTTACTCCGTCGTCCACCACCCACGCGGCGCCGTTGACATGTGCAGCGCCATCGGATGCCAGAAACGCCACGACATCGGCGATGTTCTCCGGCTTGCCATAGCGAGCTGAGCCTGCGCGCTTGAAGTCCTGCGCCTTGCGGCTGGCCTGATCGTTCAGCTCGCGGATCATGCGCGACTCGACTGGACCCGGCAGGATTGCATTGACCCTGATACGCGTCCCCGCCACCTCCAACGCCGCCGTCCGCGTCAGGCCCAGTACCGCATGTTTGGAAGCAACATACCCGGACAGCCCGGCGCGCCCCCGGATCGCGGAGGTCGATGCGGTATTGACGATCGCACCCCAACCCCGCGGGATCATCTTCGCCAGCACGTACTTCAAACCAAGAAACACGCCCTTCACATTCACCTGCAGCAAGCGATCGAAAACGTCGTCCGGATATTCATGCAGCGGGGCCACGACGCCTTCGATACCGGCATTGTTGGCGAATATGCCGATCGGTCCAAACCCGAATTCAACGGTACTGACGAGATCTTCCATCTGCTGCGGGCTCGATACGTCGGCCCGAATGGCTGTGGCCGCGCAGTCTTTCTCTCGCACCTGGCTCGCCGTTTGTGCGGCCGCCTGCTCATCGATATCGACGACGACGACCGCTCTGCTCATCCGTGCCAGCCGCAACGCAATCGCGCGACCGATGTCACCACCGCCGCCGGTGACGAGTGCCACCGGCCGCCCCAACTCGCCTGCGCCGTTCATGACTTGACGAAATCGCAACCGCCTTCTTCCAGCGGCCGCCAGGCTTCGTTCGGCGGAATGGTCTGGATCAGCTTGTAGTAATCCCAGGGATATTTGGATTCGTCAGGCTTCTTCACTTCGAACAGATACATGTTGTGAAGCTTGCGGCCGTCGGAGCGAACCGATCCCTTCCCGAACAGCGGATCATCCGTCGGCAGTTTCTTCATCTCCTGCACCACGGCCTTTCCGTCACCGGATGCGCCGAGCGCGTCGACCGCTTTCAGATAATGCAACGTCGCCGCATAGACGCCCGCCTGCATCGCGGTCGGATATCGGTTGTTGTTACGCGGTGCGAAGCGCTTGGCCCAGGCACGCGTGTCGTCATTGAGGTCCCAGTAGAACGATTCGGTGAATTGCAGTCCCTGCGCCACCTTCAGCCCGAGCGAATGCACGTCGCTCAGATACAGTACGGTCGCGACAACGCGCTGGCCACCCTGCGGAATACCGAACTCGACCGACTGCTTGATCGAATTGATGGTGTCGCCGCCGGCATTGATGAGGCCGACGATCTGCGCCTTCGAAGCCTGCGCCTGCAGCAGGAACGAGGAGAAGTCCTGGCTGTTGATCGGCGTACGGACTCCGCCGACCACCGTGCCGCCTAGCTTCTGAACCACGTTCTTCACTTCCGCTTCCATCGCGTGGCCGAAGGCGTAGTCAGCGGTGAGCGTGTACCAGGTCTTGCCTCCGCCCGCGACCACCGCTCGCGCGGTACCGTTGGACAGCGCGTAGGTATCGTAGCTCCAATGCACGAGGTTGGGCGAACATGCCTTTCCGGTCAGGTCCGAAGAGGACGCACCCGAGACCAGAATCACCTTGTTGCTTTGCTGAACGAGGTTGCGAACGGCGAGCGCGACGGATGAGTTCGGCACGTCGATGATCGCTTCGACGTTATTGCGTTCGATCCACTCGCGGGCGATGTTGACGCCGAGGTCGGCCTTGTTCATGTGATCGCCGCTCACGACCTCGATCTGGCGCTTTGTCTTGTGCGGTCCAGCGAGAAAATCCTCGACTGCCATCTTGGCAGCGGCGACAGAGCCGGGACCGGTGATGTCGGCATAAAGACTCGACATATCCGTCAGCACGCCGACGCGCAGCGGCACGCCATCATCCGCTCGCGCCCCCGCAAACCCGGCTGCGCTCAGCGCTATGGTTGCGATACCGGCCAATATCCGGCGGCGGTTTGGCGGAAAGAGCCTGTCCATGGTCGAAGCCTCCCTTTGTCAGGCCCGAGCTCTTTGTCCCGGTGCCGGTTGTTTGCCACCCGCACGCATTTGCGCGCGAGTTATTCACGTTACGGAATGAGCCGTTCGATCAGCCGCCTGTCCTCGACCTCGAAGCCGCCGCCGTAAACGTCGGACACCATGAAGTGCGCGCCCAGTATCTCCGGCTCGAGGTCCGCAATCGGATCGTATTCGCAAGGATGCAGCGCCATGGTGCAGCGTCCCGGCACCGGCGCGGAATATTTCAGCGGCGTGCGGCGGTAGGCGATGTCGGCATAGGCCGTCTCCAGCCGCTCGGGATGCGGCAACCGACGCACGTGAATTTCGCCGGCCGGCATGCTCTGCACCGTCGACGATGCGAACGATCGGCGCGGCCGGGTCCGGCGTGAAGCTGAAATCCGCCAGCGGAATGCCGCGGCGCCTGACCCAGCCGGTGATCGATCCATCGGCGCGTTCATCGAAGGCGTAATGCGTATCCTTCTTGGTATATCCAAAGACCTCGCGGCCGGCGCAGATCCCCATCGGGTCGCTGCAGTACATGAAGATGTGGGTCTCGGTGAACAGCCCCTTGTATCGAACGGGCACGGTGATCATCAGGTCGAACATCTGGCCGGCATGCACCGCCATCGAATGGCCCGGCGACAGCATGAAGCGGAAGGCGACGCGCTCGCTGGCGATCTCGAACGGTGTATCCGAAAGCAGCTTCGCGATCTTGGCCGGCGCCACCCGCGTCATGATCTCGACCGTTCGCAGCGTGCATCCCCACTCGACCGGATAGGCCGGCGAGTACGGCGGATTGACGCCGCTGTTCGGCTTGAGCTTGTAGTCACCGAACATGCGGCGCTTCGGATCGTTGACGTCGGTCATTGCAGTTCTTTTCTTTCCTCGTGTGATGCCTGGATTTGCCGCGACACGGTTCAGCGCATCGCGCCGACCTGCGTATCCTTCATCAAGACCTTCTGCTGATCGCCCATCACAAGGGCGTGGAACGCCACCGCGGCGTCGGACAGATCGTGCTCCGGCGCATATTCCGGTTCGAAATTGCCGAACCGGTCGACGCCGCGAACGAGCGTTGCGCTATCGCGTGTTCCCACGACCTGCCGAACGTGGGTCGGAAGGTAGCGAACGGCGAAGCCGATCCGGCGCTTTGCCGAAGGGTTCGGATCCGATCCGTGTATCAGGCGAACATGATGAAGCGACATCTCGCCCGGCTGCAGCGAGAGCATCACGGCGGCATCGCCGTCGACGTCCACTGCGATCTCCTGCCCGCGTGTCAGGAGATTATTCGCTGCGAACGTATCGCGATGTGCGACCTGTTCGAGTTTCTGCGTATCCGGAATGACGCGCATGGCGCCGTTCTCGGCGGTGCTCTCGGAAAGCGCGACCCAGGCGGTGACGATGTCAGCGGGATCCAGCCCCCAATAGGTCGAATCCTGGTGCCACGACACGAAGCCGGGATCCCGCGGCTTCCTTGATGAAGAACGTGCTGCTCCAGCAAAGAATATCGGGACCGATCACGCCTTCGACCGCATCGAGAATGGCGGGATGCCGGATCAGTCCGTCCAGCCAGGTGAACAGCAGATGGCTTTTGTGGCGTATCGAGCCCTTTAGCGCGCCATGCAGCTTCTCATGCGCTTCCAGGCACAGGCGAAGCTTTTCGGCCTCCGCAGCGGGCATCACCCTGATCGGAGCGTAGTAGCCGTGCTCGCGGTAGTGAGCGACCGCGGCCTCGGGAAGCCCTCCCATCTTTTCCTCATTT
Organism: uncultured Alphaproteobacteria bacterium; assembly: GCA_963742935.1. Lineage (GTDB taxonomy): Bacteria > Pseudomonadota > Alphaproteobacteria > Rhizobiales > Xanthobacteraceae > Bradyrhizobium. The sequence continues at coordinate 36,399 of CAVUOI010000023.1, read as the reverse complement.
CATATATGTCTTTTATATTCCATATATGAAAGTCAATTTTGAACGCGAGTCAAGCGCCTACGGACGCCGCCCGGTTCCGGCAGGCGCGCGGCAAGGGTGTTATAAGGCTAGCCGATATCTGTGATGCGAAGCCCGGGTCAGATCGCCTGCAGGCCAAGCCGATCGAACAGCTTGCGGTCGGCCTCGTTCTCCGGATTGCCGGCCGTCAGCAAGGTGTCGCCGACGAAGATCGAATTCGCGCCGGCAAAGAAACACAGCGCCTGCATCTCGTCGGTCATGGCCGAGCGGCCGGCCGAGAGGCGGACATATGCTTTCGGCATCATGATGCGCGCCAGTGCGACGATCCGGACGAACTCGATCGGCGCGATCGGCGCGGCTTCGGCGAGTGGTGTGCCGGTGATCGGAATCAGCATGTTGATCGGAACGCTTTCCGGCGGCTCGGCGAGATTGGCGAGCGTCACCAGCATGTCGACGCGGTCGGCTTCCTCCTCGCCCATGCCGACAATGCCGCCGCAACACACTTTCATGCCGGATTGCCGGACGTTCTCCAGCGTATCCAGCCGATCCGAAAAACTGCGCGTCGAGATCACCTGCGGATAATAGCGTTCCGACGTATCGATATTGTGATTGTAGTAGTCGAGCCCCGCCGCGCTGAGGCGATCCGATTGATCGCGGTCCAGCATGCCCAGCGTCATGCAGGTCTCCAGCCCGAGCGCCTTCACCGCGCCGATCATGTCGACGATGGCGTCCATGTCCCGCGGCTTCGGGTTGCGCCACGCCGCGCCCATGCAGTAGCGCGTCGCGCCGCCGTCCCGGGCCTTGCGCGCTTCGGCGACGACCTTTTCGACGTCCATCAGCTTCGATGCGGCAAGTCCCGTCGAATGATGCGAGGACTGGCTGCAATAGCCGCAATCTTCCGGACAGCCGCCGGTCTTGATATTGAGCAGCTTGCTGAGCTGCACGCGATTGGGATCGAAATGCCGGCGGTGAACGGTCTGCGCCTCGAACAGCAGGTCGTTGAACGGCATTTGATACAGCGACCAGGCCGCCTCGCTCGTCCACGCCGAAGCGTCCACAGGCGGCGCCGTCATGGCCGATTCATCCCGTACTTCGAGCATCCTTCACTCTCCCGATCCTGATTGCCCTCGTGACCGTCATCGCGCGCTGGCAAAGCCGACGCCAATCGTACGCGCCATGCTGGTAAAATATGAACGCTAGCGCATGCCGGGCATTGACCGCACAGCAGAGGTCGGTTCACTCTCTGCGCCGTTCAAGAAGAAGAAACAAGCGAGGAATCAAATGCACGTCAAGGGCAAGGTCTGCGTCGTCACCGGCGCTGCGAGCGGCATCGGCGAAGCGGTGGCGCGCGCTTACGCGGAAGCCGGCGCGCGCGGTGTCGTCGTCGCCGACCTCAAGACTTCACGCGACAGACTGGCGAAAGTCGCCGGCGATATCGATGGATTGCCGATCACCGCCGATGTCGGATTGGAGGAAGACGTCAAGGCGCTGATCGCCGCCGTCGAAGACAAATATGGTCCGGTCGACGTGTTCTTTTCCAACGCCGGCCTGTCGCGCAAGGGACAAGAGACCGCGTCCGATGCCGATTGGGACGTGAGCTGGCGCGTCCACGTCATGAGCCATGTGTTCGCAGCGCGCGCCCTGGTGCCCGGCATGCTCGCGCGCGGCTCCGGCTATCTCCTCAACACGGCGTCCGCCGCGGGCCTGCTGGCGTCGCTGAACTCGATGCCGTATGGCGTGACGAAGAATGCCGCGGTGGCGCTCGCCGAGCATCTCGCCATTCAATATGGCGACCGCGGCATCCGCGTGTCCGTGCTCTGTCCACAATCGGTGCAGACCGGCATGACGACTCCAGGCCCGAGCGCCGCGCGGGTCGATGGCGTGCTGCAATCGCCCGAAGTGGCGCGCATGGTGATCGAAGCGATGGCGGAGGAACGCTTTCTTATCCTGTCGCACCCGCAGGTCGCCGAATACATGCAGCGCAAGGCTTCCAGCCGCGACCGCTGGCTCACCGGCATGCGCCGGCTGCGCGACAAGGTCTATGGCGCGCCGCAATCAGCTTGAGGCTTTTGGCGCGAACGGCGCCAATATCCCGTCGTATTTTTTCACGCCCGGCGACGCGTAGGAACCGCGCCGGGACGTCGTCAGCTTCAGGCCGGCCAGCGCCTCGGCCTGCTTCACGGCGGCCGCGACGCCGTCGACGACGGGCACGTCGAACTTCCCCGATAATTGTTGCGCGAGATCGGCCATGCCCGCGCAGCCGAGCACGATCGCCTCGGCGCCCTTGTCGAGCGCGCGAGCAATCTCGGCTTCCAATTTCGCCTCCGCACCGGAGCCGGGCTTTTCGAGATCGAGCACCGCGACGTCGCAGGCGGTGACATCGGCCCTGTCAGAAAAACCGTAGCGGCGCACCAGTTCCTGCAACGGCACGACCGAGCGCGGCAGCGTGGTCACGATGGCGATGCGTTTGGCGATCTGGCCCGCTGTCACCAGCGCCGCCTCGCAAATGCCGACCACCGGGAAGCGCGCCGCGGTGCGGGCGGCATCGAGGCCGGTGTCGTCGAAGCACGCGACAATCGCAGCATCGGCGTCCGGCGCATTCAGCAGCGCCTGGATCAGGCCCGGCACGGCGAACGCTTCGTCGTAGTAGCCCTCGATCGAGACAGGCCCCATCGCCGACGTCACGGCGGAGATTTCGGTGCCGGAGCTGGCGGCCGCGCGCGCCGCGGCGCCGATCGTTTCGGTCATCGAGGCAGTCGTGTTCGGATTGACGATCAGGATTTTTGTCATGGGCGCATGGTAGCCGGGATAGCGAATGGCGCAACTCCATCGTGGTCGTCCCTGCGATCGCAGGGACGACTCGGAGTGCTTGGCTATACTATCGCCCCAACCCACGCCGCGAGCGCATCCAGCGCCTCATCCATCACCTGGCGATCATTCCGCCCCGAGCTCTTCAACACATGGAAGGAATGATCGGCCCCTTCAAGCAAACGCAGCCTCGCCCGCGAACCCAGGCTTTTGACGACAGGTTCGAGCAGGCTCAGCTCCGCCAGCGCATCGCGCGTGCCCTGCAGGAACAGCATCGGAATGTTGACCTCCGCGAGATGCGTGGCCCGCTCGCTGGAAGGCTTTCCGGCCGGATGCAAGGGAAAGCCGAAAAACGTCAGCCCGCGAACGCCGGGCAAGGGCGAAAGCGCCTGTGCCTGCGACGTCATTCGGCCGCCGAACGATCGGCCGCCCGCGATCAGCGGCAATGCCGCATAGCGCCGCCCGGCTTCCGCCACCGCCGCGCGCACCGCGACGTGCGCGACGGCGGGCGCATCAGGCCGCTTACCGCCTTTTTCCATATAGGGAAACTGATAGCGCAGTGATGCAATGCTGCGTGCGGCGAGACCTCTTGCGACGATTTCCATCGACGCGTGGGTCATGCCGGCCCCGGCCCCGTGCGCAAACACATAGCACGCGCGCGCCTGTGGCGGCTCGATCAGCAGGGCAGCAACCGCCTCACCCGGACCAACCTCAATTCGGAGCGATTGCGCGTCGACTGGTGTCATATGATCCGATCCGCAACATTGGCATGACCGGACCAGTATAGAGGAAACAACCCGGTGAAAGCGAACCTGCCCAGGCCAGCTCCGGCCGTGGTCGAAAGAACCATGGCCGGATGCCTCCGCACAGCGTCGTCGGGCCGGGGAGAGGAAATCCCGATTCGATTTCCGAGAGCGCCTCAAAAGGCAGCCATCGGCACGACATCATGCGCGGGACCGAGCTGCCGGATTCATGGACAGGCCTTTGGCGCCACTATACGGTGGCACCATATTGAATCGCACGCCAAGGGTGATTCGCCTTCCGGCGTTTTTTGATAGTAGACGGATATTGCGCGCCAGCAGCGCAGTCTTGAAAAGGGGCGGGCCATGCGTGCCAAGAGAATTGCAACGATCGTGATCGCGCTGGCGGTCGTCGCCGTCGTATACGGCGCGAAGGACGATATCGCCAAGCTCTGGCAGGACCTGCATGTGAAGATCGTGGAGCGCCCCGCGCCGAAGAAGACCGTCTGGCTCGACCAGGGCATCGCCAAGGAAAAGCTGAGCTGGTTCTATCACGCCGACCAGGGCACGCGGACCTTCGGCTTCCCCTATGAATGGTTCATGGCGCTGGAACAGCCGACCATTTCGTGGGTGCCGTTCACCAAAGTCGGCCTCTTCAGCGACATCGCCTATCTCGACCGCTATGGCTTCATTCCGGACACCATCATCCCCGGCAAGGAAGCGCTTCCGATCGGGTTCGCGAAAGGCACCGCGATGCTGGATCCGACCGGCGCGCCGTGGAAGAACCCACGCAACAAGCAGGATATGGCAGGCATCGGCTTGACCTGTGCGGCCTGCCACACCGGCAGCTTCACCTACAAGGACACCGCTGTCGTCATCGACGGCGGACCGGCGCTCACCAATCTGTTCGCGATGAAGCAGGGCATGGGCATCGCGCTGTTGCTGACGCGCTACTTGCCCGGCCGGTTCGAGCGCTTCGCCGAGCGCATCCTGGGGCCGGACGCCACGCTCGACGACCACGTAACGCTGCAGAACCAGCTCGAACAGGTTCTCAATCAGTACAAGCAGGTCAAGAACCTGGAGGAGCGCGTCGCCTCCCAGAGCATCCTGGAAGGTTACGGACGGCTCGACGCGCTCAACCGGATCGGCAACCAGGTGTTTTCAATCGACCTGAAGAAGCCGGAAAACTACGCCGGCTCCTCCGCGCCGGTGCATTACCCGCGGATCTGGAACACGCCGTGGTTCGACTGGGTGCAGTACAACGGCTCCATCATGCAGCCGATGGTTCGAAACGCCGGCGAATCGCTCGGCGTATCGGCCGAACTCAATCTGACCGATCCGTCGAAAGGTCTCTACAAATCGAGCGTCGACGTCGACAAGCTGTTCGCGATGGAGCAGATGATCAAGGGCGACGCGTTGCCGAACGCAAAGACCGGCTTTCCGGGCCTGAGATCGCCGAAATGGCCGGCCGACATTCTGCCGCCGATCGACCAGAAATTGGCCGACAAGGGCGGCGAACTCTACAAGACGCATTGCCAGGAATGTCACCGTCCGCCGGTGACAAGTGAAGCGTTCTACGATTTCAACAACAAGAACTGGTGGCGGAAGAACGAGGCCGGCGAACCTATTCTCGTGGTCGAGAATATTCCGATCTCGCATATCGGCACCGATCCCGCGCAGGCGGCGGACATGATGGCCCGAACCGTCGCGGTGCCCGAAAATCTCGGCATCAAGAGCAGCAGCTTCGCGTTCGCGCTGGGCGAACTGGTCGAGAAGACCGTCAACACCATCTTCGACCAGAGGAAACCGCCGACGCCTCCCGCGGAGCGGAAGCGGATCGACGGCTATATGCCGAACGAACTCCGCGGCGAGCTTGCCTACAAGGTGCGTCCGCTGAACGGCGTATGGGCGACACCGCCCTATCTGCACAACGCTTCGGTGCCGACCATCGAAGATCTGCTTGGCGATCCCGAGCAACGGCCGCCGACATTCTATCTCGGCAGCCGCGAATACGACCCCGTCAAGCTCGGTTACAAGACCGACCCGATCACGAACGGATTCGAATTCAAGACTTCCATTCGCGGAAACTCGAACAGAGGCCACGAATTTCGCAAGGACTACAGCAAGGACAAGGAAATCAAGGGCGTGATCGGGCCGGCCCTGTCGGCGGACGATCGAAAGGCGCTGATCGAATACCTCAAGACGCTTTAATCGAGGCGCTCTGAGGCGATTCGAACGCAAATTGCCACGGCCGGGCCCTGTCCCGGCCGTAACCTTTCCGAGGCAGCGCGCTTACCGGCTCGCCACCAGCCGCAAATGCGGCTTGATGGACGCTTCCAGCTCGGCTTTGAGCTGGTGCACGCGCGGATCGCCCGAGCGTGCTGCGCACACCGAATATTGATTGACCGAACACGCCAGCGCGTGCCGCTCTTCGGGTGTCCGCGTCACCTGCGGGCTGGACAGCCTCAGCACCATCCCGCCGAGTTGCACCAGCACTTCGTCGAGCGCCCGATTCACACCGGCAATTCGATTTGTGGCTTGATTTATGGCACCACTCCCTTCGGAAGGAGTAACGGGCAAGTACGTCCGCCCGTTCCCGACGCGCCTGCTTACGGATAACAGGAAGTAAACGGGACACGATTCTATCGACATGCGCCGCGCATCTGCTTGCGGGACTCCCTAACAGTTGAAAGAAATCGTCACGCCCACACGGCAAAACGCTGCGATTGCGGCGACCGCGCCCCTTACCTATGCTGACGCATTGTTCCGCATGGAGACGCCGCGCATGATACCGCCACTCGATCCCGTCATCGCCCAGATCATTCCGCTGCTGCCGCTGCGCGATCCAGCCAACATGACGCCGCAGAGCGCGCGCGATGCGCTGCGTGCGCTGGCCGCGTCCCGCGCGGACGTTCCGCCGCCGCCGGTGGCGAGCGCGGAAGACATCAAGGTGAAAGGCGCCGCCGGATTTCTCGGCGCGCGGGTCTACCGGAACACGAGCGGAAAATCGCCGACCATCGTGTTCTTCCACGGTGGCGGCTGGGTTGCCGGCGATCTCGAGACCCATGACCGGCAGGCGCGCTGGCTTGCGATCGAGACCGGCGCGGTCGTCGTCTCCGTCGACTATCGGCGCCCGCCCGAAGTGCGGTTCCCCGGCGCGTTCGAGGACGCCTTTGCGGCGACCAAGGACGTAATCGACCGCATCGCCGAATTCGGCGGCGACGCGAGCCGCGTCGGCGTGGCCGGCGACAGCGCCGGCGGTAATCTTGCGGCCGTCACCGCGATCGCCTGCCGCGACGCCGGCATCAAGCTGGCAGCGCAATTGCTGGTCTATCCCGTCACCGACGTCGCCGGAAATTACGCGGACGCAAAAGAGAACGCGCGTTTTCCCTCGCGCAGCGAAAACGCGGAAGGTTATTTCCTCACCCGCGCCACCATGGAGTGGTTTAGCGGCCATTACCTCGCCGACAAGAAAGACGGCGTCGACTGGCGCGTATCGCCGCTGCGCGCCAAGAACTCTCGCTGGCCTCGCGCCCGCAATCGTTACGACCGCCTGGTTCGATCCGCTCCGCGACGAGGGCAAGGCCTACGCCGACGCGCTAAAGGCCGCCGGCGTTCCGACCAGCTATTATGACGGCCTCGGCCTCATCCACGGCTATTTCGGCCTCGGCGAAGCCTCCGAAACCGCCAAGCGCGAAGCACAACGCGCAAGGGCGGATTTCAAGGCGTTGCTGGAAAAGGGTGCGTGAGCTTCGGCTGAAAACTGGCGATCCCGGCATGAACTCGAACATGCGACCTACGGTTTAGGAAACCGTCGCTCTATCCGGCTGAGCTACGGGACCGCGGACCCGCTGCTTAGGCGGGTACTTGTCCGCTTCATATCAAAGCGGGCGCGTATCGCCAGCCCTCCGACGCGGCCGATAGGGCCGCATCGGAAGGAAGCCGGTTCCGGGCAAGACGGTGTCGAGGTGATCAGCAGACGTTCCCCAGCTACGCCTTGATGTTGTTCTCCCGCACGACCTGGCCCCAGGTGCTGACCTGCTTGGCGAAGAACGTCTGAAAATCCTTGCCGTCGGCGAGCAGCAGCGTCATCTGCTGCGTCTCCCGCAGGTTGGCCGCCACCGCCGGCTCGCTCAGGATCTCCTTCACCGATTTCGCCATGCCGGCGATGATGTCGGGTGGCGTGTCCTTGGGCGCAAAGATGCCCCACCAGGCCAGCGTCTCGAAATCGGGATAGCCCGCTTCGATCGCGGTCTGGGTGTCCTTGAGGACGGGCATTCGCTCGCGGCCCATCTGCAGGATCGGACGCAGCCTGTTGGTGCCGAGTTGCGCCGTGACCAGCGCCGCCGATCCGATAATCATGTCGACATGGCCGCCGAGCACGTCATTCATCGCGGGGCCGCCGCCACGATAGGGCACATGCACCATCTCGACGCCGGCTTTCTTGCCGAGCACCGTCATCGCCAGATGGCCGAGCGTACCGATGCCCACGGAGGCGTACTTCACCACGCCGGGATTGGCCTTGGACGCTGCGATCACGTCGGCGAAATTCTTGTACGGCCGCTCTGCGTTCGCGGCGAGAACATAAGGCGCGGTGCCGACCAGAAATACCGGCACCAGATCCTTCTCGACATCGAGGCCCGGCTTTTCCAGGATCGACGGAATCACCGCGTGCGAATTGAAGGTGACCATGAAGGTCGCGCCGTCAGGCGCGCTCTTGGCGACCTGGATGGCGCCGAGCGAGCCGGCCGCGCCGGACTTGTTTTCCACCAGCACGGTGCGGCCGAGTTTTGTCTGCAGATGCGACTGCAGCAGTCGCGCCAGCGCGTCGGTGGAACCTCCCGGCGGGAACGGCACCACCAGCGTCATGTTCTTGGCTTGCTGCGCCAGCGCCGGCGTCATCGCGAACGCGGCCGACGCCGCAAGCAGGTTGCGTCTGGTAATGTTCACCAAGTGTCTCCTCCCGATGTGACTGCGCTTTTTTGTTTTATTCGCAGACTTCTCTTAAGCGCTTCTTATTAAGCACTTCTTACGTACCGAAGCCGGACCCGGCCTTCTTGTATTCGGGCCGCGGCGGGCTGAAGATGTCAAGCACGCGGGCGCCGTCCGGTCCAGCCCGCATGGTGTGCGGCACGTTTCCCGGCGTGCGCCAGAAATCGCCCTTCTTGACGGCAATCTCCTCGCCGCCCTGCACGCGGATCGCCGAGCCGTCGAGCAGCACGCCCCATTGTTCCTCGGGATGATGGTGCAGCGTGCCTTGCGCATGCGGCGCCAGCGTCACGACCGACAGCATCGCCTGCTCGCCGGAAAAGATGCGCGTCGAGACGCCGGAGGCGAGTTCGCGCAGCAGCCCGTCGGCCGGGTTATCGAGATTGTGAAATTCTTCTTTTTGACTCATCGTTTTTCCCTCACGCGCCGTGGCGCATCGATCAAGACTTGACCCGTCAGGATTTGCCGTAGCTGCCCTGATAGCGGCCTTCGCGAATTGAGATGATGGTTTGCTCCTCGCGCGCGATCTGGGCACGAACGGCTTCCAGCAAGGCAGGTGCCGTCGCGGCGGAAAACGACACCACGCCGTCCTCGTCGCCGACCACGATGTCGCCCGGCGAGATCACCGAGCCGCCGATCGAAACCGGCACGTTGATTTCGCCCGGTCCGCTCTTGTAGGGGCCGCGGTGGATCGCGGTGCGGGCAAAGCAGGGAAAGTCGGAGGCCGCGACAGCCGCGACGTCGCGGATCGCGCCGTCGATCACATAGCCTGCGGCGCCGCGGTATTGGGCGATGGTCATCATGATCTCGCCGACCAGCGCCCGCGTCTCGTCGCCGCCGCCATCGACCACGATCACGTCGCCGGGCCCGACCAGTTCGAGTGCTTTGTGGATCGCCAGGTTATCGCCCGGCCGCGTGCGCACGGTGAAGGCTGTGCCCACCAGCTTGCTGCCGCGATGGAACGGCCGCAGCCCGACGGCGCCCGGCAGCCGGGCAAGGTTGTCGCTGATCACGGAGGTCGGCGCGCCCCTGAACCCTTCGATCAGGTCAGGCGACGGCTTCGGCACGCTCGTCATGGCGGTGGTGATGTTCATAAGGACACTTTCTCCCCTGCGGTAGCGGCGTGCCCGGCACACCGGTCCACCAGTTTCGCCGCCACATGATGGCTTCGATTGGCGCAGAACAATTAGCATTCCGCTTGAGCAGGTATAAGGGATTTGGATGGGTCGGGCGACCGGTCCTCCAGCCTCAGGGCGGCGTTGACGGCCACCTGAAATCTTCCCGCCGGCCACACTTCTTAATACGACCTTAACCACGTCGGTTTGAGGCTGGTATCGAAGATTCGCCCCTCCGGTTATCATCACGATGCAGTTCCAGAGCCTCCTGCCCTCGCCGGCCCTTTCGATCGTCGAGTTTTCCGACATCGACGCCTTCCGGCCGGTCGAATTCGTCGCCGATGCGCGCAGCGTCCCCCTGAGCCTGACGAATTTCCATACCGCACGCGCGATGGTGCAGCTGCCGTTCTGCCAGATCACCGTGCTGACCTCGTTTCCCCGTATCCTCGATGTCAGCTACCGCGCGACGCATGGCCTCGTCATCTTCCAGATCGATGACAATTACGAGGTGTCCGTCAACGGCATGTCCGCGGAGCGCCCGACCTTCCTCGGCATGCGCGGCAATGTGGATCTGCAATTCGTCGAGCCCCGCAGTTCGCTGCACGCCATCATCACGCTCGGCGCCGGTCTGCGGGAGCGGGAATGGTTCGACACGCCGGACGCGCTCTGCCCGTTCCTGCCGGATGCCGGCGCGCTGGCGGCGGTCAGATCCGTGACCACGGAGATCTTGCAGACGGCGTCCGTCAGACCCGATCTGTTGCAGGAGACGGGCTCGGCGCTTGCCATCCAGGAAAGACTGCTGCTCGCCATCGACGAGATGTTCCGCCGCAGCCGGCCGCCGCAGGTGGCGGGCCGGATTGCAAGCCGGGGTTATTGCCGCCTCGTTCGCATGATCGACGACTATGTCGCCTTCCATGCCGCTTCCGCGATCTACAGCGCCGACCTCGCCGAACAATGCGACGTATCGGTCAGGACGCTGGGCACCGCGGTCGCGGCGGTGCGCGGCATGAGCCTGCATCGCTATCTGCGTCTCAAGCAGCTCTGGTCGGCGCGCGCCCAACTCGTCAAAGGGTCGGACACCATCACCGTATCGTCGTGTGCGCGTGCCAACGGCTTCCATCACATGGGCGAATTCGCGCGGCTCTATCGCGCGACGTTTGGCGAAACCGCATCGCGCACCCTGGCCCGCGCCCGCGTCGGCTGACTGAATGTTGCCACAATGTGGCGTGCTTATCCGCCCGCGCTGAATTGGCGCGCCGAGAATCATTCCAGCATGCTGCGCGCAGCGAATCTTACCGTTGAATTTATTCGATAACTTTCAACGACATGACACTGTGTTCCATCGGTCACATGCACCCGGTAAGGTGGCGGGAACAGCGGGAAAATCGTGCAATTACGGCGTGACAGCGCTGCCAAAATGATGACAATCAACTCAATCAAAGTTTCCCGAGGGCATGATCGGAAAAGTGGAGCTCGGTTTCCCGAAAAGATCATGCTCGACCAAAGAGATTGGATCATGATGCGAGTCTACCAAATCGCATCATGATCTAGAGAATTGGACTGGAGAGTGTCGTCCGTGATCGCCTCACGTGCTTCTTCGTTTGCTATTGCCACCATCGGAAGCCTCGTCGTGCTGGCTCCGGTGCGCTGCGACGCGCAGTGGTGGCGTAGCGCGCCTGTCGATTTCGAATCCTGCGCCGACGTGGCCGAGAAGGCGACAACCAAGGAAGAAAAGACGACCAAGCTCGCCGAATGCAATGCGAAGTTCGCCGGCCGCCGCAAAGCCGGCGGGGGCTACACCTATTATGACTTCATGCAGGACCGCACCTTCGACATCGCAGGGCCGAACCCGACGGCGGAAGAGCAGAAGAAGATCGACGAGCAATATACCGCCTATCTCGAACGCGAGCGGCGCAATCACGCCGCCGCGACGCTGGCCGCCAAGCAGCTGCAGCCGGAGCCGCCGCCTCAGCAGGAATGGCAGCAGGCCTCGCTGCGCAGCGAACCACCCCCGCCTCCGCCCGTCGAAATCGAAAGGGTGCCGGTCCCGGTGGCAAGCCCGGTCAAGCAGGCGGCGCGCCTCAGAGCTGCGCAATGCGCCAGGGACCAGTTTTCGTGTGAATGGCCGCGGCTTTCCGAGAAGGTCAACGAGTTGAAAAAGCTGTTCAACCCGCAGCAGCAACAGCAGCAGGCGGCCGCGAGGCAGAAGAAGGGCTAGATTCTTCTGTCGTCCCTCGTGCGCAGTTGCGCACGGGCGAGGGCGACGTGAGAGAGTCATCAGCCTCAATGCGCGCGCGGCTTCTTGACGCGACGCGGCTTGGCGACCGGCGTATCGACCGCGCGCGACGCGGCGCGCTGTTCCTGCAGCCGGGCGTCATAGCCCGGCGACGGCGTCGCCGTCGGCGGCACCGCCCGGGCGGGCGCCAGTGACGCCAAGCCGGCGAGGAAAGCCGCCATCAAAGCCAGACCTGTCCGATTCATACGCTTCTCCTTCGAACGCGTGTTCTGTTCGACGTCACTCTAGGTCGGGCCGCGCGCGCAGCCAATCAATTCGCCGCGCGAACCTGCGCCGGCGTCAGGCCCGGCGAGCCGCTGGCCTCGCGCTCAGCCTGCCGGATCAGTTCCACGATCCGGCGCGACAGCGGCGCTTGCAGCCCGCGCCGTGCGGCGATTTCGGAGATGACGCCCTGCAGATAATCGATCTCGGTACGCCGGCCGTGTTTGAGATCTTCCCACATCGACGAGCGCGCCTCGGGATCGATCTTCATGGTCCGGCCGAGCATCGGCTCGAAGATGAAATTGGGCAGGCGCAGCAGCGACGGCATCCACGCCGGCGGGATCGGCGTCGGCGAGACCGGATTGATGCCCTCGGCGCGGACCGCGGCCAGGGCTTCCGTCAGCTGATCGGCGAACAACTGCCGCCATGGCCGCGAGCCGAGTTGCCGGCGCAGCGGCAGACCGGACAGCGCATTGAGCGCGTTGTTGAGATTGAGCAGCAGTTTGCCCCATTGCACGCCGTCGATGTTGCCGGTCGGCCGCACCACGAGCCCCGGCACCGACAATTTTTCGGCGGTGTGCGCATCGTCACGTTCGATGACGATGTCGCCGGAAGTCGCGCGATGAAAACGGCCTTGGCCTAGCGCCATCACGTTGAACGGCACCATGCCCCCGAGCACGCGCCGCCCCGGCAGGCGCTGGCGGAGGACGGCAGCATTGCCGACGCCGTTCTGCAGGCTGACGATGACGGCGTCGGATAGCGCGTGGCTGGCGATGATATCGGCCATGGCAGCGGTGTCCGCGCTCTTGACCGTGACCAGCACGATGCCGGCATCAGCAAGCGCGGCAGGATTTTCCGACAAGACGAGCCGGTCGCGCGCGATTGTCTCGTCAAACCCTTCAAGGCTCGTCGGCCGCAGCCCATGGGCTTCGATCTCTGCGATCACGCGCGGACGCGCCAAAAGCGCGGCGCGACGACCGCCGGCGGCCAGCATGCCGCCTACGAAGCAGCCGATGCTGCCTGCGCCCGCAATAGCGATGGCCTGGTCCGCAACCATTTTGCACCTGCCGCGTTGCACCCGGCTTTCGAATAGCAGAGCGCGCGGACGGAGCCTATCGTATGGCAACGGCCGCGCGCTCCTTGTAACCGTCATGGGCCACCGCTATCTTTTGCGCGGGGCTACGCGGAGGAGACGACCATGGGTTTACTCGACGTACTCAACGGTATGCAGAACGGGCCGCGCGGCCCGAGCGGTCCCAGTGAGCAATCCGGCGCTGGCGGCGGAATGTCGCCTATGACCATGGCGATCCTGGCATTGCTGGCCTGGAAGGGCATCAAGCATTTTACCGGCAACCAGCCCGGTGCGGCACCGGCGCAGGCTCCCCCGAAACTGCCCGGCAATGTGACCGCCAGCCTGCCCGGCGGCATGGGCGGCGGCGGCTTGAGCGACATGCTCAAGGGCGGCCTCGGCGGACTGCTCGCCGGTGGCGCCGCGGGAAGCATTTTGAGCGGCGGGCTCGGCGACCTCCTCAATCAATTCCAGGAAAAAGGCCAGGGCGACGCCGCGAAATCCTGGGTAGGCAACGGCCCCAACAAGCAGATCTCACCCGGTGATCTCAGCAGTGCGCTCGGCGCCGATCAGATCCAGGCGCTCACCGCCCAGAGCGGCCTGTCGCGCGAGGAATTGCTGCAAGGCCTCAGCCAGTATCTTCCCGACGTCGTCAATCATCTGACGCCGGACGGGCGGCTGCCGGACGAGAACGAATTGTCCGGACGAATCTGACGCCGCACCGGCGCGGCGCACCATTGCCGCCGCGTCATCATCGACGCATTGCAAAGGGGATCGAGAATGAGCGGCATTATCTGGATCATTGTGGTCGGCTTCGTTGCCGGCATCATCGCGCGGATGCTCTCGCCCGGACCGAACAATCCGGCCGGTTTCATCCTGACCACGGTGCTCGGCATCGCCGGGGCGTTTCTGGCGACATGGATCGGCCAGGCGATGGGCCACTACAGTCCCGACCAGGGCGCCGGCTTCATTACCGCCACCATCGGCGCGCTGGTGGTGCTGTTTATCTGGAACCGGCTGGTGGCAAGCCGCGTGATCTCGGATCCGGGCAACAGGTGAGAACGCGTCGGGTGGGCAAAGGCGCTCTTGCGCCGTGCCCACCATCTATCCGCGGATCGCTCTAATGGTGGGCGCGCTAAACCATCTCGTCTCGCCTTTACGAGAATCACAGCACCAGATGCATGCCCGCATCCATGCGGACGAACTCGCCGGTCATGTTGCTCGATGCGGGCGAAGCCAAAAAGCACACCAGTTGCGCGATATCGTCGGCGGTCGAGGCGATCTTCAGCGGCACCTTCGCCACCACGGCGTCGCGCACCGCTTTCGCGCCGGCCTCGCCGCGACCCTTGGTGAACCAGGGCGTATCGATATAGCCGGGGCACACCGTGTTGACGCGGATCAGCGGCGCCAGCGCGCGCGCCAGCGACTGCGTCATGGTGTTGAGCGCGCCTTTGCTGGCGGCATAGGCGACCGAGGAGCCGCCGCCGGAAATGCCGGCCACCGACGATACGTTGACCACGGCGGACGGCTTGCCGGAAGCTTTCGCGCCGGCTTCGAGCTGCGCGCGCGCCGCGCGGATCATCTGGAACGGGCCGATGGTGTTGACGGCGTAGATGCGCTGGAAATCCTCGGCCGTCAGCCCGTCGAGATCATGATGCGGCACATGCTTGGTGGTGCCGGCATTGTTGACCAGCACGTCGAGCCGGCCCCAGGATGCCGCGGCGGCCGCGATCTTCTTGCAGTCTTCATCGCGCGAGACGTCGCCCTGCACCACCACGACTTCGGCGCCGGCGCTGCGGCAGAGATCAGCAGTCGCTTCGGCTTCCGCCTTGCTGTTGGAATAATTGACCACGATGCGCGCGCCGCCCTTTGCCAGAATAGCAGCGGTGGCAGCCCCGAGACCCGAAGCAGAACCGGTGACTATCGCGCACAAACCATCCTTCGACATCCGCATTTCCCTCTATATTGCTTTTGGCTGGTTTTCGAACCGCCTGTCGCGTCGTGGCCTTACCATATCGTGCCGCAATGTGCGCGCAAATCCGCGACCGTTCCACTATGCGGAATTTATTCTTCGCAAGACGCCTTCATGCCGCCGCCTCATGCGGCCCTGCGGACAGCGCTTGTCAGGGCTATGGCTTTTGCCCATCATAAAGCGCAAGAAAAGACCGCACCCGACGTCTTGGCGAAAGCGGCAAGGCCGGCCGGTGCCAATCAATTTCGGGGAACGCTGTGGCGGAGAGTGACAACATCGTTGCCGAGACCGCGGAGAAAATCTTCGCCGATCTCGCCGACGCCCAAACCATCAATCGTGACAACAAGGGCGACTGGAAAGCGCCGCTCTGGCAGGCGCTGACCGAAGCCGGCCTGCCGCTTTCCTGGGTGGGCGAAGATTGCGGCGGCTCGGGCGCTTCACTCGCCGAAGGTTTCAGCGTGCTGAGCGCGGCTGGCCGTTTTGCGATCGCGGTACCGCTCGCCGAAACCATGCTGGCCGGCTGGCTGCTGGCGCAGGCCAAGATCGCCTCGCCCGACGGCGAGATGACGGTGGTGCCCGCCAGCCCGAAGGACCGGATTACCCTCAATGCCGACGGAAGTCTCTCCGGCCGGGCTCGCGGCGTGCCGTTCGCCAAGGCTGCGAAACATTTTGCGATGCTCGCCAGCGACGCCAAAGGCAGCGTCTCGATCGCGCTGGTCGATGCCGGCAAATGCCGGATCGAAGCCGGGCTCGGCCTCGGCGGCGACAATTCGGACACGGTGACGCTGGACAAGGTGCAGCCATCAGAAATCAAGCCCGCACCGAAAGGTTTTGACCAGACCCGGCTGATGCTGATGGGCGGCGTCGCGCGATCGCTGCAGATCGCAGGCGCGCTGGAATCGCTGCTGGAAATTTCCGTGCGCTATTCCAACGAGCGCGTCGCTTTCGAGAAGAAGATTTCGAAATTCCAGGCGGTGCAGCACAATCTGGCGCGGCTCGCCGGCGAGTTGGCAGCGGCACTTGCCGCGGCAACCTCGGCCGCGGACGCCATGGCCAATGCGACCGAATTCAACGACGAGGTTTTCCTCGAAGCCGCAGCGGCCAAGATCCGCTGCGCGGAGGCGGCGGAGAAGGGCGGCGCGATCGCCCATCAGGTGCATGGCGCGATCGGCTTCACCAGCGAGCACATCCTGCATCGCTATTCGCTGCGGGCACTGGCCTGGCGCGACGATTTCGGCTCCGAGAGCTACTGGGCGGTCGAGCTCGGCAAGCTCGTTTGCGACCGCGGCGCCGATGAATTGTGGCCGCTTGTGGCCTCGCGCTGACACCGACACCGATTAGCTGGCTTTAGAAGTCGAGATCAACAATGACCGCAGCCCTTCGTTTCGATCCCATCCGCCTGCCGGAAAAATGCGAGCAATTGCGCAAGGAAGTGCGCGCCTTCCTCGCCGAAGAAATTGCCGCCGGCACCTTCGACCCGCACAAGCCGAACCGCGAAGATACCGACGTGCCGGAATTTTCCCGCAAGGTCGGCGCCAAGGGCTGGCTCGGCATGACCTGGCCGAAGAAATACGGCGGCCACGAGCGCTCGTTCCTCGAACGTTATGTGGTGACCGAGGAAATGCGCGTGGCGAATGCGCCGACGCGGCGCTTCTTCGTCGCAGACCGCCAGAGCGGGCCGGTGCTTCTGAAATACGCGCCCGAAAATATCAAGATGGATATCCTGCCGCGCATCTGCAAAGGCGAGATCTGTTTTGCGATCGGCATGAGCGAGCCGAACTCCGGCTCTGATCTGTTCGCCGCTAAAACCCGCGCAACCAAGACCGACGGCGGCTATCTGATCAACGGCACCAAGATCTGGACCTCCTCGGCCCATATCGCCGACTACATGATCGCGATCTTCCGGACGTCACCGCCGACCAAAGAGAACCGCCGCCACGGCCTGACGCAGTTTCTGGTCAAGATGAAACAGCCGGGCA
Source organism: uncultured Alphaproteobacteria bacterium (assembly GCA_963742935.1). GTDB lineage: Bacteria > Pseudomonadota > Alphaproteobacteria > Rhizobiales > Xanthobacteraceae > Bradyrhizobium. Next base: position 19,212 of record CAVUOI010000023.1, on the reverse strand, counting down.
TCCAGGTGAATCCGATCGGCCAGATCACCGGGCAATATGAATTCAACGAGGTGGTCTTCACGGACTTCTTCGTTCCCGAGGATCACGTGCTCGGCGAAGTCGACGGTGCCTGGAAGCAGGCGACCTCCGAGCTCGCCTACGAACGGTCGGGTCCGGAACGCTTTCTCGAAACCTATTACGTGCTGACCGAACTGGTCCGCGCCGTCGGCAAGAATCCGGATACCCGCAGCGCCGAAGGCATCGGCCGGCTGGTGGCGCAGGTGCACACCATGCGGCGCATGTCGGTTTCGGTGGCCGGCATGCTGCAAGCCGGCAAGGAGCCGGTGGTGGAAGCTTCGATCGTAAAAGACATCGGCACGGTGTGGGAGCAGCAATTGCCGCATCGCGTCCGCGATCTCGCCGCCTTTGTCGAGGAAACCGCCACCAACCGCGAGACGCTGGAAAAGCAGCTCGATTTCGCCATCAAGACCGCGCCGAAGCTGACGATCCAGGGCGGCACCACCGAAGTGCTGCGCGGCATCATCGCCCGCGGGCTCGGCCTGCGCTAAGCGCGCGGGCCTGGTTCGCGCTCATTCAAAGAGGAAACATCATGACCAAATACACTGATATCGGCGTCGAGAAGCACGGGCATGTCGGCCTGATCGAAATCCAGCGGCCGCCGCTGAACTTTTTCGATATCTCGCTGATCAACCAGATCGCGGACGCGCTGGAGGAGTTCGACAAGGATATCGAAATCCGCGCCTCGGTTCTCGCCGCGCAAGGTAAGGCGTTCTGCGCCGGCGCCAATTTCGGCGATCCGAAGCGGCAGGAGCAGGAAGAGGCCGAAGCCAAGGCGGCGGCCAAGGGCGATCCCGCCGACAGCCTGGGCTCGATCAACAGTCTGTATCTGCACGCGGTGCGCATCTTCCGCGCCAAGAAACCGATCGTCGCAGCCGTGCAAGGCGCCGCCATCGGTGGCGGCCTCGGCCTCGCCGTCTCGGCGGATTTCCGCGTCACCTGCCCCGAGGCGCGCTTCGCCGCCAACTTCACCAAGCTCGGTTTTCATCCAGGCTTCGGCCTGACCACGACGCTTCCGGAACTGGTCGGCAAGAACAACGCCGAATTGATCTTCTACACCAGCCGCCGTGTCACCGGCGAGGAAGCCACCAAGATGGGCCTCGCCAATCTCTGCGTGCCGCAGGACCAGGTGCGATCGGAGGCGATGAAGCTCGCGGCCGAGATCGCCGAGTGCTCGCCGCTCGGCCTGCTCTCCACCCGCGCCACCATGCGCGCCGGCCTGGCCGACCGCGTGCTCGCCGCCACCAATCACGAACTGGCCGAGCAGTCGCGCCTGCGCGCGACAGAAGACTTCAAGGAAGGCGTCAAGGCGACCGCCGAACGCCGCGTGGCGAATTTCAAGGGGCGCTGATTTTCCAGCTGCGCTCTCTAAACGGGTCGTCCCTGCGAACGCAGGGACCCATACGCCGCGGCCTTTCGGAAAGGGCACGCGTGGTAGACACCTTGCTAAACTACGAGCACCTGTGGTTATGGGTCCCTGCGTTCGCAGGGACGACTAGTTGATGGGTCACTCTAACCCACCAGCTTGAACGTCACACCGCAAAGATCGAATTCGTCGCCCGACACCTTGCAGCCCTTGGCCTTGGCCGCGTCGCGCACTTTCGCGATATCGGCGACCTTGAACGTCAGCCCGCTCATCAGATCGCTCGCGCCCTTGACGAAGCGGAAGCTCGCGTTGGGCAGTTTCAGTTCTGCATCGCCACTGACCGCAACGCCCAAAATCTTTCCCCAATGCTCGGCAAGGCCCTGCGGATCGGGGCTCTGCATCTCGACTTCTGTCAGCGCCAGCGTCACGTCCTTCCGGATTGCCTTCTGCCAATCCGGACCCGCCGGCGGATAGACTCCCAGCACATCGTCGCTGCCGGTGGTGTGATTGAACTCGATGAACGCGGCGCGGCAATCGCGCGGGTGCAGTTGCACGCCGTGATAGGGCGCGTGCGTGATTACGTTGGCGGTGCGCACACCGATCCCGTTGGCATGCTTGCCGCGCGCATCTGGATCGTCGCAGCAGAAGATCGCCATGTAGCCGCCGCGGCCGCCGGTCTTGTCGAGGAAGCGCCCCGCCGCGGTGCCCGGCTGGAACGGCGCCACCACTTCCAGAAGGATCGTGTCGACCGGCAGCAGCGCATTCTCAAGGCCGTATTTCGCGACATTACCGTCGCGGTAACAGACATCGAGGCCCATGATCTCGGAGATGTCCGAGATCGCGGGCGCCAGATTCGGCGCCACCAGGCAGATCTGCCGCAGCCTGAGATATTCCGCCATCTCAATGGCCCCCGAACACGGGCTTGCGCTTCTCGACAAAAGCCTTTGCCGCTTCCTTGTGATCGGCGGTTTCGCCCGAGCGCGAATGATGGATCGCCTCGCCATCGAAACAGGCTTCCAGCGTCATCGTCTCGGCGTTGTTGATGTTGCGCTTGATATAGCCCAGCGTCACCGACGGCCCCTGCGCCAGCGACATCGCGAGCTGATGCGCCTCGGCGTCGATCTCGGCGTCCGGCACCACCTTCGTCACCATGCCGAGATTGTAGGCTTCCGTCGCGCTCAGCACCGGCGAGGTCAGATAGAGCTCGCGCGCCTTCGCGCTGCCGAGCATCTGCGTCAGGAAATAAGTGCCGCCGTAGTCACCCGAGAGCCCGACTTTTGCAAACGCCGTCGTGATCTTGCAGGAAGCGCTGGCGACGCGCAGGTCGCAGGACAGTGCGATCGAGAGGCCGGCGCCCGCAGCGGCGCCGTCGAGTTGCGCCACCACCGGCTTCGGCATCTGGTGCAGCAGGCGCGAGACCTCCATGCCGCGGCGCAAATTGGCCATCTTGGCCTCGAACGGCAACGGCGCCCTGCCCTCCGCCATCGACTTGACGTCGCCGCCGACACAGAACGTGCCGCCGGCGCCCTTGATCAGCACCGCGCGCACCTCGTGATCATCGGCCGCGCGCCGCGCCGCCTCCACCAGCCCGCGCGTCATGTCCGGGTTCAGCGCATTGCGCCGGTCGGGGCGGTTCATGGTGATGGTAAGCAGGCCGGAGTCGAGGTTCTGGAGGACCATTTCGTTTGCGCTCATGATGGTGCTTTCTTTGTTGTTGTTAGTTGTCGAAAATTCGACCGGTGCCGTAGGGTGGGCAAAGGCGCGTAGCGCCGTGCCCACCAACTTTGCCGCCGGGGTGGTGGGCACGCTGCGCTTTGCCCACCCTACGAACCGTTCTTATTTCTTCACCAGCGGACAGCGCGACGCTTCCAGCGACTGGAACGCCTCGTTGCCGGGGACCGTCGTCAGCAGCTTGTAGTAATCCCAGCGCGCCTTCGACTCCGACGGCTTCTTCACCTCGAACAGATACATGTCGTGCACCATGCGGCCGTCCTCGCGGATCTTGCCGTTCTTGGCGAACATGTCGTTTACAGGGGTTTCCTTCATGATCTTGATGACGGCGGCGGAGTCGGTCGTTCCCGCCGCCTTCACGGCTTTCAAATAATGCGTCACGGACGAATAGACGCCGGCCTGCGCCGACGTCGGCACGCGCTTGATGCGCTCCTGGAATCGCTTGGAGAATGCGCGGGTGTCGTCGTTGAGATCCCAGTAGAAGGCTTCCGAAAGCAGCAGGCCCTGCGCGGTTTCCAGCCCGATGCTGTCAATATCGGTGACGAAGGCGAGCAGCGGCGCGACTTTCTGGCCGCCCTTCATCAGGCCGAACTCGGCTGCCTGCTTGATGCCGTTGACGGTGTCGCCGCCGGCGTTGGCCAGCCCGATCACCTTGGCTTTCGACGCCTGCGCCTGCAGCAGGAACGAGGAGAAATCCGACGTGTTGAGCGGATGCCGCACGGCGCCCATCACCTTGCCGCCGGACTTCAGCACCACGTTGGTGGTGTCCTTTTCGAGGTCCTGGCCGAAGGCGTAATCGGCGGTCAGGAAGTACCAGCTGTCGAGGCCCTGCTTGACGGCCGCGAGGCCGGTCACATTGGCCTGGCCGAAGGTGTCGAACACATAGTGGACCGTGTAGGGGCCGCAGGCCTCGTTGCTGAGCCGGATCGAGCCGGGACCGTTGAAGATCACGATCTTGTTGCGCGCTTTCGCAATCTCGCCGGCGGCGAGCGCGGTGGCGGAGGCCGCGACGTCGAACAGCATCTCGACGCCCTGATTGTCCAGCATGTCGCGGGCGATGTTGGCGGAAAGGTCGGCCTTGTTCTGATGATCGGCTGCGATGATTTCGATCTTGCGGCCGAGCACTTCGCCGCCGAAATCCTCGGCCGCCATTTTCGCGGCCATCTCCGAGCCCGGCCCGGTGATATCGGCGTAGAGGCTCGACATGTCGAGAATGCCGCCGAGCTTCACGCGGCTTGCTTTGCGCCAATGCTGCGGTCGCCGACATCGCCAGTAATAGCGGCGACAATGGCTGTGGTTGTTCTCTTCACGTAGGCCTCCCTGTGCGCGCCGCATTGCCTGCGGCTTCCGAATTTTCGGCGCGATCATGCCGCATGGGGTCAGCAGCGGCAAGGCGCGGCGCGATTTCCGCTAAGCGGAATGCGCCGCAGGATGAGTGGAGCGCAGCGAAACCCATCCTGCGCAGTTACCCCAACAGCCCCTTCCCCGGCACGTGGTTGAGCTCGAGCCTGATGCCGTCGGGATCCTCGAACAGGATCGAATAATATCCCGGTGCCCACTGGTCCTCACGCGGTGCGCGAATAATTTTCGCGCCGAGCGTCTGAAGAAAACGATGCAGCTCATCGACGTCGCCGCGCTCGCGGGCGCGGAAGCAGAGATGGTGCAAGCCAACGCGCTTCTGTTCGAACGCCGCGCCTTCGTGCTCGGCGGATGGCGCGCTGATGCCGACCGCAGTCCGGCCGCCGACGCAATAGTAAGTCGTGTCGGTGTCGATCACGGGCTTCAGCCCGAGGAACGGCAGCAATTCACGATAAAATTCGCGGGAGCGTTCAAAGTTTGAAGCAGTGAGGAAAATGTGTGCGATGCCGTTGACTTCCATGATCTCCCCTCATCTCCCTCTGCGGCAATTCCAGGTAGCAGTGCCGTCGATGATCAAGCATACAGAACAAGCGGCGCGGGGAGCAGCGGTATGAAGCACATGGCATGGCGTCGCCACGCTGCGCTCACGGCGTGCATCTCGTCACTTGCGGTGCCGATAACCGCGGGACGCGCAAGCGCTGCCGAATGCACGCTGGAGAAGCAAGGTGAAGGGCGCGTCGCCGCCGCGGTCGATATGCGCAGCCTTCGCCTCGACGACGGCCGCGAGATTCTCCTCGCCGGTATCGAGCGTGGCAGAGCGGACGGATCCAGCGGCAGGGCGGCCCTTGCCGCCATCGCCGCTGGCCGCGAGGTGACGCTGCACGGCGATGATGATTCGCCGGATCGCTATGGCCGCCAGGCTGCCTTTGTATTCGTGACCGGCTCGCAACACTCGGTGCAAAGTGAATTACTGCGCCGTGGCGAGGCGCTGGCCTCCATTGATATCGCAGATAAAAATTGCGCTGCCGCCCTGGTCGCCGCCGAGCGCGCGGCGCGCGACGCCAAATTGGGCATCTGGGCGCAGCCCTCGGCCATAAAAAACGCGGAAAGTTCGGGCGATATTCTGGCCGCGATTGGGCACTTTACAGTCGTCGAGGGCAAGGTTCTGTCGGTTCGGCAGGCAGGGGCAATCACCTACCTGAACTTCGGGCGAAACTGGACACGGGACTTTGCGGCGACTATTCCAAGGCGCATCATGCCGGCGTTCGAGAACGCCAGCCTTGGGCCTAAGTCGCTCGAAAATAAACGAATTCGTGTCCGCGGCATCGTTTCGTCGCGGGGAGGGCCACGGATCGAACTGCTTCGGGTGGGGCAGGTCGAGGTGCTGGGCGGGACGTAGTGCTTGATTCGGAGACTGGGCACCGGTCTTCGCCTGGATCGAACGCAAGAAAGGGATGAGATCGACGATTCCAGCCGGATCGTGGGTCTCAGTGGCTGATTTGACGCATCGTGCACGACCGCGCGAAGGAAACATGGGCTGCCGCCTTCTGGCCGCGCCAGCGCTGTTGTGCGCCGCGCTGTTGATTGTCTGCCTGTGGAAATCTGGGAAAGCTCGAGACCGCCGCCCCGCCGATGCCGACGCCCAAGCCGAACCGCGCCGTCGCGCAGACGCCCGCCAGCGAGCGCGAACATGAGCGCATTCTTGCCTCCTACGGCGGCGCCTATGAAGATCCGAAACTTTCGACCCTGATCGGCAAGACGGTCGACCGGCTGGTTGCGGCCTCCGACCGCCCCGAGCAGGCCTACCGAGTGACCATCCTCAATTCCGGCGCGGTCAATGCCTTTGCGCTGCCGACCGGCCAGCTCTATGTGACGCGCGGCCTGATCGCGCTGGCCAGCGACACGTCCGAATTGTCCTCGGTGCTGAGCCACGAGATGGCGCATGTCATCGCAAAACACGCCTCGATCCGCGAGGACCAGGCGCGGCAGGCGGCGGTGGTGACCCGCGTCGTCACCGACATGAGCAACGATCCTGATTTGACGGCGCTGGCGCTGGCGAAAACCAAGCTGACGATGGCGAGCTTCTCGCGCGCGCAGGAATTCGAAGCCGACGGCATCGGCGTCGGCATCGCCGCCCGCGCCCGTTTCGACCCCTATGGCGCGGCGCGCTTCCTCGCCTCGATGGAACGAAATGCCGCGATGAAGGCGGGCAAGACCTCGCTCGATCCCCGCGCGCAGGATTTCTTGTCCTCGCATCCGGCGACACCGGAACGCGTACAGAACGCGCAGACCAGCGCCCGGCAGTACACCTCGCCGCAGGGCGCCGAGCGCGACCGCGAGACCTATCTCGCCGCGATCGACAACATCGTCTACGGCGAGGACCCCAGCGAAGGCTTCGTGCGCGGCCGCCGCTTCCTGCATCCAAAGCTCGGTTTCACCTTCCAGTCTCCCGAGACCTTCACGCTGGATAACACCGCGCAGGCGGTGATCGGCGTGCGCGACGGCGGCACGCAGGCGATGCGCTTCGACGTGGTGCGCGTGCCGGCTGAACAGTCGCTGTCCGACTATCTCAACTCGGGATGGATGGAAGGCGTCGACAAGGGCTCGACCGAAGACCTCATGATCAACGGTTTTCCGGTGGCCGCGGCGAACGCCAACGGCGACCAGTGGCAGTTCAAGGTCTTTGCGCTGCGCTACGGCAGCGACGTCTACCGCTTCATCTTCGCCGCCAAGCAGCGCAACACCGAAAGCGAGCGCAATGCGCGCGAGACGGTGAATTCGTTCCGCCGCCTGACGCTGGAAGAAATCCAGGCCGCGCGTCCGCTGCGCATCAAGGTCATCACCGCGCAGCCCGGCGACACCGTGGAATCGCTCGCCCACCGCATGACCGGCGTCGACCGCCCCGCCGAGCGCTTCCGCATCCTCAACGGCCTCGACCAGCACGCGCAGGTCAAGCCGAGGGACCGCGTCAAGATCGTGGTGGACTAAAAATCATCAAGCAGCGTTTTTCCCTTCTCCCCTTGTGGGAGAAGGAAAGAACTCTCCCTCGCCTATTCGGTGCTCACGCGCGCGCGCCAGCGCGATTCGAAACTGTCGTCGTCGAGCATCCGCGCCTGCGCATCCATCGGGTTGCCGCGTTTTTCCGTGGCGGCGCCGACGGTTGCCGGAGCAGGCCTGGCTTGTGCGGCTTTGACGTCGGCAGGCGTGAGGTTGCCTGCCTTGACGTTGACGGCGTTGGCCTCCATGGCCTTCACCTGAACGGCCTTGGCTTGCGCGGGCGCTGCTGCGGGCCATCGCAACGAGGCTTTGGCGATCACTGCCTTGCCGGCGTACCAGCATTTCCGCCCGTCGATCAGCCGCCAGGACCAATGTCCTTGCGTCTTCCCCGGTGAAGCACTGCATTCCCGTATCGTCGCCTTCGCTTGCGCCGTCGGCACCACGGTGGGTACCAGCGACGCAACGCAGACGGCGAACACGAACGCCGGAATCTGTCCTTTCATCGAATCCCCCTTGCGGTTGATCTTGATGTGAATCGGACTGTCGCCTCTAAATCCGGTTTCATGAGGTCGGAAATCGGGCTGGATGCCGCGTGAACGCCCTCAGATCGCCGCGATGACGTAGTCAATCGGTTGCACCTCTCACGAAACATGCGCGCCACACACTCGCAGACGGCGAACGAAATGTTGTGATTGCGCCGCTATCTCCAGCGAGAAATAACCTCGCTCAGCCGGCGACATGGCTGACGGGTTCCATCATAAATCGTTCGCTGCAAATCTGCTCCGCAATCCCAAAATGGCGGGAACGGATTGCGCGCTCAGGCGTCGCCTCATCAAGAAACGTGTTCGCGGCACCGGGAGGGCGAGATGGAAAACTTTCTTCTTTTCGTATTGTCGAGCAGCTTCTGCACGCTGGTAACCGGCATCACGCTGTTGCTTCGGCCATTGCTTGGCATTCCATAGGATTCGCCGGAACCCGAGGTCTTCGAGAAATCTGGTGCCATTGCGACGAACGGAACTGCTTAACCCAACAAAAAGCCCGGCCATTTGGCCGGGCTTTTATCTTAATCCGTCGAACCCTTTCAGGCGGCTTCGTCCGCCACGGCAGCGTCGTCGCCATCGGCTTCGACATCGGCCTCGTCGGTCTCGCCGCCTTCGGTCGCCTCAGTCTTGGCACCGCGGCGCGGGCTCTTGGCGAGCTGGCTCTCGATTTCCTTGACCGCTTCGGTCTCGGTCGAATGCTGCACGACGGCGATTTCGCGCGACAGGCGATCGAGCGCCGCTTCATAGAGCTGGCGTTCCGAATAGGACTGCTCGGGCTGCGATTCCGAACGGTACAAGTCACGGACCACTTCGGCGATCGCAACGATGTCGCCCGAATTGATCTTCGCTTCGTATTCCTGCGCCCGGCGCGACCACATGGTCCGCTTGACGCGCGCACGGCCCTTCAGCGTCTCCAGCGCCTTCTTGACCAGCGCCGGCTCGGACAGCTTGCGCATGCCGACATTGGCGACCTTGGCGGTCGGCACGCGGAGCGTCATCTTGTCCTTCATGAAATTGATCACGAACAGCTCGAGCTTGGCGCCCGCGATCTCCTGCTCCTCGATGGCCAGAATCTGGCCGACGCCATGGGCCGGATAGACCACGAATTCATTGGCCTTGAAGCCCTGACGCTGGGTCACGACCTTCTTCGGCTCCTCGACGCGCGGCGCAGCGGCAACCGGCTTGACGGGAGCCTTCGGTGCCACAACGACGGCAGCCTTCGGGGGCGCAGCCTTCACAGGAGCTTTGGCAGCAACTTTAGACACAGGGGTCTTGGAAGCCGTCGCTTTCGCGGCAGTCTTGGCAGTCTTTTCTGGCATTGCGCTTCTTTTGTTCTTTGAGGACTTTGTGGCCGTCCCCTTCTTGGCGGCCTTTACGGGCGCCTTGGCACGGCCTTTGGGTGCGCTGCGGCGAGCCGGAGCGGCTTTTTTAGCGGTCTTTGAAGCACTCTTTTTACGCGTTTTCTGTGACACAGCCTGCGCGCGGAACTGCCACGCCCCTGTTGGATGTTTTTACGGGAACCCACCGGGGCCAAAGATACGCATTGGCCAGGATCGGCTCATAATGTGCCCAATATAGCACATTTTCCGCAAAAATCAATGATTTACGCCGGGTTCCGGGCCTTTACGGGGCCGTATCCGCCATAAGTCGAAGAACAGGGTTAAATCCGCAACGCTGGTTCAGTTCAGTTTGGGGCCGAAAACAGGCTCAGCGAGCCCTTAACTTATCCACAGCCCAGAGCGATTTCGAGCGAAGTGGACACCGGCTCTAGTCGCCGGAGCCGGGTTCTTTGGAAAAATATTTCTCGAACTTGCCCTCGACACCCTCGAATTCTTTCGCGTCGGGCGGCATGTCCTTCTTCTGGGTGATGTTGGGCCAGCTCTTGGCGTACTCGGTGTTGACCTCGAGCCACTTCTCCAGGCCGGGCTCGGTGTCGGGCTTGATGGCGTCGGCGGGACATTCGGGTTCGCAGACGCCGCAGTCGATGCATTCGTCGGGATGGATGACCAGCATGTTCTCGCCCTCGTAGAAGCAGTCGACGGGGCAGACTTCAACGCAGTCGGTATATTTGCATTTGATGCAGGCTTCAGTGACGACGTAAGTCATCCAGGACTCCGAAGAATAAGGCTCCGAACAAAGCTCCGAGACAGATCAGTTTTCCGGGGTTTGCGTAGCGCATGCAGTGCGCTGCCGCAAGGGAAGCAACCCCTTGTTTTCAGGCCTCGGCCGCCAGCTCTGTGCACTTAATCACGCTTTACCATTCTGCAAATCTTCGTAGAGCACGCGTGCCGCCGTGGCGTCGCCGCGCCGCTCGCAAAACCCGGTCACCTTGAGAACGCGCACGGTGCGATCGAGCGCGATGGTGAGCACGTCGCCGATCTTCACCGAATGTCCCGGCGCCTTCTCGCGTACGCCGTTGATGCGGACGTGACCGGCCTCGACCAGCGCGGCAGCGGAGGTGCGGGCCTTCACCACCCGCGCATGCCACAGCCATTTATCGAGACGCTGCCGCTCCAAATACTTGCCTGCCGTCCGAGGTTATTCTTTGCGATTGCCGGCGAGCTGTTCCTTCAACGCCGCCAGTTTTGCAAATGGCGAATTGGGATCGGCGGGACGATCGCGCTCACGCGGGGCCGCGCTGGTCGCCCACTGACGGTGTGAGGGACCGCTGTCGCGCTTGTCGCGGCCACCCTTGTCGCGTCCGCCGAAATCACGGCCGCCGCGCTCGCCCTTGTCGCGGCCACCACCGCCCTTGCTGCGGTCACCCTTGTTGCGATCGACTTTGTCGCGACGATCGCCCTCGCGGGGCTTGCCTTCGAAGCGCTCGCGGGGCGGACGGCCCTGACGTGTGTCCTGACGCGCTTCCGTTGCCGGCGCGCCCTCAGCGGCGGCCACCGGCGCAGCGGTCGCATCCGCCGGCGCGCCCTCGCGGGGTTTGCGGAAATCATTGCGGCGGCCACGGCGGTGGCGCTGCTCGCGCGGCGCGCCGTCGGTAGCTTCGCCGCCAGCTGCTGCCGCCGCGCCTTCGGCCGGGCGGCCATGATGACGCTGGCGGTTGCGGTCGTGATGCGGGCGGCGTTCCTCGGAACGTCCGCCGGGCCGCCAGACCTCGACCAGCACGGGCTCGGCCGGCGCATCGGGTTTGGCCTCTACGGCAGGAGCTTCAACGGCTGTTGCTTCCGCAGCCGCAGCGTCGGACGGCGCAGCCTCGCTGGCGGCGGGCTCGGCAGCAGCTTCAGGCGCGCTAGCCGTTTCTGCCTGTTCTACAGGCTCTTCGGTAGCCAGGGCTTCTGCGACTGCGACGGGCTCCGCTGTGGCTTCGACGGGTGCCGGCTCGGACGCTTCGTTGAGCGGAGTGACGCTCGGCAGCAGCGAGGATGACGGTGCAGGATCGCCAGAGATCGGCAGATCGGCGGCGGCTGCTTCCGCAGGCGTTTCTGCCGGCGTCTCCACCGTCGCTTCGGCGCTCGCCTCGACCGGCGACGTTTCGGCGGCAACGGTTTCGACAACGACTTCCGGCTCTGGCTTCGGCGGCAGCGGAGCACGCTTGTCCATGCGGTAGCCGAGCGCGCGCAGGATCGAGGCGAAATCTTCGCCGGCCGATCCGGTCAGCGAGGTCATCGCCTGCGTCACCACGAAGCCGCGGCCGTCGAACGCGCCGGTCGGCTTCTCGCCGGGCGAGGATCTCGCGCCACGCCAGCGCGGGACGAATGAGATCAGCGAGACGCTCCAGAATATCGACACGCACGGCGCGCTCGCCGCACTGGCGATACCCGAGCACGCGATAGGCGTCGCGGTGCAGCGCCTTGTCGACCGGGAACGAGGTGCGGCCAGAGCTTGCCAGATGCTGTGCGCCCGACAGCGCCGACATGTCGACATTGTCCTGCTTCTCGGCCCACAGCAGCGACGCCAGCGCGCGCGCGGCGGGCTTCAGGAGGCCGGGGAAATAGATGTGATAGGCGCCGAACCGCACGCCATACTTTCGCAACGTCGCGCGCGAGGCCTGGTCGAGATCCTTCATCTCGGCGGAGATTTTCGAACGCTCCAGCACGCCGAGCGCTTCCACCAGTTGGAACGCGATGCCGCGTCCGATGCCGGTGATATCCTCAGCCTTCGACAAACCGAACAACGGGCCGAGCAGCTTTTCGATATGCGTCTTCAGCCACAGATCGAGCCGCGCCTGCACGGCTTCGCGCGGCGCGCCGGCGAGGCGGTCGTCGGCAATGATGCGGATGCGCGGATGCAGCGCGTCCTCGGCGGCGACAAGCTTTGCCACGGCGTCGCCGGTCCAGCGGATGGTGCCGTCAGACGTCAGCACGAGCTGATCGTCGGGCGCTGCCGCGAGTTTTGTAGCGCGCGCGTCGATCTCGCTGGCGAGCACCTGCTGTGCCGCCGCCTGCAATGCCTTGGCGTCCGAGCCGGCTTCAGCCGCGTCGGGCGCAAATGTAAATCCGTCGAGCCGGCCGATGGTGTGGCCTTCCACAATGACTTCGCCGGTCTTGCCAATTTCCGTATTCAAAACACTGTTCTCCCGCAGGCGGCGCATCAATACACTGGTACGGCGGTCAACGAAACGCTCCGTAAGCCGTTCATGCAGCGCATCGGATAATTTATTTTCGATCTCCCGCGTCATCCCCTGCCAGTGGTCGGGGTCCGACAGCCAGTCCGGGCGGTTGGCGACGAAGGTCCAGGTGCGGATTTGCGCGATCCGGCCCGACAGCGTGTCGATATCGCCGGTGACGCGGTCGGCCTGGTCGACCTGGGCCGCGAACCATGCGTCCGGTATGCGGCCCCTCTTCATCAGGAATGCATAAAGCGTGGTCACCAGCTCGGCATGGGCGGCGGGCGCCAGCCGGCGGTAATCCGGGATCTGGCAGGCGTCCCACAGCCGTTCGACGGCATCAGCGCCGTGGGCCATGTCCCTCACCTCGCCGTCGCGCGCGGCATGATCGAGCACGCGCTGATCCTCGGCGAAAGGCGCGCGGGTCAGGGCCTCGTGCCCCGGCGACAGCGCCAGCGACACCTGCAGGCTGCCCAGCGAAGCAAAATCCAGCTTTGAATTGCGCCACTGCAGCATTTTGACGCTGTCAAACGTGTGGTTTTGCAGCGCGTTCACCAGCTCCGGCTCGAACGGCGCGCAGCGCCCCGTGGTGCCGAAGGTGCCGTTGCGCGTGGCGCGGCCGGCGCGGCCGGCGATCTGCGCGAACTCCGACGGGTTGAGCCTGCGGAACTGATAGCCGTCATATTTGCGGTCGGAGGCGAAGGCGACGTGATCGACGTCGAGATTGAGCCCCATGCCGACGGCATCAGTGGCGACGAGATAATCGACGTCGCCGTTCTGGAACATTTCCACCTGCGCATTGCGTGTGCGCGGGCTGAGCGAGCCCAATACGACAGCAGCGCCGCCATGCTGACGGCGGATCAGTTCGGCGATGGCGTAGACTTCATCGGCCGAGAACGCGACGATGGCGGTACGTCGCGGCTGCCGCGTGATCTTGCGGTCGCCGGCGAATTCGAGCTGCGACAATCTGGGCCGTGTGACGATAGAGGCGCCCGGCAGCAGCCGCTCGATGATGGGACGCATGGTCGCAGCACCCAGGAGCAGCGTCTCGTCGCGGCCGCGGCGATGCAGTATGCGGTCGGTGAAGACATGCCCGCGCTCGAGATCGGCCGCGATCTGGATTTCGTCGACGGCGAGGAACGAGACGTCGAGATCGCGCGGCATCGCCTCCACAGTGGAAACCCAGAAGCGCGGATTTTTCGGCTTAATCTTCTCCTCGCCCGTGATCAGCGCGACGCTATCAGCGCCCGCGCGATCGACGATCTTGTTGTAGACCTCGCGCGCCAGCAGCCGCAGCGGCAGGCCGATGACGCCGGAGGAATGCGCCAGCATCCGCTCGATCGCCAGATGCGTCTTGCCGGTGTTGGTCGGCCCGAGCACGGCAGTGACGCCGGAGCCGGGCGCGCGATCGGCCGCGTAGGAGGAAGGGGAGAAAGCCATGTGGTGCAGGTGTTTCTTCTAGTGCCGTCGCTCAAATCGTACTACTGGACCTCATCCTGAGGAGCCGCGCGAGCGGCGTCTCGAAGGATGAAAGCCCGGCTGCCGCGACAGCGGGGCTTCATGGTTCGAGACGGCGCTCGCGCGCCTCCTCACCATGAGGATCAATGTCGGAAGAGCGAAGCCTTCTGTTGGCCCGGCGTCAATTCCGCCGAATCTGTTTCATTCTGCGACGGTGTGCGGTCGCGGCTTAAGCTCTGGAACGAGTTTGGAACGAAACGCGCCCGAATCGCTGACTCTTCCGGAGACCTGATACGTTCACCGCAACATCTCGCGCTGAAGCGCCTCAGGGAATACTAGATCAAGTTTGAGCGGGCGCCACAAGCGGCGGTGAGAGGGTGAAATCGTTAAGAGCCGGAGTTGAATCAGAAGTGGTCGGGAGTCAACATGAATCGTAGCGGTTGTGGTGATTTCGTCGCAGGTGACGATGGTCTCCCCTACGCGGGTTTCTCTTCCCCTCTCCCCTTGTGGGAGAGGGTGGCGCCGAACGAAGTTCGGCGACGGGTGAGGGGTTCTCTCCACCAGCACATACCTCTCGCATGGAGAGACCCCCTCATCCGGCGCTTCGCGCCACCTTCTCCCACAAGGGGAGAAGGGAAGAGGCCTAATTCGTCTTCGCCACCCTGGGCGGCAGCGCTGATGTCACGAACGATGTCGCTTCCAGCATCGCCGGGCCGAACGGGGTCGGGATCGTCATGCGGAAGGGGACCAAAACCCTTGTGCCGGCGATCGGCACGAAGGCGATCTCCATCCGCCGCTCCGTGGCGAGGTATTTGATCACCGGGCGATCGGGGATGTAGCCTGCGACCGGGGTGAAATAGACCGCGCAGACCACGGCCGGGCCGTGATAGCCGCGCTCGGCCTTCACATTTTCCATGCGCTTGTAGTCGAGCTTGAGGTCGTAGCGCATGCGGCCGTCAAAGATGCCCGCGCCGGTGCGGCAGGAATCCGGGCTCAGCAGCTCGCCATTGCCGGCCACGCGCAGCATCGAGCCGGTCATGGGATCGAGCACGCCCTTGCGGTGCGCGTCGGTGACGACGACCCGGTCCGGATCGACCGGCGGCGCCGGATCGATCGAAAAATCCTTCACAACGCCGTTGGCCAGCACCATGCGGATGGTTTCGGATTTTTTCTGCGTGGTGGTGGTCGCGGTATAGGCATTCGCCACCAGCGCGCCGTTGACCACCCTGCCCTGGCTGGCGCCAGAACCGGTGCCGCCGGAAAACGCCTTCAACAGCCCGGCGGTGCCGCCTTGGGCGGAGGCGGAAAACGTGTCGTCGCCGATTTCGATGGTCCAGGCGCCCTTGCCGACCGGGATGCCGGCCAGCGTCGCCTCATACTGCGCCTCCAGCCGGCCCTGCGCGGCAGCCCCCTGCGGCGCCAGCGCGGCGAGCGCGGCGGCGCACAGGCCCAGACCGAGCCTTGAGGCGAGTGAAACGGCGGGTTTGGCGGTCACCAATGGATTGTCCCGGGATCGGCGCGAATGGTTGTTCATCTAGGCAGCATTATCCGGCAAACAACGCACTTGGCGAAAACCACGCCCTGCAAACCTGTCATCGCCTCGCGCGAGCGGAAGGCACGTCTTCATCCTGCTGAGCGCATGGTGTCGGCGGGGATTACGCCCTTTATATGATCGCCTAAGTAGCTGGAACCTCTTATAAACCCGCGAAATCCGGACGTCGCGTTTTCAAGCAAAGCCTGCCCCGGACGTGATCAGGGGTGGACTTCCGATTCGCGTGAAGAAAACGCGTCAAAAACAGCGACTTGGAACCCCGGAGCGGGGGTCCACGCCATCCCAAGAACCTTGACCGGATGGCCATCTCCCCCTATACGACCGCAGTTCCTGGAAATGGACGCGATTTTGGACCCCCGCGGGCGCCTGCGAGAAGCGGCTCGGCTATGGCGGGGATGGTAGAGGATTTTGCAAGATGTCCCGGCGTTGCGAACTGACGGCCAAGGGCCCCCAGACGGGCCACAAGGTGAGCCACTCGAACATCAAGACCAAGCGGCGCTTCCTGCCCAACCTGGTCAACGTCACCTTCATCTCGGACGCGCTCGCCCGCAACGTGCGCCTGCGCGTCTCGACCAACGCGCTGAAGAGCGTCGACCACAATGGCGGCCTCGACAAGTATTTGATCAAGGCCAAGGCCGACGTGCTGTCGCCGCGCGCGCTGGATCTGAAGCGCGCGATCGAGAAGAAGGTCGGCAAGCCGGTGTTTGAGAAGAAGGCGAGCTGAGGTTTTAGCGAACATCGGCGGATTGAGTTTGAAGCGGCCGGGTCGGATGACCCGGCCGCTTTTGTTTTGCGCCCCCGCTCGACGGCTGTTGAAACTGCAGCCTCACTAGCTATGGAGGCCTGTAAGCGGAGCGATGATCCGCCAGCTAGAACCAGTTCTTCGGCGCTGTGGAGAATCCCAACAAGCCAAGCAAACGATTGATCACAACATTTTTGTTGTGTAGCATTGGTTATGGTGACCTTAAAGGGACGATTTAACGAACGCGAAGCTCGCGAGGCTCGGTCGAGAGCGACTGAGTTGGATGCTGTTTTGTCATCTGCCAATATTTTTGATCCCATTGTCGCTGGCTTACCGCCGAAAATCATCGAAGGTTTTCAGGCCCTTAAAGCCCACCAAGGCGAACTCAGCTCGCTGGCCTTGGCCTACGAATTGGCCAAAGACGGAGACTACAGCGAACTAAAACGACGAGCAGGGAACGACCTTGGCCTTTCGCTCATCGTGGGCCGCATAGCGCGAGGGCTGACCCAAAAGGAGCTTGCTCGAAAACTTGGATTAAAGGAACAGCAAATCCAGAGATATGAGGCAGATCGATACAGTACGATTAGCATCACCAATTTTCATCGTGTGGCGAGCGTTCTCGGAATCCAGTGGGAAGTAAAATTATCTGACTGGATAAGCAGTGGTTGGAACGTCGCGCATGAAGTGACCGCTGCCGAAGTGAAGAAGATTATCAAACATGCCCGCGCTAGCGGCTGGTTTGACGATGACTTATTGAATTACGCTTCAGATGAGGAGAGCTTCAACTATCTCCAACGTTATGTTTCCGATCAAATTGTAAAGTATGGAAGCCCGTCTCTCTTGAGGACCGTCTTAAACGTACAAGATCATTCTGACGACCTACTCCTATTGGCTTGGAAAGCGCGCGTTACACGCCGCGCTGATACGTTATTGCATCGATGGGCTTGAAGTATCGACCACTAGACATTTCTTGGCTACTCGATCTTGTTAAACTCAGCGAGTTCGACGACGGTCCGGCCCGCGCTCGCGAATTTCTTCTGCGCAAAGGCATCGTACTCGTTGCCGAACCTCAAATTCCAGGAATGAAAGTTGATGGCGCGGCCTTCTTGGTCGATAGCACGCCGGTGATTGGCCTAACGCTTCGTCGAGACATAATCGATAATTTTTGGTTCACTCTGATGCACGAAGTAGGGCACGTGATTTGCCATTATCGCGCGGGTCTCTCCGTTGGCTTTTTCGATGACACCGAAACGGTCAGCCTGGACGAAATCGAGAACGAGGCGAATGATTTCGCTTCGAACATCTTGATACCCGAAGAGAGATGGAAGCGATCACCAGCTCGAATAGCGAAGACAGCTGAGATTGTTGAGAAGTTTGCCAAAGACTTGCGGATTTCTTCCGCGATAGTTTTTGGAAGACTACAAAAAGAGAGAGGGAATTACGCAACCTTCTCGAATTGAATTGGGAGAGGTCTAGTAAGGAAATACTTGGTCCCTTGAAAGAAGGTTCGAATCTATGATCGCACCAATCTATGTGCCAGCCCTCCGCTTGAAACAAGGTGAGTATCGGGGCTTGCGGCGCCTGTCGCCAGACATTGCGGATAAAATCCTTCCGCGTCTCGTGATCCCACCTCCCAAAGAGCGTGATCCAGAAAAGCGGCGCCCTCTGACGAAAGATGAGGTCATTTACGAAACTGGCCGTCGAATTGCAGCGCATTGGCCGCTGCGCAATGCTCTACTTGATGTTCGCTTTCTGTTTAAAGATTTTGGAGAAATTGAAAGTGCTGAATGGCTTCCACGGATATTTGACGTTGCCCGCGAAGCGGGTGCCAGGCCAATTCCAATGGTCGACCTTTCTGATGCGAGAACTCCGCGAATTGTTGGGGCACGCCAAACGCTGGCTAAAGATGAAACCTCCAAAATAGGCATTCGCGTTGAGTATACTGAGATCGACGATGACCTCCCGGAAAAGATTACCGCACTCATGATGGCCTTAGGTGTCAGGCCAAATGAATGCACGGTGCTTGCCGATTTCGCGGATGCGGACTTTTCCAATCCAGAGGCCGTGGCGGATATCGCACAGCGCGCCGTGGAAGATCTACAGTTCATTGGACGTTGGCATCAAATCGTATTCCAGGGCACAAACTACCCCGTAGTCAATCCAGCACAGCCCAACAGCAACAAAGTGATTCCACGCAATGAGTGGCTGGCTTGGAAAACGGCAATTAGACTTGACGGAAAATCGTCCAACCATCTGCTGTTCGGAGACTACGGCGCAGATTGCGCAGAGTTCAAATTCAGCAACAAATCTGGCGGAATACCCATCCGGCACTATCGATATGCTACACCGGGAAGTTGGTTGGTCGTCCGTGGCGAAACTACAGGAAAAACTGATCAAGTTATGCAGGACGTCTGCCAGCGCATTTTGGCCAGTGGGCTTTTTGCGGGCCGGCAGTTTTCATCTGCAGATGAGTACATCTACAGAACCGCAAAAGGATGGGATGGGCCGGGTAACGGCTCCACTTGGCGTGAAATTAATACTGCTCACCATATTACTCGTGTCGTGCGAGATATCGGCACCATCAAGGGCATGTCGTTCTTTGACGTGAAGGTTAGCGATCCCACTGACCAATTTTCACTCTTTGACAAATAGGTGATCTCCTCAGCGGTTACTCGCGTATTGGCGCGGCCGGGGCTATGCCACATTTGGTGACTGCCCTTACCGGACCAGCATGCAGCCCGCGGCGCAACAAATCGCGCAGCGCGGTGATCTGGATATATAGCGACGCCGGATCGACGTCGGGATGATTGTCGGGCAGCAGGTCCAGCGCCATCGCCGATATCTTCG
>CAVUOI010000022.1:0-23147 GCA_963742935.1 uncultured Alphaproteobacteria bacterium | reverse complement strand
TGATGGTGCGAACGGTGGTGGTCTTGCCGGCGCCATTTCGCCCGATCAGCGCGGCGCTGACGCCCGGCTGCAGCGAAAAGCTGACATTGCGCAGCACCGGCGCATCGGCGATCGCGACATTGACGTTCTCGAAACTCAGCATCGGTGTCATATGCCGATCACCTGCTCACGAACTTTCGGGTCGGCCAGAACTTCCGCCGGCGTGCCGACTTTCTGAATCTTTCCGACGTTCCACACGGCGACGCGGTTGGCGTAGCGCTCCACCATGTCCATGTCGTGCTCGACGAAGACCGAGGTGACCTTCTCCTTTGCCAGCGCCTTGGTGAGAATGTCCATGATTTCGAGCTTCTCGGATGACGCGACGCCCGAGGTGGGCTCGTCCATCAGCAGCAGTCTGGGCTTCAGCGCCAGCGCCAGCGCGATATCGACCAGCTTGCGTTGTCCCTCGGGCAGTTCCCGCGCGGTGCGTTTCGCGTACGACTTGACGCCGACGAGATCCAGCAGCCGTTCCATTTCCGGCGCTTCGGGCATCTGCGACAGCGCCCGAAGGCCCGACGGGTGCCCGCGCCGCGAGGCGGCCGCGATCAGCATGTTCTCCATCACGGTCTGATCGAGGAACAGCTGCGGGATCTGGAAGGCGCGGGCAATGCCGAGCTTGGTGATCGTGCGCGGCAGTTGCGCGGTGATGTCCTGGCCGAGAAAGGTGACGGTGCCGGCCTGCGGACGGAGATAACCGGTCGATATGTTGAGGAACGTGGTCTTGCCGGCGCCGTTCGGTCCGATGATGGCGAGATTTTCGCCTTCGAGAACGTCGAGATTGATGCCGTCGGCGGCGATCACGCCGCCGAACCGGATCTGGATGTCCTTTGCAGAGAGCAGGACGTTGGCCATCAATGCCCTCCCTGCCTGGCCTGGCCGTAGCGCTGGCGGAGGCCGATCAAGCCGTTCGGCGCGTAAAGGATGATGACGATCAGCACGACGCCGAGAATGAGTTGCCAGGAGTTCGCCAGGTGCGCGGCGGCATAGAACCGCACGCATTCGAACATCGCAGCTCCCGCGAACGCGCCGAAAGCATGCGCGCCGCCGCCGAGGATCGCGATGAACACGAACTCGCCGGACTTGGTCCAGAAGCCGAACTCCGGCGTGGCGATCTGCTGGATGATCGATACCAGCGTGCCGCCGATGCCGCCGAGCAGTGCCGAGATCACGTAGCCGATCAGCAGCACGCGGCGGGCCGACATTCCCAGATATTCGAGCCGGGTTTCGTTCGACTTCATCGCCCGCAGCATGTGCCCGAGCGGGCTGTCGAGATAGCGCTGCACGGCGTAGAACGCGATGACCGCGACCACGAGGCTGACGTAAAGAATGACGTACTGGAACGTCTCCGGCGTGAACGAGAATCCCAGCAGGCCGGGACGGGCGACCCGGATGCCGTCGGCGCCGTTGGTGTAGTGGAACATCTTCTCCAGCAGCGACCACAGCACCATCGAGAACGCCAGATTGAGCATCCCGAAGAAGATTTCGCGGTAGCGGACCACGAACAGCCCGACGATCAGTCCGAACATGGTGGACGTTATGCCTCCGAGCAGCGAGATAGAGCAGGATATCGCCGCCGCCGATGTACTTGCCCCAGAACGCCGCGGTGTAGGCGCCGGTGGCAAAGAACATCGCGTGCCCGAACGATACCTGTCCGGCCTGCAGCAACAGGACGATGCCGAGCACGACGATGCCCTTGGCGAGGATCAGCGCGAACAGCGTCGCCCAGCTCGCCACGAACAGCGGCGCCACGGCGCTGACCAGAAAGAAGACGATTGCAACCGCCGTGATCGGCTTGATGCGGCCCGCCATCATATTTTTCTCACCTGGACGGCGCCGAACAATCCGAACGGACGCACCAGCAGCACCAGCACCATCAGCAGATAGGGCACGAGGACTTCAAACTCCGGCTGCAGATAGATGACGAAGGCGCGGGTCAGGCCGATCATCAGCGCGGTGAGGGCGGTGCCCTCGATCTGCCCCAGGCCCGCGGTCGCCGCCACCGCAAAGGAGAGCACGATCATGTCGGCGCCCATGCCGGGCACCAGCGATGTGGTCGGCGAGGCCAGCGCGCCGCCGAGCGCCGCCAGGCTTGCGCCGATGATGAATGTCATGGAGTAGACGCGCTGGGCGTCGATGCCGATGGCGGTCGACGCCTCGCGATCCTCGGTGACCGCGAGGATCACGGCGCCGGCAAGGGTTTTGCCGCAGGAAGTAGCGCAGGCCGAACAGCGTCGCGACCGCCACGGCCGGCAGCAGGAGGACCTGGTAGGACGTGTAGTTCACGCCGAACACGCTGATGTTCGGCAGCAGCTTCAAGGGCTCGGCGGCGAAGATCGGCTGCACGCCCCAGATCAGGCGCTGCAGATTGTCCATGATCATGAACGCCGCAAACGTGATCAGGAGCTGCAGGACGTCGTCCCGTCCGTAGAGCGGCCGCAGCAGGAAGCGCTCGATGAAACCGCCGCATACGACGCCGATCACGATGGAAGCCGCCAGCAGCGCCGGATAGGTCAGCCACGGCGAAACTTGCGCGATCGCGAGGCTGAACGTCGCGGCGAGATAGGCGCCGAAGGCGTAGAGCGAGCCGTGCGCGACGTTCACCACGCGCAGCACGCCGAAGATCAGGCTGAGCCCGACGGAAACCAGGAACACCAGGGCGGCGTAACTGATCCCGTCGAGGACGGCCAGTATGGCGAGAGTTGAGTTCATGGAGACCTTCAGGAAAGCCAGTCCTCCGGCAGAAACCGGAGGACTGTGATCGGGGCTACTGCTTGAAGGTCGGCACGTCCATCTTGACGAATTCCGGCTTGAGCGTCTTGAGCCACTCGACCGACCGCATGCCGGCCGGGTTGGTGATCACCTTCGGGTCGAAGATCATCATGTTGTCGAGCAGCTTGAAGTCGTAGCCGGGGAACGACTTGGTGACGCCGACAAGCTGGGCTTCCAGTCCCTGGTTGTCCTCGGGCCGCAGCGTGATCGGCCTGCCGAAGCCGGTCGCGAATTCGGTGCCGGCCGTCGCATCCACCACTTGCTCCCGGGTCGGCCAGTTGCCGCCATTGGCCTTGATCGCCTTGTCATAGACGGTCTGCAGCGCCGTGAAGGCCTGCGCCATGTGATAGACCGGATAGATCGGCCAGGCGCCGGTCTTTGCCTTGAAGGCTTCGGCGAACGCCTTGAAGGCCGGGTCGTTCTTCTTTTCCGGATGCAGGAACCAGTGGTCGCCGCGCGCGCCGACGATCAGGCCTTCCGGCAGATCCTTGCCGAGCCGCTGGATCGAGGATTCCCCGATTCCCAGCACGAAGGTCGATTGCTGCAGCAGGCCGCGCTGACCGGCCTGCCGAACCAGCGTGTCGAGGTCGCCGCCCCAGGAGGTGGTGAGGACGACGTCCGGCCGCAATGCCAGCAGGCGGGAGACCTCGGTGGAATAGTCAGGCGCGCCGAACTTCGGAAACAGCTCCGCCACCACCTGGACGTCGGGCTTCATCGCCTTCAACGCGGTGGAGAAGATCTCCCAGCTTTCGCGGCCCCACGCGTAGTCCTGATTGACGACCGCGATCGTCTTGAAGTCGGGCTTGGTCTTGAGCAGATAGACCAGCACCGCCAGCATCTCGGGCGTGCCGTTCGCCTGCGTGCGGAAATTGTAGCGATACTTCTTGGTTTCGAGGATCGAGGCCGCGCCGCAATCCCACATGAAGTTCATGACCTTGAGGTCTTCGGCGACCGGGACGAGCTGGTTGCAGCTGCCCGAGGAGATCGAGGCGAAGGTCGCGTCGACCTTTTCATCCTGCACCATGCGACGGTAGTTCGAGACCAGCGCTTCGCCGCCGGCGCCTTCATCGATGAAGGAAAGCTTGACGGGCACGCCGCCGATGCCGCCCTTCTTGTTGAGATCCTCCGCGATCATCTCGGCCGCGGCCTTTGCAGGCACGCCGAAGACGGAAGCCGGCCCCGAAAGAAATGTCGTGATACCAATCTTGATTTCCTGGGGCTTGCCCTGAGCAAGCGCTGCGCCAGTAAAAGTCGCGATGGCAATACCGGCTGCAACCACAGCCTTGAAACAATACATTAAAAGCCCTCCCTTTTTTTTGGACTTGCGCCGGCCGGGCGGCCATGCGTTTTTTCTTGCCGCGACGCTACTATATTTTTCGCGTATTGCCAGCACTTAACTGGCGCCACCGGCGCCGCGTCCGCATCGCGCGTTTCGACGCTTTCTTGTTGACGGTCGCTTGAAAAATAGCCAGCATTGCCCTGCAGATCGAGGCCGGACGTCTTCGACCAGCTCTCGAGCAGAATGCCTTCGATACGCAGTCACAAGTTGCGCGCGCGAACAATGCGGCTTTCCGGGAGACTTTGGGCGCTCGACGGCTGGGTTGCAGCGCCGCGTTGAACTTGTCCGTCCGAACCGCTAAGGCATCCGTCCAAATCCCGTGGAGGAAGCATGGCGGATACGGCCCAACCAGCGGCGGTCGCACTCGACGATGCGACGGTGGCCTTTCGCGTGGCCGGCAATCGCGTCTATACGGCGGTGGAGCAGGCCAGCCTGTCCGTCGCGCATGGCGAATTCGTCGCCATCGTCGGGCCGACCGGCTGCGGGAAATCGACGCTGCTCAATGTCGCGGCCGGGCTTTTGAAGCCCGCCGCCGGGTCGGTGAAGATTTTCGGCCAGCCGCTGACCGGGTTGAACCGGGATGCCGGCTATCTGTTCCAGGCCGATGCGCTGTTTCCCTGGAAGACCGCGATCGACAACGTCGCCATCGGCCTCGACATCAAGGGCGCGCCGCGCGCAGCAGGCGCTGCAGCGCGCGCAGGGCTGGCTCACGTCCGTCGGCCTCGGCGCGTTCGCCAACCGCTATCCGCACATGCTGTCCGGCGGCCAGCGCAAGCGCGTCGGCCTGGCGCAGGTTCTGATCCGCGATCCAAAAATCCTTTTGATGGACGAGCCGTTCGGCCCGCTCGACGCCCAGACCCGGCAGATCATGGGCAATCTGCTGCTGGAATCTGTGGAACGCCGACCGCAAGGCGGTGCTGTTCGTCACCCACGATCTCGAAGAGGCGATCGCGCTCGCCGACCGCGTCGTGATCATGTCGGCAGGGCCATCGGCGCGCATCATCGGCGACTGGCGGGTGACGCTGCCGCGCCCGCGCGACATCTCGGAAGTGCGGATGGAAAAGCAGTTTCACGAACTGCACCGCGAAATCTGGAGCGTGCTGAAGGACGAAGTGATGAAGGGCTATGCGCAGTCGACGCTAAGCGCGGAGGCCGGCTGATGTCGCGCCTGACGCTGCTGTTCTGCAATTGATGGTCGCGGTCGTTGCGCTGGCGATGTGGCATGTCCTCACCACCGTGCCGGTGTTCGGCCAAATCCTGCTGCCGCCGTTCTTCTTCTCCAACCCGGTCGATGTCGCCAGCCAGGTCGTAAATGGTTCTACACCGGCGTGATCTGGAAGCACCTGTTCATCACGCTGTGGGAATCGGTGCTGGCTTTCGTGATCGGCTCGATCGGCGGCGTGCTGGTCGGGTTCTGGTTCGCGCGCAAGCCGCTCGTCGCCGCGGTGTTCGACCCTTACGTCAAGATGGTCAACGCGCTGCCGCGCGTGGTGCTGGCGCCGATCTTCGCGCTGTGGCTGGGTCTCGGCATCTGGTCCAAGGTCGCGCTCGGCGTGACGCTGGTGTTCTTCATCGTGTTCTTCAACGTCTATCAGGGCGTCAAGGAAGTCTCGACCACGGTGCTGGATAACGGCCGCATGCTCGGCATGAACGAGCGGCAATTGACGCGGCACGTCTACTGGCCGTCGGCGCTGTCGTGGATGTTTTCGTCGCTGCACACGGCGGTCGGCTTCGCCGTGGTCGGCGCGGTCGTCGGCGAATATCTGGGATCGGCGGCCGGTCTCGGCTATCTGATCCAGCAGGCCGAAGGCGTGTTCGACGTCGCCGCCGTGTTCGCCGGCATGTTCGTGCTGTCGGCCTTCGTCATCCTGATCGATATGGTGGTGACGCTGGTCGAGCGCCGGCTGCTGGTCTGGCGGCCGACGGCGGAGGGCAGGGGGTAGATTCCCCGTCATTCCGGGGCGCGCCTCTTGGCGCGAACCCGGAATCCATGGGGCAGCAAGCTCTGTGGCAAGATGGATCCCGGGTTCGCTTCGCGCCCCGGGATGACGGCGCTAGCGCGCCGTCAGTTCAACATCTTCGTATCATCCGGCGCCTGCGGCGGCGTCTTGATCGCGATCGCCTTGATGGTCCGGCCGACAGGCTTGGTGCCGCCATGCGGGGTACCCTTGGGGATCACGACGAGATCGCCCGGCTTCACCGTCACTTCCTTGTCGCCGAGCCAGATCGTTCCGGTGCCTTCGAGGATGTACTGAATCTCGTTGGCATTGGCGTGCAGGTGCTTTGGCGGGCTGCCGTCCTGGATCGAGATGGTCGCGCCATCCACCGAGACGAACGTCTTGTTACGCATGCCGCCGGCGTTGGCAGGTGACAGCGCGTCGCCTTCCAGATCGCCGGTATGGATGACCTGAGCGGCGATGGTTTCGGCGGCATAGGCGGGACGCAGCAAATGCGTGACGCCGCAGCCGGCGGCAAAGGCGGCGGCGAGCGATAGCGCGATGGTCAGGCGATTTATGGGTAGTCCTCCCCTGTGGTGTTTCTTGTGGAAGGGATGCTATGCCGCCGCGCCGCGCTTAGCCAGCTATCGCGGACGTCATTCCGGGGCGTGCGAAGCACGAACCCGGAATCCATCGGGCCGCAGGCTCAGCGGTGACATGGATTCCGGGTTCTCGCTTCGCGAGCCCCGGAATGACGGTGAGTGCCTTCTCAAGCCAGGCCCGCTGCTCTATCTTGCCGGCCAACGAATGGAGGAACCCATGACAAAACTGTTCGGCCGGCTGGCCGCTTCGCTGCTGGCGCTGACCTTGACCACGGGATTTGCCGCAGCGCAAAGCAAGGTCACGGTGGCGATCGGCGGGGGCTCCTGCCTGTGCTATCTGCCGACCGTGCTGGCCAAGCAGCTCGGCGAATACGACAAGGCGGGCCTTTCGGTCGAACTGGTCGACCTCAAGGGCGGTTCGGACGCGCTGAAGGCCGTGCTCGGCGGCAGCGCCGACGTGGTGTCGGGCTATTTCGATCATTGCGTCAACCTGGCCGCCAAGAAGCAGGAATTGCAATCCTTCGTGGTCTATGACCGCTACCCCGGCCTGGTGCTGGTCGTGTCGCCGGCCCACACCAATGAGATCAAGTCGATCAAGGATCTGGCCGGCAAGAAGGTCGGCGTCAGCGCGCCGGGCTCCTCGACCGATTTCTTCCTGAAGTATCTGTTGAAGAAGAACGGCCTCGACCCGACCAGCGCCGCGGTCATCGGCGTCGGCCTCGGCGCCACCGCCGTGGCGGCGATGCAGCAGGGACAGATCGATGCCGCCGTGATGCTCGATCCCTCCGTCACCGTCCTGCAGGGCAGCTATCCGGACTTGAAGATCCTGGCCGACACCCGCACGCAGAAGGACACGCTTGCCTTGTTCGGCGG
This sequence comes from uncultured Alphaproteobacteria bacterium, assembly GCA_963742935.1. Taxonomy (GTDB): domain Bacteria; phylum Pseudomonadota; class Alphaproteobacteria; order Rhizobiales; family Xanthobacteraceae; genus Bradyrhizobium. Next base: position 15,588 of record CAVUOI010000022.1, on the reverse strand, counting down.
CGAATATCCCGGCGGCGCGCTTTACACGACTACGGCGTGGATCAAGTCGCACGAGAAGGAAGTGCAGGGGCTGACCACCGCGATCGTCAACACGCTCGCCTGGATTCATTCGCATTCGCCGGAAGAGATCATGGCGAAGATGCCCGAAGAGATCGTCGGCAAGAACAAGGAGCTGTATCTGGCGGCGCTGAAGAACACGATCCCGATGTATTCGCTGACCGGCCTGATGGACCCCAAGGGCGCGGACGCGGTGCTCGCCGTGTTCAGTGAAGGCTCGCCGGAGGTCGCCAAGGCCAATATCGACGTGACCAAGACCTGGACCAACAAATATGTCGAGCAGGTCAAGAAGACGACCGGCGCGAGCACGAAATAAGGGCTAGGCGACATCGGCGCGAAATCAAACGGAGTCAGGCGATGAGCGACACCAAACCGCTGGTCATTCATCGCGTCAGTGTGCTCGACCTCGTTGTCGAGGCGTGGACGTGGCCGTTTGCGGAAACGCGGCGCGCCGAGATCGATGCGTATTTCGCCGACAAGCAGCGCGAAAAGCCTGCGCTGTTTAACGGCCGCGTCCTGCTCGGACGCAACCCGGTGTTTTCAGGTGAGCGCTTCAGCGCCAGCTATTTCGAAACCGATTTCGCAAGTTTTCTGGCCTGGCGCGACTGGGGCTTTCCCGACCGCAGCGTATTCAACGGTTTTGGCATGGGCGCGCTGCGCTGTGGCGATGGCGCTTTCGCGCTCGGCGAGATGGGCCAGCACACGTCGAATGCCGGGCGCATCTATTTTCCGTCGGGCACGCCCGATCTCGACGACATCAGGGACGGCACGCTCGACATACCGGGCAGCGTCGGGCGCGAGCTCGAGGAAGAGACCGGCCTCGCACCCGCCGACTATCGAAGCGACGCGGACTGGCACTGCATCTCCACCGGACACGCCGTCGCGATGATCCGTATCCTGCACGTCGATATGCCGGGCGATGCCTTGCGCGACAGGATTGAGGCCAATCTCGCCCTGCAGCGATCACCCGAATTGTCGGCGATTCATCTTGTCCGCGGCACGCAAGACCTCAACTCGGCGATGCCCAGCTTTGTCACGGCGTTCCTCGAGAAGCAGTTCGCATAAGCGCCCGACCCGGAAAACTCCCGGATGAGATCAAACGCAGCTCAATTCGGTTTGGTCAGCAATGCGAGCGCCGCGACGGTGTTGGCTTTTGCGCCGATCGGGATCGCCGCAAGATCGACGAAGAAATCGGGATTGTGGTTTGAATAAGGGAACGGGCGGCCGGCTTTTTGTGCGGCGACAACGAGATCCATCGGCGCTACCCCGATCAGCAGGAAGACGTAAGGCGTCTTGAGCGGCTGCATCACGTCCTGAAAATCCTCGGACCCCATCACCGCCGGGAAGTTGTTGACAACCTTGCCGTCACCGAGGAGCGCGTTGAGGGCCGGGTTCACCCGTTCGACCAGGCTGGTGTCATTGACGAGCGGGCCCGAGCCGCCCTTCATCGTCCGGGTCGGCATCTTGTCCGCCGCGACGCCGGCGCCGATCGCGATGCCTTTGCTGATCTCGTCGATGCGCTTGAGCATCGTCTCGCGCACTTCAGGCTGGAACCAGCGCAGGTTGAGAAGCAATGTTGCGGTCTGCGGGATGACATTGTTGTCGCGCCCGGCCTGAATCGAGCCAACGGTCAGCACCGCCGACGACTGCGGATCGACAGTGCGGCTGATGACGGTCTGGTAGGCCAGCACGGCCTGGGCCGCCATCACGACCGGATCGATCGTCATCTGCGGGGTCGATCCATGGCCGCCAATGCCTGTAAAAGTGATGTCGAGCTGGTCGACACCGGCCATCCGCACGCCGGCGCTGTTGGAGACGAAGCCAACAGGGCCCGGGGCGGTGTGGCTGGCAAGCGCGAAGTCCGGTTTTGGAAAATCACGATCCCACAATCCATCCTTGACCATCGCTTGTGCGCCGAGGCCGACTTCCTCGGCGGGCTGTCCATACACGACCAGAGTGCCCGACCATTCAGATTTGAGCGTCACCATCGCCTTGGCGAGACCCAGCAGCCAGGTCACATGGGCGTCGTGACCGCAGGCGTGCATGGCATTGACCTCGCTTCCATCCGCAAGCCGCTGCGGCTTGGTGTTGGCATAAGCGAGACCGGTGGCCTCGCGGACGCCGCCATTGGCGTCCATATCCGCGCGGAACCACAGCGTCTTTCCGGGACCGTTCTTGAAGACGCCGACAACGCCGGTCTTGCCGATGCCGGTCGTCACGGCGAAGCCCAGCTCCTTCAATTCCTTGGCGACGATGGCCGCCGTGCGCGTTTCGGTGAATGCGATTTCCGGATTTTGATGAAGGTCCTTGAAGATCGCCGTCAGCCGCGCCGTATCGGCGTCGATGGCCGCATTTACCTTGGCGAGGAGCGCAGGCGACGGGGTTTGGGCCAAGGCGGGGCCGGCGATACCGACCGCGATAATCGCGATAGTCAGGAGTCGTTGCATGAAACGTCGCACCAGGCTCATGATAGCTCTCCAGTTGGACCCAATGAGAATGCGCCTATCGCTGCTGATCTAATACCCACTGCGGTTGCTGGCGTAACCTTTAGTTGTGAGTTCGACGGCTCGAAGGGCCCGCGCTGGACCGCCGCAGACCAATGCGCTTGACATCTGGTCGCGCGACCAATGTGATAGGCGCCAACAAAAACAAAAAACGCAGTGCACAAAAAATATTCCAAGGAAAAATCCAGGGGAGGGTACCATGCCGGGGCACAAAGCTGCACGCCTGCTCGTTGGGCTGTCTGCCGCAATCGCGGTGCTGGGAATGGCGGTTGCCGCCGAGGCCCAGGAGAAAAAAATTAAAATTGGCGTGATTTACGACCTGACCGGTCCGCTCGCGGGCGGCGGTTCGGAGCTGCAATATATCGGCGCCAAAATCATGCTCGACCAGTACGCCAAGACCGGCGTCGAGGGCTACAAGGTCGAGGCGGTCTATGCCGACGCCCAGAGCAAGCCTGATGTCGCGATCAACGAGGCGGTGCGGCTGATCGAGCAGGAAAAGGTCAACATGCTGCTCGGCTTCTTCTCGTCGGCGCAATGCGTGCCGGTGGCCGCGCGCGTCGAGCAGCTCAAGAACTTCATGTGGATCACCACCTGCATCTCGTCGGCGGTGCTGGCGGACAAGAACTTCAAATACGTGTTCCGTCCGCAGGCTTCGGGCGACCAGTTCGGCCTGATGACGATGGATTTCATCGCGCAGAACTCCAAGGAAAGGTTCGGCAAGGAGCCGAAGGACCTGCGCGTCGCCATCATCCACGAGGACGGCGCCTATGGCGTCGACGTCTCCAAGGGCAACGAGGCCGGCGCCAAGAAGGCCGGCTTCAACGTCGTGATGAAGGAAGGCTATTCCGCCACCGCGCCTGATCTTTCCGCGTTGGTGACAAAGCTCAAGCGCGCCCGGCCCGACGTGATCTTCCACACCGGCTATAACCCGGACATTACGCTGTTCGGGCGGCAGGCGCGCGAGCAGGGATTGAAATTCGGAGCCCTGGTCGGCCACGGTGCGGGCTATGGCGTCTACGAGAAGCTGAAGGAAGGCTTGGGCGGCGACGTCAACTACGTCTTCAACACCGACCCGATCTCGATCTGGCTTGCCAACCAGAAATCGATGGATGCGAAGCTGCCGCCGGTCATCAAGATGGTCGGCGAGGAATTTGACAAGGCCAAGCCGGGCGTAGCGATCCGTTCCGCGCATGTCGGCATGGCCGCGTCGAACACCTACGTCTTCCTGACCGAAGTGCTGCCGCGCGCCATCAAGAAATACGGCGGTGTCGATCCTGACGCGCTACGCAAGGCCGCGCTCGAAGTCGACCTTCCCGAAGGCGGTACGATGCTCGGCTTCGGTGTCAAGTTCCACGGCGAAGGCCAGCAGATGGCTGGCCAGAACGAGCGCTCGTTCCCGGTGGTCATCCAGTACATCGACGACAAGTCGTATGTGGTGTGGCCGAAGAGCCAGGCGCAGCGCGAGGCCGTGCTGCCCCTGCCGAAGGGAACCACGTTCAGCAACCAGTAGAGCCAGCAAACGAGTAACGGAGGTTCTGGCGTGCTGACGGTAGAGGGTTTGGTGAAGCGCTTCGGCGGCTTCACCGCTGTCAACAACGTGTCGTTTCGGGTTGAGCAGGGCGAGATTCTCGGCCTGATCGGCCCGAACGGCTCCGGCAAGAGCACGATCTTCAACATGCTGTCGGGCACGCTGGTGCCGACGGCGGGGTCGATCCTGTTTGACGGAACGGAGATCGCCGGCAAGGCGCCACATCGCATCATCAACAGCGGTGTCGGCCGCACCTTTCAGATCCCGCGGCCGTTCCGCCGGCTCAGCATTTTCGAGAATGTCGCGCTGGCGGGCTACTATGGGCAGGGCAGCCACAGCCGCGCCAAGGCCGATGAGTCAGCCGAACGTGCGCTCGCCATGGTCGGCCTGCCGACCGATCGCCATGCCAGCGTCGACGGCCTCGGCGCCGCCGGGTTGAAGAAGCTCGAACTGGCAAAAGCGCTCGCGACCGGGCCGAAATTGCTGCTCGCCGACGAAAGCCTCGGCGGGCTCGACGACACCGAGATGGATCAAGCCGCCGATATGCTTCGCAAGATCCGCGACGAGCTCGGCATCACCATTATCTGGGTCGAGCACATCATGGGCGTGCTGATGCGGGTGGTCGACCGCGTGATGGTGCTCGACCACGGCGAGAAGATTTCCGAGGGGTTGCCGAGCGCGGTGGTCGGCGATCCCCGGGTGATCGAGGTCTATCTCGGCACCGATGCGGATTCGAGCCAGGTTGCGGCCTCCGAAGCGCGCCGCAAGGCGGGGGTCTGAGGCATGCTCGAATTGAAAGCGGTCGACGCGGGGTACGGCACCTTCCAGGCCTTGTTCGGCGTCAATCTCGACGTCAAGGCAGGCGAGGCGGTCGGCGTCATTGGCCCCAACGGCGCCGGCAAGACCACGCTGATGCGCGTGATCTCGGGGCTGATCCGCCCCACCAAAGGCGCGATCTCGATGGAAGGGACGGACGTGCTGGCGACGCCGGCGCATCGCATCGTCGATCTCGGCATCGCCCATGTGCCGGAAAACCGCCGGCTGTTTCCGCGCCTGACCGTCGACGACAATCTGAAGATGGGCGCCTACATGCCGGGCGCCCGCGCCAAATATGCCGAGCGGCTGGAATTCGTGTTCGATCTGTTCCCGCGCATGAAGGAACGCCGCGGCCAGATGGCCGGTACCATGTCGGGCGGCGAACAGCAGATGTGCGCGATCGGCCGCGCGCTGATGTCGGATCCGAAACTGCTGCTGCTCGATGAGCCATCGGCGGGTCTGGCGCCGGTCGTGGTGCAGCAGGTGTTCGAACTGGTCAAGCGTATCCGCGCCAGCGGACTGACGGTGCTGATCGTCGAGCAGAATGTGCAGCAGGTGCTGAAGGTGGTCGATCGTGCCTACCTGCTCGAAGCCGGCACCATCCGCGCGTCGGGCACGTCGGAAGAGATGATGAAGACCGATACTATCAAGCAGGCTTACCTCGGGGTGTAGTGATGCAAGCCTTCCTCGACATTTTCGACATCTACCTTCTGGAAGCCATCGTCAACGGCATCCTGCTCGGCGGCGTGCTGGCGCTGTTAGCACTCGGTCTCAATCTGATCTTCGGCGTCATCGACGTTACCTGGATCTGCTACGCAGAGCTGGTCATGATCGGCATGTACGGCATGTATTACATGGTCCAGGTGTTCGGCCTGCCGTACTGGGTTGCCGCGCCGTTTGCGATCCTGCTGGTCGCGGCGTTGGGCGCTGCGCTGCATTATATCGTGATCGCGCCGCTGCTCACGGCACCACCGATCAACCAGTTGCTCGCGACCGGCGGCGTGCTGTTCATCCTGCAGAGCTTTGCCACCGTCGCCTTCGGTATCGACTTCCGCAATCTCGGTATCCGCCTGCCGGTACTGGCGATCGGCGAGATGCATTTCAGCTATTCGCGGCTGCTCGCCTTTATCGCCGCGCTGCTCGGCATGCTGGCGATATATTTCTTCATGAAGCGCACCTATACGGGAACTGCGATCCGTGCTGTCGCGCAGGACCGCCAGATCATGTCGCTGATGGGGGTCGACACCAAGCGCATCTATCTCATCACCTCGGCGCTGGGCGGCGCGCTTGCAGGCCTCGCTGCCTGTCTTCTGGTGTTGCAATACGACGTGCACCCCTTTGTAGGGCTGTCGTTCGGGCCGATCACCTTCCTGATCTGCGTGCTCGGCGGCTTGGGTAATTTCGTCGGCGGCTTCATCGCGGCGTTCGTGTTCGCCCAGATCATTTCGCTGGGCGGTCTGTTCTCCGACCTCGAATGGGGTTACGTGCTGGCGTTCGCCTTCTTCATCGTCATGATGTTCATCCGGCCCGCGGGCCTTTTTGCGAGGCGCTCGTGAATCCCCGCTACATCGCCTGGGCCGTTGGACTCGCAGCACTGGTCGCGCTGCCCTTCGTCTATCGCGAGCCTTATCACCTGCACATCCTGGTGCTGATCCTGATCTGGTCGTTCGCCTACACGTCGTGGTCGATCATGGGCCGCTTCGGGCTGGTGTCGCTCGGCCACGGCGGTTTCATGGGTGTCGGTGCCTATGTCACGGCGCTGTTGTGGAACCATCTCGGCGTGTCGCCATGGATTGGCATTCCCGTCAGCATGGTGGCGGCGGGGGCGCTTGCGCTCGTGGTCGCCTATCCCTGCTTTCGCTTTCGTATCACCGGGCATTATTTCGTGCTGGTGACGCTGGCGCTGTCGGGCATTGTGCTGCAGGTCATCACCGCGACGCGCGATTGGACCGGCGGCTCGCTTGGCTACACGCCGAACCGCACCAAGGGCAGCCAGATCCTGGCGCTGCAGTTCGACGACAAGATCACATGGTATCTGATCGCGCTGTTCGTCTGGGTCGTGGGCCTCCTGATCTGGCGCTGGGTCGACCGCAGCATGAGCCGCTACGCCATGGAGGCGATTTCGGAGGACGAGGACGCGGCGGCTGCGGCCGGCGTCAACGTTACGGCCGAAAAGCTCAAGATCACGCTGATTTCCGCGCTGATGACGGCGCTTGCCGGCGCGCTGTACTGCCAGTACCAGATGTTCATCTCGCCCGACACGGTCAGTGGCATCGCGGTGTCGCTGCAGATGGTGTTTGCCGCCATCGTCGGCGGCCTCTATGTCTCGCTGGGGCCGACGGTCGGCGCCATCATCACCATCATGCTCGCCGAAGTGCTGCGCATCGGCTTTGGAACCAAGGCGGTGGGTTGGGACAATCTGGTCTACGGCGTGCTGCTGGTCGTTTTCATCATATTCCTTCCCAAGGGCATTCTTGGTAGCGTCCTCGACAGATTTAAGACGAAACCCAAGCCTACGGAACGAAATGAGCAAAAAGTCCTCAAAGCCGCTCGCCGATGAACTGAAACCCTATGTCGCCCCGTTCCGCTACGACGGTTCGGGCGAGTTTCACCTCAAGTCGCATAAGACCAACGAAAAGGGTGGCCTCGACAAGGACGGCGCGACCGAGATCATCGAGGCCAACCGCGAACGGCTGAACGATTTCCAGGAAAAGCTCTACGCGCAGGACCGCTGGTCGCTGCTGTTGATCTTCCAGGGCATGGACGCCGCCGGCAAGGATTCCGCGATCAAGAGCGTGTTCGATGGCGTCAACCCGCAGGGTTGCGAGGTCACCGCGTTCAAGCAGCCGTCGACAAAGGAACTCGACCACGATTTCCTCTGGCGCAGCATGATCGCGCTGCCGGAGCGCGGCCGCATCGGCATCTTCAACCGCTCCCATTACGAGGAATGTCTGGTGGTGCGGGTGCACCCGGAAATTCTCGCCAAACAGAAGATTGCCGCCGAAGCTCGTCACCAAGGATATCTGGCGCGACCGCTTCGAGGACATCTCCGCGATGGAGCGCTACGTCGCGCGCAACGGCACCGTGATCCTGAAATTCTTCCTCAACGTCTCCAGGGAGGAACAGCGCGAGCGTTTCCTCGAGCGGCTGGAGGATCCCGCCAAGAACTGGAAGTTCTCGCTCGCCGATATCGGCGAGCGCAAGCTGTGGGACAAATATCAGGCCGCCTACCAGGACCTGATCCGCCACACCTCCACCAAACACGCGCCCTGGCACATCGTGCCCGCCGACCACAAATGGTTCGCTCGCGTGGTGATCGGCTCGGCGATCGTCAGCGCGTTGGACAAGCTCGATCTGCATTTCCCAAAAGTCGACAAGGCCGACCGCGGCGAATTCAAGCAGGTCCGCGAGGCGCTGTTGGCGGAAGAGAAGGCGGCGAAGAAGTAGGGTGGGCAAAGGCGCACTTGCGCTGTGCCCACCATGGCGCGAAATGCTCGGACGGAATGGTGGGCACGCTGCGCTTTGCCCACCCTACGGCCTGCGCACCCTATGCGATAAATTTCTTGTACAACCAGCGACGGCCGTCGTGGCGCCGCCAAACCTGTCCACGCACCAGCCGGCCGGTTATGCTGCGTCTCGGCATGATGACCCGCTGAAGATGCCAGGTGGTTGGTTTGGCCGTGCGCCGCTTCAATCCGAACTTGCGGATGGTGATGGTTGTAAAACTGATCGATGCCATGCTGACCCACTCGGCTCAAGTTGCCCGCTGCAGGCATCGCCCACAGCGGGCATCTCGGCGCCCCCTCATCACGATCGTGGCCCCCGCCGCGACCGCGAGAAATAACTGCCTCTAGCAATCCCGTTCTCGATCCCCGCGACACGCGAATCATAGCGAATTGGGCGGCCACAGTGGTCAACGAAGTGCAGGTTTTGACGTGAGTGAAAATTGTTTGGTCGTTACTGCGATATTTTTGCACGCCATGCTTCTCCATGATTCATCAACGCCCGCTCGTGTGCGTTTGGATTTCCAGGGCATCCACAACGCGCCGGGAAAACATTTTCACAGTTGGTAGCCCGCATGAGCGAAGCGAGATGCGGGACTGCTAACCTCGTCTGGCATGGCCCCGGATATCGCTCCGCTCATCCAGGCTACTTTCAAAAATACGTTCCCGCCGTCATTCCCCGCGAAGGCGGGGAATCCAGTACGCCGCGGCCTGTCGGCTAAAACTCCGGCCTCTGGGATACTGGGTCACCCGCCCCAGTGCGCAATTGCGCACAAGGCGGGTGACGACAGCCTGGGCGCTCATTAGGTCACCCATCCTGTCCCTCTTTTGGGATTGCAGTCGGCCATAATTTTCGTCTAGAACAGGCCCGGAACGCCGTCCCGGCAACGAACCGTCAATGGTTTTGGCTGAGGATTTGGCGTCCTAAGGGTCTGGCAATGCTGATTCGCAGCAAAAAGTACGGAGTTCGGGGTGGAGCGGCCAAAGCCGCTGCCATGTCTGCCCCCGTGCGTCCCGCTGCGTCCGCGCCCACCCTGCTTCTTGGCGGGCTTCTGCTTCTTATCGGCCCCTGAGGGCCGTCTGGGCGATTGCGCCTGGGCACTCAGGGGTTTTGAGCGAGATCACCAGACCCTTCAGCGCCCATTGAAGCGGCGCACGACCCAAAAGGAATTCAGCAAATGACCACCGCCAACAAGTCCGAAAAGGACCGCGTCATCGTATTCGACACCACCCTGCGCGACGGCGAGCAGTGCCCGGGTGCGACCATGACGTTCGAGGAAAAGATCGAGATCGCCGAGATGCTCGACGACATGGGCGTCGACGTCATCGAGGCCGGTTTTCCGATCACTTCCGAAGGCGATTTCCAGGCGGTCAGCGAAATCGCCCGCCGCTCCAAGAACTCGGTGATCGCCGGCCTGTCGCGCGCCAACCCGAAGGACATCGATCGCTGCGCCGAGGCGGTGAAGTTCGCCAGGCGTGGCCGCGTCCACACCGTGATCGCGACCTCGCCGCTGCACATGCGCGTCAAATTGAACATGACGCCCGAGCAGGTGATGGAACTCTCGATCGCCAACGTCACCCGCGCCCGCAACCAGATCGACGACGTCGAATGGTCGGCCGAAGACGCCACCCGCAGCGAGATGGACTACCTCTGCCGCATCGTTGAGGCCGTGATCAAGGCCGGGGCCACCACGGTCAATATTCCCGATACCGTCGGTTACACCACGCCCGAGGAATATACCCGCTTCATGCGCACGCTGATCGAGCGGGTGCCGAATTCCGACAAGGCGGTATTCTCCGTGCACTGCCATAACGACCTCGGCATGGCGGTAGCGAATTCGCTGGCCGGCATCGCCGGCGGCGCGCGCCAGATCGAATGCACCGTCAACGGCATCGGCGAGCGGGCCGGCAATGCCGCGCTCGAAGAAGTCGTGATGGCGATGAACGTCCGCAACGACGTGTTTCCGTGGTGGAACAAGATCGACACCACCATGCTGACGCGGGCCTCGAAACTGGTATCGGCGGCGACCTCGTTCCCGGTGCAGTATAACAAGGCGATCGTCGGCCGTAACGCGTTCGCCCATGAAAGCGGCATCCATCAGGACGGCGTACTGAAGGACGCATCGACCTACGAGATCATGCGTCCCGAAATGATCGGCCTGAAGAAGTCGTCGCTGGTGCTCGGCAAGCATTCCGGCCGCCATGCCTTCGTGCACAAGCTGGAGGAGATGGGCTACAAGCTCGGCGCCAACCAGCTCGAAGACGCCTTCGTGCGGATGAAGGCGCTGGCCGATCGCAAGAAGGACATCTACGACGAGGACATCGAGGCGCTGGTCGATCAGGAGATCGCGGCCTCGCATGACCGCATCAAGCTGGTTTCACTGACGGTCATCGCCGGCACCCATGGGCCGCAGCGTGCCACCATGAAGCTCGACGTCGAAGGCCAGCTGAAGATCGAGGAAGCCGAAGGCAACGGCCCGGTCGATGCTGTCTTCAACTGCATCAAGGCGCTGGTGCCGCACGAGGCCAAGCTGGAGCTGTATCAGGTCCACGCCGTCACCGAAGGCACCGACGCGCAAGCCGAAGTGTCGGTGCGGCTCGCCCATGAAGGCCGCTCGATGACGTCGAAAGCGTCCGATCCGGATACGCTGGTGGCGTCTGCAAAAGCCTATCTCGGTGCGCTCAACAAGATCGTCAAGAAGCACCAGCGCGACATGCCGGCGCAGGCGGCGGGCTGACGGCTCTCGCACACTGAACAGACTGCAAAACGCGGCGTCCTTGGCGCCGCGTTTTTGTTGTGCCGAGCATGTAAGATGGGTAGGGCGCAGTGAAATTTTGCACTGCAGCAAAACCATCGATAACTACCCTGCTAACGGGCAATGGCAATTCAGCCGGCTTGTCTGTATTGGTGCGTCTTGGCATGCAAGCCTCGGAGCCCGCGCTCGTGTTCCGGGGAAATAACGGGAGGAACCATGCACAAGCTGATTTTGGCCGCGGCATCGATCGCGGCAATGACTCTGGTCGGGCCGGCTGCGGCGCAATCGCCTATCGTGATCAAGTTCAGCCACGTGGTGGCGCCGAACACGCCGAAGGGCCTGGCGGCCGAGAAGTTCAAGGAGCTGGCCGAGAAATACACCGCCGGCAAGGTCAAGGTCGAAGTCTATCCGAACTCGCAGCTCTACAAGGACAAGGAAGAGCTGGAGGCGCTGCAACTCGGCGCGGTGCAGATGCTGGCGCCCTCGAACGCCAAGTTCGGCCCGATCGGCGTCAAGGAAATGGAGGTGTTCGATCTGCCGTACATCCTTCCGGACCTGAAGACGCTGCGCAAAGTCACCGACGGTCCGCTCGGCAAGCGCCTGCTGGGTTTGCTCGATGCGAAGGGAATGACCGGTCTCGCCTATTGGGACAACGGCTTCAAGATGATGAGCGCCAACAAGAAGCTGGTGGCGCCCGCCGACTACAAGGGCCTGAAATTCCGCATCCAGTCTTCCAAGGTGCTTGAAGCACAGTTCCGTACGCTCGGCGCCATTCCGCAGGTGATGGCGTTCTCCGAAGTCTACCAGGCCTTGCAGACCGGCGTGGTCGACGGCCAGGAAAATACCTGGTCCAACATCTACACCCAGAAAATGCACGAGGTGCAGAAGTACATCACGGTCACCAACCACGGCTACATCGGTTACATCGTGGTGGTGAACAAGAAATTCTGGGATGGCATTCCCGCCGATATCAAGCCTCAGCTCGACAAGGCCATGCAGGAAGCCACCGCCTACGGTAACGGCCAGTCGCAGAAGGAAAATGACGACGCGCTGGAGGACATCAAGAAGACCGGCAAGAGCGAGATCATCACCCTGACGCCCGAGCAGGACGCGGCGATGCGCAAGGCGCTAGAGCCAGTCTATCAGGACGTGGCCAAGCGCGTCGGCCAGCCGCTGATCGACGAGTTCCTCAAGGAGACGAGGGGCGCGACCAACTAATACGTTCAATTCGAGATGCGGCGCGCCTTGTAGCGCTGTTGTAAAGAGGCACACTCTTCGTCATGCCCGGGCTTGACCCGGGCATCCACGTCTTGCTCTTTCGATAAGAAAGGCGCGGATGGCCGGGTCAAGCCCGGCCATGACGAATGGTCTGTGAGCGGGGGAATGGATGTTTCTGCGAATCCTCGATCGGCTTGAGGAGATATTGATCGCGACGCTGATGGGGCTCGCGACCTTCATCATTTTTCTTGCGGTGATGCACCGCTATCTCATCGGCATTCCCTTCCTGTATCCGATCCTGTTTCCCATCAACCTGTCCTGGGCGCAGGAACTGTGCATCTACATGTTCGTGTGGGTGGCCAAGTTCGGCGCGGCCTATGGCGTGCGCACCGGCATCCATGTCGGCGTCGACGTGGTGGTGAACCAGCTCAAGTCGCCCTGGCGCAACGCCGTGGTGCTGTTCGGACTGCTCTGCGGCGCGTTCTTCACCGCTGTGATCGGCACGATGGGCGCGAAATTCGTCTATGGGCTGTACTTCACCGATCAGGTTTCGCCCGATCTCGAGATCCCGAGCTGGTTCGTCTATCTCTGTATTCCGCTCGGTTCATACCTGATGTGCTTCCGCTTCCTGCAGGTCGCCTATCACTACTTCTATACGGGTGAATTGCCGCACCATGACCACGCTCATGTCGAGGGCGTCGAGGTCGAAGAGCCCGGCGCCGGCGCTGCGGGAGTTACCCGATGAGCGCGCTGATCATATTCACCCTGCTGATTGCGCTGATGCTGACGGGCATGCCGATCTCGATCGCGCTCGGCATGACGGTTCTGACCTTCATCTTCACCATGACCAACGTCCCGACCGAGTCGGTGGCGCTGAAGCTGTTTACCGGCATCGACAATTTCGAGATCATGGCGATCCCGTTCTTCATCCTTGCCGGCAATTTCCTGACCCATGGCGGCGTCGCGCGCCGCATGATCAATTTCGCGACCTCGATGGTCGGCCATTGGTACGGCGGCCTTGGGCTTGCCGGCGTGATGGCCTGCGCGCTGTTTGCCGCGGTGTCCGGTTCGTCGCCGGCGACCGTGATCGCGATCGGCTCGATCATGATGCCGGCGATGGTCAAGCAGGGTTTTCCGAAGCGCTTCGGCGCCGGCGTCATCACCACCTCGGGCGCGCTCGGCATCCTGATCCCGCCCTCGATCGTGATGGTGATCTATTGCGTGGCGACCGGCGGCAGCATTGCGCTCGATCCTGCCGGGCAGCGCGTTTCGTCGGCCTCCGTCGGCCAGATGTTCATGGCGGGCGTCATTCCGGGGCTGATGCTGGCAACGCTGCTCGGCGTAACGACGTTCTATCGTGCGTAGAAGTTCGATTATCCGCGGCTGCCGCGGGCAAGCTGGTCGGAGCGCTTCATCGCGTTCCGCAAGTGCATGTGGGGATTGCTGCTGATACTGATCGTGCTCGGCGGCATCTATGCCGGCATGTTTACGCCGACGGAAGCCGCCGCCATCAGCGCGGTCTACGCCTTTGTCATTGCGGTGTTCGTCTACCAGGACATGTCGCTGAAGGATGTGCCGAGGGTGCTGCTCGGCTCCGCCAACATGAGCGCCATGATCCTCTACATCATCACCAACGCGGTGCTGTTCTCGTTCCTGATGGCGAACGAGAATATTCCGCAGCAGATCGCGGCGTGGATCACCTCGATCGGTGTCGACTGGATCATCTTCCTCCTGATCGTCAACGTGCTGCTGCTGATCGCGGGCAACGTGATGGAGCCGTCCTCGATCGTGCTGATCATGGCGCCGATCCTGTTTCCGGTGGCGGTCAAGCTCGGCATCCATCCGGTGCATCTCGGCATTCTGATGGTCGTCAACATGGAGGTCGGCATGTGCCATCCGCCGGTCGGGCTTAACCTCTATGTCGCGTCCGGCATCGCCAAGATGGGCATCACCGAACTGACGATCGCGGTGTGGCCGTGGCTCCTGACCATGTTGATCTTCCTCGGGGTCGTCACCTATGTGCCGGAAATCTCGCTGTGGCTGCCACGCGTGCTCGGGATGCTTTAGCCTCGCGCGCATTGCGGCAGATCAAACGGCGTCACATTACATCTTGGTAAGGGAAGCCTCTCTTGCCAATCCTTAAGTTGAACGCCGACTGAGGCGGGCCCATCTTCAGGCAACCTTTCACAGGAGGTTCGCATGAGGAAGTTCGCCATCGCAGCGGTTGCGGTTCTCGCCATCGCCGGTTCGACCGCCGTCTATGCCCAGCACCGTCATTGGGGCCACGGCTTTTCGCGGATGAGCCCGGAGGACCGCTCGGCCTATGCCGACGCCCGGATCGCGGCTGTTCATGCCGGCCTCAAATTGACGGCGGACCAGGAAAAGCTGTGGCCGCCGGTAGAGGCCGCGGTCAGGGAGTTCGCCAAGCTCCGGATCGATCGCGCCAACGCGCGGATGAATGCGCCGCGGGACGATGCCAGCCAGCAGAAGCCGGACGATCCGGTGGCGCGGCTGCGCGACCGGGCCGAGAATATGGCGGCCACGGCCGGGGCCATGAAGAAGATCGCGGAAGCCGCCGACCCGCTCTACAAGACGCTCGATGACGGCCAGAAGCGCCGGCTCGCCGTGCTGACCCGCATGGGCCGGTTCGGGGGCGGGGAAGGCTGGCGCCATCACCGGTTCGAGCGCGAAATGGGCATGGACCGCGACTTTGACCGCGATCGCGGCGACCGCCGCGACCGTCATGACCGGGATGGCGGCCCGGACCGGGGCGGCCCCGAGCGGCTCTGACGCGCCCTGCAGGGAGCGCGATCCGAACACTGCGGAAGCCGCTGAAATCCAGCGGCTTTTTGCCGTTCCGCCGGTCCGCCAAAGCCCGGGAAAACTTGGCCCGGCTTGCTGGACATCCCGGGGTCGCTTTGCTAAACGACGCCCTCTTGCGAGGGCTTTCCGGACCAGGATCCGGGCGCATAGCTCAGTTGGTAGAGCAGCTGACTCTTAATCATCGGGTCCCAGGTTCGAGCCCTGGTGCGCCCACCAAGCCTTTCAAGAGCTTAGCTGCTTTCGCCGTTTGAGAAGCGCCAACTAAAACGGGTTTTCAAACGGTGATTTTTTGAGCAGGCGACGGGCCATCCACTCCCGACAATGTGATCGGCAGGGGGGGGCGACAAAGCGGCTCGAAATGCGGCTTCTTGCCTATTCGGAAT
>CAVUOI010000021.1:5000-76522 GCA_963742935.1 uncultured Alphaproteobacteria bacterium | reverse complement strand
GACGATACCGGCGCGCACATCCTGCAAGCGGTGCTGTTTGCGATCGGCGTGCTGATCATGGTGGCGTTCATCCGCGCCGCGCAACGCATCGAGCCGTTCTTCAAGCGCCGCTGAGGCGCGTTGCGAGAAAGCGCTGCGGCACAGGCGCAAAAGCACTCGCGGATCTTTCTGAAATCTTAACATCCGTTCATGTTCGCTCGTCGCCGCGCGGGATGAAAACCAATTTGTAAGCACAGGTCCGGGAAATTTGTCCCCAGCCTAAAAAAAATGTTGCGAAGCAGAATCAAAAGTCTTATTTCGAGCTTGCCCAATTTCGCACGTGCCTGTGGTCGTGTGTCAGTCGGTAGGTATCCGGACAAGAGGCCGGACAGCCGCCAAGGGATGAAGAACCGAGGGTCGCTCACGTTCGAGTGGCCAGCATCTCTCTCAAGAGATGCCGTTGAAGGTCTCTGCATCCTTTGCAACCGTGACTGGCAGCCGGAGGCGAACCGGCGCACCCCGCTCTCAACGGGGGACGCGACTTAAAGCAACGACGGATCGGGCTTTTTTGGTCTCTACCGGCATTCCAACGCCGGCGCGGGCTACTGAAAAGGCTTGTCCTTCATTGCCAGGTGTGCGGGCGGGAAATTCCCAACCAATCCACGGCAGCACATTCGGTCTGAGTCCAAGGCCTTGTCGCGTCTCCATCGTGCGGCAACGCCAGCAAACTCATGTCCGAGATCACATTTGAACGGGTCCCGTCGCTGGGCCGTTTGGAGAGTGCTATGACCGAACGTATTCAGGAATTCCTGCGCAACCGCCGCAGCGAGGGCCAGGACACCGAGCCGTGCCTCGTGGTCGACCTCGAAGTCGTGCGCGACAACTACCAGACCTTCGCGAAGGCCTTGCCGGACAGCCGCGTGTTCTACGCGGTGAAGGCAAACCCGTCGCCCGAGGTGCTGTCGCTGCTGGCTTCGATGGGCTCGTGCTTCGACACCGCGACCGTCGCCGAAATCGAAATGGCGCTGGCTGCCGGTGCGACGCCGGACCGCATCTCCTATGGCAATACGATCAAGAAGGAGCGCGATATCGCGCGCGCCTTTGCGCTCGGCATTCGTCTGTTCGCGGTCGACTGCGCCGCCGAAGTCGAAAAGATCGCCCGTGCCGCCCCCGGCGCCAAGGTGTTCTGCCGCATTCTCTATGATTGCGCAGGCGCCGAGTGGCCGCTGTCGCGCAAGTTCGGCTGCGATCCGGAGATGGCGGTCGAGGTGCTCGACCTCGCCAAGCGTCTGGGCCTGGAGCCGTGCGGCATTTCGTTCCATGTCGGCTCGCAGCAGCGCAAGGTGAAGGCGTGGGATCGTGCCCTGTCGATGGCCTCGACGGTGTTCCGTGACTGCGCCGAGCGTGGGATCAACCTGTCCATGGTCAACATGGGCGGCGGCTTCCCGACGCGGTACCTCAAGGACGTTCCTCCGGTCGTGCAGTACGGCCGGTCGATCTTCCGTGCGCTGCGCAAGCATTTCGGCAACCAGATCCCGGAGACGATCATCGAGCCGGGCCGCGGCATGGTCGGAAACGCCGGGATCATCGAGACCGAAGTCGTCCTGATCTCCAGGAAGAGCGACGAGGACGAGGTGCGCTGGGTGTATCTCGACATCGGCAAGTTCGGCGGTCTCGCCGAGACGATGGACGAGTCGATCCGCTACGCCATCCGCACCCCGCATGACGGTGCGGACATGACGCCGTGCGTGCTCGCAGGCCCGACCTGCGATAGCGCAGACGTGATGTACGAGAAGACGCCGTACCCGCTTCCGGTGACGCTCGAGATCGGCGACAAGCTGCTGATCGAAGGCACCGGCGCGTATACGTCGACCTACTCGTCGGTGGCGTTCAACGGCATCCCGCCGCTGCGGACCTACCACATCTGATCGGCTTCGTTTGAGGCTTGAATAGCGGGAGCCGGTGCGCCGGCTCCCTCCCCGTCATTCGCGATTTTTGACAACGCTTCGCGCGGCTTGCCTGCCGTGGAAGCGGGGACTGACGTGCCATGACTGCTTTGCGGAAGACCACCACTGCCCTCCTCTCCGATGCCGCTCCGTTCGCGATCCGTGCGGAGCGGGCCTCGGACGTCGCTGCGCGCGAAGCGCTGCTGGATGCCTGCTTTGGCGACAAACGCCATACGCGCACCTGCCAGCGCCTGCGCGACGGACGCGCGCCCGCCCAAGGCCTCGCCTTGTCGGCCGTGCGCCAGGGCCGGGTGATCGGATCCGTGCGGTTGTGGCACGTCAGCGCCGGGGGCATGCCGGCGCTCATGCTCGGCCCGCTGGCGGTGGAGGCATCCTCCCGCAAGTTCGGCGTCGGGGCTGCGCTGATGGACCACGCGCTCGCGGCGGCGAAGGCGCGTGGCCATCGCGCGGTCATCCTGCTCGGCGATGCGCCGTATTACGCCCGCTTCGGCTTCTCGGACGCGAAAACCCGCGAGCTGACGCTGCCGGGCGCTTTCGAGCGCGACCGGCTGCTCGCCCTCGAACTCGCCGAAGGCGGGCTCGACGGCGCTTGGGGCATGGTCGCCGCCACAGGTGCGCCGGCGGCGAAAACCGGGGCGCGGCGGGCTGCCAAGACGCTGCGGCCGGCAACTCACGCGGCTTGAAGCGGGGTTGCGCGATCGGGCGAAAAGCCATTAAACCGCGCCAATCCCACTCCCCGATCAAGCTTGGACCGAGGTACCAAATGCCCCGCCACCTGATTTCCACCGGCTCGCCCTTCGAAAAGGCCGCCGGCTACAGCCGCGCCGTCATCGACGGCGATTTTGCCTTTGTCGCCGGCACCACCGGCTACGACTACACGACCATGGCCATCCCGGCCGATGTCACAAACCAGGCACGGAACTGCTTTAGGACCATAGAGGCCGCTCTTAACGAGGGCGGCTTCGCGATGGCCGATATTGTCCGCGCGACCTATTACATCACCGACCTTGCGGATGCGGACGCCTTCTTCGCGGTCTGCGGTGAGGTGTTCGGCGAGATTCGCCCGGCCACAACCCTTCTTGTCGTCGCAGGCCTCTACAAGCCCGAGATGAAAATCGAGATTGAAGTGACCGCCAAGCGCCGCACCGCCTGATCCCCTGTTCCAGAGAAACACCATTTCGGAGACCCACCAATGAGCCCCGCCTCGCAGATCTACGCGAAGATTACCGGCCCCATCGTCATGGTCGGCTTCGGCTCCATTGGCAAAGGCACGTTGCCGCTGATCGAGCGGCACCTCGACTACGACAAGTCGCGCGTCACCGTGATCGATCCCAAGGACGACGGCCGCAAGGCGCATTGCGAGAAGCACAATGTGCGCTTCATCCAGAAGGGCGTGACAAAAGACAATTATCGAGAGCTATTGACCCCGCTGCTCACGGAAGGCGGCGGCCAGGGTTTTTGCGTCAATCTCTCGGTGGATACCGGCTCTACCGATATCATGGAGCTTTGCAACGAACTTGGCGCCCTTTACATCGACACCGTCAACGAGCCCTGGCTCGGCTTCTATTTCGATGCTTCGAAGGGCCCGGAAGCGCGCTCCAATTATGCCCTGCGCGAGGTGACGCTGGCCGCCAAGAAGGCGCGCCCCGCGGGCTCGACAACGGCCGTCTCCTGCTGTGGCGCCAATCCCGGCATGGTCTCGTTTTTCGTCAAGCAGGCGCTGCTCAATGTCGCCGCCGACCTGAAGCTCAATGCCCCCAAGCCGAAGACCAAAGCCGAATGGGCGGACTTGATGCGGCAATCGGCGTCAAAGGCATCCACATCGCCGAACGCGACACCCAGCGCTCCAAGTCGCCGAAAGAGCCTGATGTCTTCGTCAACACCTGGTCGGTGGAAGGCTTCCTGTCGGAAGGCGTACAGCCGTCCGAACTCGGTTGGGGCACCCATGAAAAGTGGATGCCCGAGAATGCGCACACCCACGAAGCCGGCTGCGGCGCCGCCATCTATCTGATGCAGCCCGGCGCCAACACGCGCGTGCGCACCTGGTGCCCGACCCGCGGCGCGCAGTATGGCTTCCTCGTCACCCACAACGAGTCGATCTCGATCGCCGACTACTTCACGGCGCGCGACGCATCGGGCAAGGCGATCTATCGGCCGACCTGCCACTATGCTTATCATCCGGCTGACGATGCCGTGCTGTCGCTGCATGAAATGTTCGGCCGGGCCGCGAAGATGCAGGAAAAGCACCATATCCTCGATGAGAACGAAATCGTCGACGGCATCGACGAACTCGGCGTGCTGCTGTTCGGCCATGACAACAATGCCTACTGGTACGGCTCGCAGCTCTCCATCGAAGAGACCCGCAGCACTCGCGCCCTATCAGAACGCGACCGGCCTGCAGGTGACCTCCGCCGTGCTCGGCGGCATGGTCTGGGCGCTGGAAAACCCCAACGAAGGCATCGTCGAAGCCGACGAGATGGATTTCGATCGTCTGCTGGAAATCCAGCTGCCGTATCTCGGCCCGGTGAAAGGTTACTACACCGACTGGACGCCGCTAACCGACCGGCCGGGACTGTTCCCGGAGGATATCGACACGTCGGACCCCTGGCAGTTCAGGAACGTGCTGGTGCGGTAGCCGCACCGGCAACTGCAGCTGGAGACGGTGTGCGCGCGTAGCCCGAGCGGTTCCCGCTGCTTTCCATGGCACCATGTTACCCTTATGGAAACCAAGCTCGGGAACCCGTTTCGCGTAACGCTCAATTAATCCAATCGCGCGATCCTGAGGGGTATTCCTGCGACGGCACGGCGCCGTCGTAGAAACCTTTGAACGAGGGCTCCCGGTTGGAGCGGCCAACATGCGCGTCATTCTCGCCATCGTCCTGTCAGCGGCATCCCTGGCCGCGTGCACGCCCGAGGGCAGCAACGACGTCACGGGCTCGATCGACAGCTGCGTCCGCAAGCTTTACACCCAGTACAATCCCAAGGACAAAAAACAGTGCGTCGCGGCGTGCATCGCCTGCGAGCGTGGCGTGACCACGACCTGCTCGACCGCCTGCACGCTGCGAGGCGCGCAGTAAGCGGCGAGCATTGCCGCGCGTCACTTCGCCAAGTAATCAAACGACACCGTTCCCAGCCCCAGCGTCAAATCCGCCTTGCAATGCAGAGCGGAGATTACCTCACGCACCGGGAGCCGCGCCACGTCGGCAAGCGCATGCGGAAACAGGCCGAGCGCCGCGGGGCCGGTCCATGCCTCCTTCAGCGTGATGTCTTCAAGACAATAGCGCACCAGTTCGCAGATCCGTGGGCTGCCGTCGACATGCGGGATGATCTTGAGCATGAAGTTCGGCGCCTTCATTCCCTTGAGCACCGCGTCGTGGTCGACCGCGCGATGCTTGTAGCCCATGGTGGCGGAGGCGCAGAGCACCGAGCCGTAGTGCAAGGTGCCGACCAGCACGTCGCTCTCGACGGCAATCTTGGGCGATGCCAGCTTCTTCGGAAAGCCCCATAGCTCGCGGCCGCCGGCGATCGGGCCCTCGTCGTCCAGATACATCGAGTGGACATAGGCGCCCTCCTCGCCTTTGTAACGGACAGGGATCACCTGACCGGTTTCAGTGTAATCGCCGAAGCCGGTTAAATCCGGCATGCGGATGAATTCGTACTTGACGATCGGCTCGGTGACTTCGAGCGGTTCGGGCACGACTGCGGCAAGCGCATCCGGGTCGGTGCGATAGGTGATGATGAAATATTCGCGGTTGAAGAAGCGATAGGGTCCGCGCGGAAACGACGGATTGGTCAGCGGCATCGAATAGGCGGTTTTCCTCACGTCGTCGATCTTCATCGCTTGCCTCATCTGTCATAGCCCGGTCGAGATACAAGATTATGGGGCAGCCGATGGCAACAGGCGAGACTGTAAAATCGGCAGAGCGGGTTCAGACACCGTCACGATGCCGTCATTTCCATCAAGCCACACCGCCGAGATAGAGGCGTTTGACGATGTCGTTGGCCTTCAACTCGTCGACCGACTGCGCCGCCACCGCGATCTCGCCATGGACGATGATGTAACCGCGGTCGGCGATCCGGATCGCCTGGTTGAAATTCTGCTCCGCCATCAGCACCGTCAGGCCGACGCGCTCTTTCAGTTCGCCTATCTTGGTGATGGTTTGCGACACCAATAGCGGCGACAGGCCGACCGAGGGTTCGTCGATCAACAGCAGCCGCGGCGACGACATCAGCGCGCGCGCAATCGCCAGCATCTGCTGCTGTCCGCCAGACATGGTGCCGGCGAGCTGGTTGCGGCGCTCCTGCAGGGCCGGAAAGGTCTCGAACGCCAGCGCGAGATTCTGCCGGATGGCGCTGCGGGCCGATTTCCGGAACGCGCCCAGCATCAGGTTTTCCGTGACCGTCAGCTTGGGAAACAGCCGCCGGCCCTCCGGCACCAGCGCCACGCCGAGATCGACGATCGCATCAGTCGAGAGTTTGGTCAGGTCGTGCGCCGCGCCGTCGATCGTCAGCGACAGACGGCCGCGGTCCGGGCGGACCAGGCCCATGATGCACTTCATCAGCGTGCTCTTGCCGTTGCCGTTGGTGCCGAGCAAGGCAACGGTCTCGCCCGCCTCGACATGCAGCGTTACGCCGCGCAGCGCCTTGACGGCACCGTAGCCGGCATCGAGGCTCTCGATGGCGAGGCTAAGTGCCAAGATAGGCCTCCTGCACCCGCTTGTTGGCCATCACCTCGTCGGGCGCGCCGATCGCGATGATCTTTCCGGCGTCGAGACACATCACCCGTTCGGAAAACCGCATCACCGCCTGCATGATGTGCTCGATCATGATGATGGTGATATCCTCTTCACCGAGGCTGATCAGAAGATCGAGCACCTCGTCGACCTCGGAATTGGAAAGCCCCGCCATCGCTTCGTCCGAGATCAAGAGCTTCGGCCGCACCGCCATCGCACGCGCAAGCTCCATCTTGCGCAGTTCGACCTGGCTCAGCGTATCGGTCGGCGCGTCGGCCTTGGCGGCAAGGCCCATCCGCGTCAGGATCGACATCGCGACGTCTTCTTCCGGCAAGCTGGAGCCGACATTGGCAAAGTCGAGCCCGACCATGAGGTTTTCGAGCACCGTCATGCTCTTGAACGGCCGCGGAATCTGGAAGCTGCGGGCGATGCCGCGGCGCGCGCGCAGGTGTGGCGGCAATTGGGTGATATCCTCGCCGCAAAATACCACGCTGCCGATCTGCGGACGCAGTGCGCCGGAAATGCAGTTGATCAGCGTCGTCTTGCCGGAGCCGTTCGGCCCGATCAGGCCGAAGCGTTCGCCTTTCCTGATATCGACGCTGACATTATCGAGCGCGGTGAAGCCGCCGAAAGTCTTTGTAAGGGTTCCGACTTGCAGCAGGGGGGCGTCAGGCGCGGCCATCTCCATCATGGCTTGCCTCCCGCGCGCAGGCGGTAGCGCGGCCGCAGCAGCCCAATGATGCCCTTGGGTGCGCCGACCACGAACAGCACCAGCATGATACCGAGCACCAGCACGTTGACTTCAGAGGAGATGGTCACGGCGAGAAGTTGCTGCGTGGAGCCAAGCAAGATGGCGCCGAGCACCGGGCCGATCCAGTGCGCGGTGCCGCCGATCAGCGCCATCGCCAGCGCCGACACCGAGTAGTTGAGATTGAACGCTGACGAAGGATCGGCATATTGCAGGTACATCGCGGCAGGCGCCCCGGCCGCGGAAATCAGCGCGCCCGATATCATGCAGGCGACCAGTTTCAGCTTCAGCGTCGGCACGCCCGTGCATTCGGCGGCGAGTTCGTCGTCCCTCAACGCCTGCAGGCCGCGACCGATCCGGGAGTTCTGGATGTAGCGCGAGATCGCGACGGCTATGACCACCAGCACGGCCTGCACGAAGAACAGCATCTTCACGTAACTGTCGAACGGCGCCATCACCGGCGGCCGCTGGAGCTGGATGCCCGCCGCGCCGCCGACGAACCGCCAGTTCATCACGACGGTCTCGATGATGATGGCGAGCGCGATCGTCGCGATCGAGAAGAAGATGCCGCGCATCCGCAAGGTCAGGAGGCCGACCGCAAAGCCGAGCAGCATGCCGATCACACCGGCCGCTGCGATCTGCACCACGAGCGGCGCGCCTGTCGCCTTGAACAGGAAGACCGCCGTATAGACGCCGACGCCGAAAAAGGCGTTGGTGCCGAAATTGACGTAGCCGGCATAGCCGCCGAGGATGCTCCAGGCGACTGCGAGCGCAATGAATTGCAGGATGACGTAGCCGGCAAAAAACGGATATTCGTTGCGTACGATCTGGGTCATCGCCAGCACGGCGACCAGAAAGATGGCCACACCGGCCCAGAATGCGATGCTCTGACTGCGCTTGTTCATCGGCCGAGCAAACCTTGCGGCCGGACGGCGAGCACGGCGAGCAGCATCCCGAACGAGATCGCCGGCGCCCAGGAGGCGCCGAACATCGTCAGCACGATAGATTCCGCGACGCCGAGGATGATGGCCGCGATCAGCGTGCCGCTGATGCTGCCGAGCCCGGCCATGACGACGACGCAGAAGGTCCGCCCGATATAGGCGCGATCGAGCGTCGGCTCGACCGGCGCCACGATGATCAGGAGCGCACCGGCAATTCCGAGCACGGCGGTGGCGATGCCAAAGGCGAACTGCTTGATGCGGACCGGATTGGCGCCCATCAGCCGCAGCGCCTCCTCGTCCTGCGCGACGGCGCGGATCGCGCGCCCCATGAAGGTTTTCGACAGATACAAGCCGAGCAGCACCGTCAGCCCCAGCGCCACCGCGAACGCCACCAGTTGGCGGATCGGAACTCGAAACTCGCCGAACCGCCAGGACTTGCCGATATAGGTCGCTGTCACCGAGCGCTGGTCGACGCCAAACTGAAGGACGATCAGCACCTCGATGATAAAGGCGATGCCGAAGAAGAACGCGATGCCGCGCACGCCGGCGTCGCTGCCGCGCCGCTCGAAGGTCTCGTAGTAGACGCGGTAAGCCAGCAGGCCGAACAGGAAAAACAGCGGCGTGATGATGAGCCCCGCCAGCAGCGGATCGATGTCGTAGCTCTCGTTGAGCTGGAACACGCCATAGGAGGCGAGCACCAGGAAGGCCGGATGCGCGACATGGGGAACGTCGAGCAGCCCGAACGAAACGGACAGCCCGACGCTGACGGCCGCATAGAAGCAGCCGAGCAGCACCCCAAACACCACTGCACCAAGCAGCAGGTCCATCGAAAACACGTCAAGCCCCTCCTCGGCGCCGCGCCGGAACAGCCACGAAGCCTACTTCCGGGCCGCCTCGAAGGGACTGATGAGCGTACCGGTCTTCAATTTATCGGGGTACAGGATCACCTGCTTGCCGGGTTTGCGGAATTGTTCGATGTCCTTGTCGACCACACCCCGGAACTGCGCCTGCACGGTTGCGCTTTCTTTCCACTCACCATCGGCCGCGAACACGATCGGCCCGACAATGGTCTTGTGCTCGTTCTCCCGCAAATATTTCGCGAGGCCTTTCTGGTCGAGCGACTTGGTGGCGTTGACCGCCGCCTCGATCATCTGGCCCGTGGCGTAACCGTACGGCGCCAGATAATAGCCGAGCGGGTCGACCTTGGCTTCGACGGCGCGCTTGGTATAGACCTCGAAAAACTCCTTGGTGCCGGCGTGATACATGCTCTGTTCAGGCAGCCAGGTGTTGTAGTTGACGACGCCGTTGAGCAGCGAACCCAGGTTGCCCATCACGGCGGCGAACTGCAAACCGACCATGCCGCCGCCGAAGACCTTGACGTCGTCGCCGATTCCGATCTCGTTCACGGCACGCAGGATACCGGCTGAATCCGGCGGGTAGGACGCAACATAGACGATATCAGGCTTGGTTGCTTTGAGCGCACGAATGATGGACGCAAACTCGACCGTGTTCGGCGGATAGGATTGATCGAACACCACGGGTAAATTGCGCTTCTTGGCGACATCGCGGGCGGTCAGCGCCAGGTTCTGGGCAAACTCCTGATCGGCGGCCAGCAACGCCATGTTCTTGCCGCCGGCTTTCTGCGCCAGATCGATGAACGAAGCGGCCCAGCTGTCGGCCGGCCCCCACGGCGCATTGTTGAACCACATGTCGTGGCCGACCTTGCTGTTCACCTGGAACGAGAAATTCCCCATCAGCAGCAGGCCGCGTTGCTTGACGAACGGCATGATCGGCGCGGTCGGCACCGTCGCGTAAGGCGCGAACAACAGATCGACCTTGTCGACATCGACCAGTTTTGAATAGATCGCCGGCGTCTCGGACGCACTCGACTTGTCGTCATAGACGATCAGTTCGACCTTGCGGCCGAGCAGCCCACCTTTGGCGTTGATATCGTCGCGCCAGATTTCGAATTCCGAGCAGCGAGGCCTTGCCGCCGCCCGCAAGCCCGCCGGTCTGCGGCATCGACATGCCGATCTTGATCGGCGGCTGTTGTGCGAGCGCGCTCGTGCTTCGCCCGGCCACCGCAGCGGCCATCGCGCCGCCGAGAAATGTTCTGCGTTTCATGGTTTCCCCCTTATTTGTCTTTGCTGTCAGTGATTGTGGCTCCGCCGAGTCTCCGCCCGGTCGCTACGATTGGTCGGTGTCAGACCAAGACTATTTGGCTCCCACCGGCGTGGGTTGATTCTTGGCCGATTGTTTCATGATCGCCGACGGATCGGCGCCGACGCGCCCGCTGGTCTTGTCAGCTTCGCTCTCGCGCGAAACCCGCATGTCGAAACGGATGCTCGGCATGCCCTTGATCGGGCAGTCCGGATCGTTGGTTACCACGTCGACGGCGAGATCGCCCGACGAGCCAAACACGACGTCATCGGCGAGATGCGGGTCGTCGCGCAGATAGAGCGCGGTGACCAGTTCGCGATAGCCGGACGCGCCGACCAGGAAATGAATATGTGCTGGCCGCATGCCATGCCGCGCCTGCGCCTTCACCATGGCGCCGACCGGCCCATCCATGGGTATGGAATAGCCGAGCGGCTTGACCGTGCGCAGCACATAAAGCCCGTCCGCATCGGTCGCGAACACGCCGCGATAGTCCACCGATGTGGCGCTCGACTGGATGTCATAGAGACCGTCGGCGCCGGTCTGCCAGATCGAGACCGTGGCGTTGGCGACCGGCCTGTCGGTGGCGTCGGTAACGCGGCCGTAAAGCACGCACTCGCTGTCCGGCTGCGGATTTTTGGCGATTGAGCTGCCGGCGGCGAGCGTCGGCGTGGCTTCGCGGTAGAACGGGCCGAGCAGGCTGGTATGGGTGGCGTCTTCCAGGGCGGTCGCATCGTGCAGGCCGTTGACCAGCGCCGAGAGGCCCAGCGTGTCCGACAGCAGGATGAATTCCTGCCGTTCCGGCGAGCACATCTTGCCGGCGGCGGTCATGAATTCGATGCTCTTGATCCATTCCGCCGGCGTCAGATTGACCTCGCGGGCGAAGGAATGGAGGTGCTTGACCGCCGACGCCATGATCGTCTTCAGGCGCGGATCCGGCGTCGTCGCCATCTGATCGAGCACGGCGTCCGTGATCGTTTCAGGCGTCAGCTCACGCATGCGTCACTCCCCGAGCTGCCGGCTGTTTTTCGAGCCGCCGGCCGTTATTGCAGGAAGCCTAACCGCTTGTTGGGGATCAACACAAGGCGTTCGAAGGCGACGCTGACGCCCCCTCATACAAATTGATAGCTGAACATTCGCGCATCAGATCGCAGCCACAGGTTTCGCCGGCCCACCCATTTTGCAACTGCACAGTCGGCGCGGCGAAAGTGGGGTTATTTCTCGCGGATCGGCGGCGCAACCTTCTCCGCCGGCGCCGGCGGCAGCGCGGGTTGAGCACCCGCCTTCTGCGCGTCCGCATCAGGCCGTGCCGGCTGCGGCGGAATGTCTGAGGGTCTTTGGCCGGTCGTGGCCGGTTCAGGCGGCGAAGACGGCTTCGTTTCCGCACCGGGCGTCGATTGCGTGGGCTGCGTTGCCTGCGCAATTCGAATGGGTTCGCTTGTGCTGAGCACGGCAATCGCGCCCGCTGAGACTGCCAGCCCGGCCGCAATCAGCATCGAGGCGAGCAGCATTTCCCGTCGGTATTCGCGTTGGCGGTCGTCGGCAGGCATGTCGTTCACCCACAAGGTTGTTCGTGGGCTTTAACGGTCGGCAGCCCGCAAGGTTCCGCGGTGGGACCAAGTCCGCCCGAACCGCCTAGAATTCCAGCATTCCGGCGTCGCCATCCTCGGTGCCGAACGCCAGCAGCGTGCCCTTGGCGTTCCAGGCCAGCGCCGAGACCGGCTTGCTGCCATTGCGGCGCACCAGAATTTCCGCGCCGTCCTCGAGCCGCACGATCAATATGGTGCCATCGCTATAGCCCGCGGCCATGATGTCCTGCTTCGGATGACAGGCGACCATAGAGACGCGCGCCTGCAGCGGCGCCAGCATCGCCGGCTCCTTGCCCATCGGACCATCCTTGCTGGTGAACGGCCAAATGATCACAGTGTCGGCGCCCGAGGTGGCGAGCCCCTTGCCGCCCACGCTCCATGACATCGAGCGGACCCGGCCGGGATAGCCGCTCATCCGCATGTGCCTGTTATCAGCAAGCCGCCAGCCATGCAGCGCCGCCTCGTGCATCCCGGTAACCAGGAATTTGTTGTCGGGGCTGAAGGCGACGGCGAGATGCGAGCCGGCCCATTCGAGAAACTCCGGCTTCGCGGCCATGTTGGGAAACCACAGCGTCACGCCATTGTAATGGGCGACCGCCACGCGCAGGCCTTTCGGCGCGAAGGCGAGCCCGCCGACGGTCGAGGGCGCATCGAAGCTTTTCTCATCGCCCTTGCCGCTGCGGACGAACGCGGTCTTGCCCGCCGACCACGCCACCGCGCCATCGGGATGCAGCGCGACATTGTCGATCCAGCGCCGTTTGGCGTCGGTCGCGAGCACTGATACTTCGCCCTTGGCGTCGAGTGCGACGACCTTGCCGTCGTCACCGCCGCTGACGATACGCTTGCCGTCGGACGCCGCACACAGCACGGCGCCGCCATGAATGGCGACTTTCGACACTTCGCCCGCTTCGTTCACCAAGGCTGCGTTTTCCTCGACGCCGACAAAAACCGCGGTATCGCCCAGGAAATGGATCGACGAGACGGGCATGCCGACCGGCAGCGCCCGCACCTTATCGGTGATGGAAGCGATGGAAGGGGCCTCGCCCGGATCAAACTCTTTCATCACGTGACGATACAGCTTTCGAAACCGTCGCGGATCATCTGCTCCGGCAACTCGCGGCCGATGAAGACGACGCGGCTTTCGCGCGCCTCGCCGTCCTTCCACTTCCGCTGATGATCGCCCTCCAGCATCATGTGCACGCCCTGGAATACGTAGCGGTCGTCGTCGTCCGAGAAGGCGAGGATGCCTTTCGAGCGCAAGATCTTCTGGCCCTCGGTGGCGACGAGGTTTTGCAGCCACGGCATGAATCTAGTGGGGTCGATCGGCTTGTCCGTCCGCAGCGACAGCGATTGCATATCCTCGTCGTGATAATGCTTCAACCCGCCATGGCTGTGGCTGTGATCGTGGTGATGATCATGCTCGTGGTGATGATGATCGTCGCCGACGTCCAGAAACTCGGGCTCGATCTCCAGAATGCGATCCAGGTCGAACGCGCCGCGCTCCAGCACGTCCGCCAGCGCCACCTTGCAGCGCTCGGTGCGGTGCAGTTTTGCATAGGGGTTGATGCCGCGGATGCGCGCCTCGACTTCGGCCAGTTCGGCCTTGGACACGAGGTCGGTCTTGTTCAGCACGATCACGTCGGCAAAGGCGATCTGGTTCTTGGCTTCGGGGGCGTCCTTCAGGCGGTCGCTCAGCCACTTGGCGTCGGCCACAGTGACAACGGCATCGAGCCGCGCGTTCTTCTGGACGTCCTCGTCGACGAAAAAGGTCTGCGCCACCGGGGCCGGGTCCGCCAGTCCCGTGGTCTCGACGATAATGGCGTCGAACTTGCCCTTGCGCTTCATCAGCCCGTCCAAGATGCGGACGAGGTCGCCGCGCACGGTGCAGCAGACGCAGCCATTGTTCATCTCGAACACTTCTTCATCGGCGCCGATGATAAGGTCGTTGTCGATGCCGATCTCGCCGAATTCGTTGACGATCACGGCGTATTTCTTGCCGTGGTTTTCCGACAGGATGCGGTTGAGCAGCGTGGTCTTGCCGGCGCCGAGATAGCCCGTCAGCACGGTCACTGGAATTTTTTGGGATGAAGGTTCAGACATAACAGCTCCGGAGCGTCTCTTTAGTTGAGCATGATCTTATCGGAAAACCGGTACCCACTTTTCCGGATCATGCTCCTGCGCACCGGCAGGCAGGGAGGCCCCTGCCCCTATGGGCTCAGCGCGCTGGTCAAGGCCTTTATATTGTGCCTGACCATTGCAATGTAAGTGGGAGAATCGCCCTTTTCGCCGGTCAGGCTGTCCGAATAGAGCGTTCCGCCGACCCTGGCGCCGGTCTCGGCCGATACCCGGCCCATCAGGCGGGGATCGCTGATATTTTCCAGAAACACCGCCGGTATTCGGGCGACCCTGACCTGGGTGATGATTTTTGCGATATCGCGGGCGCTGGCCTCGGATTCGGTCGAGACCCCGACCGGCGCGATGAATTCGACGCCATACGCGGCAGCGAAATAGCCGAAGGCATTGTGGGTCGAAATCACCCTGCGGCGGCCTTCCGGGATCTTTGCGATCCCCTCGCGCACCTCGCGCTCCAACGCGTCGAGGCTGGCGAGATAGGCACCTGCCCTCGACTTGAACCCTTCGGCGTCCGCAGGCACCGCTGCGGCCAGCGCATCGCGGATATTGGCGACGTAGATCTTCGCGTTGGCCACCGATTGCCAGGCGTGTGGGTCGGCTTGCGATCCGAGCTTGAGCGGCGCGATGCCTGTTGTCGCGGTCACGACCGAAGCCTTGCCGCCGGCGGCCTTCACCAGACGCGGCAGCCAGCCCTCGAAGCCGAGCCCGTTGACGAAGACGAGTTTTGCATCCGCCACCTTTTTCGCATCCGCGGGTGTCGGCGCATAGACATGCGCATCGCTGTCGGGGCCGACCAGCGCGGTGACGTTGACGCGATCGCCGCCGACGTTACGAACGAAATCGCCGAGGATCGAAAAGCTGGCGACGACATTGAGGCGATCCTGCGCCCGCGCCGGAGCGATAACCGCGAACATGGCGAGAGCGACGAGCCAGAGCCGAATCATGACTATGCCTCGAGATGGCGGCCGGGAAACATCTGCCGCACCAGGCCGCTGACAGGGCCGAACAACAGTGACGCCACATAGAGCACGGCCGCGATCAGGATGATCGCAGGTCCCGAGGGAATCTTGGTCTGGAACGACAGCACCAGCCCGGCATAGCCCGAGACGATGGCGCTCAAGACCGCGATACAGATCATGCCGGTGATGTCGCGCGACCAGAATCGCGCGATGCCCGCGGGCAGGATCATCAACCCGACGCCGAGCAGCGTGCCGAGCGCGTGAAAACCGTTGACGAGGTTGATCACGACCAGCGCCAGGAACGCCAGATGCGCAGGCGCGCCCGCGCGGCTGACCGTGCGCAGGAACACGGGATCGACGCATTCGATCACCAGCGGGCGATAAATCACCGCCATCACCAGCAGTGTGACGGTGGCATTGAAGGCGATGACGAGCAGCGTCTGGTCGTCCATCGCCAGGACGTTGCCGAACAGCACGTGCAGCAGGTCGATATTGGTGCCCTTGACGGAAACGATGGTAACGCCGAGCGCCAGCGACACCAGATAAAACGTCGCAAGCGAGGCGTCTTCCTTCAGCTCGGTATGGCGCGCGACGAGGCCGGCGAGCAGCGCGACCGTAAAGCCCGCGATCAGGCCGCCGGTCGTCATCGCGAACAGATTGAGCCCGGAGACGAGAAAGCCGATCGCCGCCCCCGGCAAAATTGCATGCGCCATGGCGTCGCCGACCAAGCTCATCCGGCGCAGCATCAGGAACACGCCGATCGGTGCCGCGCCCAGCGCCAGCGCGATCACAGCGGCGAGCGCGCGGCGCATGAACTCGAATTCGGTGAAGGGCGCGATCAGCGCGTCATACAACATCAGGCGGCCCGCGACGGCGCTGCGTCGACGGCGCAGGCGGCGGCCGTGTCATCGAACGCCTCGCACATCCGCCGCGCCTCAGTGAGGTTTTCGGCGGTCAATACCTGCGCGGTCGAGCCCCACGCCACAACGCCGCGCGCCAGCAGCAGCGTTTCCGGAAAATGCGCGCGCACCAGATCGAAATCGTGCAGCGCCGCCAGCACCGTGCGGCCCTCGCCGTGCCAGCGCCTCACCAGCGCCAGCAGGTCGGCCGAGGTCTTGGCGTCGATGGCGTTGAACGGCTCATCCAGCACGATCAGGCGTGCATCCTGCAGCAGCGCGCGCGCAA
This sequence comes from uncultured Alphaproteobacteria bacterium, assembly GCA_963742935.1. Lineage (GTDB taxonomy): Bacteria > Pseudomonadota > Alphaproteobacteria > Rhizobiales > Xanthobacteraceae > Bradyrhizobium. The sequence continues at coordinate 60,131 of CAVUOI010000021.1, read as the reverse complement.
ACAGCATCCGCTGCATCTGGCCGCCGGACAGCGTGCCGATCGAGCGGTTTTCAAACCCGTTGAGCCCGACCGCGGCCAGCGCCTGCGTGATCTTGTCCCGCGCCGTCTTGCCCATGCCGCCGAAAAAGCCGGTCGTGCGCCACAGGCCGGTGCCGACCAGATCGAACACCGAGATCGGAAAGGTCCGGTCGATGTCGACGCTCTGCGGCAGATAGGCGATGTCGCGGATATCGAGGCCCCCGAGATCGATCGCGCCCGCGAGCGGCTTCAAAATGCCGGCGAGGCCGCGAAACAGCGTCGACTTGCCGGCGCCGTTCGGTCCGACCACCGCCAGCAGCGCGCCCTGTGCGACCTCGCCGTCGAGATGATGCACCGCCGGGTGGCGATCGTAGCCCAGCGTGACGTCGCGGAACGTGATCTGCGCGGCCATGCTCACCTCATCGCCATCAGGACGACGGCCCACAGGGCTGCGCTGACCGCTAGCGCCGCAGCGAGGCGGCCGGCCACCGTCATGCGCAGGAGCGACCAGGGCGCGGCCTGCGCCGGATGCGGCGTGGCCGGGCCATGGGAATGGGCGTGGCCGTGGTGATGCGCGTGATCGTGGGAATGGGCGTGCGGCATGGAGAAATTGTTATATTATAACATTTCGGGAGTCCACGTGTTGGCCCGGCCACAGACCTGCCTTCTCGGGCGTTCCCGACCCTGGCTTCGACGCGCCATCACCGCGAGGGACGCCTACGCAGTACGCCGCGGCCTGACCGCGTGGGACCACACAGCGGTAGACTGATTTACCTAGGAACAAAAAGGGAATATTTTTGCGCGGAATACTGGACCAAGCGCTGGCGTAATTTGCCCGGCACGCAGCACAGGCTTTGGTTGGTCGCCGAGGCAGAAGCCGGGCACGCCGCTTGGTGCGGCCGCCGACTCAGGCGGCCTCAAGTTCGAACGCCGATCGACGAGACCGCCGAACGGACCATTCGCGTGGCCACGTCGGTGCAGCGGGAGCCGCTTCATCGGCGGCTGAACGACAGCGGTGTTGGGCCAGGCCGCCATAACAGCGACCTGACCCCACGTTTCAATAAAATAATTCTACTGACAGACGTACATTATGCTGTCCCCACCCTTGATCGCAGTACCGGGCGTGCAGGCAATGCCATTCCGCGCTGCGTAGTCAGCCCAGCCGCTGTAGCTGTAACCGGGACCACTCCAGGGCCCATCAAAGTAGTAGGCCCTCACGGCGTACCAGGAGCCGGGCTCGACATAGGCAGCTCTCGCCGCGTAACCACGCGTGATATAGACTCGCTGCTGCGCTTCGGCTTTACCGATCGACAGCGATATGCCGCCTTGATCGGACCAGCCAGGCGAAAACAACGCCGCACACGCGAACGTCGACGCAGCAAGGGCCACCGTTCTCATCGTCATTTTCATGCTTTCCTCCATTGCTAACCACTGCAGCTTCAATCGTGCTTTTGCCGGTGGAGCGCCCTTTGACATAGATCAAGCGTCCTGGATCGTTCGGTTGGGGCATGAGCCATAGCCGCGGGCGCTGGGAGGTCCTCGACGGTCGCCTCGAGCGGAGGCACGCTCTTCGCTCAGGGCTTCCCGATCGCCATCGCGATTGCCGCTGCCAGAAACGGAAACGGCACCGAGACCGCCGCGCGAAACCAGACGAACCTCGCCGGCATGAACGGGATTTCCCACAGGATCATGCGTTGAAAGGCGAACAGCGCCCAGGCGACGACATAGGCGATCACCTGCGGCGGGCCGCCGCCGACTTTCAACGCGACCGCGCCGATCGAGAAACCGACCACCGGGCCGCCCGGCGTTGCCGCGCCCGCGATGACCGCGGTCAGCACGCCGAGCCATCCGCTGTCGGGCCCGAGCCAGCCGGTGATGACTTCCGGCGGGATGACGGCGGCGATGTAGCCGGAGCCGATCACGCCGAGCGCAATGCGCGGCACGATGTTTATGAAATCCATGCTGCCTTCGCGCACCGAAGAGACAAGCACGACGCGGCCGCGCTGCCACGCCATGAAGCCGAGGATCAACACCGAGCCCCACAGCGAGACGTCGATGATCAGCGCGGAGATGTTCACGAGGGCTCGCCCTTCGGATACATCCGCACGAAGACGAAGCGGCCGAGCGCACCAGCCAGCACCGGAATCGGCAGCGAGATCACGATCCGCCACAGCGTGAAGTCGACGCCGAGGATCGGCAATTCCCAGGCGATCGCGCGGCCGTAGCCGATCAGCGTCCAGCTCACCACCATTGCGATGGTGGCGCCGAAATCGGCGCCGACCGTGAGCAGCGCCGCCGCCACCGGATAGGCGGTGAAGGGACCGCCGGGCAGGATGGCGCCGAACGCGGTACCGATCAGCAATCCCTTCAGCCCGGAGTTCGGCCCCAGCGATCGGGAGACCTTGTCGTGCGGCAGTATCTCCGCGACGAAGCCGCCAAGCAGGCAGCCGGCCAGCACGCGCGGCATGATCTCGCCGAACAGCCAGAGATCATGGGTCAGGATCTTGAGTACGCCGTCGATGCCGTCACGCCGCCAGACCAGGCTTGCGCAAACCACGACCAGCACGCCGATGAAGATCATCGACCAGCCCACCGGTTTGCGGGCGCGCCGCGGCTTCGGCTCGGCGTCATCGGCAGGCGCCGGGTCTTTTATCGGATGTTCTGACAAGGGCGATGGGTTTTGCGGGTGATGCGGTTCTATCCTGCTTAGTCCCGCCATGGTGGCGACGCAAACGGAAGCTCGCACGGTACCCATGCGCATCTCAGGCAGGCCCATGCGAGGACGTCACGCAGACCGGTAAGTTACGGGCCAGCCGTTCAGGTGAACTGGCGGACCAGCGCCAGGCCGGCAAACAGCCCGGCAATCGAGAGCACGACCGAACCTATGACGTAAAGCGCGGCAAGGCCGAGTTCGCCGCGCTCATAGAGCAGCGCTGCGTCGAGCGAGTAGGCGGAAAAGGTGGTGTAGCCGCCGAGGATGCCGGTCATCAGAAACAGCCGCCAGGGCTGCGACGCCTCGCCCTTGAAGGCGAGGTAGCCGGCGATCAGCCCCATCACCGTCGAGCCCGTGATGTTGATGATGAAGGTGCCCCAGGGAAATCCGGTGCCCATGCAGCGGGCGCAGGTGACGTTGATGAAATGGCGCAGACTTGCACCAAGCCCGCCACCGACAAAGACCAGCAAATAGCTCATCGCGGTATTCCTACATCGGCAAAGCGCCAACGAAAAGGGGCGGCAGCCGCAGCTACCGCCCCTGTTCTCTCGTCATTCCGGGGCAGCCCGCAGGGCTGAACCCGGAATCCATTTCAAAGCAGATTATGCTGCCCGATGGATTCCGGGTTCGCGCTACGCGCGCCCCGGAATGACGTTGGTGTGTCAGACGCCAGCCTTGCCGTAGAGCTCGTCCACATATTCCCAGTTTATCAGGCTATCGCAGAACGCCTTCAGATAGTCGGGACGGCGGTTGCGATAATCGATGTAGTAGGAGTGCTCCCAGACATCGCAGCCGAGAATAGGCGTAGCGCCATGCACCAACGGGCTCTCGCCGTTTGCGGTCTTGGAGATTTCGAGCTTGCCGTTCTTGACCGACAGCCAGCACCAGCCGGAGCCGAACTGACCGACGCCGGCGGCGGCGAAATCGGTCTTGAACTTTTCGAGACCGCCGAGGTCCTCGGTGATCTTCTTTTCCAGGCGGCCGGGCAGCTTACTGCCGCCGCCATTCGGCTTCATCCAGTTCCAGAAATGCAGATGATTGTAGTGCTGACCGGCATTGTTGAACACGGCCGGATTCTTGCCGAACGAACCCTTGACGATCTCTTCCAGGGACTTGCCTTCGAATTCGGTCCCCTTGATCGCGTTGTTTCCGTTGGTCACGTAAGCCTGGTGATGCTTGTCGTGGTGATATTCCAGCGTTTCCTTGGACATGTGGGGCGCAAGGGCGTCGTGGGAATAGGGGAGATTGGGCAGCGTGAAGGTCATGGGTGATGTCCGAACTGATGGGAGACGAAGTCTAACGGCACCCCTTATAGAAGGTTCCATGGCGGTTAAACACCGCAATTTGGTAAAACAGGAGGGGGCTAGCGTAACGCCCCTCCGCGTCCAGCGTATGACCGACCGGGCGCCCGCGACGAGGTATGAAATGAATATCGAGATCGACGTCCTGAACGGGGATTCTTCCTGGCCACAGGCCGAACCGCTGCTGCAGGCGGTCTGGCCGCGCGAGACGATCGAAAAATTGCCCTGGGCTCACGTCAAATGGGCCCATGCCGATTTGCGCGTGCTGATCGACGCGCCGGAGGACGCCGCCCAGCCGGGGCTTCTGTGCCATGTCGGCGTCTATTTTCGCGACGCGACCTGGGACGGGCGCAAGGTCCAGATCGGCGGCATCGGCGGCGTTTCGACGCGGACCGACTGCCGCGGGCGCGGCTATGCCACGCTGGCACTGAACGCCGCGATCCGGACGCTCAGGGATCACGAGGCTGTGCGCTTTGCGATGCTGTTCTGCGAGCCGCACAATGAAGCGTTCTACCAGGCGCGCGGCTGGCATCCGTTTCAGGGTGAGGTCTATGCCGAGCAACCCGGTGGAAGAATTCGCTTCGAAGCGATGGCGCCATATGTGTTCGATTTCACCCGCAAGCCGCGCGACGGAATTATCGACCTATGCGGCCTGCCATGGTGACCCCTGCGCGGACGCGGGTGGCTTGCGCGCGCACGGCCGGATAATATGTCAGCCATAATTTATTGGATTTGGATCACCTGCGACGCATGACCATTGACGCCCCGCTCGACATGCGCCCCGCCGCCGCAGTTCCGTCCACGCCGGCCAATGGCCTGCTTACCTCGCCGATCCTGCCGACGCTGCTGAAGCTCGCGCTGCCCAACGCGATCGCCATGGTGGGAACCACGCTGGTCGCCGTGTTCGAGACCTCCTATATCGGCCGGCTCGGCACCGAGCCGCTTGCCGGCATCGCGCTGGTGTTTCCCTTCGTCATGCTGACGCAGATGATGTCGGCGGGCGCGATGGGCGGCGGCGTCTCCTCCGCTATCAGCCGCGCGATCGGCGCCGGCGATCGCGACCGTGCGGCGACGCTGGCGCTGCATGCCGCGATGATCGGCGCCTGCGCCGGAATTTTCTTCACCGCTGTCATGCTGATGTTCGACCGAGCCTTCTACACGCTACTCGGCGGGCGCGACGGCGTGCTCGAACAAGCCATGCAATATTCGCAGGTGCTGTTCTCCGGCGCGATTTCGATCTGGCTGGTCAACACGCTGGCTTCCGTGGTGCGCGGCACCGGCGATATGCGCATTCCGTCAGTGACGCTGATCGGCACCGCCTTTGTCCAGATCGCGGTCGGCGGCGGGCTGGGTCTCGGACTGTTCGGGCTGCCTAAACTGGGCATGGGCGGTGTCGCCGCCGGCCAGCTCACAGCCTTTACGCTCGGCGCGCTGTTTCTGGCCTGGTATCTCGTCAGCGGCCGCAGCCGGCTGGCGCTGAAGCTCAAGGGCTTCAAGTTCGAGCGCGCGATGTTCCTGGACATCCTCAAGGTCGGCGCAGTGTCGTGCCTGTCACCGCTGCAGACCGTGCTGACGGTGCTGATCTTCACAAAAATCCTCGCCGGCTACGGCACCGAGATTCTCGCCGGCTATGGCATGGGCTCGCGGCTGGAATTTCTGCTCACGCCGATCTCCTTCGCGTTCGGCGTTGCCTCGGTGCCGATGGTCGGCATGGCGATCGGCGCCGGTCTCGTGACGCGCGCGCGGAAAGTGGCATGGACGGCCGGGCTCGCCGCCGCCATCACGGTCGGCACCATCGGGCTGATCGTTGCAGCAAAACCTGCGCTCTGGGTGTCGCTGTTCACCAGCGACCCCGGCGTCACCGCCGCGGCGCATTCGTATTTCACCTGGGCCGGCCCGGCGTTCGCGTTTTTCGGCATCGGCGCCTGCCTGTATTTCTCCTCGCAGGGCGCCGCGAAGGTCGGCGGTCCCGTCATGGCCGGCACCGCCCGGCTATTGATCGTCGGTGGCGGCGGCTGGCTGTTGGCGTCGACGGGAGCCCCGGCGTGGCAGATGTTCGCGCTGGTCGGCGTCGCCATGGTCGTCTATGGCCTCGGCACAGCGCTATCGGTCCACCTCACCCGCTGGGACAAATAATCGGCCAAGTTGTACAACGAACTTAATGTGAAGTTGCGCAAATCTGATTTGTTGCTATGCAAGCCTGCTTTTCGAGGAATGGTTCATGGCTTGCAAAACATCTTTCACCATTGCGACCGCTTTCATCATCGCGATCGCGGCAGCATGGCTGACCGCCCCACCGGTTCGCGCGCAGGGCGCCGGCGAGCCGACCGGTGTGTGGCTGACGCAGTCCGGCGACGCGCGGGTGAAAGTCAGCAAATGCGGCGGCGGCATCTGCGGCACAATCGTCGGCCTCAAGGACCCGATCGACCCAGCCACCGGCAAGCCCCAGGTCGATGACAAGAACCCCAATCCGACGCTGAAGAAGCGGCCGATGATCGGCCTGCCGCTGTTCAGCGGCATGCAGCCCTCAGGCCCCAACAAATGGTCGGGCCAGATCTACAACGCCGACGACGGCTCCAGTTACGCCAGCAGCGTCTCGGTGGCCGGCCCGGATACGCTGAAGGTCGAAGGCTGCGTCGGCGCGCTCTGCGGCGGCGAGAACTGGACGCGGGTCGGGCGGTAGCGTTGAGCTTCGTAGGGTGGGCTGAGCGAAGCGAGCCCACCATCTCTCCAGATCCCTACTTTCAATGGTGGGCACGCTGCGCTTGGCCCACCCTACAGATTCAAGCCGCCATTGCCTTTAGCGCTGTCGCTGCCGAAGCATATCCGCCGCGAGCGCCGTCGATGAAATGGACGTGATCGCTGCGCATCACCGACGGCGTGAAGCAGGTCATCATCGCCGCGTCCTGCCGGTGCAGGCCGTAGCGAACGATCCTGTTCGAGGCTGCCTTCGCCAGCAGATCCTCCAGATCGCGCTCCAGTTCCTCCGTGCAGTCGAGGATCATCCGCAGGCCGTCGTCATATTTGCGGAAGTCGGAATTCTCCACCACCTGCTGCACGTATTTCTTCGGCACGAAATTGCCGACCTTGATTCCGAAGCGCATCACGACATAGGCCCACAGCGTCACCGCAAGAACGACTGAGCGCCGCTTCAGCAGCGGTCCGCCGCGCGCGGCGCGCGCCTCATACTCGACACCGGCCGGCGGCCAGCGCAGCGGCGGCCCATCCGGCGGCACCGGCCGCCCAGCGTCCGGAGACTGTTCGACCAGGCGGATGATGTCCTCGATCACCTTGCGAAAGGCGAGCGGATCGGCGCCGCTGGACGGCACCACCAGCACCGACATGATAAGCCCGCGCGTGGAGGGAATTTCCTCGAACCGGCACGACAGGCCGGACAGATCAGGCTGCGTGCCGGGTGCAGCCGCCGGGACCGCGAACTCGCCGCGTTTCATCGCGGCATCCGCCCACCCGAGGCCGCCGCCGGAGAACATCGCATAGGAGAGGTTGGGCGACGGCCCGAAACGTGCCACGCACACGTCGAGTCCCTGCGCCCGCACCGCTCGCACCGGCACCAGCGCGACCCGCATCACGAGGTTGAGACTCTCCTCGACCCAAATCGCGGTCGCCGACAACGCCTCGCGTGCCCGCTCAAGATCGCCGGGCGATACCGCAAAGCTGGCGCCATCGCCGCCGAACACGAACGGAAATTCGCGCCCTTCAAGCGCGTTGGCAACGGCGGCAATGACGGAGGCGCCGGCCATGTTGACGGCCTTGTAGCGTTGGTTCGCGATCGCTTTGGTCGATTCCACTATGTCGGCGACGCCGACGGTCCAGTCATCCGGCAACCGCGAATACATCGCCGGGTCCATCAGGCTGCCAAAGCCGCGAAAGACCGGGATCGCGCCGTAGAAGATGTCGGTGCCGTCAAGCGTCGTCATGGCGATGAGGGCCCCGGTTCCAGGCGTTGCGGTAGATACGGCCGGATTTGAAATCCGGTTCGCGACAGATCGTCCTACCCCTTCACGATCCCGCGAAGCACCAGCTGGTTGAGCCGGTTGGCGAACGCCGCCGGGTCTTCGGGCAACTCGCCGTCGAGGATCTGCGCCTGCTCCAGCAGCAGGAACGACAGGTCTTTGGCCGCATCCTTGTCACCTGCGATCGCCGCGACCAGGGGATGGCGCATGTTGATCTCCAGGATCGGTTTGGTGGTGGGGGCCTTGTTTTGCATCGCCAAGAGCCGTTCGAGCATGCGGTCATGCGTGTCGCCGCCGGCCACCAGACACGACGCGCTCGCCGTCAGCCGCTGCGAGGCGCGCACGTCGGAGACGCGCTCGCCGAGCGCGTCCTTGATCAGCGCAATCGTGGTGGCTTCGTCGGCGGCGGGCTCGTCCTTCTTGTCCTCGGCCTTGTCGTCCAAGAGCGGGATCAGTGCGAAATCGATATCGCCCTGGCTCAGCGACTTCAGCGGCTTGCCGCCGAAATCGAGCGGCGCCGAGGTCCAGAATGCGTCGACCGGATCGGTCAGCAGCAGCACCTCGATGCCTCGGGCGGTTGCCGACTCCAGCTTCGGGTTCGCCTTCAGCCGTTCAATGCTGTCGCCGGTCAGGTAATAGATGTCGGTCTGGTTCGGCTTGAGATCTTCGACATATTGCTTGAGCGAGCGCTTCTCGCCCGTCGTGGTGGTGAAGCGCGACAAGCCTAACAATTTCTCGCGGCGCTCGAAGTCTTCCCAGATGCCTTCCTTGATCACGGGGCCGAACGCGTCCCAGATTTTGGCAAACGTTTCCGGCTCCTTGTCGCCGAGGCTTTCCAGCTCCGATATCACGCGGCCGGTGACGGCCTTGCGGATCTGCGTGAGCTGCGGATTGTTCTGCAGCATCTCTCTGGAGATGTTGAGCGGCAAATCCTCGCTGTCGATCACGCCACGGATGAAACGCAAATAGGCCGGCAGGATATCCGCGTCGTCGGCGATGAAGACGCGACGGACATAGAGCTTCACCTTGCCCTTGCGCGCCTGGTCGAACAGGTCGAACGGTTTTGTCGACGGCGCGAACAGCAGCACCGCATAGGACTGCCGGCCCTCGGCGCGATAATGCAATGTCATCGCCGGCTCGTCGAATGCACCGGCGATCGACTGGTAGGCCTGCTTGTAGTCCTCCGGTGTGAGATCGGACTTGGACCGCTGCCACAGCGCGCTGGCCGAATTTATCTGCCGCGGTTCGCCCTCCTCCGGCACCAGTTCGATCGGAAACTGGATGTTATCCGACCAGGCGCGGACGATGCGCTCGATCTCGTGGGTCTCGATATATTTCGCCGCATCCTTTTTCAGGTGCAGAACGATCTCGGTGCCACGCGTGACGCGGGCGGCGTCCTCCTCGCTGCCTTGCGCGATTTCAAACCCGCTGCCGCCCGACGACGACCACACCCAGACCTCGCCCGAGCCGGCGCGCCGGCTGGTGACGACGATGCGATCGGCGACCATGAACGCCGCATAGAAGCCGACGCCGAACTGGCCGATCAGGTTGGTGCCGTCCTTCGCCTCGGTGAGGCGGGAGAGAAAGGATTTTGTGCCCGAGCGCGCGATGGTGCCGAGATTGTCGATCAGCTCCTGCCGGTCCATGCCGATGCCGCTGTCGATAACGGAAAGCGTATCGGCCTTCTTGTCCGGCACGATGCGGATTTTTGGCGGCGCGCCGTCGGTGATCAACTCGGGCGCCGATATCGCCTCATAGCGCAGCTTGTCGCAGGCATCCGACGCGTTCGAAATCAGCTCGCGCAGGAAGATGTCGGTCTCCGAATAGACCGAGTGCACCATCAGATTTAGAAGCTCGGCGACCTCGGCCTGGAACGGCTGGGATTCGGGGGCGGTCGTGGTTGTCATACGGGGCTCGCTGGGAACAGGGCAAAAGCAAAGCCCTGATATAGCGATACTATCTGGAGTGGCAAGATTAAGCCGCGCTGCAACCCTATGCCGCCCCCCTCACCGCTCGACGAACGCGCGCTGGAACTGATCCATGATCGGCTTGAACAGGTAGCTCAGCATGGTCCGGCTGCCGGTCTGCATGAATACTTCCGCGGGCATGCCCGAGCTTAGCTGCAGCCCGGCCAGCCGCCGGCGCTCTTCTTCCGGCAGCATGATGCGGACCGTGAAATAGGACGTGCCGCTCTGCTGGTCCTTCGTGGTGTCGGGCGAGACGTAAGACACCTGACCGATCAGCTGCGGCGTCACCCGCTGGTTGAAGGCCGAGAAGCGGACAAAGGCCTGCTGGCCCTTCCGCACCTGGTCGATGTCGTTCGGCTGCAGCTTGGCCTCGATCTGCAGATCGTCGGAATCCGGCACCACCTCCATGACGGCGTCGCCGGCGCGAATCACGCCGCCGATGGTGTGCGCGTTCAACTGATGGATCACGCCCGACGCCGGCGCGCGCATCTCGATGCGCTCGAGCACGTCGCGCGCCGCGACGCTGCGCTCGCTGAGTTCGGCTTCCTTGCCCTGCGCCTCGCCGAGATCCTTGACGACTTCGGTGCGGACATCCTGGTCGAGCCTGACCAGTCTGCAGCTTCGCCTCGTCGACCTTGGTCTTGGTCTCGGCGATGGTCGAGATCAACTGGCCCCGTTCGCCCTCGATTCTGGCGGCCTCGCGCTGCAGGGCCGTGAGCCGCGCGATCGGCACAAGACGCTTGTCGAACAGCTCCTGCACGCCCGTGAGTTCGCCCGCGATCAGCTCCAGCTGCTTGGCCTTGGACGCAACCTGCGCCTCGAGGCCGACGATTTCCTCGCCAAGCTGCGATACCTTGCTCTTGAGCAGCTCCTTCTGGCTCTCGCGCGCCGTCGTCCGCGCCCGGAACAGCGACGCCTCCGAAGCCAGCACCGTCTTGACATTGTTGTCGTCCAGCCGCGACGACATTTCGGGAGGGATCGTCGGCTTGGGCAGACCATCGCGCTCGGCGACCAGCCGGGCGCCCTTCGCCCGCACTTCGTCGAGCTGCTTGCTGACCACCTGAAGGCTGGCCTGCGCCTGCGTCGCATCCAGCCGCAGCAGCAGGTCGCCGGCGTTGACCCGCATGCCGTTATGGACCGGGATCTGCGCGACCACGCCGCCGGTCGGATGCTGGATGGTCTTGACGTTGGACTGCACCACCAGATTGCCCGGCACCACCACGGCGCCCGACAGCGGCACCAGCGTCATCCAGCCCCCCACTACGCCGCCGACCACGAGCAGCGTCCGCAGCCCGGTGCGCAGTTCGCCCTCGTAGGCACGAGCAGCGCGCAGCACGATGCTTTCGCCGGGCGCGCCCGCCACGTCCGCCGATCCATCGCGGTTGGCGAGGAATGCGACGCCTGCGGTCAGGCCGTTGCGGACCACGCCCGTCACGGAACGATCGCGCGGTATCGGGCCCGCCGGGCTCGGCGGCGCCAATTGGGGCGCCTCGACGCGCGGCGTCATCCGCGGGTCGTCGATCGAAAGAACTTCCGGCCTCGACCTCGGGATGTTCATGAGCGACGGATCGTCGGGCGCGATGATCGGCCCGCGCGCCTGCCGGTCACTGCGCCGGGACATCCGTGAGGGACCATCGCCGCCTGCCGGGTCGCGCATGCCGCTCGCCGGCGGCGGGCTCATGAACTGCGGGTCGCGCGTGCTGCGTCCGCTGCGGGGCGGTGGGGGCTCAGGATCGAAAACTTCGGACTGCGATCCGAACGGGCCGAGCCATTCCAGCACCCGCCCCATCTTGCTTTTCTTTTTCGACCGCTTTGGCCGGGCCTGCCGCGAACGCCGCGAACCCGGACGTCCCTCGTCATTCGCCGGGCGGCGAAGCGGCGGCCGCTGGTCCTGCCGATTGTCGAGTTCGAAAGCCTGCCGCAACCGCTGCAGTTCGAGAATCAGCGCCTGGCCTTGCGGCGCTGCGGCGTCCTCATCCGTTCCCTCGAACCGGCGGCGCGAAACTCTTTCATCGGCATGCACGTGATCGAAACCCTTCATGACGGAACGCTTTCGGCGAGCGACGGACGCGGCTCCGCTTTGGCTTGCGGCGGGGACTGCGGCGCTCCCGGCACCCCCTTGCCGCCGGCGTTACGGACGCGGGCGAACACTTCGGCACTCGGGCCGAACGCGATCGCCTTGCCTTCATAGAGCACCATCGTCATATCGAGCGCGGAGAGCGCGCTCGGCCGATGCGAGATGACCACGACGATGGATTTGTTCTGGCGCATGATCCCGATGGCGCGGGTCAAGGCGTTCTCGCCGTCGGCATCCAGATTGGCGTTGGGCTCGTCGAGCACGAGCAGGAAGGGGTCACCGAACACCGCCCGCGCCAATCCGACCCGCTGCTTCTGGCCGGCCGACAGCGACATGCCACCCTGCCCTATCCGCGTCGCATAACCCTCCGGCAGGCGCAGGATGATGTCGTGGACGCCGGCGATCTGCGCGGCCCTCAGGATAGCGTCCGAACTCGCATTCTCGTCGAAGCGGCCGATGTTTTCCGCCACGGTGCCGTCGAACAGGCCAACATCCTGTGGCAGATAGCCGATGTGCCGGCCGAGATCCTCGTTACGCCATTGATCGAGCGCCGCGCCGTCGAGCCGCACGGCACCGCGATGCGCCGGCCAGATTCCAACCAGCGCCTTCGAAAGCGAAGTCTTGCCCGATGCGCTCGCGCCGAGCAGTGCCAGCCCCGAACCGGCCTTGAGCGAGAACGTAACGCCGGACACGATCGGCATGTCGAAGCCCGGCGCGGCCACCGCGAGATTTTGCACCGACAATTCGCGGCCGGGCCGCGGCAACTTGACCGGCGGCGCCGGCGGCGGCGCGGTCGCCTTGCAGATGTCGCGCAGGCGCGCGAGGCCCTGGCGGGCGGCGGACAGCTGCTTCCAGGTGCCTAGCGCGATTTCGACGGGCGCGAGCGCGCGCCCCATCAGGATCGAGGACGCGATCATGATGCCGCCCGACGCCTTGTCGGCGATGACGAGATAGGCACCCATGCCCAACATTCCCGATTGCAGGATGTAGCGCAGCACCTTCGCGCTCGAACCGAGATTGGCATAGACGTCGGTCGCGCGGATGTTTTCCTGCAAATATCGCTCGTTGGCCTGCGCCCAGCGCGCCGTCAGCCGGTCCGTCATGCCGAGCGCGCGGACGATTTCCGCATTGCGCTGCGTCGCGTCCGCCAGTACCTGCCGCTGCGCGTTCAGGTCCGACGCCGCCTTGGTGGCACCGCGTGAGATCCGCTCGGTCACCAGCGTCATGGCAATGATCGCGGCAGTTCCGAGCAATGCGGTGAAGCCGATTAACGGATGAAACAGGAACAGCCCGATCAGGAACACCGGAATCCAGGGCATGTCGAGGAACGCCGTCGGTCCCATGCCCGACATGAAGGTGCGCACCTGGTCGAGATCGCGCAGCGGCTGCTGCATCAGGACCGGCTTCACCCCGCGCAGCGGCAGGGTGGCGAGCGCCGTATGGATCGCCTCCTGCAGGCCGCCATCGAACAGCGTCCCGATCCGGCAAAGCATCCGCGAGCGCATCGCATCGAAATATCCCTGCACGAGATAGGCGATCAGCACCATCAAGGAGAGGCCGAACAGGGTCGCGAGGTTGCGGCTCGGGATCACCCGGTCGTAGACCTGCAGCATATAGAGCGATCCCGACAGCATCAGGATGTTGATGACGCCGCTGAATACCGCGACGCCGATCATGCGGCGCGCGCTGTCGCGAAGCGCGTTCGCGACCGGATCGCCAGCATTCAGCGTCGACAGCAGACCTGAAATCGCGCTGGGCTTCGCCGCTGCCCGCGCCCGGTTCTGTGCCTGCCCCTGAGCGATACTCATTGAATTGCCCTTCGACCCGCTCGAGTGTCGGGTTTCCCTACAGGCCTCCTTGACGGGCGATGCAGACCATTTTTCGACGAGAATGCGACGAATGCCGATCGTTCACGTTCGCTCGCGGGTAGAAAGGTGGCAGACGCCGCGTTGTCGCCCGCCCCGTGTGGCGCGGCTGAGCAAAATTCCGGCACCAACGAGTTCGACCTTCCGGATTCGCGCGACAAGCACCGATAACGGCTGCAATTTCCTTCCCTTGCGCGGGTTTCATTCGCCGTTTTTCAGCGCGCCGAGCGTCATGGATTCGTCCGTCTATGACCTTGCTTCGGCGCTCAATGGCCGCCGTCTCGGCCGAATGACGCCACGAAGCTAATCGATCCTTCACCCTGCACACATCCCGCTCCCTGGTGGATGGCGGCGACCACGCTTCAATAAATTCGACTGGATGACAGGGGACCAAGAATGGCTCGTTTCACTCTTTGGGGAGATCAGCGCCGCGCCGATCTCGAGCAGCCGATCGACGAGGCCCCGAGCCCGCCGGTTGCCCCCGCGCCTCCGTCCGCGACATCGCCGGAGGATGCGCCCCCGCTCATCGACACGCCCTCGCCATCCACCGCTCCGACTTTCTCCGGACTCGGCACGACGTTCAACAACGGTATCCAGGCGCCCGTGAGCAGCCTGGCACAGACCCCGGTTGACCAAGGCAGCCCGGGGACTGGCGGCATCAACAATTCTACGAGCGAACTCACGACGGTGCACAACGGCCTGCTGGCGGAAGTCAGCAAGGGGCAGTTGTCCGGCGCTGCGCTCGGCCATGTTCAGGCCATCCTGTCCAACATCAACACCGCGATATCGACGGCCAACGCCACGGCAAACAGCGCCGCCATGATCGGCAATGCAATCGCCGCGGAGCAATCGCTTCGCGCCAGCAATCTCGACATCGTCAATGCCGTCAATATGGTCAAGGCCGACGTCGCGCTGACCAACCTCGCACTTGCGGCGGCACCGGCGGTCGTGCCTGAACCAACCGCGCCGCATAATCTCGCGGAGATCGGCGCGCTCTTCAATGAGGTGGCCAACGACATCCTCGGTGGCGTGAATGACGACAACCGGGCCGAGATCACCGAAGACCTCAATACCGTGATCAAGGATCTGCAGACGCTGATCAGCGCCAAGCCGGAAATGTTCGAGGGAGTGATCGGCGAGCATGCCGATGCGGTCGTGCGCCAGCTTCAGCTCGAACTCACCTATATCAACGACCCGAATATCAGCCCCGATGCGGCACGCGCCAGTATCGACAACATCCTCAACATCATCGAAATCGTTCAGAGCGACCCCAAGCTGGCCGAAATAGCGACCCAAGA
Source organism: uncultured Alphaproteobacteria bacterium (assembly GCA_963742935.1). Lineage (GTDB taxonomy): Bacteria > Pseudomonadota > Alphaproteobacteria > Rhizobiales > Xanthobacteraceae > Bradyrhizobium. Next base: position 44,918 of record CAVUOI010000021.1, on the reverse strand, counting down.
CGGCGTCAGCGGCTTCTCGCCGCTTCCGGGCACCGAGATTCCAGCTCAAGCGCATCTCGAGAATGATGTGCAGACGGTCTTCACGGCCAATTTCATTGCCCAGTCCAATTCGCTCGGGCAGCAAGCTATCGACCTCATCGGCAGCGGTGATACCAAGGCCATTGCCACGCTGATCGACAACCTCAAGGCATTCGAAAAGTTCGTAACCGATTTCGACGCGTCGCAGGGCGGCGACGCGTTGCTCAACGCGAGCGGCGCGCTTGGCGCCGAGGTTGCTGCGATCATCAAGGGACTGCAGACTGGCGACGCCACCCTGGTCACGGCGGCCGCGGAGCAGATGCACGGCAATGCGGCCGATGTCGGCTCCAGCAACATCCCCGTCACCGGAGGCAACTACAACGCCAATGGCGCGACTGTCACCGAAGTCCTTGGGATATCGCCGGTGGCCGAACCACCCGCCGCCGTAGCAGCAACGGAGCCGGGTCCGGCACACGACGCGGCCCCTCCGATCGGCGCCGAGCCGGTGACGCTCGCGGCAGCCGACGTCACCATCGCAGTCGGGGACCACGACAATCCGGGCATGTCCGATCTGGCGCATCAGCTGCACCATACGTGGGGATAGCGGCGCGCGGCGGTGCCTCCGACGCTCCTGATGCTACGGGAATGCCGGAGGCCGATACAACGAGTGAAGATCGCGTTTGCCGATCCGGCTGGCGCAACGGGCACAGAGAACAGGCATCAGCCGGCCTGCGCCCGCAAGGAACGATCCTTGGAAAGCGATTCTTGGATGGTGGCCCCAATGACGGCTGCTTTTGGGACCATCATCGGTACGACGGCGGCATCGGCGGTTGGAGGAATCGGCGCGGTTGCTGTCCGGCAAGCGAATTTAGCGGGGCATCTGCGTGAGGCAGCGTAAGACGGACTATGGGACCATCATTCTGCACTGGACGTTCGTGGCAGCCTTCGCCGTTGCGCTCGTTACCGGTCTACGCATCGCGACCGAAACGCCCGACCGGACCTGGATCAACTGGTTCGACGCCATACTGCCGCGCGACGGCGTATGGCTTGCCCATATGCAGGCCGCGGTCGTCCTGTCCGCGATCGCGATCGGCTACGTCGTCTATATGCTCCGCTCCGGCCTCGGCCGCCGCGTCCAGCTCGACAGGGTTCGGCTACGCGGACTTTTCGGCCGCGGGCAGTCGAGGTTGAGCGCCGTGATCGCCCTGATGTACTGGATTTTCTTCGTCACGATGTCGGGGCTGCTGATCAGCGGCGGGCTGCTCTATTTCGGTTTCTACTCCGGCTACGACGTGGCGATGCTGCACTGGGTGGGAACGTGGGTGATTCTCGCCTTTGTCGTCCTGCATGTCCTGACCCAGTTCAAGAGCGGCGGCGTTGCGCAGTTGCTGCGCATCTTTCGTCCCGCCGCGCTGCCGGCGCCGCCGCCGAAGCTCGATGCGGTCGAGTTGCTTGGCATGCTGGCCGAGCGGTCGGCGCGTTCGTCCGAACCCGAAAATTCCGACGCACCGCCCGAGGTGCCATCCCATCCGCTGCAGCCGCGCCACGACCGCGACTCGGCACCACGCCCCAAGGCTGGAACCGGGCGGTCGCGAAACCCGACCCTGCAGGCCAATGCGTTCGTGGTCGCGGTCGCCGCAGCAATTACCGGCGGCTCGCTCCTCGTGGCGACCGACCGGCTGTCGGTCGACAGTGTGCAGATACGCCGCATCAATGCCGCCGACGCACCGATGCTCGACGGCGACACTTCCGATCGCGCCTGGCGCGGCGTCAAGCCGTTCTCGCTGCTGACCGGCGAAGGCGGAAATTTCGACGGCAAGGGAGAAGCCAGAATAGAAATTCGCGCGGTGCACGACGGCACCTACGCGTATTTCCTCTTCACCTGGCAGGACTCGACGCGCTCGCTGAAGCATCTGCCGCTCGTCAAGGAAGCCGATGGATGGCACCTGCTTCATTCCGGATTTCAGCTCGGCGACGAGCATCAATATAACGAAGACAAGTTTTCGGTGCTGCTGACCGCTTCCGACGTCACGCTGGCTGGCGGCCGTACCTTTCATCCGGGGCCGCAGCCGGCCGCCGGCAAGCCGGCCACCATGAGCGGCCGCGGACTGCATTACACGGAAGCCGGCTATGCCGATGTCTGGCAGTGGAAGGCGACGAGCAGTTCGGCCGGCTGGATGGATGACGCCCATTTCGGACCGCCGCTCGATCCGACCCCGATGCAGGCGGCCAACGTCGTGCCCTACAAGGGCGGCTTCGCGACCGACCCGGGAACGGCGAACTACCGGGACAATTTCACCGTCGAGGCCGACACCTCGGGCGGCCCGCGCCGCAGCCGCCTGATCGCCCCGCTGCGCCTGCCCAAGGCCGTCGCCGCCACCACGGACGCGATGGGCGATATCGATCTCGACCCCAATCACGGCGAGAGCGATGGTGCGCGATGGTACATGACTGATCAGGAATTGGTGCCCTATTCGACCGATGCCGACGCCCGCATCCCGATCGGCACCGTGATCCCGGGCGTCATCCTCGCCGGCGAATTTTCAGGCGATCGCGCCGACGTTCGATCGTCGGCCCGCTGGGCCTCCGGCCTCTGGGCGCTCGAGGTGAAACGCCGGCTCGACACCACAAGCAAGTTTGACGTGCCCATCCGAAGTGGCGTCTTCATGCGGGTCGCCGCCTTCGACCACAGCCAGATCAGACATACGCGGCACGTGCGGCCAATTCGTATCGAGGTGGAATAAATGTCCAAGATTTGCAAAATCACGATCAACGACGAGCCGTTTCTGGCGAACCGCGGCGAGCTTCTGCTCGATTGGGCGTTGATGAACGGCGTCGATCTTCCGCATGATTGCCGCTCCGGAATCTGCGGCGCCTGCCGCGTGCGCCTGGTCGACGGCCAGGTGTACGGCGGCCACAGCCGCGGCGACGACATGATCCATGCCTGTCAGGCCCGAATCGTTTCCGATCTGGCGATCGCGATCGAGGCCGCGCCCGAGCCGGTGGCGCTGTCGGCGGAAGTGGCGCAGGTCGTCCCGCTCGCGCCCGACGTGGTGGGCGTCGACATCGAACTGCCGAAGCCGCTCGATTATCTTCCCGGCCAATATTGCAAGCTGCAGTTCCAGGGGATGCCGCCACGCACCTACAGCCCGACCTTTCCGATGGAAGGCGCGCCTCACGATCACCTGCTGCACTTTCACATCCGCAAAGTGCAGGACGGGCTGGTTTCTTCGGCGCTCGGCCAGGAAATCCGCCCTGGGCACCGCGTCAAGCTGACCGGGCCGTACGGCCGCGCGTTTTTCAGGAAGGATCATCCTGGGCGCGTCGTGCTCGTCGCCAGCGGCACCGGCTTTGCCCCGATGTGGTCGGTCGCGGTCGCCGCGATCATGGAGCAGCCGCAGCGCGAAATGGTCTTCATCGTGCAGGCCCGCAGCATCCGTTCGCTTTACATGCACGCGGCACTGTGCCGCCTGGCGCTGTTCCCCAACGTCACGCTGACCCCGATGGTGTCGGAGCCGCAGCAGATGTCGCACGCCATTCAGGGCGGAAGGCCGACCGATCATCTTCCCGCACTCACGCCCGACGACGTGGTCTACACCGCAGGTGCCCCGGCGATGACCGATGCTGTAGCGCGGATTGCAAGGGCCGCCGGCGCGCAATGCTACACCGATCCCTTCGTGCAGGAGCCGAGGACCGCGGAACAGGCCGGCCTGATGTCGCGCCTCACCGGTTGGCTCAGCGATCCCAAGAGCGGGACCGTCGCACCGCAGCAGGCGCCGATGCCGCGCGGCGCCGCCGCGGCCGGTGTCGGCAACCGCTAGAGCGTTTTCCAGCGAAGTGGACCCGGTTCGCGTCAAGAAAACGCGTCAAACAAGGAATCTAAAGTCCGTTTCGATTCAATCGAAACGGAAAAGGCTCTAGCGCGCTTCAGCCGGAGATCGCCGCGGTGTAGCGCCGGACGGACATCTCGAACGCCGCCTTGGCGTTCTCGGCGATGTTGCGGCCCCACCACGCACCGTAGACGCGGTCGAACGCCAGCGGCTCGATCGCCGCCCAGATCCGGCGTACCGCCGGTGCGTTCAGCGGGATATAGTTTGGGAAGCTGTACATGAAGCTGACCGATCGGCGGTCCATCGCCACCATCGCGACATCGCCGGTCAGCAGCGCGCCGCGGCCTTGCGCGCCCGCCCGCCAGTGCATCACCGTGCCGCCGGCGAAATGCCCGCCGGCGCGCACCAGTTGGATGTCGTCCGATATCCGATGGTTGTCGCCGGTCCAGGGCACGATGGCCGGATGCGGCCGCGTGACGAAGGCGTGATCGTCGCCATGCAGATAGACCGGTGCGCCGCCGAACGCCTCGCTCCAGTCCGCGACCGCGCCATAATAATGCGGGTGGGATACGGCGATCGCCTTCAGGCCGCCGAGTGAGCGGACAAAGCCGATGGCTTCGCTTGTCGCCAGCGGCACGCAATCCCACATCACGCAACCATCGGCCTCGGGTATCAGAAGCGCGCGCTGTCCGATCGCAAAAGCCGGCTCGACGGCGATGCCGGAAACGCCGAGGTCGTCGCGCCAGACCAGCTTGTGACGCTGCGCCAGTTGCTCGCGTGTGAGCCAGGCCTGCCCTTTCCAGTTCACGAACTGCCGCTCGTCCTCGCAGACCAGGCAGGCCTGCGGCGGCAATGCGCTCTCGGGGAACTGAGCCCCACATTGTTCGCATGTCCATAGCGGCATGGCGGTTGCTCCGATTCCGGGCCGGGTAACGCTGAGCGGATCGGAACCGCACTTAACATGTTGCTCCACCACGCGTTCAACCGCTTGTCACCACGTCTCCTTGAAAGGCCGGATCTCCATTTCGAAGGTCCAGGCGCTGCGCGGCTGCTCGTAGAGCCGCCAGTAGGCGTCCGCGACCGACGCCGGCGGCATCAGGGCGTCTGGATCTTTCAGTGCATCCGGGCCGAGCGCTTCCACCCGCCGTTGGCGAACCCATTCGGTGTCGACGCCGGAATCGATGATGAGGTGACCGACATGGATGTTCTGCGGCCCGAGCTCGCGCGCCATCGCCTGCGCCACCGCGCGCAGCCCGAACTTGGCGCTGGCAAAGGCCGCATAGCCGCGCCCGCCGCGCAGGCTGGCGGTCGCGCCGGTGAAGAAGATGTTGCCCTGTTTGCGCGGCAGCATCAGGCGTGCGGCTTCGCGGCCAGCCAGGAAGCCCGAATAGCAGGCCATCTCCCACACCTTGCGAAACACCCGCTCGGTGGTGTCCAGAATCGGGAAATTGACGTTGGCGCCGACATTGAAGATGCAGACCTCGAGCGGCGCTTCCTTGTCGGCATCGGCAAGGAACGCCGTGATCTCCTCTTCCTTGCGGGCGTCAAGCGAACGCGCAAAGATCTTGCCGCCGCTCGCCTCGACTTCCTTGACCAGCGGAGCGAGCTTGTCGCCGTTGCGGCGCCCGGCGAAGACCGTGAATCCCTCAGCGGCGAATTTCTTGGCAATCTCGGAGCCGATAAAGTCTCCCGCGCCGATGATCGCCGCGGTCGCATTTCTCTTGGCCATTGGTTCTCTCCTGTTCGCTGTCTGCGGACGCTCGCGGCAGCGGTGCTGTCAGCCGGCGACCGTCACCGGACCTATCTTGCGCTCGTTCGCCATTTCCCGCAGCCTGTGTTTCAGGATCTTCCCGGTCGACGCCGCGGGTAGCGCGTCGAGAAACAGGATTTCGCTCGGCCGCTTGTAGGACGTCAAAAGCCCTGATGAATATGATTTCAGCTCGTCTGCGGTGATCTTCGCTCCCGGAAGAAGCTGGACGTACGCCACCACTTCCTCGTTGCCCTCGACGTTTCGCCCGACGACGGCCGACTGCACCACGAGTTCATGCGCGTTGAGCACCGCCTCAACCTCAGCCGGATAGACGTTGAACCCGGAACGGATAATGAGCTCCTTGGTGCGCCCTTCGATATAGAGATTGCCCTCACCGCTCATCCGCGCCAGATCGCCGGTGTTGAACCACCCCTCGCGGTCGATTGCGGCGGCGGTCTGCTCCGGCGCGCGATAATAGCCCAGCATCACATTGAGGCCGCGGACATGCAGCTCACCGACCTCGCCGTCGGCGACCCGATTTCCATCCCGGTCGACGATCCGGTGTTCGATGCCCGGGAGCATCGGCCCCACGGTCTCGTCGCCGGCGGGCCGATTCTGCCGCACGCCTGCAAGACCCGGCGAACATTCAGTGATCCCATAGCCGTTGAGCAGCGGAACGCCGAACTCGTCCTCCATGCGGCGCTTCAAAGTGAGGTCGAGCGGCGCGCCCGCCACGCACATCATCCGCACATTGCCGCGCGGAAGGCGCAGGATGTTCTTGACCGCTTTATATTCGAGCAGGCGCTGGTAGGTCGCGGGCACGCCGTAGAGCGTGGTGATGCCGTCCCTGGCGATGGCGTCCGCCAGCGCGGCGGGATCAGCTTTCGCAACGACATGCAGCGTCGCGCCATGCATCAGCGTCGAGATCAGCAGGATCGAATAGCCGACGATGTGCGACATCGGCAGCACGCCGTAGATCCGGTCGGCAGGACCTGTATTGCGCAAGATGCCAGAGGTTCTCGCCGCAACCAGCAGATTTTGATGGCTGAGCATCACCCCTTTCGGGGCGCCTGTCGTGCCTGAGGTGTACATCAGCGCCGCGACCTGGCGCGCGGCGTCCGCCTCGGCAAGCTCGGCCAGCGTCTCTTCGTTCAGCGGCCCGACGCCGATGCCAGCGAAGGGGCCGATCGCGCGTATCGCAGCGCCGGCTCGCGAGGCATGATCGGCGGCCTCTCTGGACAGCGCGGCGTTGAACAGCACCCGGCGGGTGCCGCTGTGGGACCGGATCTGTTCGAGTTCGCGCGCGCTCAGGCGTGGGTTGACCGCAATCGCCCAGGCGTCGAGCTTGCCGACCGCGAACAGGATCGCGCCAAGCGCAACGCTGTTCTCGCTGGCGACCATTACCCGGTCGCCGGGCCTAACGTGCAGCTCGCGCAGATCTCGGGCGACCGCCTCGACCGCGTCGGAAAACTGCCGATAGCTCCAGGCGCGGCCGGCCTCGACGAACGCCGGATGATCCGGCGTCTCCAGGGCAAACCGGGCATAGACGGCGTGCACCCGCGAAGGCAGACCTTCTACCAGATCGTCCGTTGTGATCTTCTCGCTATCCGTGTTCACCGCAATCTCCCTCGACGACGAACCTTTCGGCCCCCCGATTACGCGCGTTCACGAGGCGCGGCGGCTGCTCAACGGAACGGAGTTTTCGGTTGCCTTCCGTTGCGCAAAAATCTCGTCTTCGACGTCGCGAAGCTGATCCTTGCCGAAGAACATTTCATCGTTGACGAAGAATGTCGGCGAGCCGAACGCACCACGGTCGACGGCATCCTGTGTCAGCGCCATCAGGCGGTTCTTGACCTCGGCCTCCTGCGATCGGGCAACAAGCTTGTCTGCATCGATCCCGGACGAGGCGAGCGCTTCGCGCATCACGGCGGGATCGTCCATCTTCTTGGGCTCTTCCCACATGTGGTGATAGACCGCCTGGAAATACGGCCAGAACACGCCTTCGGCTTCCGCGGCGACGGCGCCGCGCATCAATTGCAGGGTGTTTACCGGGAAGAACGGGTTGCGGCGGAAGGTGGTGATGCCGTGGCGCCGGATGAAGCGCTCGGTCTCCCGCGCCATGTAGTCGCCCTTGTTCCGGATGCCCTTGAGATAGTTCGCCGGCGAGCTGTTGCCGGTGAGCTTGTAGATGCCGCCGAGCAGCACCGGCACATATTCGAATTTCGTCGCGGTGCGCCGCTCGATATCGGGAATCACGCGGGCGGCGAGATAGGCGTTGGGACTGCCGAAATCGAACTGGAACTGGACTCTTGGCGCGCCGACATCGTTCATCCGACCCTCCCTCGTCTGAATATTGCCCGGCAGGGCACCCCGATGGGCCAATCGACCGATACAGTTCTAAAAAAGAACTGTCAAGCTGGTTGCGTTTCCCTTAGTATTTCATTTGTACCGGAAGCCCCTTATGTCATTCATTCTGATTTGGAATTGACGGCTATGTTGCCGTCTCGATTGATCATTGCCGGAGAGCGGGATGCGCTGGGACACCCTTGAAGAAGAGCCGTGCTCGCTGGCGCGGACGGTCGCGGTCATCGGGGACCGCTGGAGTCTCCTGATCCTGCGGGAGTGCTTTCTTCGGGTCCGCCGCTTCGAAGCGTTTCAGTCGCGGCTCGGCATTACCCGGCACCTGCTGGCGGAGCGGCTCAAGAAGTTCGTTCGCTACGGCGTGCTGCGGCGCGTCCGCTATCAGGAAAGCCCTGCGCGGTACGAATACATCCTGACGCAGCGCGGCCTGGATCTGTATCCGGTGATAATGTCGATCGTGCACTGGGGCGATACGCACATGGTGGACGAGCGCGGCCGCCCGCTGCTGCACCAGCACAAGAACTGCGGAAAGACGTTCGACCCGGTGATGGTCTGCTCCGAATGCGGCGAGCCGCTTCACGCCAAGGAGGTTCATGTGCACACCGGGCCTGGAGCCGCAACGCCCGCCGCGGCACCGGACGTCCGGTCACGTCCGAAATCGACGTAACCGAGCGCACTTACCGATAGGGCGTTGGCCTGAACGTGCAGGCGCACCCGTCATGCAGCCGGTTAGTTCATCTTGACACCTGCCGCCTTGACCGCCTTGGCCCATTTCGACATGTCTTTGACGAGCAGTGCGCGAAATTGCTCCGGCGAGCTGGCAAGCGCCGCCGCCCCCTGCTTGGCAAGGATTTCCTGGAAGTCAGCCTCCTTTGGGATTTCGAACACGTCGGCCTGCGCCGCGCCGGCTTACACCTTAACCTCGCCTTCTTCCTCGCCGTCCCAATAGGCGATGCGCGAAGCCTTCACCTTCACCAGCACGATACCCGGCGTGTCGATACCTTGCTCGAACCAGCGATCCAGGTCGCTCGTCCAATGAGCCTTGAAGGACGCCTTATCCCTGATCAGTTCGGCATTGCCTTCGACAGTGACGTAGATGGCGTCGGAGAATATTCCGCCTTCGCTGGTGAAACCCAGCGCCACCTTCGGGTTCGACTGAATGTCGGATACCGTCCGAGACTGTTCGAACGTAAAGTAATAGGACGTGCCGTCGTACTGCACGTCACCATTGTTGCTCATCGGACGATTGGCGATCTGACCGTTTTCGGTATGAGTGGAGAGGATCGCAATGTCGATCCCGGCCATTCGCTTCGAAATTTCTTCAATTGACTTATGTTTCATGTCACCGTCCTGAGATTTTGCACGGGACAACAGGCCTATCTGCAATCGGTTCCGGCGGCGCCGTTTACGTGACGAATATGACCCCCTTCAGAAATTCAGCCATCCAAACATATAGAGAAGCGCGAGCGTAACGAGGGCCGAGATCAGCAATGATCCGGCACACCCGAGACGATTGGAGAAGAAAACAAACATTTAGCCGCCGATGCTATTTCATCTTGACGCGCGGCTCGCGGCCCCAGACCCGCAGCTGACCAAGCCTGCCAACGAAGCCGGCGACATCCTTCGATGACGCCAGCGCAACGACACCCTCGTCGAAGTCCGCCTCGGCAATGCCTGCTTTCTCCAACAAAGGTACGGCCGCGCTCACATGCCCGATAAACTTGCAGTGCGCAAAGGCGTCGGCAATGAAATCGCGCACCGTCGACTCCTGCAACAAATCATCAATGGCATCAGCCGCCGGCAACAACGCGACGGCGTCGTACAGCACCGATGGGCCGCCGTCGATCATCTGATCGGCCTCGACCCAGCTGCCGTCGCTGGCCTCGGTACCGCCCACCTTGGGAGCGATGATTTCGAAGGTCGCTCCTTGCTTGACGAGTGCGGCCTTGAGCGCCTTGAGGATGGCGGCATCGACGCCATCCGAGACGAGAATGCCCAGCTTGCGTCCCTCGAAGCGCTGTGGCCCGTTTTGGACGATGCTGAGCTTCGCCGATACGTCGAGATCCTGCCGGGTCGGCATGGCCGCATCGGCTGCCTTGGGCATCGCCTGCAGCCCGAGCCCCGTGCCGACCAGATTGGCCAGCGTATCGTCGATATTGAGGAGATGTGACACCACGCGCTCGCGGATCACCGGCGTCTTTACCTTGCTGAGTTCGAAGGTCAGGGCCGCTGCGATGTGGTGCTGCTCGCCTTCGGTCTGGCTGATAAAGAACTGCCGCGCTTGGCTGTAATGATCCGCAAAGCTCTCCGCGCGCAGCCGGCGCTTGGGGCCGTCTTCAACTTCTGCGAACGGCGTGAACCCGCGCTGGGGCGACTTGCGCGGCCCCTCGCCGAACGAATTGGGCTGGTAATTCACCCGCCCAACCGGATTGCGCATCGCCATGTGGCCATCCTGCTGGAAATGATGGAACGGGCATTTCGGCGCATTGATCGGGATGTGCGTGAAATTCGGGCTACCGAGCCGCTTCAGTTGGGTGTCGAGATAGGAAAAGTTGCGGCCCTGCAGCAGCGGATCGTTGGAAAAGTCGATCCCCGGCGGCACGTTCTGCGTCATGAACGCGACCTGCTCTGTCTCCGCAAAGAAGTTGTCGGGCATCCGATCAAGCACCAGTCGGCCAATCGGGATCGGCGGGACCATCTCTTCCGGGATCAGCTTGGTGGGATCCAGAACATCGAAATCGAAGCTGTCGGCAAAAGCCTGGTCGAACAATTGGAATTGCAATTCCCATTCCGGAAAGTTGCCGGTTTGAATGGCCGTCCAGAGATCGCGGCGGTGGAAGTCGGGATCGGCGCCATTGATCTTTACGGCCTCGTTCCAGAGCACCGACTGCATGCCCAGTTTCGGCTTCCAGTGAAACTTGACGAAGGTCGATTTGCCCTTCGCATTGACGAGGCGGAAGGTGTGGACGCCAAACCCTTCCATGAAGCGGAACGAGCGCGGGATCGCGCGATCCGACATCACCCACATGATCATGTGCATGCTTTCGGGCGTCAGGCTGATGAAATCCCAGAAATTATCGTGCGCCGATTGCGCCTGCGGAAAAGCGCTGTCGGGCTCCTCCTTGACCGCATGAACCATGTCCGGAAACTTGATGGCGTCCTGGATAAAGAACACTGGAATGTTGTTGCCGACGATGTCCCAGTTGCCTTCCTTGGTATAGAGCTTGACGGCGAAGCCGCGCACGTCGCGCGCCAGATCCGCCGAACCCTTGCTGCCGGCAACCGTGGAAAACCGCACAAAGGCCGGGGTTTTCTCGCCGGCGCGCTTGAACAGATCAGCGCGGGTGTATTTCGTCTGGGGCTTGTAGTTCTCGAAGAAGCCATGGGCGCCGTAGCCGCGGGCGTGGACGACGCGCTCCGGGATCCGCTCATGGTCGAAATGGAAGATCTTTTCGCGGAAATGAAAATCCTCGATCAAGGTCGGACCGCGCGGGCCGATCTTGAGCGTATTCTGATCATCCGAGATTGGACCGCCCTGAGCGGTCGTCAGCACGGGGATGTCTCCGCTGGCGGTCTGATGGAGCTCGCCGCCCTCGCCCCGGATCAACTCCTGATCGTGGATCGTCGCCGATCCGGCTGCCGCCGTTTTGCCGGCTCTCTGCTTGGTTGATTTGGCCATGAGCTTTTCCGATACTTTGGAGCTAAAATAAGAAACGCGAAGTCGCGTTAGTAAATTGGTTGCAATGGTGAATCACGGAAGGGCGCCCCGGCGGTCCTTGCTACGTGCGAAAGAACACGAACCAAACGATCGCCATCGCAACGACGGCGATGCTGACGCTCACGACGAGAAGTAACAGGATCGACGGCCCAGGCTCGGCCTGTCGGGCTTCCGTCGGCGTTTCAATAATGACGCCGTGCTTTTTGATTGCCACAACCGCCCCCTAGATTTTCGGTGCAAGGTCAGCGCGGTCGAACACCGGCACTGTCTCTACATCCTCGGGAGTGGCGCCAGACGGAGTATCTTCCGCAGCATGGCGCAATGCTTCATTGGTAGAGTCCAGGCCATCCGTCGTTTCGTTCGCCCCGCTGCCGGCATCATGACGTCTCGGCGGAACCTGCTTACCTGCATCAACGCCGGCGTCTGAATTCGTTTTGTTCATGTCTTCATCCTCTGTGGGAAACCAAACCGCCCGCACTGCGATGGTTCCTGTAGGATGAAGAGAAGCTTCGGTGCGATTTGAGTTTTAACCACGATGATACGGGAAGCAGCCCGCGCCCGGTTCTTTGAGAGAAGGCATGAACCAATCAGAATTCAGCGGATTAGCCTCAATTAACGGAGGCGAAAATGCCGAATTTCATAGCTCTGGTCGTAGAGGACGATGCATTCCAGCGAGAGATTCTTGCCGAGCTGCTGAGGGATCACGGCCTTGAAGTGGTCGAGTGTAGTTCGGCGGAAACCGCGGAACTGGTGCTCACATCTACCGGAACAGAGCTCGTCGCTCTTGTCACGGATGTGAACCTCGGGGGCGACATGTCGGGCGTGGAACTCGCCCAGTACGCGAAGCGCAGATTCCCCCACATTAACGTCGTGATGATTTCCGGAAATAGCCCGCCTCACATTCCGCAGGACACTCACTTCTTTTTGAAGCCTTACAGCTCGAAAGATCTGTTGGAGGCAACGCTGAATTGAAGGTCGGCACGCGGCTTCTACGAAACCGATCAGAGCTCCGGCGACGGCTCCCTTTCCTTGGACGGCAGACCGCGCGCGATACTTTCCACTGGACAACTTCCGGCAGCTAACGAGGGCAAAACGCCGCGGTTCCAAATGCGCAACTTGCTTGGAACCTGACGCCGCATGGATCGTTACTGCGCGAGATCCAATGGAGGGTACGAGATATGTCTCGCGGATTGCCATCGATGACAGCGTTACTGGGCTTGCTCGCAATAGCAGGGTATCAGAACAGGGACAAACTCGGGGAACTGCTGAAAGGCTCGACTGCGCCTGCGGGAGCTGGCAATCAGCAAGGCCCGCTTGGCGGCCTGCTCGGCAATCTGGGTGGAGCACTGGCTGGCGGAGGGGCCGGAGGGCTGCTTGGCGGAGGGCTCGGCGAGCTGCTCGAACGATTCAAGCAGAACGGGCAAGGAGACGCGGCGGAGTCCTGGATCAACAAAGGCCCGAACAAGGAGCTTCCGCCGCCTCAATTAAAGCAGGCCATTGGAGCCGATGTGTTGGCTGCGCTGGAGCAGCAAACGGGACTGTCTCAAGAAGAACTGCTGGCGAGACTTTCGCGGGAGCTTCCTGCCGCGGTGGATCAGTACACGCCTGACGGTCGCCTTCCGAACTAACACATTCAACTCTTTAGGATCACTCTCATGGGTATCATCTGGACGATCATTATTGGCTTCGTTGCCGGCGTCATCGCCAAATTCATCATGCCCGGCGACAATGAACCGTCGGGTTTCATTCTCACCACCATACTCGGCATCGTCGGTGCGTTCGTGGCGACGTTTCTGGGGCAAGCGCTTGGCTGGTATCGGCCCGGCGAAGGCGCAGGCCTGATCGGCGCCGTGGTGGGCGCGATTGTGGTCTTGTTTGCCTACAGCGCTATCGCAGGGCGGCGCCGGGCTTACTGAGCGGGTAACCTCGCATGAATGCGCTGAGGGTGCACCGGAGTCACATGAACGACTCCACAAACGCCTCTGACCAGGAATTTAAAGCCCGGCTCTGATGCATTCAGAACCGGGCTCTAGACCCAGCGCTTGCGGCGGCGATACGATTTCATGTCACGAAAACTCTTGCGCCCTTCGGACGACATACCAAGGTAGAACTCCTTAACGTCCTTGTTGTCCGCCAGCGCTTTCGCCGGCCCGTCCAGCATGATGCGGCCGCTCTCGAGGATGTAACCGTAGTCGGCATATTTCAGCGCGACGTTGGTGTTCTGCTCGGCCAGCAGGATGCTGACGCCCTCCTTCTGATTGAGGTCGCGGACGATCTCGAAGATCTCGGCCACGATCTGCGGGGCGAGGCCCATCGAGGGTTCATCCAGCAGCAACATGCTCGGCTTCGCCATCATGGCGCGGCCGATCGCCGTCATCTGCTGCTCGCCACCCGATGTGTAACCCGCCAGACTGGAACGCCGCACCTTGAGGCGCGGGAAATAGGCGTAGACCTTGTCGAGCGCGTCGCGCTGCGCGGCGCGCGTGAGGGAGCGCGTGTAGGCGCCGGTGATCAGGTTTTCCTCGACCGTGAGATGGCCGAAGCAATGCCGGCCCTCCATTACCTGCACCATTCCCATGCCGACGAGATCGCCGGGGGTAAGCTGGTCGGTGCGCTCGCCACGGAATTCGATCGAGCCCTTGGTGACCGCGCCACGTTCGGAGGCCAGCAGCGTCGAGATCGACTTCAGTGTCGTGCTCTTGCCGGCGCCGTTGCCGCCGAGCAGCGCCACGATGCCGCCCTGCGGCACTTCGAGCGACACGCCGCGCAGCACGAGGATCACGTGGTCATAGATCACCTCGATGTTCTTCACGGCAAGAAGCGGACCGGCTCCAGCAGCGACGGGACGATCGGCAGCCGATTTCACGGCGATATCCATGGCGGGTTACCTCAGAGGGAAGTTCGCGAAGCCAACGGGTGGGAAGGCACGACCTTCCCACCCGACGTTTCTTCATCGGATCAGTTCGGACAGTCGCGCAAAGTGATGTTATTTTCCTTGGCGTATTTTTCGGCGGAATCCTCGATCAACTGGCGGATAAATTTCGGATCGTTCGCGCCCATCCAGTCCTTGGTCACGATCTGGAACTTGCTGCCGTCCCACTGCATCATGTGGAACGTACCGGCCCCCTCGTGATTGCGGCAGGTCAGTTTGTAGGGCGGAATCATACCGTCGATACCGAGCTCTTTGCGCCTCGCGTCGTCCGTGTAATCAAGCGCTTCGTAGCCATCGCGGAATTCGGCGCCGGTGACGGGCTTGCCGACCTTGTTGTGTATCTTCTGCGCGTTGCGCAGCGCCTCGACATAGTTGACCGCCGCAATGACCCCGCGATTGTAGTAGATCGTACCGACACGGTTCGGGTTCTGCATATTGCCCTTGCCGGCGCCTCCGCTGTACAGCGTCTTCTCGATGTCGGCGATCAGTGGCCATTGCTTGCCCGGCAAGACCATGGCGACGACATGGGTGTCCTTTGCCTGTGCGCCGCCAGCGATCATGTCCTCTTCGGCGCCGCCGAAGGTGACGAAGATGATCTTGTTTCGCGGAAAGCCGACGCGTGCCGCCGAGGTGATTGCCGTGCCGCTCATGCCGGCGCCGGCACCCCAGAACGTCACCCAGTCAGCCTTCGCCTGCCGGATCTGCAGCCATTGCGATTGCTGTTCCAGGCCCGGCGGCGCGATCGGGATTTCGATCAGGTTGACACCCCAGTCCTTCGCGATCTGGCGCATCGCCGGCAAAGGCTCGCGTCCATAAGCAGTATCGATGTGAAGGTGTACGATCGTCTTGCCCTTCATCTTGTCGATGCCGCCTTCCTGCTGCTGAATGAAATTCAGCTTCATGGCGATCTGCGACCAGTAATTGGCGGTCGCGCCGAACACCCACGGCCAAACGCGGCCGTCGGCGGCGTCGGTACGGCCGTAACCGGCCTGCGCCAGCACCACGTTGTCGGCTGCCACGCGGCCGATCACCGCATAGGCCAGCGGCGTGCCGTAGGGATCCCACAGCAGCATCTTCTGATCGCCCCGGTTCAGAAGGCGTTGGTAACATTCCACGCTGCGGGCCGCGTTGTACTCCGTCTCGCACTCTTCATAGACGAGCTTCACGCCGTTGACGCCGCCGTGCTTGATGTTGACGTAATTCAGATAGTCGATAACCCCGCCGAAAATGCCCGTGCCCATCGCGTTGTAGGGACCGACGCGCATACTGGCGACCGGAAAGTACTGTTCCGGCTGCTGGGCCATCGCCGGCGTAGACGCCAGTGACGCCGCCAGGATGGCGCCCGCGGCCGCGACTCCGGACAAGCTCAGGCGAAGTACGTTCTTGTTAAACATCCTAGTTTCTCCCCACGTTGCGATAAGTCAGATGCGTTTCGTTTCTTGTTGATCCGTTGAATTGATCTAGTGCCTGAACGGCCACAGGCGCAGCCGCTCCTTGGTAAGCTGCCAGAGCCGCGCAAGCCCAAGCGGCTCGTAGATAAGGAATGCGATGATCATCACCCCGAAGATCACCTGCTCCACCGCGGAGATCACGCTGGCATCGATCGATTGACCGAAAACGCCGTGAAAGAAGACGTTGAGGAAAATCGGCATCAGCAGGATGAAGGCGGCGCCGAGGAAGGATCCCATGATCGTTCCAAGGCCGCCGATGATGACCATGAACAGGATTCGGAATGACAGCTCGATCGTGAACGCAGACGGTTCGACCGTTTGAAGATAGGCGAAAGCAAACAACGCGCCGCCAACGCCGCAGTAGAACGAGCTGATCGCAAACGCCTGCAGCTTGGTGCGCAGCAGCGACAGCCCCATCGCTTCGGCGGCGACGTCCATGTCGCGCACTGCCATCCAGCCGCGGCCGACGCTGCCGCGCGCCATGTTCTTGGCAAGCAACGCCAGAACGGCGACGATCACGAGCACCACCCAGTACTTCTCGCGCGGACTAGCGAAGTTATGGCCGAACATCACGATCGGCTGCGCGGTGATCACGCCGGCCGGGTCGTAGTTCTTGAACCAGGGAAACTTGTCGAGCGCCCAGACGATGAAGAACTGCGAGGCAAGCGTTGCGACCGCGAGATAGAGTTCGCGGATACGCAGGCTCGGCAAACCGAAAACGATGCCGACCAGCGCCGCGCACACCCCGGAAAGCGCGACCGCGACCACGAAGGGAATGCCCTCGACACGCAGGATCAGATTGTAGCAGGCAAAGGCGCCGACGGCCATGAAGCCGGCCGATCCCAGCGAAAGCTGGCCGGCATAACCCATCAGGATGTTCTGCCCGAGCGCCACCAGCGACAGCACGAGCCATGGAATGAGAATTGCGCTCAGCCAATAGGCGTTGGCGACCAAGGGCAACAGCATCGCCGCGATCAGGATGATGGCGATGCCGATGCGGTCCTGGCGCAGCGGAAAGATCTGCGAATCCTGAGCGTAGCTGGTGCGGAACTGACCGGCTTCCCTGTAGAACATTTATCGCTTCCTCGAGTTGCCGGATGTCAGACGCGCCGGATGATTCTTTCGCCGAACAGCCCCTCCGGCCGTATCAGCAGGAACAGGACAGCCATGACGTACGGAAACCAGACTTCAACGCCGCCGCCGACTTTCGGGCCGATATAGACCTCGACAACCTTTTCAGATGCGCCGACCAGAAGTCCGGCAACGATCACGCCGGGGACCGACGTGAAGCCGCCGATGATCAGGACGGGCAGCGCCTTCAGCGCCACCCACACCAGCGCGAATTGCACGCCGCTGCGCGCGCCCCACAACATGCCCGCGACCAGCGCGACGACGCCGGCCGTCGCCCAAACCAGCATCCAGATGTGCTTGAGCGGAATGCCGATCGAGAGCGCGGCGGCATGGTCGTCTGCTACCGCACGCAGGCCGCGGCCGACTTTGGTCCGGGAAAACAGCAGCGCCAGCGAAGCCACCATGATCGATGCGACGATGCCGGCCGTGATGTCGAGCTGGCTGATCAGCATGCCGGTCTTGTCCATGATCCAGTTGATCGGTTCGTCCTGGATACCGAGATTGAGGTTTCGCACGTCCACGCCCCACATGAGCTGCGCGACCCCCTCGATGACGAACGAAAGGCCGATCGTCGCCATCAACAACGTGTCTTCGCTCTGGCTGACCAGCGGGCGCAGCACGAAACGCTCGGTTGCCATGCCGACGAGCACCATCACGCCGATCGCGACCGGTAACGCCGCCCAGAACGGCAGCCCGAGCTCCATGACGCCGACGAAAGTCAGGACGGCAAAGAACACCATCGCGCCTTGCGCGAAATTGAACACCGACGAGGCCTTGTAAATCAGCACGAAGCCGAGCGCGACCAGCGAATACATGATCCCCGACAGCAGGCCGCCGACCAGAACCTCAATGAAAAACCAGAAATTTTGCATTACGATTCCTCAGTGGGCCACGCCAAGGTAGGCGTCGATGACGTCCTGGTTGGACCTCACCTCATCCGGCGTCCCGTCCCCGATCTTCTTTCCGTAATCGAGCACGACGACGCGGTCGGAGATGTCCATCACCACGCCCATGTCGTGCTCGATCAGCACCACCGTGGTGCCGTAGTGATCGTTGACGTCGAGGATAAAGCGGCACATGTCCTGCTTCTCCTCGATGTTCATGCCGGCCATCGGTTCGTCGAGCAGAAGTATCTTCGGCTCGGCGGCGAGCGCGCGGCCGAGTTCGACCCGCTTCTGCAGTCCATAAGGCAGGCGCGATACCGGCGTCTTGCGGATGTGCTCGATCTCCAGGAACTCGATGATCTCCTCGACCGCGGCGCGGTTCTCGCCTTCCTCTCGCCGGGCACGCGGCAGCTGAAGCGCGACTTCCAGGAAAGTTGCGTGCGTGCGCAGAATGCGGCCGGCCATGATGTTATCGAGCACCGACATGCCCCGGAACAGCGCAATGTTCTGGAAGGTACGGGCGATGCCGCGGCGGGCAGCGTGCGTCGGCCTCATTTCCGACAGCCGCTCGCCGCGAAAGGTGATGCTGCCTTCCTGCGGCACGTAGATGCCGTTGATGACATTGAGCATCGAACTCTTGCCGGCGCCGTTCGGACCGATGATGGCGCGGATCTCGTGCTCGAGCACGTTGAATGAAATATTCGTCAGCGCGTGCACACCGCCAAAGCGCAACGAGATCGAGGAGAGTTCGAGGATCGGCGGACCAAATGGAAAAGCCCGCTGCGCCGACTGCAGATTGGAAGACTGTACCGATATCGTCATGTTCAGGCGGCTCTCCGGGTCTGCGCCGATGCAACGACTTTCGCGTCGCGGATTTTCATCTCAGTGGCCTCTTCGCCGCTTTCGGCTTCGACACGCACGTCGGTTTGGCCGTCATACATTGCGTCCACCAGCGCGCGATATCGCGCCGCGATGACGTCGCGCCGCAGCTTGCCGGTGCGTGTGAGCACGCCGTCATCCGCGCTCAACTCCCTGTCCAGGATGGCAAAGCGATGGATCTGCGGTTGCGCCAGCGCCGGGTCCGCCCCGAGCTGCGCGTTCACGTCGGCGATACAATCCGCGATCAATGCATAGACCTCGTCGCGCGAAGCGAGGTCGGCTTGTCCCGTATAGGAAATGCTCTGCCTGTCGGCCCACCGGCTGGTGGCAGCCATTTCGATGTCGATGATCGCGCAGACCATGTCGCGCCCGTCGCCGAACGCCACCGCCTCTCTGACGTAAGGCAGGAACTTGAGTTTGCTTTCGAGCATTCGGGGCGCGAACGACGTGCCGTCGTTCAACGCGCCGACATGAACCAAGCGGTCAACGATCCGCAATTGCCCGTCCGGGCCGACATAGCCGGTGTCGCCGGTGTGAAACCAGCCCTCCGCGTTTGTTGCCTGCGCTGTCTTCGCGGCGTCGCCGTGGTATTCCCTGAAAAGGCCGGGCGAGCGCACCAGTATCTCGCGCTGCGGCGTCATCTTCAGTTCGACCCCTTCGACCGGTGATCCGACCGTGTCCGGCTTGACCGCACCGTCGCGCTGCAGCGCAACGAAGAATCCAGTTTCGGTGGAGCCATAAAGCTGCTTGAGGTTGATTCCGAGGGCGCGAAAAAACATCAAGAGGTCAGGATCGACTGCATCTCCGGCCGTATAGGCCACGCGCACCTTGCTCATGCCCAGCACGTCGCGGAGCGGACCGCGCATCAATAGATCGCTTGCCACCGACGCCAGTCGCTCGCCGATCGAGAGGCGTTCGCCGGCCAGCGTTCGCGCAGCGACCCGCCGCCCGACCGCCATGCAATACCGATAGAGGCGCTGGTTGAAGCCACCGGCCTCCACCATTCGGAGCGATACCTGCTTGGCCAGCGTCTCGAGTACCCGCGGCGTGGCGAGGAAATAGGTCGGACCCATCTCGCGCATATCGGCAAGCATGGTGTCGGAAGATTCGGGGCAGCAGATGCAATAGCCGACGACCATCGGCTGGACGTACCCGAAGAGAATCTGGCCAATCCATCCGGGCGGAAGGTAGGCCATCGCCACATCGGTATCCTTCAACTCTCCCATCGACGCGGCCACACGCGCACGATCGATCAGCGAGGCATGGGTGAGAACGACGCCCTTGGCTGGACCGGTCGTGCCGGAAGTAAAGAACACAAAGGCGGAATCCTGACCGCTGCCGCTCGCGATCTCGGCCTGCAGGAAGCCATGCTTCCCGGCGGCGAGTTCGCGGCCATGCTGGAGCAGAGATGCGTAGCTGACGAGTTCGCGCTGCGCATAGTGGCGCATGCCGCGATCCTTGTCATAGACGATGCATTGCACGGTCGGACAGCGCGGCAATATTTCGAGCAGCTTGTCGACCTGCTCCTGGTTTTCGGCAAAGACGTGAGTGACTTTCGCGCTCGCAATCAACGACGCGATCTCGTCGGCGGTCGCATCCTGATAGAGCGGCACCACCACGGCGCCGAGCATTTGCGCCGCGCACATCGCGGCATAAAGTTGCGGCCGGTTGTCGCCCAGCAAGGCGACATGCGCGCCGCGCTGCAGGCCTCGCGCCGACATCGCAGCAGTCAGTGTCGCGGCTTCTTCCGCCAATTCACGCCAGGTTACGGTGCGCCAGATGCCGCGGCTCTTTTCGCGGATCGCCGGACGTTCACCCCGCTCCCTGGAGTGATGCATGAGCAGCTTCGGAAAAGTATCGAGATCGAAATCCCCAGTTGTCATACGCCGCCTTCTCCAAAGTCCCCACAGCCGCCGTGGCGCGCGAAGCGTGCCCGGCTAACCCACCACGGAATGTCGGAATGCAGTGATCCGGTGCGCCGCGACCGGCGCGCACCAACAGTAAAATTCATGAGCCATGTGCGGCGTGAGCCGATACGGCGCATGTCGTTTGCAATCACCTCGTCCAGTGATTGTCCGCGACGATGTCACGTGACCATCGATGACGGGGATAGCGATGACGGAAATGGAAGCGTACGCAAGCCCTGCCCCGAACTCAGGGCCGTCTTGCGTTCCCAGATTCCTTCGTTTCGTTTTCGTCCGCATGTTTTCCCCTGAGCCGTGCTTACGCACACGCCGCGCCAGCCGGGAGTTGCGCCAACATGCAGCATCAATCGCGCGAAGTCGATTTCAGATTGGATGTATTCCAGACGCGTGTGCTTGAATGACGCGGGATAACGGACATAGGCTAAGCCTATGAGCGAGTAATTTTCGCATCGAGTGATTACGAATCCAGATGCCATCATTTGAACAATTGATGACGGCAAAATTTTAGTCGAATTCGATGGTTTGAAGTTTGGCACATGCGCACTCGAAGTAGAGACGCGTGAGAGTGATTCATTGCGATGAAGCGGTTGTGTCCGTTGCGATACAACGTCGCGACACCACCATCATGCGGTGAACTCACGATCCTGAATGTCGAACAGATTTGATCTGGCTGGTGGACGGCTGAACGGCATGATGCATGCGGCGACGTCTCACCGGTTGCCCCAAACGAAAACCCCAGCCACAAGGGCTGGGGTTTTGCATCCGAACTTGGTTGCGGGGATAGGATTTGAACCTATGACCTTCAGGTTATGAGCCTGACGAGCTACCGGGCTGCTCCACCCCGCGTTAAACCGTTGCATCGCCTTCGAAAGCCGGACCGGAAGTGAGCCGGCCAACGCGTATTCGGCGCCGATCGATCCCGTCCGGAGGCTTCCTGAGAAGGCGACCCGGGCCGAAGCCATCGGGCGCGAGCGGTAT
Organism: uncultured Alphaproteobacteria bacterium; assembly: GCA_963742935.1. Classification (GTDB taxonomy): domain Bacteria; phylum Pseudomonadota; class Alphaproteobacteria; order Rhizobiales; family Xanthobacteraceae; genus Bradyrhizobium. Next base: position 23,061 of record CAVUOI010000021.1, on the reverse strand, counting down.
GTATCAACGTCCCCCTGCTTTGGAAAGGGGAAAGGCTGCAGTTTTGTGGATTTTATGACAGCAAAAACGAGGGTTTGAGCGGGCAAAACCGCCTCCTGGAACCGCTCTTGCCATAAACGCCGCAAAAGCGGAGTTTTGGCCCCAAAGCGCGGCCGGTCGGGCCGCCAGAACAAGAAATTCCGGGGGAGTGAGCGGTGACCGATACCTTCGATTTCGTGGTGGTAGGCGGCGGCTCGGGCGGCTGCACGGTGGCGGGACGGCTGTCGGAGGATCCGAGCATTTCGGTAGCGGTGCTGGATGCCGGCGGCAAGGAACGACAATTGGGTGGTCACCACACCATTTGCGCTGGTGCTGATGGTTGCTGGCAACGTCAACAACTGGGCCTTCAACACCGTGCCGCAAAAGGGCCTCAACGGCCGCATCGGCTATCAGCCGCGCGGCAAGGGGCTCGGCGGCTCCTCCGCCATCAACGCGATGGTCTATATCCGCGGCCACCGCGCCGACTACGATCAATGGGCTTCGCTCGGCAATGCCGGCTGGTCGTTCGCCGACGTGCTGCCCTACTTCAAGCGCGCAGAAAACAACGCCGATTTCGGCGGTGAGTATCATGGCAAGGACGGCCCGCTCGCCGTCAACAAGTCGCGCACCGGCAATCCGGTGCAGCAGATATTCCTGCAGGCCGCGCAGGAAGCGCAGTTCCGGCTGCGCGATGATTTCAATGCCGACGAACATGAGGGCCTCGGCATCTATCAATTGACGCAGAAGAACGGCGAACGCTGCAGCGCCGCGCGCGCCTATCTCCATCCCCATATGGGAAACCGCGCCAATCTGCGCGTCGAGACCCACGCTCACGCCACCCGCATCCTGTTCGAAGGCAAGCGTGCGGTCGGGGTCGAATACCGCCAGGGCAAGGAGCTCAAGCAAATTCGTGCCCGGCGCGAGGTGATCGTCTCGTCAGGCGCATTCCAGACGCCGCAATTGCTGATGCTCTCCGGCGTCGGCGACAGCGCCGTGCTCGGCAAGCACGGCATCGCCACGGTGCATCATCTGCCCGGCGTCGGACAGAATCTGCAGGACCATCCGGACTTTGTGTTCGGCTACATGTCCGACAATCCCAATTTCAACGGCATTTCGCTCAAGGCGCTGCCGCGGCTGCTGCGGGCCATCGGCCAGTATCGGCGCGAACGAAGGGGGCCGATGACCTCGAACTTCGCCGAATGCGGTGGCTTCCTGAAAACCCGGCCCGATCTCGACATCCCCGACATCCAGCTGCATTTCGGCATGGCGCTGGCCGACGACCACGGCCGCAAGCGTCACCGCGGTACTGGATTTACCTGCCACGTCTGCCTGCTGCGGCCAAAGAGCCGCGGCGAGGTCACGATCGGCAGCGCCGATCCGCTTGCTCCACCGGTGATCGATCCGAACTTCTTCGGCGATCCCGACGATCTGGAAACCATGGTGGCGGGCTTCAAGACCACGCGGCGGCTGATGGAGACGCCGGCGCTGCGCGCGTTGCAGAAAAAGGAGATGTTCACGGAAGGCGTGCATAGCGATGACGATATCCGCAAGCTCCTGCGCGCCCGCGTCGACACGGTCTATCACCCGGTCGGCACCGCCAGGATGGGCGTCAACGATCCCCTGGCCGTGGTCGATCCGAAGCTGAAGGTCTACGGCGTCGAGGGATTGCGCGTGGTCGACGCCTCGGTCATGCCGACGCTGATCGGCGGCAACACCAACGCGCCGACCATCATGATCGGCGAGAAGGCTGCGGATATGATCAAGGCGGAGATGCGGGTGAATTGACTGCCCGTCATTGCGAGGGAGCAGTAGCCCGGATGAGCGGAGCGATATCCGGGGCCGGTGCTTCCGACTTCCCGGATGTCGCTCCGCTCATCCGGGCTACGGACTTGTAAACGTGGAGAGAGCCGGTTTCCGGGATCGCAATATGCATTATCGACGGACCTCGACGACTTACCAGAGCCGCTTGACTTGGTTACAGTGGCTTCATCACCTTCAAACATCACAGACATAACGGGAGTGAAACAGTGGATCTTGGGATCAAAGGCCGCCGCGCCATCGTTTGCGCATCGAGCAAGGGACTGGGGCGCGCCTGCGCCATCGCGCTGGCCAACGAAGGCGTGCATGTCACGCTGACCGCGCGCGGCGCGGAGGCGCTGAAGAAGACGGCCGATGAAATCCGCAAGGCCAACCCCGGCGTCACCGTCACCGAGATCGTCGGCGACATCACCACGACGCAGGGCCGCGAGGATGTGCTGAAAGCCTGCCCCGAGCCTGATATTCTCATCAACAATGCCGGCGGCCCGCCGCCCGGCGATTTCCGCAACTGGACCCGCGACGACTGGATCAAGGCGATCGACGCCAACATGCTGACACCGATCGAGCTGATCAAGGCGACGGTCGACGGCATGATGGCGAGGAAATTCGGCCGCATCGTCAACATCACGTCCGCCGCAGTGAAAGCGCCGATCGAGGTGCTGGGCCTCTCCAACGGCGCCCGCGCCGGACTTACCGGCTTCGTCGCCGGCATCGCGCGCAAGACCGTGATCAACAACGTCACCATCAACGGTTTGCTGCCCGGCCCGTTCAACACCGATCGCCTGCGCGGACCTGTGGCGAAGACGGACGCCGACAGGCGCGGCATTACCGTGGACCAGTTGCTGGCAGAACGCGCCAAGCTCAATCCGGCCGGCCGCTTCGGCGACCCCGAGGAATTCGGCCTTGCCTGCGCGTTCCTGTGCGCCGACAAGGCCGGCTTCATCACCGGTCAGAACATCCTGCTCGACGGCGGCGCTTTTCCGGGCACGCTGTGAAGGCGGTCTGGTACGAGCGGACGGGACCAGCATCCGAAGTGCTGGTCCATGGCGAGATGCCGACGCCCGTGGCCGGCCCGGGCGAAGTCCGGGTACGGCTGGAGGCGTCCGGCGTCAATCCCGCCGATGTCGGCCGCCGCGGGGGCAGCTACCGGTCGATGGAATATCCGCGCGTCGTTCCCAACAGTGACGGCGCGGGGATCGTCGATCAGGTCGGCGACGGCGTCACGCGGCTCAAGGCCGGCCAGCGGGTCTGGCTGTTCAACGGCCAGCGCAACGGCCGCGCGTTCGGCACCGCGGCTGAATATATTTCACTCGCCGAACATCTGGTGACGCCGCTGCCCGACAATCTGTCGTTTGCAGAAGGCGCCACGCTGGGCATCCCCGCCATGACGGCGTGGACCTGCCTCCATTGCGACGGACCGATCGTGGGGCAAACGGTGCTCGTCACCGGCGGCGCGGGTGCTGTCGGTCATTACGCGGCGCAACTCGCAAAGTGGGGCGGCGCCAAGGTGATCGCCACCGTCAGTTCGGCCGCCAAGGGCGAGCAGGCGCGGCTTGCGGGCGCCGACCTCGTCATCAACTACAAAACCGAGGACGTCGTCGCCAAGGCGATGGCCTTCACCGGCCAACGCGGCGTCGACCGCGTCGTCGATGTCGATTTCGGCGGGAATATCGCGACTACGCTGAAGCTGATGGGCATGAATTCGACGATCGCGGTCTACGCCACCAACGGCAACCGCACGCCCGTGGTGCCGATGCGCGAATTGATGGAGAAGTGCATCGGGGTGCGCGCGCTGGTGCTGTTCGCGCTGCCGCCGCCGCTGCTCGCGGCAGGCCAGGCGGACATCTCAAAGTGGCTGGCGGCAGGGACGCGAATTCACAACGTCGCGGCGCAGTTCGCGCTGTCGGATACCGCGCAGGCGCATCTGGCGGTGGAGAAAGGCGACAAGCTCGGCACCGTCATCGTGGACTGCGCGCGGTAAGCAACCAAAGTCAGATCAAAAAAACAGGGAAGCGCCGGATGCACTGGAATGTGGGCAAGGTCACAATCACGAAAGTCGTCGAGCTGGAGACCGTCGGTAGCACCCGTTTCATCCTGCCGCTGGCGACCAACGAGGAAATCCAAAAACTGCCCTGGCTGATTCCGCATTTCGCGACCGAAGAAGGCCGGCTCAAGATGTCGATCCACTCGCTGCTGGTCGAAACGCCGTCGCGCCGCATCATCGTCGATACCGGGCTCGGCAACGACAAGCAGGGCCGCAATGTGCCGACCTGGAACAACCGCAAGGATCCGTTTCTCGAAACCCTGACCAAAGCGGGCTTCGCGCCCGACAGCATCGACACGGTATTGTGCACGCATCTGCATGTCGATCATGTCGGCTGGAACACCGTGCTGGTCGGCGGCAAATGGGTGCCGACATTTGCCAATGCCCGCTATGTGTTCGGCAGGACCGAGTTCGAACATTGGCGCGACCACAGCCATGAGCCCGCGCATCTGGCGGTGTTCGGCGATTCCGTGAAGCCGATTGCCGACGCCGGCAGGGCTGACCTCGTCGCCAGCGACACCCGAATTGCGGATGAAATCACCCTGATACCGACGCCCGGCCACAGTCCCGGCCATATGAGCATTCATATCAAGTCAGACGGCGAGGAAGGCCTGCTGACGGGCGATGTCGCCCACCACCCATGTCAAATGGCCCATCTCGGCTGGTCGTCGACCGCCGATTCCGATCCGAACCAGTCGGCCGCAACCCGCCGCGAACTGTTTTCGCGCTTCGCCGACACCCCGACGCTGGTGATCGGCGGGCATTTCAACGCCGGCCATATCAAGCGTGAAGGTGATGCGTTCAAATTCATCGCGCTGGGGTAGTGAGGCTGCTCTCCCCTCAGGACGAGGGTCAGGTATGTGGCAGACCAAAGCCAGTCCGCAGTTGAATTTCCGCGCCCGCTGTTCCATGAAGTTACGGAAATTGCCCGGAAATCCCAAGAAAACCCGTTAGAGAAAACCCAGTAGGGAGTACTAAAATGAAGCTTGTTCGTTACGGCGCCAAGGGTTCGGAAAAGCCCGGCCTGATCGATAAATCCGGCCAGTTGCGCGATCTTTCGGCCCACGTCAGGGATCTCGACGGCGAGGCCTATGCGCCGGCCTCGCTGACCAAGCTCGCCGCGCTGGATACGTCAAAACTCCCCGCCGTCGACGGCAAGCAGCGCTTCGGCGCCCCCGTGACCGGCATCTCGAAATTCGTCGCGATCGGCCTGAACTATGCGGACCATGCCAAGGAAACCGGCTCGCCGATCCCGACCGAGCCGATCTTTTTCATCAAGGCCAACACCGCGCTGAGCGGGCCGAATGATCAGGTCGAAAAGCCGCGCGGCTCGACCAAGCTCGACTGGGAATGCGAAATCGCGGCCATCATCGGCACCCGTGCCAAATATGTCAGCGAGGCCGACGCGCTCAACCATGTCGCCGGCTATACCGTCTGCAACGACGTCTCCGAGCGTAATTTCCAGATCGAACGTCTCGGCCAGTGGACCAAGGGCAAGTCGCACGACACCTTCGGCCCCGTCGGCCCCTGGCTGGTGACCAAGGATGAGATTCCGGACGTGCAGAAACTGTCGATGTGGCTCGACGTCAACGGCCAGCGCCGCCAGACCGGATCGACCTCGACCATGATCTTCTCGATGGCGAAGTGCATTTCCTACGTCTCGCAGTTCATGACGCTCTTGCCCGGCGACATCGTCACCACGGGCACGCCGCCCGGCGTCGGCACCGGCATGAAGCCGCCGCAATTCCTCAATGTCGGCGACGTCGTCACACTCGGCATCGACGGGCTGGGCGAGCAGCGCCAGGAAATCATCGCGGCCTAACCGTCATACCCCGCGAAAGCGGGGTATCTAGTACGCCGCGGCCCCGGTGAAAGAACCGAACGCCGCGGCGTACTGGATCATCCGCATTCGCGGATGATGACATCGCGTGGCCGTCATGGCCCGGTAAAACAAGAAAAACCTCCGAGGGCTTCTCTCCCATGAAACTCACCTTCTCCCCCGCCTCGCCGTTCGCCCGAAAGGTGCGCATCGCCGCCATCGAGACCGGGCTGATCGACAAGATTGAATTCACCCCCGCCACCGTCGCGCCGGGTCAGGCCAACGAGGAATATTCAAAGATCACGCCGCTGAAGAAGCTGCCGGTGCTGATCCTCGACAATGGCGACGTCATTCTCGATTCATATGTGATCGTGGAATATCTCGACGAGCTCGCCGGCGGCGGAAAATTGATCCCGGCCTCCGGCCCTGAAAGATGGAAGGTCAAGAGCGACCATTCCCTGCTGCAGGGCATGCTCGATGCCATGCTGCTGTGCCGCTACGAAGGCATGGTGCGGCCGGAGCCGCTACGGTGGAAGGCGTGGTCCGACGATCACTGGAACCGGGCGTGGACCGGCATGGCGCATTTCGAGAACAAGCCCGAAATGCTGTCCGGACCGTTCAACATTGCGCAGATCGGCCTTGTCTGCGTGCTCGGCTATGCGGACTTCCGCTTTGCCGATAGCGGCTGGCGCAAGGCCTACCCGAAGCTCGACGCCTTCCATCAGAAAATGCTGGAGCGGCCGTCGGTGAAAATTTCGGTCCCGCCGCCGGCGTAACGACGAGAGATGGAGACGGCGACATGCGCGAGGGTAGCAAAAAATTGCGGCGCCTCGGCTTCGCCGCCGTCATCCTGCTCGCGGCGTCAACCACACAGGCGCCGGGCCAGACCAACCCCGCCTGCGGCGTACCTGCCGCACTTGGCGATGGCTGGACCATCGACTCGCCTGACAGCGTCGGCCTCGATGCCGCAAGGCTTTGCGCGATTGCCGCCCGGCTGAAGGACACCGAGGCCAACGTCCATGCCGTGGTCATCGCCCGGCATGGCAAGCTGATATTCGAGCAATATTTCCCGGGCTATGACGAGCCTTGGGGACAGGGCGGTGGCCAGCATGAATTCGATGCGACGGCCAAGCACGATATGCGATCGGCGTCGAAGAGCGTGATTTCCCTGCTTGTCGGGATCGCAATTGATCGCAAGCTGATCGCCAGCGCGGACGAACCCGTCGTCAAATTCTTTCCGGATTATTCGACGGTGAAAACGCCGGGTTGGGATAACGTCACCCTCCGCCAGCTCCTCACCATGTCGTCGGGTATGCAATGGGACGAGAACCGTGGATGGAAGGATCCAAAAAACGACGAGCCGCATCTGAGCACCGAGGCTGATCCGATACGCTATGTCCTGTCGAAGCCTATTGCTGCACCACCGGACACGGTGTGGACCTACAATGGCGGCGGAACGGACCTGCTCGGCAACATTATCGAGCGCGTGTCGGGTAAATCGCTCGAGGTCTTTGCGCGCGAGACGCTGTTCGCCCCGTTGGGCATTTCCGACTGGGAGTGGATGAAGTACCGGAATGAAAAGATCGCCTCTGCCGCGGGTCTTCGCCTGCGTCCCCGCGACGCCGCAAAGATTGGCCAACTCGTACTCAACAAAGGCGACTGGAACGGCCGGCAGATCGTATCTGCGAAATGGATCGAGCAATCGGTGACGCCGCGCTTCCAGGCGATCGGCTTTTTCGGCGGGCTATTCTATTATGGGCAGCAATGGTGGATAGGCCGCACCCTGTCCGGCGACAAGGATGTGAAATGGATCGCGGCACAGGGTCTCGGCGGCCAACGCATCTTCATCGTGCCTGAACTCGATTTTGTGGTCATGACCACGTCAGGCCTTTATGGCAGCGGACGGCAGGGCCAGGCTGCGCTCGATATTCTCGCCAACTTCATCATTCCATATGTCCGGGACAGCGCACGCTGATATCCTTCAGGAAGAAAAACAGGAAAAAACATGAGCCTGAAATTTGCCGTCGGCGACCTTACCATCCACCGCATCATCGAACAGGAAGCCACCTTCCTGCCGGCGCTGGAGATGCTGCCGGACCTGACGCCGGAACTGCTGGCGGAGAACCGGGGCTGGATGCAAAAGGCCGGCGCGCTCGACGACAAGGACACACTGATCCTGTGCTTCCAGTCCTATGTAGTGAAGACGCCGCATCACACCATCCTGGTCGACAGCTGCATCGGCAACGACAAGCCGCGGCCGCAACGGCCGAAATGGAACATGAAGACCGACGACACTTACGCGCGCGCCTTGGCTGCCGCCGGGATTTCCGTCGACGATATCGATTTTGTCATGTGCACGCATCTTCACGTCGACCATGTCGGCTGGAACACGCGGCTCGACAACGGCCGCTGGGTGCCGACTTTCCCCAAGGCGCGCTACGTGTTCGGCAAGACCGAGTTCGACTACTGGACCGAAACCCACGCCAAGACAGCCGGTGCCGCCGTTCGCCGACAGCGTGCTGCCGGTGGTCGAGGCAAGGCAGGCCGAGATCGTCCGCGACGACTACGCGATCGGCGACCACGCGCGCATCCTGCCGACACCGGGCCACACGCCCGGCCACGTCGCCTTCACCTTCGGCCGCGGCAAGGACAACGCCGTATTCTCCGGCGACTTGATGCATTCGCCGCTGCAAGCGCGCTATCCGGAACTATCTGCCAAATTCGACGTCGATCAGCCGCAAGCCGCGGCCACGCGCCGTAATTTCATGGAGCGCTATTGCGACAGCGATACGCTGTGCTGCACCGCGCATTTCCCCTCGCCGTCGGTTGGAAAGATCCGGCGCAGCGGCAACGGCTTTTCCTGCGAGGCGATATGAGCGCGGACGCACCTGCATTCGAGACGCTTTCGGTCGAGCCGGTCGATGAGCATGTGGCGATCGTCAGGCTCAATCGGCCGGACGCCTCCAACGCGCTCAACACCCAGATGGGCCGTGACCTCGTACGCTATTTCGAGGACACGGCACTCGATCCCAAGAACCTGCGCTGCATCGTCCTCACCGGCGCCGGCGACAAGGCGTTCTGCGCCGGCGGCGATTTGAAGGAGCGGCGCGGCATGACTGACGAGGCGTGGACACGCCAGCACGTCATTTTCGAGCGGATGGTGCGGGCGCTGATCGACTGCCCGGTCCCGATCATCGGCGCCGTCAACGGCGCGGCCTATGGTGGCGGCTGCGAGATCGCGGGAGCTTGCGATTTCCTCTACGCGGCGGACAGCGCGCGCTTTGCGCTGACCGAAGTGACACTCGGTATCATGCCCGGCGGCGGCGGGACGCAGACGCTGCCGCGCGCCGTCGGCGAACGTCGTGCCAAGGAACTGATCCTGACCGGCAAGCCGTTCTCAGCCGCGGAAGCGCGCGAATGGGGCTTTGTGAACGAAGTGTTTCCGCTATCGGAATTGCTGCCGGCGGCGCTAGCGACGGCCGCGCGGATCGCCCGCAATGCCCCGATCTCCACCCGCCAGGCCAAACTGTCGATCCATCGCGGGCTACAATCCTCGCTGCGCGATGGCCTTGCGCTGGAGATCGAAGCCTATAACCGCATGGTCCCGACCGAGGACCGCCGCGAGGGCGTGCTGGCCTTCAACGAGAAGCGAACGCCGAACTTCAAGGGGCGGTGATCCTTAGGGCAAGTAGATTGGCACGTCGTCATTCCGGGGCGCCGCAACGCGGCGAACCCGGAATCCAACCCTCCGCGCGGATGGTGCGGGTTATGAAATCAAGACCTACGTTGCGGTGATTTGGATTCCGGGTTCGCGCTTGCGCGCGCCCCGGAATGACGGCGAACCAACTCAATCGAACAGGCTGGGCGTGTGGTTCACCGGCGCGCCTTCGATCGCCAGCATCTTCAGTTTCGTCACCACGCCGCCATTGGCGGAGAAGCCGCCGGGCTTGTTGCCGGCCGCCAGCACGCGATGGCACGGCACCACGATCGGACAGGGGTTGCGCCCCAGCGCCTGGCCGACGTCGCGCGACAGCTCGACGCCGCCAAGGCGCTTGGCGATATCGCCATAGGTCAGCGTCTGACCAGGCGGAATCTTGCGCGCGATGTCGTAGACGCCGCGGTTGAATTCGGGAACGCCGTCGAGATCGAGCACGACATCGGCAAGGTCGTTCGGCTTGCCTTCGAGCAGTTCGACGATGCCGTCGATCGCGGCCTGCACTTTCGCGGTCGGCGGCACCTCGACGAGATCGTCATGGCGCTGCTGCAGGCGGGTGCGGGTTTTCTTTTCATCGCCCATCGGCAGTTGCACGGAGGTGATGCCGCGCTCGCCCCAGACGATACCGCAGCGGCCGATAGCGGTTTCGAATATCGTAAAATGGTGCCCGGTCATGGCTGGCTCCATATTCTCCTGTTCAATGCCACCCAGCTTCTTTCTCGGCCCAAATCTAGGCTTGGAGATTCCTGCTATCCACCCGAAACCTGAGGAAACTTGACGGCATGAACAACTTCCGGTGATCTGGGGACAACACGACGCCATTCGATGGCCCTGCCTTCTTCCAACCCAAGAGCCCCCATGCAAACCCTTCACGCCAACGGCTATGACATGGCCTATCTCGATGTCGGCCGAAGCACGGAAAACAGCCCGCCGCTGGTCTGCATCCATGGCTCGCTATGCGACTTCCGGATCTGGTCGTCGGTGCTGGGACCGCTGACCCGCAAGCACCGTGTGATTGCCCCTTCGTTGCGGCATTTCTTTCCGGAGCATTGGGACGGCGTCGGCGACACCTATTCGATCGCGCAGCATGTCGAGGACGTAATCGGCTTCATCGAGAAGCTCGACACCGGACCGGTCGACCTGATGGGCCATTCCCGCGGCGGGCACATCTGCTTTCGCGTCGCGCAACGACGGCCCGACCTGTTGCGAAAACTCATCCTGGCCGAACCCGGCGGCGAACTCGACGCCACCCTCGATCCCGCCTACACGCCCGGCCCCTCGCCGCTGGCCGCTCGGATTGCGGCTTCCGCCGAGGTGATCGCCAGGGGCGACATCGACGGCGGCCTGCAGATTTTTCTGGACGCACTGGAAGGTCCCGGCGCCTGGAAGCGGCTTGCCGGCGACGCCAAAACAATTGCTGCGCGACAACGCCACGACACTGATCGGCCAGATGCGCGATCAGCGACCGCCGTTCTCCAAGGCGGATGCGGAAGCGATCAGAACGCCGACACTGTTCATCGGTGGCGCCAACACCAAGGGCACGCTGCCGAAGGTGCTGAATGCGCTCGCGGCGAATGTGAAGGGCTCGCGCATCGCAATGATACCAGGCACCACCCATCCGATGTTCGAGCAGGCGCCGCAGGCCTATTCCACCATCGTGCTGGAGTATCTCGCTGAATAGGTGCGAGCCGGATCACTTCTGATCGAGACGCCACGCGCCGTCCCAATCCGCAGGCGGGGGATTGGCCTGAAAATCCTCGACGCGCCGGGCCAGCGCCAGCGACGGCCCGTCGCCCGGGACCGCTTCGAGCGCCGCGCGGAACGCCTGACGCGCCTCGTCCCAGTGCTGTGCGCGATAGGCGGCGAGCCCCTCGGCATATCGCTCCCGCAGCGTCAGCAGCTTCTCGCCAAGCTCGCCCGCGCGGCCCATGATTTCGAACACCGTTTCGGTATGGCTATGCCCGACAACCACCAGCCGGTCGATCTCGCGGGCTTCAATCGCATCGCCGGCCGCGACGATCGCTGGCTCTGAAGCGAGCGAGTGAGTGCCGTAGATCTTGTTGACGTTCTCCAGCCGCGACGCGAGGTTCACCGCGTCGCCCATCACCGTGTAGCTCATCATGAATTCCGAGCCGATGCTGCCAACCAGCACTTCGCCGGTCGCTACACCAATGCGAACATCGCAGTCGCTCGGCACCGTGCGTACGCCAAGCAGTTCGGGCAATTCTGTCCGCAACGCCGCACCGCGATCGGCCATCTCGACGGCCGCAAGACACGCGAGCCGCGCCTGTTCGCTATGCTCGGTGAACGGAGGACCCCAATATGCCATGATGGCGTCGCCGATATATTTGTCGATGATGCCGCGATGGCTGCGGATCGGCCCGGACATCGTCGACAGATAGTGGTTCATCACCTTGACGAGGCCCTGCGGCGTCATGCCCTCGCTGAGGCTGGTAAAGCCCTTCATGTCGCAGAACAGCACCGTCATCACCCGCCGTTCGCCGTCGTTGGCAGTCAGCGATTGACGATCCATCAGGCCTTCGACAACGCGCGGGTCGACATAGCGGCCGAAGGTTTCGCGCAGGCGTTCCTTGTGGCGCAACTGCTCGACCATGTTGTTGAACGCCGTCGTGAGCTGGCCGATCTCGTCGCGCGTGGTGACGTCGATCGATCCGTCGAGCCGGCCGGCTTCGACCGCGCGGGTGCCTTCCAGCAGGCGCCGCACTGGACCGGTTATTCCGGTGCTGATGAAAAATGAAAATATCAGTCCGAGAATGCCCGCGAGCAGGGTCAGGACCACGGAGATGACAATGGCCGTCTGCTGGTCGCGCATCGTCATCACGGCATCGCCGCGGACCAGCGCGAGCATGTCGGTGCGGATCACCTCGATTCTCTGGTTGAGGTCGTCGCGCAGTGTGTCGGTCCGCGCCACGCTAAGCCGGGCCTCCGCGATATTGCCGGCCTCGAGCAGCATCAGCAGCCGCTTGTATTCTTCACCGAGGTAGCGATGGAGATCGCTGGTCACACGCTCGATTCGATCGTCGATCCGGCCGAGCCGAGCATTTTCTGACGCAGTCGAGCTATCGTCGATGATCGCGTTGATCAGGGCGCGCGCTGCCTGCGCTTCCTGCTCTATTTCCTGGCCCTTCGCCTGCATAGATTTTCCGCTGATCCGCCATGGATGGCTCGTCGGGCGGCGACTGCATCCGGCTGATCATCAGCCGGCGCAGCGCCAGCGCCTGCTCCAGCGAACGGATATTCATCCGCGCCAGATGCCCATACGCTTCGACATATTTGGAACTGAACTCATCGAGTTGGTGGGCAATCCTGCGCGTCATCACCATCGACAGCGCCGACGTGACCGCCATCAGGAAGATCAATCCGAGGGCGATGCCGAGGATTCGCTTTCGGATTGTCGGCTGCAGCATGGAGTGGTGCTCTGGGGTGGCAGACGGGGCGAAACGAACGACCGGCCGATCCGGGTACGGTCGAGCTCGTTGCTTAGCGCGCGGCGCCGGGTTTGGCACGTTCCCCGCGGGAAGGCAGTTGACGCGCGCCTAGTCTGAGAGTATCGAATACGGAATTCCGTATTCCGAACTGGGTTTAGCCGGCATGATCCCATTGGATCCGCTCCCCAACCTGATCGACCAGGTCTATGCCCGGATCCTCGAGGCGATCACCGACCGTTCGCTGCCGCCCGGCCACCGCATCCGGCAAAACGAGCTGGCGGAAAAGCTCGGCGTCTCGCGCCAGCCGGTGTCCCATGCGCTGCATCTGCTGCACCGGCAGGGGCTGGTTGCCGAGTGCGGCCGCCGCGGTTTTGAAGTCACCCGGCTCGATCCGGTGCGCATCCGCCAGCTCTATGAAGTGCGCGGCGCCATCGACGCGCTGGCCGCCCGGCTTGCAGCCGAAAGGGCCAGGACCGATGCGTCGGGACGCGCGCAGCTCGAGGCCGCGCTGCAGGCGGGACGAATCATCGACAACGACACGCCACTGTCGCGGCTGATCGCGCTCGACGTCGATTTTCACCGCGCCATCTATCGCCTCGCGGGCAATCCCGCGATCGAGGAAATGATCGCGCCGCAATGGCCGCATATGCGCCGCTCGATGGCGACGGTGCTGGCCGAACTCGATTACCGCGAAAGCGCTTGGGCCGAGCATGAAGCGATCGCCTCACAGATTTTTACAGGAAACGCCAAGGCCGCGGAAGCCGCGGCTTTGGCGCATGCGCAAACGGCGGGACGAATGACGGAGGAGAGACTAAGGGCAACCGACAAAGCGGCCTAACACAGGTCCTCATCCTGAGGAGCCGCGAAGCGGCGTCTCGAAGGATGGCCACGGGCCTCATGGTTCGAGACGCGCGAAGCCGCGCTCCTCACCATGAGCGAAGAGTAAAACAAAAACCAAACAGGAGAGAACGCCATGAAACTGACGCCACAGCAGATCGAATTCTTCAACCGCGAAGGCTGGCTGTTTCTGCCGGAATTATTCAGCCCAGGAGGAAGTGGATTACCTCGCGCGCGAGGCCGTCAACATCTATGACGCCAACCGGCCCGAGGTGTGGCGCGAGAAGAGCGGTGCGCCGCGCACCGCCTTTGCCGCGCATCTCTACAACGAGGCGTTCGGCGCGCTCGGCGCCCATCCGCGCATGATCGACCCGATCGAGCAGCTCTTCGGCGAAAAACTCTACATGCACCAGTTCAAGATCAACGCCAAAGCCGCCTTCACGGGCGACGTCTGGCAATGGCACCAGGATTACGGCACCTGGAAGCGCGACGACGGGATGCCAGAGCCGCGCGCGATGAACATTGCAATCTTCCTCGACGAGGTGATGCCGATCAACGGCCCCCTGATGCTGGTGCCGAAGAGCCAGCACGCCGGCGACCTCAAGGCCTCGCACGACCTGGAAACCACGTCCTATCCGCTGTGGACGCTGGACGAAGCGACCGTCACCAGGCTGGTAGAGGAAGGCGGCATCGTTGCCCCGACCGGCAAGGCCGGCGGCATGCTGATGTTCCACGGCAATCTGGTGCATGGATCGAGCGGCAACATCACGCCCTATCCGCGCAAGATCGTCTATCTGACGCTGAATGCGGTTTCAAACTACATCCGCACGCCGACGCGGCCGGACTACATCGCGCACCGCGACTTCACGCCGATCAAGACCGTGGATGACGACGCACTGGTGCGGCTGGCGCGTGCCCATCGCGAGGCAGCGGAGTAGCGTTAAGCACGCCGAACCAAGGCGGTCGTCATGCCCGGCCTTGTGCCGGGCATCCACGTCTGGATACTCGGCAACGAAGCGCGTGGATGGCCGGGACAAGCCCGGCCATGACGAGATAAACGCGACACGCGATTCCCAAAATCCTTGATTGGATACTTCCATGAACCTTCACCGCCTCCTCAACGCCCGCCATGCGGCCGGCAAGCCGGTTCGCGTCGCGCTGATCGGCGCCGGAAAATTCGGCTCGATGTTCCTGTCGCAGGTGCCGCATACGCCGGGACTCGAAGTGTCTCTCATCATCGACCTCGATCGTGATCGCGCCCGCGAAGCCTGCCGCACCGTCGGCTGGGATGCGGCGCGGATCGCTCGGACCGCGTTCACCGATGACGGTGTGCGCGCGATTGCAGGCGGCGCGATGGATGTCGTCGTCGAAGCCACCGGCAATCCCGCCGTCGGCATCCGGCATGCCCGCGCGGCGATTGCGGCGGGCAAGCATGTCGTGATGGTCAATGTCGAGGCCGATGTGCTGGCGGGCCCGCTACTCGCGGAAGAAGCGCGCAAGGCCGGCGTGGTCTATTCGCTGGCCTATGGCGACCAGCCGGCGCTGACCGCCGAGATGGTGGACTGGGCGCGCGCGACCGGCTTTCGCGTCGTCGCCGCCGGAAAGGGCACCAAATATCTGCCGGCCTATCACGACGTGACGCCGGATGGCGTCTGGGGCCATTACGGACTGACGGCCGGCGAAGCGCAGTCGGCCGGCATGAACCCGCAGATGTTCAACTCGTTCCTGGACGGCACCAAATCCGCGATCGAAATGGCGGCGATCGCCAACGCCTGTGGGCTCGACGTGCCGTCGGACGGCTTGCTGTTTCCGCCCTGCGGTGTCGACGACCTGCCGCATGTGATGCGGCCGCGCGACAAAGGCGGCGCGCTGGAGAAGGCCGGGCTTGCGGAAGTCGTCTCGTCGCTCGAACGCGATGGCCGTCCCGTCTTCCGCGACCTCCGTTGGGGCGTCTATGTCGTGCTGGAAGCACCGAACGACTACGCCGCCGATTGCTTCAAGCAATACGGACTAAAGACGGATGCTTCAGGCCGCTATGCAGCGATGTACAAGCCATACCATTTGATCGGGCTCGAGCTGAACATCTCGATCCTGTCGGCGGCGCTACGCAACGAGCCGACCGGGCAGCCGCATGATTTCCGCGGCGACGTCGCCGCAGTGGCCAAGCGAAATCTGCGCGCCGGCGAAATGCTCGATGGCGAAGGCGGCTACACGGTGTGGGGCAAACTGATGCCGGCCTCGAAGAGCCTCGCCGTCGGCGCACTGCCGATCGGACTTGCCCACCGCGTCAAGCTGAAGAGCGACGTCGCCCACGGCGCGGTGGTGCGCTGGAGCGATGTCGAGGTCGATGAAAACAGCGACACCATCAAGACGCGGAAGGCGATGGAGAAAGCGTTCGCCTCGCCGCGCTAGTTTACGGCACGAGGCCGCTCGCCCGCGCATGGGCGAACCACTTCCGGAACATCGCCTCGGTGTCCATCATCTCGGTGAAGCCGGCCTGGTTGATCTTCACGGTGGAAACGATCGAGGGCGGCCCCGGCTCGGTCTGTCCGTAACGCATGCTGTAATCGGCATACTGGAACGAGAGGCCGACAAATTCCTCCAGCCCGGGCGAAACCAGATCGTGCTTGCGGCGCAGTTCATCCCATGGCGCGATCCACTTCGGATATTCCCGCGCCATCGACAACGGTTCCGGCTTGCCAGGTTTCATTTCAAGCGCGTCTGCAATCGCCGGCCATACATTTTCCCACGTAAAGACGTCGCCGTTGGTAATGTTGAAGGCTTCGTTGCGCGCGGCCGCGGCCTCGCCTGACCATGCGATGGCGCGTGCCAATAGATCGACGTCGACCGCCTGCGATACCCGCGCGGCGCCGCCGGGATAATCCAGCGGGCGTCCCTGCTCGCGCAGCATCGTGGCGTAGACGCCGAGCGGTGGTATCAGATCCATCGCGCCGCCCATCGCTTCGCCGACGATCAGCACCGGACGCAGGATGCTCCAGTGCCAGGCCTTGCCCTGCTGCAACTCGCGCAGGAAATTTTCCTGCGCCCAATAGAAGTTCGGCTGCTCGTACATTTCCGAACGGCCCTCGCGCGCGGGCACGGTGAGCGGACGGACGTGGACTCCGTAGGCTTTCGTGCCCTGCAGCAGCGCGACATGGCGGAGCTCTGGTGCGACCGGTTCGAGTGCCGCCATCAGATTGCGCAGCATCAGATCGTTGGTTCGGATCTGCGCAGGATCGCGCCAGCCGTCGACCAAGTCAGGCGCTTCATAGAGCGCGGCATAGACAAGATGGGTTGCATTCTTCAGCGAAGTGGCCGCCTGCGTGCATTGCGCCGGGTCGGTCAGGTCGATCGATACGTGGCGGGCGCCATGGAGATCGCGTGGCTCGCGGCGCGAAAGCGCTACAACGTCGCAGCCGCCTGCCAGGCCGAAGTGCCGCAATGCGGCATTTCCCACCAGCCCTGTCGCGCCAGCCACCACTACTTTTTTCTCGGCCATTGAACAACTCCAGCAAAGAAACTGCGGCATTCACTAGCAGGCAGCCATGCGCCACGTCAGCGGCAATCTAAGCCTTTGGTCGTGTAGGCCAGCTTGAGCGCTCAGTATTCGGGCAGTCTTTCGCAACTGCGGTGGAACCAGAACTCTTGATTATCCTTCACCAATTCGTCATCCTGCCCTCAGGTCCACAAAGCCGGGAATTGATTATCGAAAACCAAGAGCCTTGGTTTCAGGGCCCACATTGCACAACACCAGACCAGCACCGACCATTGGAAAACCAGCAAAGACGACACAAGATCGTCGACCGCTGGTCGGGCAAAACAGAGGGGAAGCAAAATATGAAGCGTCGTGATTTCTTGAAGGTCGGCGGTGTCGGTCTTGCCGCGAGTGCGGTGGCTGCGCCGGCGATTGCGCAAACGAATCCGGAAATAAAGTGGCGTCTGACGGCAAGCTGGCCGAAGGCGCTCGATACGCTCTACGGCGGTTGCGAATATTTCGTCAAACGCGTTGCCGAAATCACCGACAACAAATTCCAGATCCAGTCATTTGCGGCGGGCGAAATCGTCCCGGGCCTGCAGGTGCTCGACGCCGTCTCGAACGGCACCGTCGAGATGGGCAACACCGCCCTTTACTACTACTGGGGCAAGGATCCTGCCTTCACTTTCGGCACGTCGCTGCCGTTCGGTCTCAATACGCGCGCGCATATTTCCTGGCTGAGGTTCGGCGGCGGCACTGAGCTGCTCAACGATCTCTTGAAGGATTACAAGTGCGTCGGCGTTCCGACCGGGAGCACCGGTGCCCAGATGGGCGGCTGGTTCCGGAAAGAGATCAAGTCGATGGAGGATTTCCGCGGCTTGAAATT
>CAVUOI010000020.1:0-160689 GCA_963742935.1 uncultured Alphaproteobacteria bacterium | reverse complement strand
CCGGCAATCGCCATCCAACTACAAGCTTTCCTGCCCGGGCAGTATGGATCCGCAGCCAGAACTTGGATTGAGCATAGCGAACACAACCCCGGGCCGATCTACTTGTCGGTGAAAAACGTCAACAGCACTTTTCCGTTTTTGCTGATCAGGCACAGAAATGTCCTGCGCGTATCTTGCTTTCCTTTTTCAAGATAGGCGTCTCCGATGACGATTGTCTTGATGGGAGTGTCCTCGACCTTGGTATTTGCCTTCGCGATGGTCATGCCATCAACATCGAGTGTTACATCTTTGATCGCCGGGTTTCGCTCGCGAAGAGCCATTAATCCGGTTGTTCGGCATGCCTCCAGCTCCGGATTTGGAGCCTGCGCCAATGCAGGCCCGACCGAGGCGCAAGCCACAATGATCGCGAGCGCAGTACTTAAACGTTGAACATTCATTTTCGGCTCCAAGCTGAAGGGCCCGCGACAGAACCGAACGGCCATCATTTCGCGGTAGAGTGCTGGGTTGGAGTGAGGACAACCTGATGGAGTGCGATCTGTTCCCCGCAAGATGCAATAAACGACCGCTGCAAAATGTGAGCCGATCTGGCGCCGAACTCTTAATGCGGAGCGGGGATGGTCCCGATATACAACCAGATTCGGAAACAGCTCAATGATCGCTCGGCCCCAAGTCGAACCTTACGAAACCGATGAAGAAGCCCAAAGCGAGCCGTGTTGATCCCAGGTCTGGAGTTAGGACTGAGTTTCGACCATCACTCGGAAGGACTGCTGCGCGCTAGTTCGCTTAATCCTCTCGGGCGAGACGTCGCCCACGCGTTCTGCATCACGACCGGCGTCAGCAGTCAGGGCGCCTGGTTAGGCCGCGCGGCGGGTCAGTTCGAGTGCCTAGCAACGCACAGCAAAACCCAGTCGTAACCATCTGGCCCGCTTGAGTTTCAAATCGCGCTAACGAAATGCTGCTTCTTGGAAGCGCAAGCCGCAAGGCGTAGCCATTGTTGGTCGGTTGTCCTGCCGGCGGTGACGGACTGCTAAGTGTGCACGTGCTTATTGGCCTGTCGGCCCCTGACGCCGTCTCGTTTTGGAATGATTGATAAACCACGTTCCACTGCGAAATCCTTAGTGTCACCGCGGCGTGGAACGCATCACAATTGGGTACGTTGTTCCGGCATAACCACAACTTAAGCAGTTATTGGCGACAGAGAGCGAGCTCTCCGCGCGAAGGAGCATAGTATGCAACCAACATTTGTGCCTGAGCAAATTGACGCTCACCGCCTTCTTGTAAAAGTCGCCACTGGACGATCCACCGCCAGTTACAAAAATCATCAAAAAATCTTTGACCAGGGCGCAGAGGCGAACTTTGTGTTCTTCGTTCAGAACGGCTGCGTACAACTTACCAGAATTGAGCATGGCGTAGAAAATCTCCTCGGCAAAGCGCTGCAAGGGCAATTTTTCGGAGAAGCGTGCCTTCATGATGTGCCCGTGCGGCTCGCTACCGCCACAGCAATAGGTGACTGCCGAATTACTTCTGTCACGAAGGAGGCCATGCTCTGTACGATCCGGAGCCAGCCTAGATTTGCAAGAATGTTCATTGATTATTTGTCGGATCAAAACAGCTGGACTCAGAAGCACTTGCTTGAGCATCTTTTAAAGCCGGCAGAAGCCGCCTAAATCGTGCGAGGCCGCCTCAACTGGCGGCCTTTTTCACTGCACGAAACATGTCCGATATGACTGTCAAAGAAATAGTGGCCAAGACCAATATGTCGACGACAAGGCTTGCCATGACCAGACAGTCTATGTTGACCGACGATTTCGCCGGAACAGCAGTACTTGGCGGGAGACCGTCTGCGAGACCGTCGCTCTTGATACGGTCATTCAAGTTGGTAACCGAGGCAGTGCCGCACTCCGATCCGCGTCATCATCTTCAATACCGCCAAGCGCTGGTCGGAAGAACGTATTTGAAGACGTAGCCCACAAGGTACCTCGTCGCTGCGATCTGCACAGCGCGACATTCCGTTGTCGGTGGCGACTTCCAGTGCTGCAAACAGCGTGGTCGTGGCTAAACCCGAACTGAATGAGTGCGGAAAACGGCCTCTCGAAAGCGCAGACCCACTCGCCTGGCCTCTCTAATTCATATTTTCGAACGTTCTCATCGCCGCGACAACATTCTCGCCGACATAGGGCTTGGGAATAAAAAGCGCGTTCGCCGGGATTTCCAGCGGCCGAATCTTGCCACTGGTGATGATGATGTGAACCGGAGGCCACCTGTCTCTTACGGCAGCGGCCAGTTTCAGCCCATCCATGGAGCCGGGCATGTTGATGTCGGTAAAAACGAGGTGGATATCCTGACGGGCTTCGAGAATGGCGATCGCTTGATCGGCATCGTTCGCAATGACGACGGTGTATCCGGCCTCTTCAAGCTCTTCCGCGACGAGTTCCCTGATCAGGGTCTCATCTTCGACAACCAAGACTGTAGGCATTTCCACCCTTCCGGTGGGCACATCCAGGCCACGACTGCATGCATCAAGCCCGGCGACGAACAATCGTTCCTTTCGACGGATCGCAGGTCGGGCGGTAGCTCGAAGTCCTCGCTGCGGACCGGCATCAACAGCGTGTCAGGATCTGAAGCTCCATCAATGCCATTCTCTGCAATATAGCGGGGTCTCGCTCGCCGTCCTTCGCGGTGCGAAGTATCGTTTCCGCAATGGCCTGGACATGCGCGGAACTGACGGGATCCGGCAGTGAGGCAACCGCCCTATCCAACGCCACTTTCATGATCGCGATCGTTTCAGGCGGAAACGACGCATTCGAGAAGTCTTTCATCTGGAATCGATCCGGGGCTAAGTTCAGGGTCCTCGTGGTTCTCGCGGCAAACGCACGAGCCGTTGCCGAGACGCGGGCATGGGTCACCCCCAACGGCCGCGCCATCTGCTTCCCCATCCACCGCCACCGCGGAGAAGCCGCACCACGAAGAGCAGCAGTACCGCGCCGATGGTGGCGTTGACGATCGCGCTGATGATACCGCTGCCGAGATGGATGCCGAGCCGGGGCAGCAACCAACTGCCTATAAAGGCGCCGAGGATACCGATGATCAGATCGCCGACGATCCCGAATCCGGTCCCGCGTACGATTTGACCGGCCAACCAGCCTGCAACGAGACCTACGAACAATATGACCAAGAGGCTTTCGCTCGACATATTCATCTTGCTACCTCAATCGTTGGTCCGAATGGCGTCCATCAGCGTAATCAGGTGTTGCGGTAATCGGTCATGCTCGCCTGCCAGTCTGATCCGCAGCCGAGCACCTATTTCCTCGCAGATCGCGGCGCTACACGCTCGGTCGATCTGAATTGCATTGCGAGCTTCTGGACTGATCATCAAGGTCTCCCGTTCGCCACGTCTGCAAGCTGCTTACCTAGCGGCGCGCCGTGACCAGGCGAACTTCGCGAACCATCGCCTCGCCGCTGTGCAGACACTGCGCATCGAAGCGGGGCCAGACCTGCTGCGAACAATTTCGAGCGACAGTCGGAAGTTCAAGCCGGTCCGACTTCGCCAGCACGGAGGTCTCGGCCGCGGCCACCTGAGGCGCAAAACCCGGCAAGGCAATAACCGCCGCTCCCAAAAGGCCGAATATGGCCAGGGACGTGAGAGAGTTGTTCATGTGAGGCTGCTGACTGTGGCTGATAGCCGATCCCGCTTCGCTCGGGGATCATGGGCACAACGGCGCGATCCACTAGGGAGTTCCCTTGACCACAACCTATATTTGAATAACCCCGGCCGCCGGCGCGGCTCAGCCCGTGTTCTCGTCCAAGGGCACGTCAAGCTGGATCATGACGCCTTTTGGCGTGTTGGACGTCACTGCAATGCGTCCCTCAAGTTGGGCGATCAGGCTTTTAATCACTTTGAAGCCGAGACTCGCCCGTGGCTGGTCGATATCGAAGTCAGTCGGCAGACCGATACCCTGATCTGATACCTCCACCCGCAAGTCGCTGCCGCGCCGTTCGCCCGAAACGCGGATTTCGCCGGACCCGTCGGGGTAAGCATGCTTCGCGGAATTCGTCACAATCTCATTGATCAGAAGGCCCAGCGGAATCGCCTTGTCGGCGGAAATCATCAGAGGATCGAAAGCGCAGCTTATCTTGTGCGCCACGGTTTCCTGCAGCTTCCGGCAAAGCTCGCCCGCAAAGTCGGCGATGTCTACAAAGCCGATCTTGTTGCTGCGCCATAAGTGGTCGTGGACCTGGGCAATCGTGGTGATGCGCGAAGCCGCGTCTTTCAGGGCATTTCGGACATCTTCCGACTCCGCGTTGCGCCCCTGCACGCGGAGCAGACCCACGACCGACGCCAGGCTGTTCTTGACGCGGTGGCTCATCTCGCGCGTCAGCATGGCCTGGTGGTCGAGTGCTTCCTTGAGGTCCGCGTCGGCATGTTGCCGCTCGATGGCAATACCGAGCAAACCAGCGAAGCCGGCAAGGAAGTCGGCATCCGCAGCATCGAACTGGCCGGGGTCGGCACTGTCGACCTCCAGGACACCGAAGGGCAGATTTCCCTCGCCGCCTCTCGCGATCAGGACGTTGATCGCCCGCTTGATCCCGTGATCCGACAGCAGCTTGGGCGTGCGAAAGCGTGTTTCTTCCTGAAGATGATTTGAAATCACCATTTGGCCGGTCTGGAACGCGTAGCCGGCGGGAGATTCCATATCAATCCCGAGCGACACCTGACCGATCGTTCCCGGTGCCCAGCCGACGCCGGCACGGACCAGCAGCCGCCTGTCGTCAGGCATATACTCAAGCACCTTGGCCAAGGATGTTTCGAGGCCTTGGGCGCAGAGTTCGGTTGCGCGTTGCAGGATTTGTCCAATGTCCCGGGTCTGCATTGCAGACCGACCGAACTCTCCAAGCAAGGACTGTTGCCGCAACCGGTACGGTAGCTCCTGCCTAGTGGCATCGGTGGCTGCGGTAGGGGCCGATACCGAATCCTTCCCGGGTGGAGTGGGCATAAGTTAGTCCCTCAGAGAGGCCGCCGCGAGCGCCGCAGGGAAAATGTAGCATGGCGCCACTGCCGGGAGGACACGATTTCTAGCGCCTGGGGCGACCGCAGCCGGCTGTCAGAAGAGGATGGAAAAATTTTCGGACCCCCTCTTGAAACCAAAATCCGGTTTTTTTATTTTCCAAGTCGCCACCGCAAGGTGGCTCCCGGGCGCCTGATGGGTCCGGGAGACCTGAGACGGGCACCGGTCGTGTCCGGTGCCGCTATTAACCATTTTGCTCCTAGGAGGATCTGGCTATGCGCACTTATGACTTCGCTCCCCTGTTCCGGTCGACCATCGGTTTCGATCGTCTTTTCGACCTCGCCGAGACCGCCCAGCGCGGCGCCGAGGAAGGCTACCCGCCCTACAACATCGAACGCCTCGCGGAAGACCGTTACCAGATCACGCTGGCGGTTGCGGGCTTCTCGCCCGATGAAATCTCGATCACTGCAGAGCAGAACGTCGTCACCATCGAAGGCGGCAAGACCGAGAAAACCGAGCGCGAGTTCCTGTATCGCGGCATCTCGACCCGCCACTTCAAGCGGCAGTTCAACCTGGCCGACTACGTTCAGGTCAAGGATGCAGCCTTCGACAACGGCCTGCTCAAGATCGAACTGGTCCGGGAAATCCCAGAAGCCATGAAGCCGCGGCGGATCGCCATCAATGGCGCGCAGCCGGCCAACGTGCATCAGATCGAGTCCAAGGCGGCCTGAGCGAACACCCTGCGGCGGCCCGGAATTGTTGTCTCGGGCTGCCGCCCCACTCGTCTTGAATGGAGGATACCATGCGGCCGACGACCGCCATCAACGACAACGTATTTGACTTCCAGGCGCTGCTGCACCCGGGCACCGTCTTCGAACATCCCAAGGACGTGGTAGCGCATCCGGACCTGACGCTGGCCGAGAAGCGAGCGATCCTGGCTTCCTGGGCCTCCGATGCATCGGCGATCGCGTCTTGCCCGGCACTGCGCGCTCCGGCAGGTCTAAAGGCGCCGGTCAGCATCGACGCCATCTTGGAAGCCCTGTGCGACCTGGACGGCGGGCCTCGCCATCCGCCGGGCGGGAAGCCCTGCAGACTGCGGTCCACCGAGCGCGCCATCGCGGCTTAGACCACTGATATGACGAAAGACTGTCAGGAGCGACGATGATGACAAGAATCTCGCGCGTTGACGCGCTCGCATTTGCTGATCGTCGATGTCCCGCGCACGTGCTCAATCGAGACGTCCAACTGCCACCTCTTTAACAGGCTTGGATGGCTGCTTTGCGCTGCCGAAAGCGGAAGTTTCAGAGAATTAGCGGCTCATGATATGGCAGTGCAGATGATCGTGTCCGCGACCCGACACGGCAAACTCTGCCAACTATCTAGCGTTCATCAAGCTCGCATCAATCCGCATTGGCTGCGCGCTAATGGGTCCACGCCCTAGTAAAATTTATGAAAATGATGGACCGGCCCGTGGCCCTGCCCGACGCTGAAGCGATCCGCCGCCGCGATCGCTGCGCTGACCCAGGCCTTCGCATTGCGCACGGCGTTCTCCATGCCCTCGCCCTTTGCGAGCCCCGCGGCAATCGCCGAGGAGAGCGAGCAGCCGGTGCCGTGGGTATTTTTGGTGGCGACGCGCGGCGCGGCGAGCGCGGTGACGCCGGAAGCATCGACCAGATAGTCGATGCTCTCGGCGCCCGCGCCGTGGCCGCCCTTGATCAGCACCGTCTTGCAGCCGAGCGCTCAGCAATCGCCGGCCCTGCTGTTCGACGGTGGCTTCGTCCGCCGCCACCGCCTCTCCGAGCAGATCGGCGGCTTCCGGCAAATTGGGCGTGATCACCGACGCCAGCGGAATGAGTTTTGTTCGCAGCGCGTCGACGGCCTCAGCCGCCAACAGCCGGTCACCCGAGGTTGCCACCATCACGGGATCGAGCACGACATGCTTCGGCGACCAGCGCTTGAGCCCGGCGACGATGGCGTCCATCACCGGCGGATGCGCGACCATGCCGATCTTCACCGCTCCCACCGCCAGGTCGGAAAACACCGCGTCGATCTGCGCGGTGACGAATTCCGCCGGCACCTGATGGATGCCGCTGACGCCTTGGGTGTTCTGCGCGGTCAGCGCCGTGATCACGGAGGCGCCGTAGACGCCGAGGGCGGCAAACGTCTTGAGGTCGGCCTGGATGCCGGCTCCTCCTGAGGAATCCGAGCCGGCGATGGTCAGCGCGATCGGCGTCGTCATCAAAAGCCTCGTGAAAATGCCGGGTTGAGGGCCATCGTTTGTCCTAGCTTGCCCCGCCATGGGCGGCAAGCTGGCTTGCCATGGGGCGTCGTTTTTGGCCTATTGGGGCCAACTTTTTCGGAGACGACAGCGATGGTTCCCTTCTTCGTCCAGTTCAAATGCAAGCTCGGTCAGTCCTACGCCGTCGCCAATGCGCTCGCGGAGGCGGAGATCGCCTCGGAGATCTATTCCACCGCCGGCGATTACGATCTGCTGGTCAAATTCTACGTCGACAACGACACCGACATCGGCCATTTCGTCAACGAGAAGGTGCAGGTGATTCCGGGCATCCAGGACACCCACACCATCATCACCTTCAAGGCGTTCGGCACGGGTTAGCACGGCGGCCCCCGCCTGCCCCGTCATCGACCTCGCCCGCCGCGGCCACGCCCGCCGGCCCCAGGGAGCGCCCGTCTTGTCCGAAATAATAGTCAGTTCTGCGCGGCTGAAGGATTTCATTCGGCAAGCGCTCATCGCGGTGGGCTTGCCGGACGCCGATGCGGAGACGGTCGCGGACCCTGATGGCGGCGGCCGACCTGCAGGGTTCGGACGGCCACGGCGTCAGCCGCTTGCCGCAATATGTCAGGCGCATCAAGGCCGGCGGCTTCAATGTCCGGCCGAACATTCACGTGGTGCACGAGCATGCCGCCACCGCCGTGCTGAACGGCGACAACGGCATGGGCCACCTCGTCATGAAACGCGCGGCCGAGATGGCGGTCGAAAAGGCGCGCATCACCGGCATCGGCTGGGTCAACTCGCAATTCTCCAACCATGCCGGCCCCGCCTCGCTCTACGCCACGATGCCGCTCGCCCATGACATGATCGGGCTGTATTTCGCGGTCGGCAACGCCAACCATCTGCCGCCCTGGGGCGGCCTCGACATGCTGCTGTCGACCAATCCGATCGCGGCCGCGATACCGGCCGGCGAGGAAAACCCTGTTCGTGCTCGACATGGCGACGACGGTCGCCGCCTACGGCAAGGTGAAGACCAAGGCGCAGCGCGGCGAGACCATGCCGGAGGGCTGGATGATCGACCGCGAAGGCAAGCCGCTGACCGATCCGAAGCGCGCCGACGAAGGCATGCTGCTGCCGCTCGGCGGCATGGAGGCCGGTTACAAAGGCTACGGCCTTGCGATGATCATCGGCCTGCTCGCGGGCACGCTCGGCGGCGCCGCGATGGGCCGCGACGTCGATCGACTTCAACCACGACGACGACAGCGTCACCAATACCGGACAGGCGATCGCCGCGATCAACATCGCAGCCTTCGGCGACGTCGCCACCTTCAAGCGAAGCGTCGATGCGCTGGTCCGCGACTTCCGCAACAGCCAGCGGATGCCCGGCGTCGACCGCATCTGGGTGCCCGGCGAACGCAGCCATGAAACGCGGCTCAAACGGACCAGCCTCGGCATTCCGATGGCCCCCGCGCTGCGGCGCGGCCTGGACCAGGTCGCCGACGACCTTGGAATTGCAAGGCTTTAGGCCGGCACCCGAGGTCGGGCATAGCCCGCCGAGCCGGCGGCGAAATCACCCCGCCGGCAGAAGTCCCTAACGGCAATTAACCATAGTGTCCGATTTGGCGTCCGTTCTGCACGCTTTTGCCATATCAGCATCATTCTACCGCCCAGATATTTTTGATTAGCTAGGGCGTCGTCAATCGGAAGCTCCGCGGCGGAGGATTTCCGAGGAGGAAATAGTCGCGAGTACCACCGATGGGGACGCTGTACGATATGCTCGGCGCGCTTCCGAGCGACGACGCTGAGGAATTGCGGACCGCGTTCCGCAAGGCCGCCAAGGCCACGCATCCCGACATCAACCCCGACAATCCCGATGCTGCGCTGCGGTTCAGGGAGCTGATGCGCGCCTATGACATCCTGACCGACCCCGACCAGCGCGCGACATACGACCATCTGCTCGCCATCGCGCTGCAGCCACCGGCCACCCAGTCGACGCGCACCTACGAAACCGTGCGCAAGGTCGCCTCCAACACCATGGCGGCAAGCGTGATTTTGGCCGTGCTGGTGGGCGGTTACACCGTGTTCGGGCTGTTTTCCAAGGCGCCCGGCGCCGCGGAAATGGTCGCCGGCCTTACCGCCGGCGGCATTTTGGAGGTTGCAGCGGTGCACCCGGCTGCGCTAGCGCAGGAAGAGCCGCGCGCCCGGCCCGAGGCTGACGTCACCACCGGCTCCGCAGGCGCGATGGCTGCCGTAGCGTCCGCCGCGAAGGAGCCTGCCCCGCCGGTCGGCCGCCTTGAACGTGTGCCGGCCTTCGCCAGCTATAATCTCGGGATCCAGTACTATCCGCGCTTCGCCGCCGCCTATTTCGATCGCGGAGTCGTGCCGTACCGGATGGGCGCCGTCGATCGCCCGCTGACCGACGTCACGGCGTCGAGGCGGGCGGCGGATCCGAAACGGACCAAGACCGCAGCGACGGCATCGCCGATGCCGCGCAGGCCGTTGATGATCGTGCCCGTTGTCCTGCTGCCGGAAAGGCGCGACCCGGTTACCGCAGCCCTGACGCCCTGATCGTGCGCGGCCGCGCGCGATCCATCAGAAACTAGCTTTCTTTGCCTTCCTTCTTCTTCGGCCGCGGCGGCCCCTCGACCGGCGGCAGCGACTTCAGATATTCCGCCATCGCCGCGCGGTCCTCCGGCGACAATTGCGAGGTGTTGCGGATGACGCGGGCCATCGATCCACCGGCGGTGTCGCCGTCGGGCGTTTGCCCGCTCTCGAGGAAATAGGCGATATCCTTTGCGCTCCAGTCGCCCAGCCGCTTCTGCGTGATGTTGGGCACCCAGCCCTCGCCCTCCGGATTGGGCCCACCCGCGAAGCGCTGCGCCGCGACGATGCCGCCGAGGAAATTGCGCGGACTGTGGCACTCCGCGCAATGGCCGAGACCGTTGACGAGATAGGCGCCGCGATTCCACGACGGCGAACGCGATGCGTCCGCAATGTAAGGCTTGCCGTCCATGAACAGCCATTTCCAGATGCCGACGTTGCGGCGAATGTTGAATGGAAACGGCAGGTCGTGGTCACGCGTCTTGCCGGCCACCGGCGCGAGCGTCTTCAGATAGGCGAAGAGATCGCGCAAATCATCGACAGTGGCGTGCTGGTAGGACGCATAGGGAAACGCCGGGAAATAATGCGCGCCATCCGGCGACGTGCCCTTGAGCACGGCCGTCACGAAGTTCGCTTCGCTCCAGCGGCCGATGCCGTCGGCCGGATCAGGCGAGATGTTCGGGGCGTAGAACGTCCCGAACGGCGACGGCATCGCAAGCCCGCCGCCAAGCTTCAGCCGGTCGGGCTGGTTGGGAACGGCGTGGCAGGAAGAACAGCCGCCGGCATTGAACACGGCGAGACCATTGGCGGGGTTCGGCGTGCGTGGCGGCAGCAAACTTGCGGCGACAACGGCTGGAGTCGTCAGCCACCAGTAGATGCCAAAACCCACCGCGCCGACCAATATCAGTCCAAGGAAAATTCTTCGCAGCATTCGCCGATCCGTTGTCTGGCGTCTCACCTGGCCAGCATGGCCAACCTTTTCGTCACCGGCTTGCACGCATTCTTGAACGCTGACGCGCCTGCAAAGTTCTCTGGCTGCGGATCATAAAAAGCGGGCGGACGCTTCGTGCATCCGCCCGCTGTGCGCGCATCCGATTCAAACTAGCCGTTCTTCAGACGGAACGTCTCGTGGCAGCCGCTGCATTCCTTGCCGATGGCGGGCATCGTGGCCTTCAGCGAATCGAGATCCGTGATCTTTCCCTTGGCCTCTGCCACGACCTTGGCGAAGCTCTCGATCTTGGCGGCGAAGCCGGCCTTGTCTTCCCAGACCTTCGGCGACGAAGAGTAGTCGCCTTCGATCTTCAGGCCCTTGATGCTGTCCGGAAACATCGCCGGCAACTTCTTTGCGGTCTCTTCCAGTTGCGTCAACGACGCATTGACGACGGCCTGATCATAGGGCTTTTCGCCCTTGATCATGGGAGCGAGCCCCCCCATCGCCCGTCCGGTCGCCTTCATCGTCGTCTGGGTCTGATTGGCCACTTCCTGTTGGGCCACGACCGCACCGACGCTCAGCATCAAGATACCTGCTACCACCAAGACACGCTTCATTGGCTACCCCTTTTTTTGGCTATGACGCGCGCGGGCCCGCGACCGTCGCGAGCCCGCCTGTTTGGCCAACACCGCATGCGGCGCATCATTCCGCATGCGACAAAATATCAAAGATTATGCCTCTTCTGCGCTTCCCGGATTGCGATCCAGACGCGCTCGGCGGTGGCCGGCATGTCGATGTGATCGATCTGGTACTCGCGCCAGAGGCCCTCGACGATCGCGTTGACCACGGCGGGACAGGAGCCGATCGCGCCCGCCTCGCCCGCGCCTTTGACGCCGAGCGGATTGGTCGTGCACGGCACGTTGTGGGTCTCGAAGTGGAATGACGGGCCGTCGGCCGCACGCGGCATCGCATAGTCCATGAAGGTGCCGGTAACGAGTTGCCCGTCGGTGGCGCTGTAGACCGCCTGCTCCATCAAGGCCTGACCGATCCCCTGCATCGCCCCTCCATGCACCTGGCCGGCGAGCAGCAGCGGATTGAGCGTTACGCCGAAATCGTCGACGATGACGTAGTTGGCGATCTTGATGATGCCAGTCGCCGGATCGATCTCGACTTCAGCCAGATGCGTGCCGTTCGGATAGGTGCCGTCGGCTTGCGCGAAGGTTGCGCTCGCATTCAGCTTCGCGGGATCGACACCCGGGCGTTTTGCCAGATCCGCAAAGCTGATCGAGCGGTCGGTGCCGGCGATGCGCACGAGGCCGTTGCTGATCTCGAGGTCGCCGGCGCTGGTCTCCAGCGCCTCGGCCGCGATTTCCTTCAGCTTGGCGCCGAGGTCGCGGGTGGCGCGTTCGACGCTGACGCCGCCAGTCGGGATCGACGCCGAGCCGCCGGTGCCGAGGCCGGTGGCGATCTTGTCGGTATCGCCCTGCAGGACATGGACGCGTTCCGGCGGCACGCCGAACTGCTCGGCGATCAGTTGCGCGTAAGCCGTCTGGTGGCCCTGCCCGCTCGACTGGGTGCCGATCAGGATCGAGATGTCGCCATTGGGATCGAGCGCGACGTTGGCGGTCTCCTCGCCCATGGTGCCGCACACCTCGACATAGCAGGCGATGCCGATGCCGCGCACCAGGCCGGCCTTCTTCGCCGCCTTGGCGCGCTTGGGAAACTCCTTCCAGTTGCCGACTTCCATCGCGCGCTTCATGTGCGCGGTGAAGTCGCCGGAATCGTAGACCTTGCCGGTCGCGGTCGTGTACGGCATCGCCTTCGGCGGAATGAAGTTCTTGCGCCGGATCGCATCCGGCGTCATGCCGAGTTTTCGCGCGGCCGCATCAACCAGCCGCTCGATCACGTAGGCCGCCTCAGGGCGCCCGGCGCCACGATAGGCATCGACCGGCACCGTGTTGGTGAACACGGTGCGGACGCGGCAGTGGAAGGCCTGGATATCGTAGAGCCCCGGCAGCATGCCGGCGCCGCCGTGCGGAATGTAGGGCCCGAAGGTCGAGAGATAGGCGCCCATGTCGCCCATCAGGTCGACGTCCATGCCTAAGAACTTGCCGTCCTCGGCCAGCGCCATCTTCGCGGTCGTGACGTTGTCGCGGCCCTGCGCATCGCCCATGAAGTGGTCGGAACGATCGGCGGTCCATTTGATGGTCTTGCGCAGTTTTTTCGCGGCCACCGAAATCAGCGCGTATTCGCGATAGGGAAACAGTTTGGTGCCGAAGCCGCCGCCGACGTCGGGGCAGATCACCCGCATCTTTTCCATCGGCATCTTCAGCACCATGCCGCACAGGATTTCGCGCAGACGATGGCTGCCCTGGCTGCCGATGGTCAGGGTCAAATGATCGCGCTTGGCGTCGTATTCTGCGACCGCGGCGCGCGTCTCCATGAAGTTGGTGATGACGCGCGGGTTGACGATCGTGATCTCGGCGACCGCATGCGCCTTGGCGAAGACGGCCTCAACGGCTTTCTTGTCGCCGATCGGCACGTCGAACAGCACATTGCCGGGCTTGTCGGCCCAGACCAGCGGCGCACCCGGCTTCACCGCGTTGGCGAGGCCGGCAACCGCGGGCAGCGGCGTCCATTTGACGTCGATCGCTTCGATCGCGTCGCGCGCCTGATCGATGGTATCGGCGACCACGAAGGCCACGGCGTCGCCGACATGGCGCACCTCGTCCTTGGCGAGGATCGGGTATGGCGGGCCGGTGAAGGGATCGGTCTCCAGGTTGAACAGGCACGGCAGATCGCCGAGATCGCCGACTTCGGCTGCGGTCAAAATCAGCGACACGCCCGGCATCCCGCGGGCCTTGGCGGCGTTGATGATGAACTTCGCATGCGCATGCGGCGAGCGCAGCATCAGCGCGTGCAGCGCGGGCTGCGGCGAATGATCGTCGGTATAGCGGCCTTTGCCGCGAATGAGCGCGTCGTCTTCCTTACGGAGGACGCTTTGACCGACGCCGAACTTGATGGGAGCTGCCATCGTATCTCCAATTGTCAGGGAGCACGATGACGCCTCTTGGAACCGGCATCCGCCCCGTCTTTTTTTGTTTGAGCATGGCCTTTTCGGAAAACCGGACCCCACTTTTCCGGGGCATGCTCTAGAACCGTTCCATATTGCAGCGGTTCGCGCCCCAGCGCAAACCGCTTTCGGCCGGCCGAACCACGCCACCCGGTGCGTCCCTTTTCGCGCCTGCACACAAAAAAACCCCGGACGATGCCGGGGCTTTTGATTTTGCGGGAGGAAGAATAACGCCGAGATCAATACTTCGCGATCCCCGGGCCGACCGAATCTGTAGTTTACGCCGACGCGCAGGATATTGTCGGTAACCTTGGAAGCGAGATCGACACGGATCGGCGGCGCATTGAGGAGCAATGTTCCGCTGGTATTGTCCTTGCCGAAATCCATGTAGAGATATTCGATCTTGCCGGTCCAGTTGCCGCCGAGGCTGGCTTCCACGCCGGCGCCGACCGTCCAACCCACCCTGGTATCGCTGCCGCTGAAGGCGATCGGCGCTCGCAAGGCCGTTGGCGGCGAATCCGGTGATCACACCGTTGGTATTGATCCCACCGATAGCGGCACCGCCGGTGACATAGCCGAGCACAGTAGGTGCGAACGTGTAGCCGACGCGGCCGCGAATGGTCGAAAACCATTCAAGCTTTTGCGAAAACGCAACATTCACCGGGGCAAGAGTAAGCGGCGCGATCGCGGTATTCGCAGCGCTACAGACCGGACCGGCGCAGACGAACGCCCCACTGCCCTTTTTGTCCGGTAGCCTGAACATCGCCTTCGAGGCCGAACACCCAACTTCGCGCTTTGCCAGTTGTAACCGAGCTGACCGCCGGCCACCCAGCCGTTCATATCAAACGCCGTCGTGCCGGTGGCC
Organism: uncultured Alphaproteobacteria bacterium; assembly: GCA_963742935.1. Classification (GTDB taxonomy): domain Bacteria; phylum Pseudomonadota; class Alphaproteobacteria; order Rhizobiales; family Xanthobacteraceae; genus Bradyrhizobium. The sequence continues at coordinate 145,980 of CAVUOI010000020.1, read as the reverse complement.
AGCAGCACGTTGGTCGTGTTGTTGAAGAAGCTGGCATCGGTGCGCGAGCGTCCCCAGCTGTAGCCGGCGTTACCGCCGATGTAAAAACCCGTCCAGTCGTAAACGGCAGCGACCCTGGGCGGCGCCTTGGTGTAGCTCGGAGCCATGTCCGCTGCTGATGCCAGAGAAGTCGTGGCGAATGACGGCCAGCGCCGAAGCCGCGATGGCCTTGAAGGCTGATACCCGCATGGAAGCCCCTCTCTAAAAAACCGTTCAGTTGAAATCATGGGATCAACCTATCTCTGAGTTGCTATGGCGATCATGCGCCGATCGGCCGCATATGACGCTTTTTGAGCACTTGTTGCAAAAATGCCCGAATGCTGCCACACACGCGGCTTGCAGGAATTTCCTTTTATTTACAATTACTTACGACTTTCGTTCGCGCATCAGCGAGAATAGCCATCCCCTGCCAAACAGCAGCAGGATCAGGACCCCATATGCGAACGCACCCGCCGCCATCAGCAGCAGCAATGTGGTCTCGTCGCGGAAGGCGTGCATCTGCGCGAAATACATGCCGGCGAATCGCGCGGTGCCCCACAGCGCGGCGGCGAGCAGGACGCCGGCCGCCGCAAACTTGGCGAGCGACGTCATCCAGGCGCGGTCGAGTTCGAGGTAGCCCGCCCGCACCGCGAAGAACAGCACCAGCAACAGATTGACCCACGCGCCGACGGCGGTGGCGAGCGCCAGGCCGATTTGCGCCAGCGCACCCATCAACGCGACCTTCAGCGCGACGTTGACGGCAACGCCGGTCAGCGCCGCCTTGACCGGCGTCGCGGTGTCCTGACGGGCGTAGAAGGTCGCGACCGCGCTGCGGATGGTCACGAACGGAACGAGGCCGATCGCATAGGCGGCCAGCGTGGCGCCCGCGGCTGCGGCATCCGCCTTCGAGAACGCGCCGCGCGCGAACATCGCGCGCATGATGACGTCAGGCACGGTCAGGAACGCGGCGACGAACGGTACGGAAAACAACAGCGAGAATTCAAACGCCCGCCGCTGCGCGGCCGAGGCGCCAGCGACATCGTTTGCGGTAATCCGCCGCGACATTTCCGGCAGCAGCACGGTGCCGATCGCGATCCCGATCACGCCGATCGGCAACTGGTTGAGGCGGTCGGCGTAATACAGCGCCGACAGCGCGCCCGCCGGCAGAAAGGTCGCGATGATGGTGTCGGCGAACAGCGCGATCTGCGTTCCCATCGAGCCGATGGTCGCAGGGCCCAGCGCGCGGAAGAACGCGCGCACGTCGTCATCGAACTTGATCGCCGCGAATTTCGGCAGGATGCCGGTCCTGGCCGCGTCGCCCGCCAGCAGCAGGAATTCGAGGATGCCGGCGAGCAGGACGCCCCATGCGGCGGCGTAGCCCGCGCCCGGAAAGAACGCGGCCAGCGCCAACGTCGCCATCATCGACAGATTGAGAAAGATCGGCGCCGCGGCGGCAGCTGGCGAAGCGATGCATCACGTTGAGCATGCCGCCATACAGCGTCACCAGCGTGATCAGCAGCAGATAAGGAAAAGTGATCCGCGTCAGCGAAATCGCCAGTTCGCCGCGCGCCGGATCGTCCTTGAACCCCGGCGCGAGGATGGCGATCACCTCCGGCATGAACCACAAGGCGACGACGAGCAGAACGATTTGGGCGGCGAACAGCAGCGTGAAGATGCGGTCGGCGAACAGTTTTGCCGAGGCTTCGCCCTTGCCGTGCAGATGCGCATAGGCCGGCACGAAGGCGGCATTGAAGGCGCCCTCGGCGAAGATCGCGCGAAAATGATTGGGCAGCCGCAGCGCCACGAAAAACGCGTCCGCGACGGGGCCGGCGCCGAGAATCGCGGCGAGCATGATGTCGCGCGCGAATCCGGTCAGTCGTGAAAGCAGCGTATAACCGCCGACAGTGAAGATGCGTCCGAGCATGCGATGCTTCTAGCGCATATTCGCCAGACGGTGAAATCAGGCAGTTATCTGTTCAGGCATCATCCTGTCCGAAAAGCGGAGGGCCGCTTTGCAGGATTTATGCAGAAAGCGCGCCGCGCACTGCCGCGATGACGCGATCCTGCGCCGCCTCGTCGAGATAGGCGTGAATCGGCAGGCTGATGACGTCGTCGGAGAGCTTTTCGCTCACGGGCAGCCCGCCGTCCGCCACCGGGAAAGCCCTGTACGCGGTCTGCTGATGCATCGATTTGGTGTAATAGACCATCGTCGGAACGCCCTGCGCCTTCAGCGCCGCGGCGAAACCGTCGCGGTCGGTGCCCTCGGGCAGGCGGATGGTGTACTGCGCCCAGATCGAGGTGCACCCGGACGCGAGCCGCGGCACCGTCACGAAATTGCCGAGGCCGCGCGAATAACGCTCCGCCACGCGGTTGCGAGCCGCGATCTCGTCCTCGAAGATCTTCAGCTTCTCGATCAGCACCGCCGCCTGCAAGGTGTCGAGGCGTCCGGTCAGACCGAGGCGCACATTGTCGTATTTGTCGGAACCCTGGCCGTGCACGCGGATGCTGCGCAGCGTCTCGGCCAGCTTGTCGTCATCGGTGAAGATCGCGCCGCCATCGCCGAAGCAGCCGAGCGGTTTTGTCGGGAAGAAGCTGGTCGCGGTCGCAAGCCCGAGCGAGCCGATCCGGCGGCCCTTGTAGCTCGCGCCAAAGCCTTGGGCGGCGTCATCGAGCACGAACAGGCCTTCGGCCTGCGCGACCTCGGCGATCGCATCGTGGTCGGCGCTCTGGCCGAACAAGTCGACGGGGATCACGGCACGCGGCTTCAGGCCGCGCTGTTTTGCGGTCGCGATGCCACGCTTCAGCGAAGCGGCATCCATGTTGTAGGTGGCGGCGTCGACATCGACGAACACCGGCGTCGCACCGGTCAGCGCCACCGCTTCGCCGGTCGCGCAGAACGTGAACGACGGGCACAGCACGGCGTCGCCGGGGCCGACTTCTTTCGCCATCAGCACCATCAGAAGCGCGTCGGTGCCGCTCGCACAGCTCACGACATGTTTGGCGCCGCAGAATTCCGCCAGCGCCTTCTCCAGCTCGAGCACTTCCGGACCATTGATGAAGAGGCAATGGCTGGTCACGCGCGCGAGCGCCTCGTCGATCGACGTGCCGAGCCGCCGGCGCTGCGAGCCGAGGTCATAGAAGGGAACGGGTTCTGCGACGCATATGCTGGTTCATGTGGCCTTGCTGGATTCGGATTTCGAGAAGTTCAGCCGGCGATGCGGCGCGGCCCCTTGCGGGCGGCAGAGGCCGCGGGCTTGGCGGGCTGCTCGAGGCAGCGGATCGCGATTTCGAGACTGGCGACGCCCTCGTCGCCGGTAACCGCCGGCACATTGCCGGTGCGGACGGCATCGAGAAATGCGATCAGTTCGGCGCGCAGCGGTTCGTCATGGCCGACCGGCAGATGCCGCATCGAATAGCTGCCGTCGGGCTTGAAGCCGAAGCACTCGGTGACCTGGCGCGTCAACAGATCGCCCATCACATATTTGCCGCGGGTCGCGACCGTGACGCTGCGCGCCTTGAACGGCGTCAGCCAGTTGGTGTTGATATGGGCGAGCACGCCGGAGGCGGTGCGGAACTGCAGCAGCGCGATATCCTCGCGCTCGGCGACCGCGCTGGAAAGCTGCGGCTGCACCTCGACGATATCTGATTCGGTGAACCAGCGGATCAAATCGATATCGTGCACGGCGAGATCGATCACGACGCCGACATTGGACATCCGCGGCGGAAACGGCCCGACGCGCGTGATGCCGATCGAAAGAATATCCTCGCCCGAGATCGCCTGCTTGATCGCGGCGACCGCCGGATTGAAACGCTCGACATGGCCGACCATCAGCGTCACGCCGGCGCTGCTTGCGCCGCGTTGACGATGTCCTGCCCCTCCTCCACCGTGGAGGCGACCGGCTTCTCGACCAGGATGTGGATGTTGCGCGTGATGCAGGCGAGCGATATCTCGTGATGCAGATGGGTGGGAGCTGCGATGGTGATGGCGTCGACGCCCTCCTCGAACAGTTCGTCGAGTTCGGCGAACGCGCGGCAGCCGACCAGCGCGGTGGCGCGCGCGCGGTGTTCGGGCAACGGATCGACGATGCCGACCAGCGTCACCCCGGGCAGACCGGCCAGCACGCGGGCATGGTTGCTCCCCATCACGCCCGCGCCGACCACGCCGACGCGCAAGCCGCTGACGGCATCGATTTTCGCGCCGGATGCGGACCTTTTGGTACCCATGATGTGTCGACCCCAAAACAGATTTTGGCGGATTTTGCGCCGGTAACTTCCCCGGCGGTTCTCTAGCACGCCGTCAGAGACGTGGCGAACGCGATCGACCGTTTTTAGACACGTTTTGATTCAAACAGTTACAGCCGCGGAGGGGTAGAACTACGGCTCCATCAGCTGCGTTTGTAATCATCCTCGAGGCGGATGATGTCGTCCTCGCCGAAATAGCTGCCGGTCTGGACCTCGATCAGCTCGAGCTGGATCTTGCCGGGATTCTCCAGCCGGTGCACCGCGCCGATCGGGATATAGATCGACTCGTTTTCGTGCACGGTCTTGACCAGTTCGTTGACGGTGACCTGCGCCGTTCCGCGCACCACGATCCAGTGCTCGGAGCGATGGTGATGCTTCTGCAGCGAGAGCCGGCCGCCCGGCTTGACGATGATGCGCTTGACCTGGTGACGGTCGCCATTGTCGACCGATTGATAGGAGCCCCAGGGACGATGCACCCTGATGTGATCCTCGGTCACCTGCGGCGCCACGCTCTTCAGTTTCGCGACCAGCCGCTTCAGCCCGTTGGCATCCTGTTGCCTGGAAACCAGCACGGCGTCCTGGGTCGCGACCACGACGAGATCGTCGACGCCTTCGAGCGCGACCAGCGCGCGGTCGGTCGATACGTTGCAATTGCGCGAATCCTCGAACACCGCAGCACCTCGCGCCGCGTTGCCGTCGCCGTCCTTGCCGGACAATTCCCACACCGCGTGCCAGGAGCCGACATCGGACCAGCCGCACGCGACCGGCACGACCGCGGCGCGCGCGGTTTTTTCCATCACGGCGTAATCGATCGAGATCGACTTTGCCGACCCGAACGCAGCCTCGTCGAGCTTGACGAAGCCGAGATCGTTGCCCGCCTTCGCCACCGCATCGCTCACGGCCTGGACGCTTTCCGCATCGACCTTGCGATATTCGTCGGTCAGGACGGCGGCGCGGAACATGAAGTTGCCGCTGTTCCAGAGATAGCCCGCCTCGACGTAACCCGCCGCCGTTGCCGGATCCGGCTTCTCGACGAATTTGGCGACCGCGCGGACCTTGCCGGAAATGACCTCGCCCGGATTGATGTAGCCATATTCGGTGGCCGCGCGTTCTGGCTGCACGCCGAATGTCACGATGTGCCCGGCTTCGGCGGCGGCCAGTCCTTCGCGGCAGGCGGCGAGGAAGGCCGGCGTGTCGCTCACCACATGGTCGGCGGCCAACGCCAGCACGATCGCATCCTTGTCGCGCGTCTCGGCGAACGCGGCACCAGCCGCGATCGCTGGCCCGGAATCGCGCCGCATCGGCTCGAGCAGAACGTCGGCTTCCCGCCCGATCTCCGCCAGTTGCTCGAGCACCATGAAACGATAGGCGTTGTTTGTGATGATGACGGGCCGTTCGAACAGCGTCGCATCCGAAACCCGCAGCAGCGTGTCCTGGAACGTCGAGCGCGCCCCGAACAAGGACAGGAACTGCTTGGGATGGACTTCGCGCGAGGCCGGCCACAACCGCGTTCCCGCGCCGCCGCACATGATCAGGGGAATAATTCGTCGGTTCATCAGCATCTCAAACCCTGTAATAGTCCCGATACCAGGCGACAAAGTCGCGGAGGCCATCCTCGATCGAGGTCTGCGGCCTGAAGCCGGTGTCGCGCATCAGATCGGTCACGTCGGCAAAGGTCTCGGTCACGTCTCCGGGCTGCATCGGCAACATCTCCTTGACCGCCGTGCGGCCCAGTTCCCGCTCCAGAACGGTTACCACATGGGTCAGCTCTTCCGGATGATTATTGCCGACATTGTAAACTTTCGCAGGCGCCCCGGCGCCGTCATCGCGCGGCGGGCTGATCGACCAGTCGCAATACGGCCCGGGTCGCATCCTCGATAAAGGTAAAATCGCGCCGCATCTTGCCATGGTTAAAGAGGCGTATCGGAGTGCCCTCCACGATGGCCTTGGTAAAGATGAACATTGCCATGTCGGGCCGGCCCCACGGGCCGTAAATGGTAAAGAATCGCAACCCCGTCACAGGAAGACGGTAGAGATGGCTGTAGGAATGCGCGATCAGCTCGTTGGCCTTCTTCGTGGCGGCGTAGAGGCTCACCGGATGGTCGGTCTTATCGTCCACCGAAAACGGCAGTCTTGGTATTGGCGCCGTAGACCGACGATGACGAGGCATAAACCAGATGGCCGCATCCATGGTGCCGGCATCCTTCCAGCACGTTGACGAAACCCGCGAGATTGGCGTCGACATAGGCATGCGGATGGTCGATCGAATAGCGCACGCCGGCCTGTGCCGCGAGATGCACCACTTTGGCAAAACGGTGCCCGGCAAACAGGCGTTCCGTCGCCGCGCGGTCGGCGAGATCGATCCGCTCGAACGCAAAGCCGCGCTCCCCACGCAGGATGTCGAGCCGCGCCTTCTTCAGCGCCGGGTCGTAATAGTCGTTGAGATTGTCGAGACCGACCACGGCGCGGCCTTCGGCCAGCAGCCGCCGCGCGACGTGAAAGCCGATGAAACCCGCGGCCCCGGTGACCAATATCGGTTGATCCGGCATCGTATTTCCCTGAGAGACCGCAGTTCGCTGATTCAGTCGGCCTCTTTACCTGCGTTGCCGAGGGCGCCGCAATACCCGCCGCTCCCGCCTGATCGGCCCCGGTTTCGGCTTCCGCAAACTCAGCCGGCCCGGTTCCGCGTCATGACGAGGCGCCCCTTCAGCGCGGTGCACAGCGCCTCGGGCGCAGGGTCCGTCAACGGCTGACGGTGCTGCCGTTCCTTCCGCGGTCTCGAACGCATCCATGCCAAATATCTGCGGGCCCAGCCGCATCGCCAGCTTGCAGACGGCAAATGGAACGTTGTTGATCGTGACCCTGATGCCGGCCCCGGTCATTTTGAATGAATGCGGGCCCGCCCTCCTCACTCTTTTTGACGAGATCCTTGATACCGCCATGGATCTGGAATGGCGCGGCCGAACCCGGGAAAGCCGCCCTCTGGGCCGGATCAGCCGGCATATTCCTTATCGCATTCTGTACGTCGGCAGACAGCCTGCGAACCTCGATCGCCGGATCGACCATGAACACAATGAAATTGTTGAAGTTCTGGCTGCACATATATTTGAAATTCAGAACGGCTGGAGTCACCGCTGGATTTCCAAAGGCGCTGATATAGGCGACCTGATCGGGATGTCTCGCCGCGGCAATCGCAAACTGCTCACACACCGCTTGGGGCATGTTCGGAAGATGCGCCCACAGCAGCGAGTCTTTGGCCTCGAGCGGGAAAGTCGTCGACCAGGGATTTCGCCGGACAAGGCCGAGCGGGCGCTGATCCTCGCCGCTCCGTACGATGCCGGCCTGCCTGCAGGCGCGTCGGCAAGGCTCCGACATCAGCAAGCCACCCCGTCGACAACTGGCCCTGTCGCAGAACGCTACCGTCCGTCGCTCGCGGAATGCCGGTCGCCATCGACTGCAAATCCGCAATGAAGCCTTCGGCCTTCTCCAGTTGCTTCGGCTGCTATGGATCCTTTCGCCGATAAATCCAGCAGCCAGAACCAATACGGACACCGCGAGCAGCGCAAGCAGGCTGCCACGGTAGGCCGATTTTTCGAGAGCGGTCATCATTCGGAACGAGGCTCCAGCGTGAACCCGGAACTAGCTTGCTTGGTGCCGATCGCCGCCCATGAGATTTCGTTCACCCATTGCAAGCGGACGTTCTTCAGATCCGGCGTCTTGCATCATTTTCTCGACCGTGGCGCGCGACCAGTAATGCGCGATCTTGGGCAGCATCTGGTCGAACACGATCGATCTCAGATGGCGAAACGAAAACGTCCTGATCAAGCCGAAATATTCCGTGCGCCCGAAGCCAAGACGTAACGCCAGCCAAAGCGCCGCAGCGGGATAGATCGAGAGATGATGCACCAGCCCGATCGGGAGCCAGGAAAACAACGCCTTGCGGATCGGATCGGCATAACGGACGATCCACTCGTTGTTTTCCAGTCCGTAAACCCAGATCAGAACCTCGCCGCTCATCCTTTACCGCCCTCACCATCTGCGCGATGGCCGTCTGCGGATGTTCCAGGTGATAAATCACGCCGATCGAGAACGCGATATCGAAATGATTTTCGAATCCGATATCGTAGGCGCTGCGCTGCAGCACCGACGCGGCCGGCAAATTGCGACAGGTTGCGGCGGGCGACATCGAGCGACTGGACGTCGACGTCGATCGCAATTGCGCTCGCAGCACCATATTTCATCGGCCAGAACGAATTTCGCCCGGTGCCGCATCCCACATCCAGCACGGCTTTTCCGCGCCAGTCGTCCGGCTGGAAGAACGGTGTCCATCTGCGGAACTGGACTTCGTAATCGGGACGAAGCTCATTGTATTTCGCCCACTCATACCCGAAGCGCTCCGGCGAGCCCGCTGATTCATCCATTTGGAAACCTGTCCGTCACGATCGCCCCCTCTAGAACCTGCCCGTCGGGGCGACGCGCGCCTTCAACCTCGCAAGCCGGTCGCGGTTTTCTGCCGAGAGCGATTTGACGATACGCTTCCGCAGCCTGAACCAGGCCGATGAGATATCCGGAATTGGTTCGCCGTCCGGTATTCTGGTTACCTTGACGGCCGGGTCGAGGTTACCCGCATGCTCGTCCCGAACGAACAGCAGGATGTTGTAGCGGTACCAGAACGATATGCCGTTATCGGCTGCGATGCGCGGCCGGACGAAATCATAGGCGGTGAAACCGCTTTCGGCAAAACGCGCGCGCCAATAATCGTAGGGCTGTTCGTTGACATGGTGTTCGCCGCCCTGCCCCGGCACGGCCGCCGAAAACAGGATAAACCGCCCGGCGTGTTTCACCAGGTTCGCGACGAAAACACCGGCAGCGGTCTCGTCGATATGCTCGGCCACCTCGAGCGACTGCACCAGGTCGAAGGTCTTTCCGAGATCGAACGGCCGAGCCAGATCCGCCGACATGAAACGTTCACGCTCGATTTCCAGGTCCGCCGCGTCGACATAGGCGCCGTCGACGCCGAACATTTCGGTCACTCCGGCCTGCTGCCATTCGCTGAGCCATCCGCCGCCGGCGCAACCGACATCGAGGACGCTGCGGACATCGAGCGCGGCCAGCACGACCGGGATCACCCTCGAGGCGCCGTACCGGGATGAGGTCGCCGCATACTGGATGAACTTCTGGTCATATACCCGTGGCATCACTGGCGCCCCTGCTCCGGCAGCCTTTATGCCGCGCGGCACGACCCGCAAATAGGCCACGTCGTGCAGCGGGCCGTTCAGGACGCGCCGGTGAACAACATCGGCGCGGCGCGACACCACGTCTGTCAGTTCGCCGAGCTGTCTTGGAAAGCGGCCGCGATCCATTCGAAAGAAAAACTCTTTTGCGTAGGCGCGGCGGTTGAGCGGAAGAATGGCATCGATGATGTGAAACGCACCACCTGGGCGGACGACGCGCAGGGCCTCGATCGTCATGGATTCGAGTTCGGCATCGGTGAGATGATGCGTCGTTGCAATCGTCGTTGCAAGATCGAACGAAGCGTCCGGGAAACCGAGCCTGCTGCAATCCATCGTGAAAAATTTGGCGTGCGGGTATCGCCGCTGGGCGGTGTCGATGTAGTCAGGATTGATATCGACGCCGGAATAGCGCCCGGTGACCACCCCGGCCGTTACCCCCGTGCCGCAACCAAGATCGAGCACCGACGTTTCGGCGTCGCACGGCACCTCCTCCGCCAGCAGCGTACGATAGCGCCGGACCGTGGACTGACCGAAAAACTGATTGATGTTGTAGATCGCCGGATGTTCCAGCGCCCGCTCGATCGCTTTTCTAATCATGCCGCCATACCCGGTTGAACCTTGAAGCCGGCCTGCAGACTGAGCCAGACCCAAAGCGCGATCGCATTATTGGCCTGCCCCGACCGATGGGCGCGCCACAACTCGGCAACCTCGCCGGTATCAATCCCCGCGACGTCGTTCAAGGGAATCTGTTTGGGTATCTCTCTCAGCCACAGCGCCAGCGGTATCCCAAACCCCTTCTTGGGCCGATCGACGATATCGGCCGGCAAGCGCCTGGAAAGTACTTTTTTCAGGAGGTATTTGCCTTTTCCATTGCGATATTTGAAGCTGGTCGGTAAGCGGCTGGCGAACTCGACCAGGTCGTTGTCGAGGAATACCGCACGCGTTTCCAGCGAGTTCAGCATCGATGCGCGATCGACCTTGGTCAGGATTTCGTCCTGCAGATAGAAGGTGGTGTAGAACTCCATCGTCTTCTCGACGAGGTCGAGTTGAGGCGCGCCGTCCCAGAGCTCGATCGCCTCCTCATACAGCTCTTCGGCCTTGATCTCCTGGCCGAAGATCCTGCCGATCTCCGGAGGCGATAGCGGCCCGAGCCAGACCGGATTCCACAGCCTGGAACTGTAGGACAAGCCGTTGAGGGTCCTTTTCAGCTTGAAATCCAGGCTCATGTTCCGGGTCGAAACCGGCAGGCGCGACGCCAGCCGGCGGACGATCTCGTGCAGCGGACCGGGAACCAGCGCGCTGTAGGCCGCGGCCGGCTTGAGCGCGTGGAATGGATCGTAACCTGCAAACAGCTCATCGGCGCCGTCTCCTGACAGCGCGACCGTGACATGCTTTCGCGTGAACTCGCTCAACAGATATGTCGGCAGGATCGAACTGTCGCCGAGCGGCTCGCTCATCTGGCTCAGGAGTTTTGGAAAGACGTCGCGCGCCTGGTCGAGATCGAGCTTGCGCACCTCGTGCTGGGTGCCGAGAATCCCCGCTACCCGCCTTGCATATTCCGTTTCGTCGAATGACGCTTCGTTGAAGCCGACCGTGAATGTCCGGATCTGAGCCGGGTCCATCAGACGGGTCGCCGCGGCGAGAACCGCGCTGGAATTGATCCCGCCGCTCAGGAACAATCCGATCGGCACGTCGCTGATCAGTCGCCGCTTGACCGCCTGCGTCAGCAGGCCGTCGAGTTCGTCGGCAAGATCGTCGTCTTTGCGCGCCGAGCAGGGATGCGTCCGGCTGCAGCGAGAATTTCCAGTAGCGCCGCAAGGTGACCTGATCGGACTTCAGGTCAAACAGCAGCCAGTGGCCGCCGGGTAACTTTGAGATATTCCTGTAGGGCGTCCGCGATCGCCGGGAAGAAACCGTAGCCGAACAGTTTCTGCAAGCGAACGAACGTCAAGCGTAGTGTCGACCTGGGGATGGCACCGCAACGACGAAAGCTCGCTCGCGAACGCAAAGCAGCGCGGTGCCTTGCTGAAAAACAGCGGCTTCTCACCGAACCTGTCGCGCGCCAGAAAAAGCCTGGCCGCGCCTTGTCCTAGATCGCGAAAGCGAACATGCCGTTGAGGCGGAGCGGCAGCTCGGTCCCCCACTCCTCGTAGCCATGGACGAGGACTTCGGTATCCGAGTGATCCGAACGGAAGCGATGACCGGCTCTTCCAGCAGTCGCGCTCAGTTCGACGTGATTGTAGATTTCACCGTTGAAAACGACGCCGACGGTCTGATCCTCGTTCCACATCGGCTGTGCGCCGCCGCCGATATCGATGATGGCAAGGCGGCGATGACCGAGAAAAATGCGGTTGTCCTCGTCGATGTGGTAGCCGTCGTCCGTCGGGGCCGCGATGCGCCAGCGCATCCGTCATGGCCGTGACGATCGCCTGGTCGCCCGCCCCCCAAAATCCAGCGATCCCGCACATCTATTTCGGCGCCGTATTTCGAGCTCGGCCCGCCGCCGAAATTGATGAGTTCCCGCACGAGGTAGGCGCGGGCGCCCTGCGACTCGTAATAGGTGCGCACCAGGATTTCAGCGACGCAGCCCCATCAGGATGCTCATCACGCCGACCAGAAGCAGTCATCGCCGACAGCAGCGGCAGCGGCGTCTGGATCAGCGAAACATGCGACGAAAGATTCGTAAGCAGAGCGCGAGAATGATCGTGACAGAAGGCGAGAATCATCGACGCTATTCCGAAGCCGCCGAACACGTAGATCGGCTTGGCAAAGAAGTTTCGCAGGAACACCACGACCATCAGATCGAGCACCACCTTGAAGATCCGCTCCAGGCCGTATTTCGACTTGCCGAATTCGACGCGCATGATGCGTCACGCTGAGTCTCGGTGATGCGGGCGCCCTGCCACTGCGCATAGATGGGATGAAGCGGTGCATCTCGCCGTAGAGCCGGATGCCGCTGACGACGCTGCGGCGATAGGCCTTTGAGCGTGCAGCCGTAGTCGTGCAGTTTCACGCCGGACACCCGAGAGATCAGCCTGTTGGCGACCCGGCTGACCAAGTTGCGCCGGATCGGCGCGTCCTTTCGATCCTTCCGCCAGCCGGAGACGACGTCATAGCCTTCGTCCAGCTTGGCGAGCAGCCGCGGGATGTCGGCCGGATCGTTCTGCAGGTCGGCGTCGATCGGGACGATGACGTCGCTGGAGGCTGATCGATGCCGCCATCATTGCGGCGGTCTGGCCGTAGTTTCTGCGGAAATCGACGACCTTCACCTCCGTTGGGTTGCGCCGAAGGCGCGCATGACCGGGAGCGAATTATCGGTGCTGCCGTCGTTGACCAGGATGATCTCGTAAGAATACGGCAGGCCGGTGAGCACGGTCGTCAGCGCCTCCAGCAATCTGGGCAGCAATTCCGCCTCGTTGAAGACAGGAACGATAACCGACAAGGCGGAAATTGGATTCTCGTTCATGGAAGATCGCTTCGCGTCTTGAAGAAAACCGGATGATCCCATCTCAGGTGGCTTGCCAAAAAAGGTCGCGAGGTTTCTGTCTCCGAGGATGCGTTGCGGACCAGCAGATAGTACCAGCTGTTTCGTCCCGCATCGTTCGGCGACGTTGTCCGACATATACATTTCGTCGCTCGCTGACCATCTTGTCGTAAGCCTTGAGCCCACGCGCAATTGCGCGGCAAAGCGCTGTCCGTTCGATCGTCATCTGGCTTGTCGCCATCGCCCAACATGATGACGGTGGCCGATGCCGTGACCCATTTGAACCGTCTTCGGCCGTGTCCGCCTGCAGCATGATGATCGAGAGGATAAGAGTACGCCCGCCGATGAAGGATAACTGGAACATTCCGATGTAGCGCGGCGAGAGCTCCGACCAGAAATAGATCAGGCGATACCAGGCTGTCATTTCGCGAAGCCAGATAGCTGATAAGGATCAGCACGAGCCAAATTGCAAAGATGACCAGTGCATCGGCAAAAGGCAAAGGCAACGGCTTCGATCGTGCGCCGCTGCCACGCCTCGATGATCCTCCATCCCTTTTTGGACCGCTGCCCGAACCGGCCGCAACATGGCGATAGCTGCGATCAGGCAAAGCGATAGCGCGACTGACGATCGCAACATCCGACAATGCGACCCCGAACAGTTGCAAATATTCGATCGCGCAGAAAGATGAGTCGCCAGACTGAGGCCGATCGGCAGCAGAATGGCGGACGCGTCGCCAGTATCCACGGACGGATAGCGATGTCGCAGCAGATCAGGACAAACAGAAGTATCAGGGCCGTGCTCTGATGAATGCCGCCGACCAGCAGCGGCATCCAATATGCGCGCGACGGGCCGGCCCGACCACCTGATTGCGAACGCTGCAAAGGACAACAACGCGCACAAACAGCGGGCAAAGGTTGAAAACGCACTGAATGGGCCGGCGGGGTGGAGCCAGGAATGCAAGCCGAGCTTCAGGACATTGAAGCCAGTTTACCAGCATCGCTCGGCGGCGACGGGTGTTCGCCTGATAGAGAAACCAGTTCGTCACCGGCGGCGGTATCGTGAGATACAAAGGCGGCTGCCAAGCCCGATCTGCCATGAACATCGCGATTCGCAACGTACCCTTGGCCAGGACAAATACCATCGAGGAGCGTGATGATGCCCAAGCAGTTCACCCGAAACGATAATTCCATACAAGAGAGAGCGCGTGAGGAAGCTATGGGAAATCCTCGGCCGCATTGGCGCCGAGCGCGGTTCTGCCACTTTCCCGGCCAGATACATCGACAGCGATGTGAACGGATAGTTGTTGCAGTAGTTTGCCCGCATGGTGGCGCGGTAGACGACCTGATCGTCGCCCGAGGCCGCAACGATCCTCCTGACCAGATCGACCTGCTGTTCGTGCAATTGCGGTTGAACGGTTTCGATGCCGCACAGGTAAAGGAACAGCCAGTCCTTATCGATCCCGATGTTTCTGTCGGCGAGCCGCGCGAACATTGACGCCCAAAGAAATACGCAGGTCAGCGTCATGATGACGGGCAGCAACCGATAGCGTTTCCATCGCGTGGAAGCGTCGGGTTGGTACATGGATTCCATCTTCGAAAATCTGCTTCTACCGCCGAGGAGACGAGCACCTAGTAACACGTGGCGACATAATGACAATCTTGCCCGGGCAGATTTCCCGTGCCGGTTGAGGCAATAAGCCGCTGGGGACTTCGGGTCCGCCCCAGTTTCGGCGCCCCTGCAGGCGGATGCAGACCCGTACAGATCCACATCTCTCACCCAAAACCGATGGAACGGACTGGCCTGTTCCGGCTGAACGATTTCCCCACCCTGCCGCGATCCGCCTTTACGCCGGCCGGCCGCGGGAGGTATGGTCGCGCCGAAATTTAAAGCCCAACTTCAACTAGATGGGATCCATGGAAGCTGCAACCTTGGTGATGATAGCCCGCAATATGATGGGCAAGATGGGCTTCGATATCGCCCGTCAAGACAGTGCGTTTCTCGAACCCGAATTTACCCGATACCTTGAACGGTGTGCGCCGTTCACGATGGTTTCGCGCGAGCGCCTGTACGCTCATTTTCTGGCCGTTCGCCATGTCGTCGAGCACGGCATCGATGGCGATATCGTCGAATGCGGCGTCTGGCGCGGCGGCACTTCCATGCTCGGGGCGTTGACGCTCCTCGGCCTCAACGATGCTTCACGGCGCTTGTGGCTCTACGACACCTTTGCCGGGATGACGGAGCCGAGCGCAGATGACGTCTCGCCCTGGGATGGCGCCAACGCGACCAGACTTTGGAAGAAGAATCAGACGCAAGACGTCAACAAATGGTGCTACGCGCCGATTGAGGAGGTCAGGGAGAATCTCGCCTCGACCGGCTTCTCCCCGGAAAGGATCAACTTCGTCAAGGGCGACGTGATCGAAACGCTGCGGACTTCGGTACCGGACAAGATCGCGGTGCTGCGTCTGGATACTGACTGGTACAAATCAACCCGCGCCGAACTGGAAGTTCTTTTCCCCCGGCTTGTAACAGGCGGGGTCATCCTCATCGATGATTACGGCGCCTGGAAGGGCTGCAAGAAAGCGGTCGACGAATATTTGTCCGCTCACAAATTCCGCTGATGCTTCACCGCACCGACTATACCGGCCGTAGCGCAATCAAGACGACATAATTCGCTTCGAACCGAATAGCGGCGGCTATTGCCAGATCGGCCCGAAAACCATACCAAGGCGCCGGAATTGCATTGCTTTTGCATCCCCTTCTCAAACCCGGCACGGGCGAGATGCGCCGTATTCTGCTTTCGACGTTGAAGATACTGATCTCGGCGGCGCTGCTGTATTTCGCGCTACGCAAGGTTGATCTAGCCGCGCTCTTCGCACGCATCGACGTGTCCAGCCTGGGCTGGATCGGCGTGGCGATTGCGGTGACGTTTCTGCAGATATTCATCGGCGTGCTGCGGTGGCGCGAGATCAGCGCGGAATGTGGTGCGCCGCTGCCGGCGAGGCAGGCGATGCGTTTCAACGTGATCGGAACCTTCTTCAATCAGACACTGCCCTCCTCGATCGGCGGTGACGCGGTCAGGCTGTGGCTGGTGGCGCGCAGCGGCCACGGCTGGCGGGCCGCGACCTATTCCATCTTCGTCGATCGCGCCATCGGCCTGATCGCGCTCGCGGTGGTCGTCATCGCGAGCCTGCCGTGGAGCTATCGCCTGATCACCGATCCGCATGGCAGGTCGGCTTTGCTGCTGGTCGATTTTGCGGCGCTCGCCGGCGGCCTCGGATTCCTTGTGCTCGGCCGGCTGCCGTGGCCGTGGCTGAAGCACTGGTGGGTCACCCACCACTTCCACGCCTGCTCCGTCATCGCCAACCGCGTCCTGTTCAGCCGCGCGCACGGCCCGAAAGTCGCTGTGCTGTCGCTATCGGTGCATGTGCTCGCCGTCGTCATCGCCTGGTGCGTGGTGCAGTCGATCGCAGCTCCGGTGCTGTTCAGCCAGGTCTTCCAGCTCGTTCCACCGGTCATGCTGATCACCATGCTGCCGATCTCGATCGCCGGCTGGGGCCTCCGCGAGGCCACCATGGGGCTGGCGTTCGGATATGCCGGCCTGATGGCGAGCGAAGGCGTCAACATCTCCCTGCTCTTTGGCGCCGTGTCGTTCATCGTCGGCCTGGTCGGCGGGCTGGTCTGGATCCTGAGCGCCGAGAAGGCCGCGCAGGGCACGGCGCCGATCGCAGTTCCCAAATAATTACTCCCTGAAGCAACTTTCCACGCGGATCGAATGGCCAGTTCGCACCTCCTGCTGTCGTTGACCGCCGCGGTGCTGGCGGCGCTGCTGTCGGGCGTGCTGACATGGGCGATCCGGCCGCTGCTGATGCGGATAGCGCTGGCAAGGCCGAACGCGCGTTCCTCGCACCGGATTCCGACGCCGCAGGGCGCCGGCATCGCGGTGATCGCGGCCGCGCTGATCGCGGCCGCAACCGTCATCGCACTCGCCGGCATGGCCGAGATGAAAATTCCCGTCGCTGTCTTTGTCGCCACGGTGTTCATTGCAGCGGTCGGTTTTGTCGACGACGTCAAGACCATTCCGGTCGGACCGCGGCTGCTGCTGCAGGGAGCCGCGGTCTTGGCCGTGATCGTTGTTGCGCCCGAAAGCCTGCGGATCGTTCCGGCCTGCCCGCTGTGGCTGGAGCGCGGCTTGCTGGTCATAGCAGGTCTGTGGTTCGTGAATCTCGTCAACTTCATGGACGGGCTCGACCTGATGACGGTCGCCGAGATCGTGCCCGTCACCGGCGCGCTCGTCCTGCTCGGCTGGCTGGCCGAACTTCCGGTGCCCGTAACAGTGACGGCTGCGGCGCTGTTCGGCGCGATGCTCGGTTTTGCACCGTTCAACCGGCCGGTGGCGAAAATCTTCCTTGGCGATGTCGGCAGCCTGCCGATCGGCCTGTTGGCCGGCTGGTGCCTGCTGCAACTCGCCTGGCATCAGCAGATCGCGGCCGCCCTGCTGTTGCCGCTGTATTATCTCGCCGACGCGACCGTCACGCTGTTTCGGCGGATGGCGAGGCGCGAGCCGTTCTGGGCCGCGCACCGCAGCCATTTCTACCAGCGCGCCACCGACAACGGATTTTCCGTATCGCGTGTGGTGGGTGAAGTCTTTGCGCTCAACATTCTACTTGCCGCTTTGGCGATCGGCTCGGCCATGACCTCGTCGACCGCCATCGCCATCCTGTTCCTGGTCGTCGGCAGCATCGCCACGGCGCTCCTGATGCGCCGCTTCTCACGCCCGCTGCCGACGTCCGGCTAATCCGGCTTCTTCTGCAGGAGCTCGCGGATCAGGCTGCAATAGCCGGCCATCGCTGCATCGAAATCGAATCGCCCCGCGATGTCGGCCGCGCGCCCGGC
The DNA here is from genome assembly GCA_963742935.1 of uncultured Alphaproteobacteria bacterium. Lineage (GTDB taxonomy): Bacteria > Pseudomonadota > Alphaproteobacteria > Rhizobiales > Xanthobacteraceae > Bradyrhizobium. The sequence goes on along the minus strand of CAVUOI010000020.1, from coordinate 128,108 downwards.
CCGCTGCGAATCCCTTGCGTCAGCGGCATAGCCGACGGTTTTCGCCAGTTCGTCCGCCCTGCCGGGCTCGACGACCCAACCGACATCGTGCTCGATGACCGTCAGCGCCGCTTCGGCATCCGCTTCGGAAACCAGAATCACCGGACGGCCGATCGCCAGCAGATTGTAGAACCGGCTGGGCACCGATACGCCGGCGACGTTCTTGCGATAGGGAATGATCCAGACGTCGGCCGCCGAAAGAAACGTCTCCAGTTGGCCATCCTCGACGCGATCGACCAGCGTCACATTTGGAAGGTTTGCCTCGGCCTGCATGGTCTTCAACTGATCAAAGCCCACCCCCCAGCCCGACAGCAGGAAGTGGATGTCGTCGTTGTCGCGCAGCAACCGCGCCGCCTCGAAGACGATGACCGGATCGTGGGTGAAGCCGAGATTGCCGGACAGACCGACGACGAAGCGGGCCGAAAGCGAACGGCGATACGGATTGTCGGGATCGACCGCGCGAACGCCGCGCGTCAGCGTCGCCCAGTTCGGGATGAAGCGGATCTTGTCGCGCGTCATTCCGCGGTAGCGCAGCAGCAATTTTTCGGTGTCGCGGCCGATGATGACGACGGCATCCAGTGCGCGGAACATCGGCACGTTCAGCGCACGCATCGCCTTGGCCACGACCGACTGCGGCTGCAGCAGGCCGGCCATGACGAGAACGTCGGGATAGAGATCGTGCATGATCAGCACCGATCTCGCACCCTTCAATTTCGCGGCGGCAGCGAACGCATAGGGCAGCATGAAGGGCGCGGGCACGGTGAGCGCAACGTCGCCGCGCCGCAGCCGCGCCAGCAGCACAAAGAACATCCGAACCGTGAACAGCAGTTCGGCCATCGCGCGCTTTCCCAGCGCAGCCTTGCCGGGTATCCAGTTCCTGACCTCGACGATGTCGGGCTTGTCCGCCTGCCCGGCCGCCGCGGAGCCCGCCGTTCCCGACAGCACCACAACGTCGGCCTCGCGCGCCGCGCGTTCCGAGATCGCCGCCATGATCGCCGCCGTCGTGCTCGGGTCCGGCGGGTAGTGCTGGCTGACGATGACGACTTTTCCCGGCTTCTGCATCATCGCTTTCGAGGTGGCCCGCCCGGCCGGCGGACGCCGAAAAAATCAGGCGGCGTTCGAACCGAATTCGGGCACGGCATCCTTGAGCACCCCGCGGATGGTGGAGCGGTCGTCCCGCGCAATCGCATCCTCCAGCGCCGCCAGCCATTTGCGCAGGGTCTGCATCGGCGGCTCGTTCGGCTTGGCCGCCATGATGCCGGCGACGCCGATCTCCACCGCGGGCTCCTCGCTGGCGAACAGGATCTCGTTCAGCCGTTCGCCCGGCCGCATGCCGCTGAACACGATCTCGATATCGATGCCGGGTTCGAGGCCGGACAGGCGGATCATCCGCTCGGCCAGTTCAACGATCTTGACCGGCTGTCCCATGTTGAGGACGTAGACGGAAACATCGGGTCGCGCCGGCGTCAACGCATGGCTGGCGGCCGTCAGCACGAGATCGCAGGCCTCGCGAATGGTCATGAAGTATCGCACCATGTCCGGATGCGTCACCGTGACCGGGCCGCCGGCCTCGATCTGCGCCTTGAATTTCGGCACCACCGATCCGTTGGAGGCCAGCACGTTGCCGAACCGCACCGAGATCAACCGCATGTGCGGCCTGCCGCCCGATTGCGCCATCAGGTCGTGGTCGAGCGCCTGGCAATACATTTCGGCAAAGCGCTTGGTCAGGCCCAGCATCGAGACCGGCTCGATCGCCTTGTCGGTCGAGATCATCACCATCGCGGTTGCGCCCGCCGCCATCGCGGCGTCGGCGACGTTGACGGAGCCGAAGATGTTGGTCTTGACACCCTCGCTCCAGTCGCGTTCGAGGATCGGCACGTGCTTGAGCGCCGCAGCATGGAACACGATATCGGGCTTGAATTCCCGCATCAGGCTCATGACCCGGTCGCGGTCGCGGATATCGGCGATCCGCCCCTCGATCGCGGCATTGGTCCCGCGCGCCGTCAGCGCCTCCGTCACCGCATACAACGCCGGTTCGGAATGCTCGATGACCAGCAACCGCGCGGCGCCGAAGGTTGCGACGCGGTCGCAGATCTCCGAACCGATCGAGCCGCCGCCGCCGGTGACGATCACCGCCTTGCCCCTCACCAGCGTCTCGAGCCTCGCATGGTCGATCTTCTCGCTCGGCCGCAGCAGCAGGTCTTCCACGGCGACATTGGTCAGCCTCGGCACGTCGCCGCTTTCGAGCGACGGCAGGCGGCCGACGAACAGGCCGAGCCGCTTGGCCCGCATCAAAACCTGCTCGGGATGCGCCTCGGGTTCGAACGCCGATGGGGTCATGACGATCCGCGAAATCGGCTTGCCGCGCCCGGCATAGTCGCGCACCACGTCCTCGACGTCGTCGATACCGCCGAGCACCGGAACGTTGCGGATCGACTGGCCGCGGTCAGCGGTCGATGGCGACAACACGCCAACCGGCCAGAGCTGCTTGACGGCGCCGCTCTCGATCGCGCGCAACAGCACCTCCGCGTCGGCGGCGCGGCCGATCAGCAGCGTCGACGACGCCCCTTCGGTCCGGGCATGGCGGCGCACGCGCGAATAGCGAAAATAGCGATAGCCGAAACGCAGCGCGCTCAGCGCGAAGATCTGGAGAAACCAGTAGAGCACGATGGTGATGCGGCCGAACAGCACCGGCGCCTTAGGGTTCGATGCCGCGAAAATGAAGGCATAGTCCAGCACGATCAGCGCCACCGTCAGGACGCTGGCCACGCGCATGATGTTCAGCGCATCCGGCAGCGAAATGAAACGCCACTTCGTCGTCGTCAGGTTGAAGACGAAGCAGATCACGACGCTGAAGACGATGAACAGCGGCAGAATGCGCAGCAACAGCGGCAGGCGGGCATAGAAGGCCTCGCCTCCTTCGAAGCGCAAATAGAACGCTACGAGCAACGCAAACGCAGTCGCCAGCGCATCGTGCGCCGCGATCAGGTAGTTGCGATGCGTCAGTTGCGAAAGAGGCGTCATTGCTCTGGCCGGCCGCGGAAACAATAGGGATTCGCATGATGTCCCCGGCCCGCTGATATCTTATCTGCGGCGCGCATGCCAGCGATCATGGCCGGACAGTTCCGGAAGATTCCGCTTCCGGCCTGGCGCGCAGCACCATGCCCCCGGCGATACCGACGCCCAGCACGTACATCCATCCCTCATGGAAATCGAACAGATGCGAGTTGAACAGCGAACTGAATACGTTTTGCACCACCACCATCAGCCCGATCCAGGCCGCCAGCCCCTCGCCGCGGAACAGCGTAAAATGCGAAAACCACATCGCGTAGAGAATCACGACCCCGAGCGTGCCCCACTGGACCGCGACGTTGAGGGTCTGGTTGTGCGGGTTCCCGATCACCTGCCCCTGTGCGAGCACGGCGGGTCCGGTGGCCGCAGCCTCGAACAGCCCCCGCGTCGATCCCGTGCCGTGGCCGATCACCGGCGCCTCGGCAAAGAACCGCAGCGACTTCTCCCAGAATTCGAGCCGCAGCCCGATCGACGTCGGCTGGTTGCGTTCCTTGTAGACCCGGTAGTCCCGCGTGAACGTGTCCGTCGTCGCCTGCAGTTGGGGCGACAGCGTCCAGGCCAGCGCACCGAATATGACGACCGCGGCAAGCAGCAGCAAATTGGTGCGCCATTTGAGATGCGCCATCGCGAATACGGCGAGCATCACCGGCAACGTCACCAGCGCCGTGCGCGACACCACGACGAACACCATGTTCAGGATGAAGCTGGCCGATACCGCCATCAGCAACAGCGCCTGCCCGCGCTTGCCGGTGCGGAACAATGTGATGATGGGGAAAATCAGCACCACCGCGCACAACACGAATTCCTGGCTCTGGGCGATGTAATTCTTGACGAATATGCCATGCCCGCTTGGCTCGTCGGGGCGCTTCAGTGTCAGGTCCGGATCGAACGCGACGATCCAGGATACAATCATCAACACGGTGCAGGACGCCAGGAAAGCGACGAACGGCCACATTCCGCGGGGCGAACGCGCGAAATGATAAAACAGGAACGGCAATACGAGCAGCTTCGTCGCCGGACTGACGGCGTGCAGACGCGCTGTCCACGACGCGTCCGACCACAAGGTGCCGAGCGCAGCCAGGGCAACGAGCGCGATCGGCAACACGCAGATCGGGCGCCGCAACGAACGCAGGAACGGACGCAGCTCGTGCGTCGCGGCCGCGGCGACAAGCCAGAGCACCACGGCGATACCCGCGCCGCTGGTCGACCACGGCAACAAGGCCGCAAGCAGAACCGCAATGAGATCCGTATTGCGTAGCCGTGCCGCCATATCGTGACGGGCGGAAAGGATCGAAGACAACATGGAAGCGAGCGCGCCTGCCGTCTCGCGCACGCGATCCGCCGCCGTCATCGCGACACCGCCTCGGTCGTGGTCAGCTTGCGCTGCCTCGCCGCCAACGTCATGCCGCCGGCTATCCCGACACCCAGCACATACATCCACCCCTCATGAAAATCGAACAGGTGCGAGTTGAACAGCGAGGTGAACATGTTCTGCACCACGACGAGCAATCCGATCCAGGCGACGAACCCCTGGCCCCGGAACAGCAGCAGATGCACCAGCCACATCGCGTACAACAGGATGACCCCGATCGTTCCCCATTGCACCGCGACATTCAAGGTCTGGTTGTGTGGATTGCTGATGATCCTGCTCCGATCCGAATCGGAGTAGGCGGTCGCGGCCCGCTCGAACAGCCCACGCAGCGATCCGGTCCCGTGGCCGATGACGGGCGCCTCGGAAAAAAACTGCAGGGATTGCTTCCAGAACTCGAGCCGAAGCCCGACCGACGTCACGCCCTGCTCCGTCTTGTAGAGCTGATAGTCCCGCCAAAGTCTCGTGGGACTCCAACGCAAGTCGGTCGTGGTCAGCCAAAGCACACCCAGCAGAGCAATCATCACACCGATGATGATCAGGGTCGTTCGCAGCCTCATATGAACCAGCGCGACCGCGGCCAGCATGATCGGCATCGTAACGATAGCCGACCGCGAAGCGACGATGAACGCCATCGTGTCGATGAAGCAGACGGCGAGCAGCCCGATCAACATGCTCGGCCAAAACTTTCCGGCACGCGCGAAGCGCAAGAACGGATAGATCAGCGCGACCGCGCAGAGCGCGAACTCCTGGCTCTGATCGATGTAGTTCTTGACGAAAACGCCGCGCGCATCGCTTTGGCTGCCTTTCAGCGAAAGGCTGGGATCATATGCGACGACCCACGACATCACCATCAGTAGCGCGCAGGACACCAGGAATGCGCCGAGAACCCACATTCCGCGCGACGACCGCTCGAAATGATAAAACAGTCCGGGTAACACCAGAAGCTTGAGGGTGGGACTGACGGCGTGAAGCCGCGCGCTCCAAGCCGCGTCCGACCAGAGCATGCCGACAAGGGCCAAACCGACGAGCGCAAACGGTAGGTAGCAGATCGGCTGCGTCAGCAAGCGGCCATAGGCTCGCCAGTCCATCACCCACGCCACAGCGCCAAGCCAGAGAGACACGAAGATCGCCGGCAGCGTCGTAGACCACGGCAGCGAGAGCGCGGTCAGAATAGCAAAGACGTCCGCAATCGTCGTCCACAGCGCCTGGTCGCGCCAGTAACGCCGCAGCAGCGACATCGGCGGAGCCGCAGCAGCCAGGCTCACACCTTGCCTCCCCGCGCGCGATCGACGAGGGAGGTTGTGCTGTGGCCCGGCAGGATGTCGACGAGCAACACCTCGCCGCCGGCCGCCTCGACGATCTCGTGGCCGACGACCTGTTCGCGGGTGTAGTCGCCGCCCTTGACCAGCACGCTCGGCGTCACTTTCGCGATCAGTTCGATCGGCGTGTCTTCCTCGAAGATCGCAACGAGATCGACCGCCTCCAGCGCGGCCAGCACCTCGGCGCGCGCGCTTTCGTTCTGCACCGGGCGCCCTTCGCCCTTCAGCCGCTTCACCGAGGCATCGCTGTTGAGACCAACGATCAGCCGGTCGCAGGCGCGGCGCGCGGCCGTCAGCACCTTGACGTGGCCGGGATGCAGGAAGTCGAAGCAGCCATTGGTGAAGCCGATGCGCAGCCCCTGCCGCCGCCAGTCCGAAAGATGCGCATCGAGATCGACGCCGGCGGGCACGATTTTCTCTTCGGCCACGAGCGAGGCATGCGGCAGGATTTTTCGCCGCAGTTCCGAAGGCGTCACGGTCGCAGTCCCCTTCTTGCCGACGGCCACCGCCGCCGCCGCATTCGCCATCCGCAGCGCGGTCTCCCAGTCCGCCCCGGCCGCCAATGTCAGCGCCAGCACGGCGGCGACCGTGTCGCCGGCGCCCGAGACGTCGCGTACCTTGACCGGCAGTGCCGGCACATGGATCGCCTCGCCGCCGCGAACCACCAGCGTCATGCCGTGTTCGCTTTGCGTCACCAGCATCGCCTCGCAGTCGGCGAGAACCATCGCGTCCTGCGCCGCGGCGGCAATGTTGAGGTCGGTATCGGCGCGGCTGCGGGTGGCTTCCGCAAACTCCTTGCGGTTGGGCGTCAGCAGCGTGGCGCCGCGATAGATCGCGAAATTGGCGCTCTTGGGATCGACGATCACGCGCTTGCCGAGCTTTTTAGCGGCGTCGATGACGTTGCGAATGACGCGCGCCGTCAGCACGCCCTTGGCGTAGTCGGACAGCAGTACGATATCGGCGCGCGCGAGCTGCGGCAGGATCGCATCGATCAGCCTTTGCTCGACATCGGCCGATGCCGGAACGGCCAGTTCCCAATCCGCGCGCAGCATGTGCGTGGAAAAATGTTCGGAGACGAAGCGCACCTTGCGCGTCGTCGGGCGGGAAGCGTCGGAGATCAGCACGGCCTCGATCAGTTGCTCCCGCGCCAGATCGGCCTTGAGCCTGGCGCCCGCCTCGTCGTCGCCGACGAGGCCTGCAAAGATGCAGCGCGCGCCGAGCGAAGCGATATTGCGGGCGACATTGCCGGCGCCTCCGACATTGGTCTCGCTGCGCTGGACGGCGATGACCGGCGCCGGCGCTTCCGGCGAAACGCGCGACACCTCGCCATAGACGAATTCGTCGAGCATGAGGTCGCCGACGCAGAGCACGGTCTGACGCGGGATCGCCTGGCTCAGGGCTTCGAAATCGAACATCTGTCTACCTGGTGCCCATCAGCGAAAGCGGTCGGTGGAGTCGAGAAAGCCCTTCACGTAACGCTCGACCGCGTCTTCCAGCGCGGTGAAGCCGCCATTATAGCCGGCGCGCAGCAGCCGATCGACTTCGCTCTGGGTGAAGTATTGATAGCTGCCGCGGATCGCCTCGGGCATGTCGATATACTGAATGTTCGGCTTGGCGCCGAGCGCCGCATAGGCCGACAGCATCAGGTCGCGAAAGCTGCGCGCTGTCCCGGTGCCGACGTTGAAGATGCCGCTCACCGATGGCGACGCCAGCAGCCACATCGTCACCCGCACGACGTCGTCGACATAGATGAAGTCGCGCCGCTGGTCGCCGTCGGCGATGCCTTCCCGATGCGACTTGAACAATTGCACTGGACGCCCGGCCTTGACGTCGTCGAAGCGCCGCGCCAGCACGCTCATCATCGTGCCCTTGTGGTATTCGTTGGGGCCGAACACGTTGAAGAATTTCAGTCCGGCCCATTGCGGTGGCAGCCGTTCGCCGCGCGCGGCGCGTTCTGCCACCGCCATGTCGAACAGATGCTTGCTCCAGCCATAGAGGTTCATCGGCCGCAGCTTCTGCAGGGCGTCGATGGACTGGTCGTCGCGAAAACCCTGGTCGCCATCACCATAGGTTGCCGCCGAAGAGGCATAGATCAGCGGTGTGGCGTTTGCCGTGCACCAGTCGAGGAGACGCATCGACAGGCGGAAATTGGTCTCGATCACCAGATCGCCGTCGGTCGCCGTGGTCTCGGAGATGGCGCCGAGATGGATGACGGCTTCCAGCCGGCGGCCCTTCAGCCAGTCCATCAGTTCCGAGGGCGGGACGAAATCGGCGAGCCGGCGCTTGGCCAGATTGCGCCATTTGCCGTCCTGGCCGAGCACGTCGCACACGGCCACGTCCCGGCCGGCGTCATTCAACGCGGCCACGACGTTCGACCCGATAAAACCGGCGCCACCGGTCACCAGCAACATGCCATCCCCTGCGACGATTGTTCGGGCAAAGCTTTGCCCCAGTCCCGCGCGGCAGGCAATCTGGCATCTCCGGCAAAACACAGGGCAATCGACCGGCTTTACCTGTCGATGCGGAGCGGTTACCGACGGGGCCGCAACCGGTTAGCGCGGCACAATAAAGATATGAATTCAAATTCATCAAATAGAATTGAAATGGAGGATGCAGCCGATACCCGGCCGATCCTGATCGTGCCTTATATGTGGATAGGCGACTTCGTGCGCGGTCATACCGTGGTTCGGGTATTGAAGCAGCGTTGGCCAAACCGCCCGGTCGACCTGCTGGTGACCTCCCTGTGCGCCCCGCTGGTCGACTATATGCCCGGTGTCCGGGCGGGCATCGTCTGGGACCTGCCCCGCAGCCGGCTTGCCGTGGCCAAACAGCGGGGATTGGCCGCCGAATTGCGGAGCCGGGGCTATGGGACCGCCCTCGTCCTGCCCCGCACCTGGAAGGCGGCGATCGCGCCAACATTGGCCGGCATTCCCGAGCGCGTCGGCTTTTTCGGCGAGGCCCGGTTCGGGCTGATCAACCGGATGCGCTGGGGCGAAAAGGCGCTGCCGCGCTTCATCGACAAGAATGCCGCGCTGGCGCTGCCGGCAGGCGCGCAGCTGCCGGGCGAATGGCCGGTACCGCAGCTCGTCGTGCCGCCGGAGGAGATCGCGCGCTGGCGGCAGGCCAACGAATTGGGCTCAGGCCCCGCGGTGGCGCTGGCCCCCGGTTCCGTCGGCGCCTCGAAGCGATGGACCTATTATCCACAGGCTGCCCGGCTTCTGATCGAGCGCGGGCTCGATGTCTGGGTGGTCGGCGGTCCCGGCGAAAAGGCGCTGGCGCAGGAGATCGTCGCTATTGGCGGCAGCAAGGTCCGCGACCTCACCGGCATAGACCTGCGCAACGGCATTTTGGCAATGGCGGCGGCCGGCGTTGCTATCTCGAACGACTCAGGCCTGATGCACATCGCAGCCGCAATCGGCACGCCGACCATGGGCATTTTCGGCCCCACCAGCCCCTATCTCTGGGCGCCGCTGAACGGCCTTGCTGCCACGGTGCTTCAGACCAAGGCGGTACTGCCATGCCAGCCCTGCCAGCGCACGGTCTGCACCATGAATGACCACCGCTGCATGCGCGACATCGAGGCGTCGGAGGTGGCCGACATCGCGCAACGCGTGATGGCTCAGTCGAGCGTGCGATAAACCGCAGCAATCGCGTTCGCTTCCGCTTGCAGGCTGAATTTTTTTAGCACCCGCGCGCGTCCCCGCTCGCCCATCGCGTTCGCCGCTGCCGGATCGCGCATCAACGGCTCCAGCGCAGCCACCAGCGCCTCGACATCCCCCGGCGGCGTCAGCATGCCCGTCACGCCGTCCTCGACCACGAATTCTGCCGCGCCCGCGCGCGCGGCCACCAACGCCGCGCCCGACGACATCGCCTCGATCAGCGTCAGGCCAAAACCTTCGTTGCGCGAGGTGAAGGCGTAGATCGTCAGCCGCTGGTACCAGCGCTGCACTTCCTCGATCGCAAGCTCGCCCGTGATGACGATACGCGATTGCAGCCCGGCCGCCTCGATCTGTTGTTTCAAACCGTTGGCGAAACCCTGCTGCTCCGGCACGACGGCGCCGACGATGACCGCGGTGAAATCGGGATAGCGCGGCAACAGCCGGCACATCGCGTCGACGAAAACATCCGTACCCTTTTGCGCGCGCACCCGGCCGAAGCAACCGATCGCGTAGCGCCCCGGCAGTTTAGCTTCCGCAAGCGCCGCCGCGCGATCGGCCGGCGGCGCGTAGGCATCGGTATCGACACCGTGCATCACCACCGTTGCCTTGCGCTTGAGGAACGACGCCGAGAGTTCGGAGGTCGCGATCACCGCATCCATCTGCCGGATCAGCCAGCGCGTCAGCCGCTTGTGATGCCGCTGCGCGGCCGAGGTGAAGACGAGTTTCAGCGGCCAGCCGAGCGCGCGCAGCAACAGCCCTGCGATCATCTCGTCGTTGCGCCGCGCGTGCCAGATCAGCGGGCTACGACGGCGCCACAACTTCAAAAGATCCGCAAAACCCATCCGCGCAATGCCGTCGGGCACGTGCGGCCCGAGCCATGCCGCGCGAAACATGGCGGCAAGCTTCGGCGCCACCATCCGGTTGGTCGCCGTGACGCCCGAATAGCGCCTGTGCAGATTCGGCACGATCAGCTGCAGATCACTGGCCAAATTGTTCTCGATCAGCACGCCCGGCTCCGTTTGAGCCAATTCCTATACGCAACATTAAGCATAGTGGCCAGTTCGGCCGCGCCGAAACCCACTCTTCACCGCAGCCCCGCTAGCATCGCTCTCCATAGAGCGCGACCACCATTGAGTGGAAACCGGCTTTGCCGCCGGGCGCGCTGCAAATTCTAGAGCGAGAGATGGCCCATGACCGTGCTCGTCACCGGTGGCGCCGGCTATATCGGAAGTCACATGGTTCATGCGCTGGTGGATGCCGGCGAAAGCGTCGTCGTGGTCGACAACCTCTCCACCGGTTTCTCCCACTTCCTGCCCGAGGGCGTGCCGCTGTTCATCGGCGACGCCGGCGATGAAAACCTCGTCGCGGGCGTGATCGCCCAGCACAAAATCGAGAGCATCATCCATTTCGCCGGCTCCATCGTGGTGCCGGATTCGGTGCGCGATCCGCTCGGCTATTACCGCAACAACACCATGACGACCCGCAACCTGCTGAATACCGCGGTGAAGGCCGGCGTCAACCGCTTCATCTTTTCGTCGACGGCGGCCGTCTACGGAAATCCGGACCAGGTGCCGGTGCCCGAGCACGCGCCGACGCGACCGGCGTCGCCCTACGGCTCATCCAAGCTGATGACCGAAATCATGCTGCATGACGTCGCCGCCGCGCATGGCATGAACTATGTCGCGCTGCGCTACTTCAACGTCGCCGGCGGCGATCCGGATGGCCGCTGCGGGCTTGCCACCGTTGGGGCTACGCATCTGCTCAAGATCGCGGTCGAAGCCGCCACCGGGCAGCGCGCCAAGATCGACGTGTACGGCACTGATTACCCGACCCCGGACGGGAGCTGCATCCGCGACTTCATCCATGTCAGCGATCTCGCACAGGCCCATCGCGCCGCGCTGGCCTATCTGCGCGGCGGCGGAGGCTCGATCACGCTGAACTGCGGCTACGGCCGCGGCTATTCGGTGCTCGAAACGATCGAGGCGGTCCGCCGCGTCTCGATGCGCAATTTCGCGGTTTCCTTTGCGCCGCGCCGCCCCGGCGACATCATGACCATGGTCGCCGATACCAGCCGGATCCGCTCAACGCTGGACTGGACGCCGCAATTCGACGATCTGCAGACCATCGCCATTCACGCGCTGGCCTGGGAACAGAAGCTGCTCCGTGACCGCGGCGACCTTCCGCAGCAAGCGGAATCGGCCTGAAAATCAAGCGCTTATTTGGCTTGAAAAAGCCGCGACAAGCAGGCAAGGACTAGCCCGCTAGAGCCCTGACGCGCCCGGCTACCCGGCGCCGTCAATGGAACGCGGATGACCGAACTTCCAAGCAAACCGACCCGAAAAATCACCGACGACCCCTATGGCGCAGCGATCCTGATTCGCCGGCTCGTCATGGAGCAGGGTTTTGTCTATTGGCGGCGTTATCTGACCGCGTTCGCCTTCATGGGCGTGTCCGCCGGCGCCACCGCGGGCTCCGCCTATATTCTGGGCCAGGTGATCAACCAGGCCTATATCGACAAGAACGTCACCGGCATCGCCATTCTCTCCGGCGTCACGGTGGTGCTGCTGTTCATCAAGGGTCTGGCGACCTACGGCCACACGGTGATCCTGTCCAAGATCAGCAACGCCATTCTCGCCAACAACCAGCGGCGGCTGTTTGCCAAGCTGATGAGCGAAAGCATCGGCTTCTATTCCACGCGTCATTCCTCCGAATTCCTGGCGCGGCTGTCATCGGGCGCAAAATCCATCACCGACGTCCTGACGCTGCTGATCAACGCCGTCGGCCGCGACGTGCTGCTGCTGGTCAGCCTGATCTTCGTGATGGTGACGCAGGATCCTGTGCTGTCGTTCATCGGCCTGGTGGTGGTGCCGCCGGCGATGCTGATCCTGCGCAAGCTGATAAAGCGTATCAAGGGTCTCGCCCACAACCAGTTCACCGGCAGCGCCGACATCATGGAGACCATGCAGGAATCCCTGCAGGGCATCCGGACGGTAAAGGCCTTCACCCTCGAAGCGGCGATGCAACGGCGGATCGACGAGAACATCGCGGTCGTAGAGAGGAACGCCAACAAGATGGCGCGGGTGTCCAACCGCTCCAACCCGCTGATGGAAATGCTGGGCGGCTTTGCGGTCGCCGGCTGCCTGCTCTATGGCGGCTACAGCGTGGTCGCGCTCGGCGCCACGCCCGGGCAGTTTTTCTCCTTCATGACTGCGTTCCTGCTGGCGACCGAGCCGGCCAAGCGGCTCGCGCGGCTCAACATCGACCTCAACAGCCAGCTGGTCGGCGCGCGCATGCTGCTCGAAATCGTCGACAGCCCGGCGAGCGAGCCTGCCGATGACGACAAACCGGCGCTGAAACTCTCGACCGCGCGGGTCGAGTTCCGCGACGTCAACTTCTCCTACCGCCCGGACGAACCGGTGCTGAAGGCCATGAGCTTCACAGCCGAGCCCGGAAAGACCACCGCGCTGGTCGGCCCTTCCGGCGGCGGCAAGTCGACCGTGCTGGCGCTGATGCTGCGGCTCTATGAGATCAAGCAGGGCGAAATCCTGATCGACGGCCAGAACATTGCTGGCGTATCGCGCCATTCGCTGCGCGCGCAGGCCGGCTATGTCGGGCAGGACGTCTATCTGTTCCGCGACTCGATCGGCGCCAACATCGCCTTCGGCAAGGAAGGCGCCACCCAGGACGAGATCGTGGCGGCGGCGAAGGCGGCCTGTGCGCACGATTTCATCATGGGCTTTCCGCTTGGCTACGACACGCCCGTCGGCGAGCACGGCACGCAGCTCTCCGGCGGCCAGCGCCAGCGCATCGCAGTTGCCAGGGCGCTGATCAAGAACGCACCGATCATCCTGCTCGATGAAGCCACCGCGGCGCTGGATTCGGAATCCGAAAAAGCCGTGCAGGAGGCGATCGACCATCTCTGCCAGAACCGCACCACCATCGTGATCGCCCACCGTTTGCACACCATCATGCACGCCGACGCCATTCTGGTGGTCGAAGGCGGCGAAATCGTCGAGCGCGGCCAGCATGACGATCTGCTGCGGCGCGGCGGTCGCTATGCCTCGTTCTTCCGCCTGCAGCAGCGCGACGCCGGTCACCCCAGTCTGGCGCCGGTCAGCGCAACCGCGTAAGGCTTCCACCGCATTTTCCAACTGCAACCGAGACCCCTTTCATGAACGCTGCCTCCTACGTCATTCCCGTCCCCCCGCAAGCCTCGCTGCCCGTCGTCGGCGAAGCCGGCGTCTATCCGGTCCGCCGCATCTGGTGCGTCGGGCGCAATTATCTCGAGCACATCCGCGAGATGGGCAATGACGAGCGCGCGCCGCCGTTCTTCTTCGCCAAGCATGCCGACATGCTGGTGCCCGACGGCGCCACGATCCCCTACCCGCCGCTGACCAAGGATCTGCATCACGAGGTCGAGCTGATCGTCGCGATGAAGAGTGGCGGCCTCAACATTCCGGCTGACAAGGCGCTCGACCATGTCTACGGCTATGCCGTCGGCATCGACCTCACCCGACGCGACCTGCAGATCGCCTCGCGCAAGAAGGAGCGGCCGTGGGAGATCGGCAAGTCGTTCGATTATTCCGCGCCCTGCTCCGCGATCCAGCCGGCTTCCAAGATCGGTCACCCGTCGAAAGGCAAGATCTGGCTGACGGTCAACGGCAAGGAAACCCAGAAGGGCGACCTCACCGAGTTGATCTGGAACGTGCCCGAAATCATCTGGCAGCTCTCGCAGCAGGTAAAACTCGCCGCCGGCGACATCATCATGACGGGCACGCCGGCCGGCGTCTCCCAGCTGCAGCCGGGCGACAAGCTCGAATGCGGCGTCGACGGCGTCGGCACGCTGAAGGTGAACATCGGCAAGCCGGAATAGCGACTGGTGTAACGCGTGTCACACAGCAAAGCCCCGGACATGATCCGGGGCTTTTTCGTCGAGCCGTAGGATGGGTTTCGCTGCGCTTCGCCCATCCTACGTCGACCTCCACGGTTGCAAGATTCCGCAAAACTGACACAGATTTCAACTATTGCCGGACAACAACGGCGAACGTCAGAGCGGAGGACACGTCCATGATCAAGGTAAGCGTAATGTATCCCAATACGCCCGGCGGGCGCTTCGACCATGATTACTATCGCGACAAGCATATGCCGCTGGTCAAGGCGCGGATGGGCGACGCGTGCAAATCCTACACCGTCGACAAGGGCATGGCCGGCGGCGTCCCCGGCGCGCCCGCGACCTATGTCGGCATGTGCCACATCTTCTGCGACTCGGTCGAGGCCTTCCAGGCCGGCTTTGGCCCTCATGCCAAGGAGATCATGGGCGACATCGCCGAACTATACCGACCAGTCCCCGGTCATCCAGATCAGCGAAGTCGTCGTCGGCTGACAATCCGGTAGACGCAACCTGGATCAGCCATCGGACGCGCGATCGTGCGCCCCGGTGGCCGATGCGGGCCACCTGCCGAAAGAGCACACGGCTATGCCGGGCGAAGCCAATCTCTGAAACGCTGCTACGAAATATGAAGCCCGAGATGCAGGAAGGCATCTTGGTTTTTTGCAGCCTTCCGGAAGTCGAGGGAATTCCAGCCACGCTGAAGCCGGTGCATATTTTCCGTGAACGCGAAGGAACGGCTTTCATCGTCCGACGAGACGAAGCCGAAAGTGCGGGGCTCCCTTATCAATTTGCATCGCGACAGATCACGCTGACCGTTCATTCCTCGCTTGAAGCGATCGGTCTCCTGGCGGCCGTCACCGGTCGATTGGCGACGCCGGCATCAGCGTCAATGCCGTATCGGCCTTCCATCACGATCATCTATTCGTGCCGGAGCACAGGGCGAGCGAAGCGCTGCGTCTTCTGCTGGAGATGCAGGAGCAAGCGTAGCGGCCGCAGCCGCGATACCGCACGATAGCACTCGCGCACATCGCTTCGCTCATATTTGATAGCGCCAATAGCCCCTGGCGTCGAGAATTCTAGACGATGTGCCAGCCGCCCGGCAGCAAACCTGCCGCGGCCACGGTATGCGCCGTGCCCGGCTGGGCGTTATCCCAGATCGACGTGGCGCCATTGTCGTCGCGCCAGAGGATGTCGTCACGGCCATTGCCGTCGAAATCGCCGATGCCGCCGAGATGGGCGCTGTTCGGCACGACGCCCGGATTGGAAATCCAGTGGGCGCTGCCGATCTGGCCGTTATCCCAAAGCGCAATCGTGCCATTGTCGTTGCGCCAAAGGATGTCGTCGCGGTTATTGCCGTCGAAATCGCCGGCGCCGACAATGTGCCAGCTCGACGGCATGCCGCTCGCAATGAGATGCGCACCACCGATCTGGCCGTTATCCCAGATCGAAACCATGCCGTTGTCGTTATACCAGAGAATGTCATCGCGCCCGTTGCCGTCGAAGTCGCCGGTCGCGGCGATGTGCCAGCTCGACGCCACGACGCCCGGATCGGCAATCCAGTGCCCGCCGGTGATCTGACCGTTATCCCAGATCGAAAGCGTGCTGTTGCTGTTCTGCCAGAGAATGTCGTCGCGGCCGTTGCCGTCGAAGTCGCCAGTGCCAACGATTTGCCAGGAGTTCGGAACAGCACCGGGCCCGGACATGGTTTGTGCAGCGCTGGCCTGGCCGTTGCTCCAGATCGTCACGGCGCCGTTGTCGTCGCGCCACAGTATGTCGCCGTTACCGTTGCCGTCGAAGTCGGCCAGGCCTGCGATACGCGAACTGCTCGGAACCGCGCCCGCGGCCGAAACGGAGTGCGCTCCAGCAGCCAGGCCGCTATCCCAGATCAACAGCGAGGCGTCGTCGTTCTGCCAGAGGATATCGCCGTGGCCGTCGCCGTTGAAATCGACCATCGACAGGATCGGCCCGACCACCGTGGGAACCACAGCGACATTTCCGGTGAAATCGCTGACGCTGACCGCAACGTTGCCAGTGAGGTCGATGGCGAAGTCGGCAAGACGGTCGCCGTTGGTATCGCCCTGCACAACGGTGATGCCGCGCGCGGAATCATAGAAATAGTTGAGAGCGCCGGCAGCGCCGTCGAAAGTCGACGTACCGATGAAATGGAACGTATCCACCGCCCCCGTCGAAGCGATGGCGTCGATGCCGGAAATGTCGATGTGGTCGACGCCCTTCGCGAAATCAGAGATCCGGTCATGCTGGCCACTGGCGGCCGAACTGTCGGCGGCGGCAAACACGAATGTATCGGCGCCGGCGCCGCCAGTCAGAACGTCAACGCCGGTGCCGCCTGTCAGGATGTCGTTGCCGCCGCCGCCCGGAAAGCGTGTCGTTGCCGCCGCCGCCGTTAAGCGCGTTGGCGATGGCGTTGCCGGTCAGGCTGTCGTTGCCGGAGCCGCCGATGGCGTTGTCGATGTAGGAGCGCGCATCGTTGTTGATACAGATAGGCGTTGTAGACGTTGCCCTGCGCGTAATGCCCGTTGCCGAGATAGGCGATCTGCGTGGAAGACGTAATCGACGACGCGCCGGGATTGAGATTGATCGTCACGCCCGTCGTGTAGTTCGACAGGTCGTAGGTATCGATGCCGTTGCCGTCCCAGACCGTCTCGAAGACGCGATTGGCCGAGCCACCGGCCCCGCCGCCGGGCGCGAGCTGCGCCACGCCGTTGATGAACATGCTGCCCGGTGCGTGGCGCTCCAGGAATAGACCGTGTTTCCGCTGCTGGGTCTTGAAATTGGCGCCATAGAGCGTCTGCAGGGCGAGGATGTCGTTCGCCATGTAGGTCTGCGGATAGCCGTATGCTTCGTTGGTGTAGCCCGTCAGCGGACCGCCGACATAGCTGCGGTAGCTCATGATGGTGATATTCGGAATTGTCATGCGCGGACGGCACCGCGACATTCGGCAACGCCACCCGTCTCCTGGCTGTGCTTGAGGCCGAGCGCGTGTCCGAACTCGTGCAGCGCCGTCGCGAAATAATAATTGCCGAGCGACGCCAGCGAATAATTGTAGGCCGTCCCGAACCAGATATCGCCGCCAGACGGCACGTTGGACGGATAATAGGCGTAGGAGGTCGGATTGGCGGCCGGCGACTGCGCGATCATGATGATCGGCGCCATTGGTCCCGGCGTACTGAATATTGGCGTTGGTGTAGCTGTTGATCAGCGCAACGGCGTAGTTGATGGCCTGCTGCATCTGGACCGGCGCCTGCGAAAAGCCTGACGTCGATGGTTCGTTGTAACCAAAATAGCTTGCGCTATAGTCGCTCGGCAAATCCGGAAAGCTGTAGGTAATCGTGCCGGTCCATCTGGAACCGCCAAGCAGGCCGTCGATTTCCGAATTATTCGTCGCACTGACGTTGGTTGCGGTAGCCAAGTCGGATCTCCCTGGACACGGTGTCCCATCAGTCGCTATCGGATCAACACCGGGCCACCGAGGTTAGAAGCATCTTAAAGTAAGGCTCACCGGTTTCGGATTGGTTACCATTTTCTTAAGCCGCGGCTGCCGATCCGGAACCGACATCACTACCAAAGTAGGCCTGATGAGGCGAACGCATCGAAATCGCAGAATTGGCGCAGCACTTGCGATCACGCTGCTGCTGCCGGATGCTGATTTGTTCGTCATCCAAGAGGATATCACATTGTCAAAGACCGCGAACGCAGGCGATGGTCGGCAGACTCCCTCGCGCACCACTCCACCCGCCCGAGACCCCCAATTGGCCGTTCAGGAGGAATATCAGCTGGCCCGGCAGCGCGGAACCGCAGAGGCACTCGCGCTTTTCATCACGCGCCACCCGGATAGCCCGCTCGCGGAAAAGGCGCGTGCCGACCTCGCCGCCATGAAGCGGTAAACAATCAGGCAGAACCGATCAACTCCGCAGCGCCTGCAGGCCCTTGAAGGTCAGCCGCTTGGGATCGCGGACGCCGGCCAGATAGAATTTGCGGATGAAGGCTGCGGCGGCCTCGCGGTCGCAATCGGTCAGCGCCACGACGGCATCGATGGCAATTCGCTGGGCGTCCATGGGCTTCCTCGTGCTGTCGGGGGCCGCAAGCCACGCAGCATAGGTTGACGCCGGTTAATCCGGCGTTAACCGTGAGGGCAGCTTGAACGATTCGCAGCCAACCACGTATACGCGAAATGACGCATGGGGCGCCGGCACGCATCGCGCGCGGCCGCCCCCCTCACGAATACTGCATCACCCCGTCGTCGAGCTTGCCATAGCGAAGCGTCACGATGTCGAGCGCGTAGTTCTGGTACAGCCGCCACGGCCGCTTGGAACCCTGCTTGGGCAGTTTGGCGATCGAGCGTTGCACATAACCTGACGAGAAATCCAGCGACGGCAGTTCCGTGACGTCGGGATCGACGTTGTGCGGCATGCACTGTTTGTAGCCGTGGCGGTCCATGTAGTTGATCAGCCGGCAGACATATTCGCAGGTCAGATCGCATTTCAGCGTCCAGGATGCGTTGGTGTAGCCGAACGCGGACGCCATGTTCGGGATATCCGAATACATCATGCCCTTGTAGTTCAGCGTGCGCGCGAAATCGACCGCGCGGCCGTCGACGCTGACTTCGAGGCCGCCGGTGACCTGAAGCACCAGCCCGGTCGCGGTGACGATGATGTCGGCTTCGAGTTCGCTGCCGTCCTTCAGCTTGATGCCGCCTTTGGTGAAGGCATCAATCTCGCTGGTGACGACGGAGGCGCGCTTGTCGCGGATCGACTTGAACAGGTCGCCGTCCGGGACCAGGCAGAGCCGCTGCTCCCACGGATTGTAGCGCGGCGTAAAATGCTTGCCGACGTCGTATTCCGGTCCCAGCGCCATCTTGACGCCCCCGAGGATCAGCTGCTTGGCACGATCCGGCTTGCGGCGGCAGAGCTGAAAGAAAAACATGCCCAACAGTACGTTGCGCCAGCGGATCATGTGATAGGCGAGTTTGGCCGAGAGATTCTTGCGCAGCTTGTTGGCGAGCGCATCCTCCGCCGGCCGAGCCACCACATAGGTCGGTGAACGCTGCAGCATGGTGACATGCGACGCAGTCTTGGCCATCTCCGGCACCAGCGTCACCGCCGTGGCGCCCGAGCCGATCACCACCACGCGCTTGCCCGCATAGTCGAGTTCTTCGGGCCATTTCTGCGGATGCACGATCTGACCGGTGAAGTTGCCGGCGCCGGAAAACTCCGGCGTGTAGCCTTCCTCGTATTTGTAATAGCCCGAGCACATGAACAGAAAGCTGCAGGTGAAGCGTACGACCTCGGTTGCGCCCTCACCCGTCGTGCGCTCGGCCTCCACCGTCCAGCGCGCCTCCGGCGACGACCACGACGCGCGTTTGACGCGGTGGTGGAAGCGGATGTGCCTGTCGATGCCGTTGTCGACGGCGGTCTCACGCACGTAATTCAGGATTCGCGACCCGTCGGCGATCGCCTTCGGCTCGGTCCACGGCTTGAACGAATAACCGAGCGTATACATGTCCGAGTCGGATCGGATGCCGGGATAGCGAAACAGGTCCCAGGTGCCGCCGATACAGCCGCGCCCTTCGAGGATGACGTAGCTCTTGCCCGGGCATTTCTCCTGCAAATGATAGCCCGCGCCGATGCCGGACAGCCCGGCGCCGACGATGAGGACGTCGAAATGTTCCTGCGGCATTGCGCTCTCCGAAAGGAGGATTGTCCGATTGCGCGCGCCATCCGTCAATCGGTGGCCGGGGAGAAAAATGCGATCCGCAACCTTCGGTCAGACTGCCGTTACCGGCAGCTTGACCTCCCGCTTGCGGGAATATTCCGCGCCTAGACATATCAGAAGTACGAATACGGGAAGAAAGACCAGCGGTCCGACCGATGGCCCGAAGGATTTTGCGATCGGCGCGTTCAGCAACGGCAGCAGCAAGATCACGCCGATGGCTCCGCGAATGTATTGCGGGGAAATCTGGGAATCCTTCTCTGCCTTGAGCAGCCACACCATGACAAACGCACCAAACACCAGATCGTAGTCCTGCAGGTAAGGGGTCGCCAGGCAAGTGCCAACGATCAGAACGGCGTTGCGGATATGAGCAGGCTCGTGCCGCCACCACGAACGTACAATGAATACAGTCGCAGCCAGCGCTGCAACCGCCTGCCAGCCGTAGGCCGCCGCGACGCCTGCACCCAGATGTCGCGCGAACACGAATACCGAAACCATGCGATGCGAGACGCCGGTGCCGTCTTCCAGGATAAGGGTACGCAGCACAGAGACGTTGTGCTGGTAGTGGAACCAGACATCCGCGCCGTAAAAGGCAACGCTGGCCAACACCAGCAACGTAGCGGTAGCGCCCGTCACGAATGCCACCAGCCAGCGCCGCCCCGCGACCAATGCAAACGGCAGCATAAGGGCAAGATGTGGCTTGTAGATCATCATGCCGAACAGGATCCCGGCGACGACCGGCCGGCGGTCAACCAGCATCAACCCGCCGCCGAGCAAGGCCGCAGTGATCGCGCCGTTTTGCCCGCCGATCGCGTTCAAGAGCAGTGCCGGGGTCGCGAGCGACAGCAGCATTGCACCCGAGTGGCCGGTGAGCCTGAGCGCGCGATAGAAAGCGTACCAGGTCGCACCAAGCCAGATGAACAGTGCCGGCACATAGGGAATGGCCACCAGCGGCAGCGTCAAGAGCAGCAGCACCGGCGGATAGGAATAGTGATAGTAATTGATGTTCTGCGCGAAGACCGACTGCTGGAAGGCATGAAATGCGGCAAAGCTGTAAACCTCGGCAGCGCGACCGTGAAATGCAAGGAAGGCTCCGGACCAGTAGTTGACAAAATCGTCGCCGAATGGGCGACCGAGGCCATCGCTCAGGCCATTCCCGGTCTGTGGCAACAGATCCATTAGATAGATCAAGGCCGCATTACCGATCCAGATCCACGCCACGAGCCCAAGCAACGACGGATTCATCAGCAGGCCGTTGTTCTCGATCCGCGGCAGCAGGGGAGTCTTCGCGGCTTGATCTACTGAGGTCATGATTACCGGCCGTGTATTGGGGCATGTTCCGGTGAGGTCGAGAGCGGTCATCCGAAACCACACTAAACCCATAAGATGCAAATTACGTTATTTCAACTATAACGGGAATATTTTGACGATCTACCTGGGCGAGTGGATTGTATGTAATACACCAAACGTTGGCAGTTTCTTAATGGCCCACAGTTGCACCAAGCGTGGCGTAGAAAAAAAGCAAAGGCCCCGCATCGCTGCGGGGCCTTGTCGAGACTGCGGTGTTTGCTGAGGCTGGCGTCCGTGCGGCAGACGGCCTGCGCTCAATACCTATAATGATCCGCCTTGAACGGGCCTTCCTGCTTGACGCCGATATAGTCGGCCTGGTCCTTGCGCAGTTCGGTCAGCTTGACGCCGATCTTGGCGAGATGCAGCCGGGCCACCTTCTCGTCCAGCGACTTCGGAAGCACGTAGACTTCCTTCTTGTACTTGCCGTCCTTGTTGTTGGCCCAGAGTTCGATCTGCGCCAGCGTCTGGTTGGTGAACGACGCCGACATCACGAACGAAGGATGGCCCATGGCATTGCCGAGGTTCACCAGCCGGCCTTCCGACAGCAGGATGATGCGGTGCTTGTCGGGGAATTCGATCTCGTCGACCTGCGGCTTGATGTTGGTCCACTTCAGGTTCTTCAGACCCGCGATCTGGATCTCGTTGTCGAAATGGCCGATGTTGCAGACGATGGCGCGATCCTTCATCGCGCGCATGTGCTCGATGGTGATGATGTCCTTGTTGCCGGTCGCGGTGACGAAGATGTCGGCGCGCGGCGCAGCGTCTTCCATGGTCACGACTTCATAGCCTTCCATCGCCGCCTGCAGCGCGCAGATCGGGTCGACTTCGGAGACCATGACGCGGCAGCCGGCCTGGCGCAGCGAGGCCGCCGAACCCTTGCCGACGTCGCCGAAGCCGGCAACCATCGCGACCTTACCCGACATCATGACGTCGGTACCGCGGCGAATGCCGTCGACCAGCGATTCACGGCAGCCATAGAGATTGTCGAACTTCGACTTGGTGACGCTGTCGTTGACGTTGATCGCGGGCCACAGCAGCGTGCCGGCCTTCTGCATGTCATAGAGACGATGCACGCCCGTGGTGGTCTCTTCGGAAACGCCCTTGATGCTCTTGGCGATCTCGGCGAAGTAGCCCTTCGGCTTTTCCTTGAGCTGCTTCTTGAGCAGCGCAAAGAAGACTTCCTCTTCTTCCGAAGTCGGGTTGTCCAGGAACTTGGTGTCGCCGTTCTCGGCGCGCAGTCCGAGATGGACATACATGGTGGCGTCGCCGCCGTCGTCGAGGATCATGTTCGGGTAACCGCCGCCGTGCCAATCGAACATCTTTGCGGTGTAGTCCCAGTATTCGGCCAGCGTCTCGCCCTTGACGGCGAACACCGGAATGCCCGCGGCCGCGATCGCCGCCGCCGCATGATCCTGGGTCGAATAGATGTTGCAGGAAACCCAGCGAATATCGGCACCGAGTGCGGCCAGCGTCTCGATCAGCACGCCGGTCTGGATCGTCATATGCAGCGAGCCGGCGATACGCGCGCCTTTCAAAGGCTGTTTGGGGCCGTATTCTTCGCGTGTTGCCATCAGGCCCGGCATCTCGGTTTCGGCCAGCGAGAGTTCCTTGCGGCCGAAATCGGCGAGCGAAATGTCCTTGACGATATAGTCGGTGAAACCAGGCTTCTTGGCGGCAGCGGTCATGCGGTTGATCCCTTAAAAAGCATATTCCGAAAAGCGCGAAGCTTTCCGGAATACGCGATACGGTTACGAGGAATGTCAGATCGCGCGCTTGAGCGCGTCGACCAGATCGGTTTTTTCCCAGGAGAAGCCGCCATCCTTGTCCGGCGTGCGGCCAAAATGACCGTAAGACGAGGTGCGGGCGTAGATCGGCTTGTTGAGGTCGAGATGGGTGCGGATGCCGCGCGGCGTCAGATCCATCGCCTCCGCCACCGCCTTCTCCAGTCTTTCCTCCGACACCTTTCCGGTGCCGTGGGTGTCGATGTAGATCGACAGCGGCCGCGCCACGCCGATCGCATAAGCAAGTTGCAGCGTGCAGCGATCAGCGAGACCCGCGGCAACGACGTTCTTGGCGACGTAGCGCGCAGCATAGGCGGCCGAGCGGTCGACCTTGGTCGGGTCCTTGCCGGAGAATGCGCCGCCGCCATGCGGGGCCGCGCCGCCATAGGTGTCGACGATGATCTTGCGGCCGGTCAGGCCGGCGTCGCCATCGGGACCGCCGATGAAGAACTTGCCGGTCGGATTGATGTGCCAGATGGTCTGGCCGTTGATCCAGCCTTCCGGCAGCGCCTGGCGCACGTAAGGCTCGACGATGTCGCGAACCTGGTTGGAACTCAGATCCTCGACCAGATGCTGATGCGAGACCACGATCTCGCGGACGCCGACCGGCTTGCCGTTCTCATACTGCACGGTGACCTGGCTCTTGGAGTCCGGGCCCAGCACCTTCTCCTTGCCGGAGTGGCGCGCTTCCGAGATCAGCCGCAGGATCTTGTGGGCGTAGAAGATCGGCGCCGGCATCAGGTCCGGCGTTTCGTTGGTGGCGTAGCCGAACATGATGCCCTGGTCGCCCGCGCCCTCTTCCTTGTTGGTGCCGGGCTGCAGCGCATCGACGCCTTGCGCGATATCGGCGGATTGCGGATGCAGCAGGATCTCGATGTCGGCCTTCTCCCAGTGGAAGCCGTCCTGCTCGTAGCCGATGTCCTTGATCGCGGCGCGAACGACGCTTTCGATCTGGTCGTTGGTGACGGATTTGGGTCCGCGGGTTTCACCGGCGATGACGACCTTGTTGGTGGTGGCGAGCGTTTCGCAGGCTGCGCGGATCGCCCAGGGATCGATGCCGGCCTTGGGCCCCTCGCGGAAAAACAGATCGACGATCTCGTCAGAGATACGGTCGCAAACCTTGTCCGGGTGCCCCTCGGAAACTGACTCGCTGGTGAACAAATAAGACGCGCGCATCAACAACCCCTTGTTTCCGCCGGATGCCGGCGGCTGTGTGTGATCTTTCCTGGAATGTCAGTCCCGACGACGCGAGATGACGTAGGATTTGTCGTAAAACCAAAGCCCATTATGCTTGCGCAGAACCTCTCGAGTGGCATCGAGGGCTCGGCTGTTTTCAGTCATTTCCGTCAACCGGTCGTCTTCAACCTGGGCGACATACACCGCCGCATTCCACGCTGCAAAAGCCGTCGAGGTTCCGATCGAGCCGGTGACCTCGTTGGGCAGCGCTTCCATATCATACCGGAAGATGGAACGGTTATCCGCGTACGCATTAAAGTTAAGGTCGCGGCCCGCCGATCCCAGCTCGTATTTCACCGCGCGCAATAGCTCATGGCGGCTCACGGCGAAAGGATTTTCTCCCGGCCAGACCGACTGGATGATTTCCAGGCCCGGATCCTGCCCATGGGAGTGAATTCCAATCAGCCGGCCTCCTGCCCGCAAAGCCCTCGCCAGCGGTGCGATGATCCGCTTGGCGCGGAAATTCACAGAGGATTTGGCCCGGTAAGGCTGGGAGGCGATGACGAGGTCGAAATTGGCCTCGGTCCGGCCCGCCCGGGGAATGATCGAATCAAGCAGGAAGCGATGGTCTTCCCGGTACACGACCAGCGCCACCGGGCGCTCATAGATCGGCATGCCCGATTTGGGGCTGATATTGGCCCGCCAGTTCTGCTCCAGAAACGAGCCAAGTTCGGCGATTTGCGTCTCGAATTCCCCCGACGAAGCGCCTCGAAGGGCGACCTCGTGCCAGATCATCCCTGCCGCCGCGGCCGGCGATGCCGGGGTCAACCACGGCGCTTCGGCGTAGTGCATGTTGGTCAGGACGACGACGGTCGCCGGATGTTCGAACAGCCGGTCCGGCACCTTGTCGAGCGTCAGCCGGACGTCCTCCAGGCTCAACTCCTTGCCGGCGATATAGAACGGCATGTGAGGGAAGCGGCCGTGCATCGAGCGCATCACCCGCACCAGCACCGTGCCGTCGCCGACCCCTGCGTCGAATACCCGCAGCGCCGGCGGCCGCGGATGCAGGCTGGCAAGCTCCAGCCCCACCCGCTCCGCAATGACCCGCTTCTCGCTGCAGGTGTGGACGAACAGCAGGTATTTCTGCCGGTTTTCGAAAAAGCGGAAATTGCCGCGCGGATCGCGCTTTTCAGGTGGCACTTCCAGGCCACGCGGCGGCGGAAGGGTACCCGTGGACGTCGCGATATAGGCCTGGATGCGATCCAGCGTATCGATGGTGATGCGCTTGCCCTCGCGCAGCCGGTGCACCAGCTTGCCGTCGTTGACCGACCGGCGGCCAAACGTCGTCTCCGCCATGTCGGAATGGCGGCAGAAGTCGGTGATCTGGCTGAGGATCTGGTCGTTCTTCATCGGGCGGGAGGTTTGGGAAATACCGGTGGGCAATGCCAAGTGACGAAAGCGTCCTACCACGGCCTGCCCACCAAAGAAACCCCCTGCTGCCGACGGCCCACATGTCGCGCGGCCGGCCTTGAACCCCCTATCCGCGGAAGGCAACAAAGGATTATCCGCCACTGCGACCGCCAATCATGGGGACCTGATGCGCCGCGCAATCCTGATACTGGCCGTACTCGCCGCCGCGCTGTGGTCGGCGCCTTCGCTTGCCCAGCCGCGAAACCAGCTTGGGCCGCTTTGCACCACCGACACCACGCCGGCCGATCAGATGATCGACGCCTGCAACAAGATCATCGCGCTAAAACTGTTTAGCGGTGAAAAACTCGCGACGATCTATTTCTGGCGCGCGGTCGGCTGGAACAAGAAGGGCGACTACACGCGGGTCATCGCTGACGCCAGCGAAGCGATCCGCCTGCACGCGAATGTCGGAACGTACAATCTGCGTGGCTCGGCCTATTACGACAAGGGCGAGTACGACATCGCGATATCGGATTTCAACGACGCGCTGCGCAACGGTCCGCCGAGCGGCATCATCTTCCACAACCGCGGTAACGCCTGGCGCGGCAAGGGTGACTACGCCAAGGCGATCGCCGACTACGATCAAGCGATCAAGCTGGGGCCGCCATCGGCGTTTTCCTGGCAGAACCGCGGCATATCGAAACTGGCGCTCGGCGATCTCGACGGCGCGCTGGCCGACATCAACGAAGCGATCCGGCTCGACCCGGCGTTGCCGCAGCCTTTGACCAACCGCGCGGTGATCTGGCGCGCAAAAGGCAATCTCGATCGCGCCATCGCCGACGCGACCGAGGCGATCCGGCTCGCAAAGGCAAAGGCGCCGGCCAACGTCATGACGCCGCCGGGCAGCGTGCTGATCTCGGCCTATACTCACCGCGCCCTCGCCTACGAGGCCAAGGGCGAAATCGACCGCGCGAAGCTGGATTATGCCGCCACGCTGCAAGGCCAAGCTTCCGACGCCGGCAGCAAGGCCAACCAGGCCACCGCAAAGGTCCGCCTGTCGCTGTTGTCGGAGCCGCTGCCGCCTGCGCCGCGAACGGCGACCACAGCGACACCGCTGCAAGCCGGCAAAGCAGCGCCACCGCCGCCAGCCAGCGCCCCGGCACCAGCCAAGCCTGCGGGCGCCGCGAGCCGGCTCGCGCCTGCCGCCGACGAAATGCGCAAGCGCGCCGAGACAGAGAAAGAAGTTGTCAGGCGCGTGGCACTGGTGATCGGCAATAGCGCCTATGCGCGTGTCAGGCCGCTGCCCAATCCGACCAACGATGCGCGCGCGATGGCAAAGAGCCTGCGCGAGATCGGCTTCGTGGTGACGGAAGGCACCGACCTCGACCGCACGGCGATGCAGACGACGATCCGCGATTTCCTGCGCGAAGCCGCGCGCTCGCAGGTGGCCGTGGTGTATTACGCCGGCCACGGCGTGCAGATCGACGGCCGCAATTACCTGGTGCCGGTCGACATCCAGCTCCAGGGCAGCGGCGGCATCACCGACACGATGATGGACCTGGACACGATCATGGCCGGCCTCGACGATCAGGTCCGCACCAACATCCTGATCCTCGATGCCTGCCGCAACAACCCGATGGCCCCAAGAGTAGCGTCCACTGGCCCTACCCGGGACATCGAAGCCGGATCGTCGGGGCTGGCCGCGCCGACGACGCTCGGCAACGGCTCGACATTGGGCGCCGGCACGCTGATCGCCTTTGCGACCGCGCCCGGACAGGTGGCGCTCGACGGCGAAGGCACCAACAGCCCGTTCTCGGCGGCGCTGACCCGCCATATCGGCACGCCGGGGCTGGAAGTGCAGCAGATGCTGACGCGGGTCCGCGCCGAAGTGGTCGCGGCAACCAAGGGCAAGCAGGTGCCGTGGTCGAACTCGTCGCTGCTCGGCGAGGTCTATCTGGCGGACAAATGATCAGGCGGCGCGCGCCACAAAGGCCTTGGCAGCATTCGCAATCTGCTGCGCCTCGATGCCGATCTCGCGCAACTGCCCGGTCGGCACTGTGATCTGGCCGCAGAAATAGAGCCCCGGCAGATTGGTCGGCGCGCCCGTGACCAGCGGCATGCCGTGGCCATCGAGCACGGTCTCGGCATCGGCAATCAGGCGGCGCAGATCGGGGCGGAAGCCGGTCGCCAGAATGACGGCATCGAATTTTTCTTTTGCCCCATCGGCGAACACGACGCCATCGGCCGTAAAGCGATCGACGCCGCCGCGCACCTTGATCGCGCCGTCCCTGATTTTTGCCAGCGTACCGATGTCGATCAGCGGCACGCGCCCCTCCTCCTCGACCATCTGGCGCGGTCCTTTCGCGGCGCGCTTCAGACCGAGCTTTTGGAAGTCGCCGACCGCGAGCCGCAGCACCGGCGCGTTGATGAGATCGACGAGACGCGCGGGCAGCCGCCGGTACAGGATCGCCCACGACAGAATGGGGAAGCCGAGCAGATCGCGCGGAATGATCTGCACCGGACTGCGAACGGCCACGGTGACGTCGATGCCGCTATCGGCGAGATCGAGCGCAATCTCGCCGCCCGAATTGCCGAAGCCGATGACGAGCACGCGCCGCCCGGAAAATGTCTGGGGATTTTGATAGTTGCTGCTGTGGGCGACCACGCCCGAATAGCTGTCCATACCCGGCCAGGACGGACGGTAGGGCGCGTCCGCAATGCCCGTTGCCACCACGACGACCTTCGCCGAAATCGCATCGAGCGACGTATCGGCGAGCCAGCCCGCGCTGTTGCGCCGAAGGCGCGAGACCTTGGTGTTGAAGACAGGCTTGATCTGAAAGCGGGCCGCGTAACCTTCGAGGTAGGAGACCACCTGATCCCGTGACGGATAGGCCGGATAGTTCGAAGGCATCGGCATCCCGGGCAGGCTGGAATGGTTACGGTCGGTGTGCAGATGAAGCCGGTCGTAATGCCGCCGCCAGACCGCACCGACCTGACCGGCTTTCTCCAGCACCATGACGTCGAGTCCCGCCCCGCGCATCGTAGCGGCGCAAGCGAGCCCCGCCGGGCCCGCACCGATGATGATGGCGTCGCGGGTTGGCGTCACGAAATCCCTCCCCGTCGCACAACGAAGGAGAAACGCTTACTTCCCCCACACCTCGTTGGCGACTTCGACCGCGAGGCTGAGCTTGGCCCACTGCTCTTCCTCGGACAGGATGTTGCCTTCCTCGGTGGAAGCAAAGCCACATTGCGGCGACACCGCGAGCTGGTCGAGGGGGGCGAATTTCGCGGCCTCCTCGAGGCGACGCTTGATGTCGTCCTTTTTCTCCAGCTCGCCGAATTTCGACGTGATGACGCCGACCACCACGACCTTGTTGCCCTTTGGCAGATAGCGCAGCGGCTCGAAGCCGCCGGCGCGGTCGCTGTCATATTCGAGGAAATAGCCGTCGTAATTGGTGCCGGCCAGCATGGTCTCGGCCACCGGCTCGTAACCGCCGGACGAGATCCAGGTCGAGCGGAAGTTGCCGCGGCAAACATGCGTGGTGACGACCATGTCGGCCGGCCGTTCGGCCAGCGCGTAATTGATGACGCGCGCATAGATCTGCTGCAGGCCATCAGGATTGTCGCCGCGATCACGCGCCTTCTGCAACTCTTCCTGCGAGCAGAGATAGGCCCACACGGTGTCGTCGAACTGCAGATAGCGGCAGCCGGCGTCGTAGAACGCCTTCACCGCCTTGCGATAGGTCTTGCCAAGGTCGAGATAAAACTCCTCGAGATCGGGATAGACCTCCTTTGAGATCGCCTTGCGGCCGCCGCGGAAATGCAGCACCGCCGGCGACGGGATCGTCATCTTCGCCGTGACGTGTGCCTTGTCGGCATGCTTCTTCAGGAAGCGGAAATGATCCAGCATCGGATGGGTGTCGGGGAAGTCGAGCTTGCCGATGACACGGACCGCGTCATGGCGGGTCTCGACGCCCGCGAACTGAATGCCGGTCTCGGGGTGGAAGAGTTCGCAGCCGCCGAGCTTGGCGAGAAAATCGAAGTGCCACCAGGAGCGGCGGAATTCACCGTCGGTCGCGAGCTTCAGGCCGACCGAGGCCTGCTTGTGCACGACCTTTTCGATTTCGAGGTCCTCGGCCTTGCGCAAGTCCTCCGCCGTGCCCTCGCCCTTCTCCAGCTTGGCGCGCGCTTCCTTGATGCGCGGTGGCCGCAACAGGCTACCGACCTCGTCGGCGCGGAACGGGGCTTTGGTTCTCTGCATGGTCTCAACTCCCATCACATCTAATGCGCGGCGGCGCCGGCGACGCCCAGATAGCGTTCGAGTATCGCGGGATCGGCCTTCAACGCGTGGCTTGCCGCATCATGCACGATCGCGCCGCGTTCCAATATCACAACCCGATCGGCCAGCCCCAGAATCTTTTGCGCGTTCTGCTCGACGATAACAGAGCAGATGCCACCGGAACGGGTGATGGTGCCCAACGCCCGGAGCAACTCCTCGACGATGATGGGCGCCAGCCCCTCGGTCGGCTCGTCGAGCAGCAAAACCCTGGGATTGAGCGTCAGCGCGCGGCCGATCGCCAGCATCTGCTGCTCGCCGCCGGAGAGCTGGTTGCCGAAATTACCGCGGCGTTCCCTTAGCCGCGGAAACATTTCGTAAACCCTGTCCACGGTCCAGGGGCCCGGCTGGGCCACGGCGGTCATGTTCTCCTCGACCGTCAGCGAACGGAAAATATTGCGTTCCTGCGGCACCCAGCCGATCCCCGCCCGCGCCCGCTGGTCCGGCCGCATCGCGGTGATGTCCTGCCCGCCAAGCGCAAGGGTGCCGCCGAAGCGGCGGGTGATGCCAACGATCGAATTGATCAGCGTGGTCTTGCCGGTGCCGTTGCGCCCCAATAGCGCCAGCACCTGGCCCTCGCCCAGTTTCAGCGACATCGAGGGCAGCACCACGGCTTCGCCGTAACCGGCGCGCAAGGCGTCGATGACAAGAAGCTCAGACATCGGCCGCCTCGCCGAGATAGACCGCCTTGACTTGTGGATCCCTTGCCACCTCGTCCGGCGGGCCCTCCACCAGCATCGCGCCATTGACCAGCACCGAAATGCGGTCCGCGAAGGAGAACACCAGGTCCATGTCATGCTCGATCAGCAGCACGGTGACGTCGCGCGGCAGCGACGCGACGGCGGCCAGAATATCGTGGCGCTCGCTCTCGGGCACGCCGGCGGCGGGCTCGTCGAACAGCAGCACGCGCGGCTTGGTCGCGATCGCGACCGCGATCTCCAGCAGGCGTTGCTTGCCGTAAGGCAGCGTCGCGGTGAGTTCGTTCATCACGTCAAGCAAGCGAAAGCGCGCCAGCGTTTCCGCGATCTCTGCGTTGACGTCGGCGCGCGTGCCCATCCGCCGCCACCAATCGCCACCGCGACCGAGCCGTTCGGACACCGCGAGCCCTACGGTTTCGAGCGGGGTCAAATCAGCATAGAGCTGGTTGATCTGGAAGGTGCGCGAGAGCCCGCGCAGCACCCGCGTATGAACCGGCAGGTCGGTGATGTCATTGCCTTCGAGCAGGATCCGCCCGCCATTCGGCTTGAGCACGCCGGTCAGCAGATTGATGACGGTGGTCTTGCCGGCGCCGTTCGGCCCGATCAGGGCGTGGCGGGCGCCCTGCTTTACCTGCATCGACAGGTCGCGCGTGACCTTCAAGCCGCCGAAGGATTTTTCCAGGCCCCGGGTTTCCAGCGCGATCGTCATGGCGCATCGCTTTCGGGAACGGCCACGACGGCCTTGCGTCCGAATATCTGGCGAATGACGAGGTTCGGCGCCCAGAGCACCCAGCGATGTATACGCTCGCGGCCGATCAGCACCATCACCACCAGCACCAGCCCGATCCAGAACATCCAGTATTGCGGCGTGAGGGTCTGAAACAGTTCCTGCAGCATCTTGAAGACGACAGCGCCGATCAGCCCGCCATAGAGATAGCCGGTGCCGCCGATGACGAGCACAAGCATCAGATCGGCCGAGCGCTCGAACGAGAATACGTCGAGGGAAGCCAGCGCCGTGGTCTGGGTGAACAAGGCGCCTGCGATGCCGGCATAGAACGCCGCAACGGTGTAGATCCCGATCAGGCGGCGGTTGACGGGTACGCCGATTGCGGACGCCCTGAGCGGATTGTTCTTGATCGCGCGCAGCGACAGTCCGAACGGCGAATTGACGATCCGCCGCGCCAGCAGAAACAGCAGGAACAGCACGATCAGCGAATAGAAGAAGCCGGTCTTGCCAAACATGTCGAACGCAAACAGGCCGAGGATCGGCTGCATCTCGATGCCCTGCAGGCCGTCGGTGCCGCCGGTGATGTTGGAGAAACGTTCCGCCAGCGCTTCGAGCAGCAGCGCAATGCCGAGCGTCACCATCAGCCGGGTCAGGTCGACGCCGCGGATGACGAGGAAGCTGGTGAGGAAGCCGAGCGCCATCGCGATGAGGCCGGCTGCGACCAGCGCAATGACTGGCTCGTTGATGATGCCGTGCAGGGCCAACAACCCCGCCGAATAGGCGCCGACGCCGAAGAAGGCGGCGTGTCCCAGCGAGACAATGCCGGCGTACCCCAGGATCAGGTCGAGCGACATTGTGAACAACGCCAGCCGCACGATGTCGGTCATGATTAGATAGCGCGAGGGAAACAGGAACGCGCAGGAGGCTGCGAGCACCCAGAACGCGATTTCGGCCGGACGCCAGCGGGCGCGGGCGATAGCATAAGATGAGACATCGGAGACTGCGCTCATGGTCGGCTCACCGCGCAGCGGTGCGGCCGAACAGGCCGTTCGGACGCCAGATCAGGATCGCGATCATGATGGTGTAGATAACGAACGGGCCCATCTTCGGCACGTAATATTTGCCGGCGACATCGCCGATGCCGAGCAGGAGCGACGCAAGGAACGGCCCGGTGATGCTGGAAGAGCCGCCGACGGTGACCACGATCAAGAAGTAGATCATGAACTTCAGCGGGAAATACGGATCGAGCCCGAGGATCTCGGCGCTGAGCGCCCCACCCAGCCCCGCAAGGCCACAGCCAAAGGCAAAGGTGAAAGCAAAAACTTGCGGCACGTTGATGCCGAGGCCGCTTGCCGCGCGGGGATCGTCGACCGCCGCGCGCAGCCGGCTGCCGAAGCGGGTTTTCGCCAGGATCAATTGCAGCGCGATCGTGAGCAGGCCGCAGATCACGATGATCATCAGCCGGTAGCGGCCGATGCCGACGCCGAAGAAATCGAACTGGCCTTCGAGCGCCGCCGGCAGCTTGATGAAGATCCGCGATGATCCCATGATGTAGTCCACCGCCGCCACCGACATGAAGGTCAGGCCGATCGTGAACAGCACCTGGTCGAGGTGGCTGCGGGTGTAGAGATGACGGTACAGCGTGCGTTCCAATACCACGCCAATCGCCGCAGCCGAGACAAAGGCGAGCGGCAGCGCCGCAAAGAACGGCCAGCCGGAATTATTGACCAGCACCGCGCAGACATAGCCGCCGGTCATGGCAAAGGCGCCGTGGGCGAGGTTGACGAAATTCATCAGGCCCAGAGTCACGGCCAGCCCGCAGGCGAGCACGAACAGCAGCATGCCGTAGGCGACACCGTCGAACAGGATGGTGAACAGCGTGGTCATGGGAAGGGACTAGTCCGTAGCGACACGAAATTTATGGATCGTCATGGCCGGGCTTGTCCCGGCCATCCACGGCTTCCGCTAGACTTCGCGGCGAGGAAAGACGTGGATGCCCGGGACATCTGCGCGAAGACGCGCTTCGCGCTTTTGCCCGGGCATGACGCGGAGAGAGCGGAGCAACACGTTCGCGGCTCCACGCATTTCGCCGTCACTTCTTGGTCTTGCCGGAATCCTTCACCGCCTCGAAGGTCGCGAACTCGACGTTGTAGAGTTCGCCGTCGACCTTCTCGACCTTGCGGATGTAGATGTTCTGCACGATGTCGCGGGTTTCCGGATCGATCGAGATGGGACCGCGCGGGCTTTCCCACTTCATGCCCTTCATCGCCTCGATCAGCGCATCGCCGTCGGTCTTGCCGCCGGTCTTCTTCAGGGCCTCGTAGATCAGGCGGATGCCGTCATAGCCGCCGACCGCCATGAAGCCCGGCCGCTGGTTGAAGGCCTTCTTGTAGGCCGCGACGAATTCCTTGTTGGCCGCCGAGGGATGCGCCGCCGAGTAAAGATGCGCGGTGACCGTGCCGAGCGCCGCGTCGCCCATGCCGTTGAGCAGATCGTCATCCATCACGTCACCGGGGCCGATCACGCGGATGCCCGACTTGTCGAGACCGCGTTCGGCATACTGCTTCATGAAGTTGCCGCCCTGTCCCGCCGGCACGAACACGAATACGGCGTCGGGCTTGGAGTCCTTCATGCGCTGCAGAAACGGTGCGAAATCAGGGTTTTGCAACGGCACCTTCACTTCTTCGACGATCTCGCCGCCGCCGGCGGTGAAGTTCTGCTTGAAGAAGTTCAGGGCGTCGTTGCCGGGCGCATAGTCGGAGGTGAGTGTCGCGACCTTCTTGATGCCGTTCTTGGCCGCCCAGTCGCCGATGATGGTCGACGACTGCGCCAGCGTGAAGGAGGTGCGGACGATATAGGGCGAACGTTCGGTGATGATCGAGGTGCCCGCCGCCATCACGATTTCCGGAACCTTGGCCTGCGTCGCCAGGGGGGCAGCGGCAAGGGCTGCCGGGGTCACGCCGAAGCCGGCGATGAAACTGACCTTGTCGTTGACGATCAGTTCCTGCGCCAGCCGCTTGGTGTTGTCGGGGATCGCGGCATCGTCCTTGAGGATGACTTCGATCTTCTTGCCGGCGACGGTATCGCCGTTCTGCTGCATGTAGAGCTTGACGGCGTTGTCGATCTGCTTGCCGGTCGATGCCTGGCCGCCGGTCATCGGCAGGATCAGGCCGATCTTGACGGTTTCCTGGGCCTGGGCCGGCGCTAACGCCAGCATTCCGGCGACCGCACCTGCGGTCAGCAACATGTGACTGCGAATAGACATGAACATCCCTCCCCCTGATCGGCCTTGTGTCCTCGAACCGAGTCCCCGGCCCTTGATCGCACCATAACCCGGATTTTTCGGCCGGGCAGCGCCGCAACATGGCGTTGCTGCCCGCCCTTTTGTCAATCGGACCATTGGCGTGGCGCGGCGAATGGACCTGTCGGTTAGAACGGTCGCCAGCGAGGAGACGGTATCATAATATGAGCCCATCGCGCTGCTCAACGTCTCCACATCGACAGCGCATTTGTACGATTGTACAAATAAAATGGTCCTGTCAACAAAGAAGCACCTTGCCTGCGCCCCGCGGCTTCCTAAATGCATCATCCTTAAAGAGTCAGGTCGTAACCTTCTGCCGATGCCAGCCAGCGCGCGCCATATCATCATGCTTGCCACCGCAGCCCTCGCCGGCAGCGGCCTGGCCGGCTGTGGGAGCATCAACGAGAAAATCGCCGGCGGCGTCAGCGACGCCATTCCCGCAGCGATCGGCGGGCTGCCCGCGGACGCGCCGCCACGCCCCGGGACCGCGAAATATGACGAGTACATGCGGGAGCGCGAACGGAAGCGACTGCAGCCGGCGGCTGAGCGGGAGCAGGAAGCCAAACCCTCCCCCACCGCTCAAGATACCAACCGCTAATCCATAAAGACAACGGCCTTGCGCCCGTTGAGGATGACGCGATCCTCGAGGTGATGGCGCATCGCGCGCGCCAGCACGCGGCGCTCGATGTCGCGGCCCTTGCGCGAGAGATCTTCCGGCGTGTCGCGGTGGCTGATGCGCTCGACGTCCTGGTCGATGATCGGGCCTTCGTCGAGATCGCGCGTGACGTAATGCGCGGTGGCGCCGATCAGCTTGACGCCGCGCTCATGCGCCTGGTGGTAGGGACGCGCGCCCTTGAAGCCCGGCAGGAACGAGTGGTGGATGTTGATGCAGCGCCCCGACAGCCTCGCCGACATCTCGTCCGACAGGATCTGCATGTAGCGCGCGAGCACCACGAGATCGGTACTGGTTTCCTGAACCAGTTTCCAGACCGCCTCTTCCTGCTCGCGCTTGGTTTCCTTCGTCACCGGCATGTAATGGAAAGGGATCTCGCCGAAATCCAGATTGCCGTAAGTCTCGCGCGGATGGTTGGCGACGATGGCGGTCGGGATCATCTCCAGTTCGCCGGTGCGCCAGCGATAGAGGATGTCGACCAGGCAATGATCCGACTTGGAGACCAGCAGCATCACCCGGCGGCGGTTGGCGCGGTCGCGCATCTGCCAGTCCATGGCAAAACGGTCGGCGATCGCGGTAAAGCCGGTCTGCAGCGCCTGCAATTCGACCGCGAGATCGGCGGCGGTGAACACCACCCGCATGAAGAACTTTTTGGTCTCGATATCGTCGAACTGCTGGGCGTCCAGAATGTTCTGCCCGTTATGGGCCAGAAAGGTCGACACCGCTGACACGATGCCGGGGCGGTCCGGGCAGGACAATGTCAGGACGAACTGGTGATCGGGCATGGCGAAGCTGACTACAATTCAGGCAAAAGGGTAAGGCGGCGATTTCGGCCCTGCTCTATCACCGCGCCCGCGCTTGCGCCAATCCCGAAACCGGGATCAGGATGAACAAAGCGCGAAGCCAAAGCGTTGGAGCGAGATCATGGCTGACAGATTGAACGGTTACCGCATCCTGATCCTGGAAACCCGCGAGGAAGCGCAGTTT
This sequence comes from uncultured Alphaproteobacteria bacterium, assembly GCA_963742935.1. Lineage (GTDB taxonomy): Bacteria > Pseudomonadota > Alphaproteobacteria > Rhizobiales > Xanthobacteraceae > Bradyrhizobium. The sequence continues at coordinate 91,587 of CAVUOI010000020.1, read as the reverse complement.
TCCCGCCTGCTCACCGAACAGGGCGCCGACGTGCTGCAATGTCCGATGTTCACCATTCGCGACGTATCGGACCCGGCGCCGGTCGAAGCCTGGATCGTGCGGGCCATCGAAAAGCCGCTGGATGACATGGTGCTGCTGACCGGCGAAGGCCTGCGCCGGCTGATGAAGGTGGTGCGGCTGATCGGCGTCGAACAAGCGTTCGTCGCCTCGCTCGGCAAGGCGCGCAAATTCGCGCGCGGGCCCAAGCCCGGCAAGGCGCTGCGCGAAATCGGGCTGGAGCCGCAGATGACGACGGAAAAGCCGACCTCCGAAGGCATAGCCGAGATGCTGTCGCGCCTCGATCTCGGTGGCCGTCGACTCGGCCTACAGCTCTACCCGGACAGGGATCACAGCGCATTGATTGGCGCGATCGAGGCGCAAGGCGCCGAGGTCGATACTGTGCTGCCCTATGCCTATGACACGAAGGCCGCCGACACCAACATCATGTCAGCGATCGACGAGATGGCGGCCGGCCGCATCGACGCCATCGCGCTCACCAATCTCGGCCAGATCCGCCGCCTGATTGAGGTGGCGCGCGCGCGGGGTTGCGAGGAACGGTTGCGCGACGGACTCGAACGCACGCCGATCGCGTCCGTCGGCCCGGCCGTGTCGGACGAACTCAAATCGCACGGCCTGCGTACCGACATCTATCCGGCCGAGGATGCCTTCTTCATGCGGCCGCTGATCTCGGCGATGGCGGTGGCGCTGGCGAAGAATCCGCCGCGGGCTGCTGCGAGAAACTCGTAATCGCCCCAAGATCGGAAAACGGCACTTCCGAGATTCCCTGCCGTCTCAACTGGTCGACGCAAACGCTTCAAAATTGAAGTCGGAGTCGTATGTACCCTCGCCGTGGCGGTAGTACCGGCAGCATTCATGATTATTCCGGAAGGCCCGCTTTGCGGAGACCGTTGGCAAATTTGGCGAAGTGGTCAGCTAAGCGAAATGGTGCCAAATCCTTTAAACTGCATGCGCGCAAATCGGGACACCATTCAAGAGCTAGCGCCACGCCTGCTTGCGCTGGCTCAAGCTGCCCAGCGAAGGCATTGCTGGCTGCAGCCACGCAAATTGCCAGCAGGGAAGCCGGATTGTCGCGCATCGCTTTTTCGGCACATAACGACGCCACGTCATATCGGCTCTCAAGAAAATGGGCATACGCCATGGCCCCGTGCATTCCTGCCATGGACGGATCGAGTGGACTGAGCCGCATGGCTCGCGCAACGTGATCAAGTGCAAGGTCCGGCTCACCTCTCCAGATCCTCAACCAGGCGCTAAGCGTCCACGTTTGCGCCAAGTTGGGACTGAGCGCGAGCCCCCGGTCCATAAAGGCCGCAGCGTCGTCGAATTGGTGGGCTATGAAGGCTAGCGCATATCCGCCCATACAGAGCGCTACTGGGTCGCCTTCGCCAAGATGCACTGCTTTCCGAGCCAGCCGGATAGCTTCGGCACGCTCTTGCACATGATCAGTCGTCCAGTAGTGCGCCTTGCGGAACACATGGCACCATGCCGCCATGCCGTAGGCGCTGGCCAGGCGGGGGTCCAGTTCGATCGCCTTGCAAAAGAGTTGCAGCGCCTCACTGTTCGAGTCCTTGGTCCACCGACGAGCATACGCCAGTCCCCGCAGGTAATAGTCATACGCATCCAGATTTTCTGTTGGTTTTCGTCTGGCCCTTTTGATCTCCTCCCGCTGCAACTTTGGCGCAATTGCAGCCACGACACTGGAGGTCACATTGTCCTGCAGATCGAACATATCTTCGCGCTCGCCATCAAAGCGGTCGGCCCAGAGATGTGATCCCGTTTCGGCATCGATAAGCTGCCCGGCGATGCGAATATGGTTTCCAGCCCTGCGCACACTTCCTTCGAGCACGTAGCGAACGCCAAGTTCGCGGCCGACCTGCTTCACGTCTACAGCGCGGCCCTTGTACGTAAAACTTGAATTGCGTGCGACTACAAACAGCCAGGGAAAGCGTGACAACGCCATCGTGATATCCTCCACGATGCCATCTGCGAAATACTCCTGCTCCGCCTCGGCACTGAGGTTCTGGAATGGCAACACGGCAATCGACGGTTTGTCAGAGAAGGCTTGCGAGCGTCTTTGTTCTGCTGCCGCAGCGCGATCCACCACTTTGAAGACACGGACGGGTCGCTCAATATTCTTGAGGCGCTGCTCGCCAACGTCGATGAACTCGGCGGTGATCTTTCCCAGAACCTGATCGTAGGCTGACGACGAGATGCAAATACCGCCAGGTTCTGCGATGCCCTCAAGTCGTGCCGCAATATTTACACCATCGCCAAAAATGTCATGCGGCTCGACAATCACGTCACCAATATTGATACCGACACGGAAGCGAAGTCGACTGTCTTCAGAGTCTCCAATTGTAAGTTCATGAACACGGCTCTGAAACAGCAGCGCAGCCCGAACTGCCTCGACGGCACTCCGGAACTCCGCCAATAGGCCGTCGCCGGTGTTTTTCACGACACGGCCGTCATGTTCAGCGATTGCCGGATTGACGGCCTCCAACAGGAGCGCAGACAATCTCGCGTGGGTGGCCTCTTCGGCGTTATGCATAAGCCGTGAATAACCCGCCACGTCGGCGGCCAGTATCGCCGACAACCTGCGCTCGACCCGGATTGGCCGATCTTGGACCATGGCTCACAATCCAACTCTGAGGCTACTCTACGATGGATCAGAAGGTGGCGGCAAACGTGTTTTGTCGGATCCCCTCATGGATGATTGTCCGCTATTGGCCCGATTGCGAAGTGGCGCAGCATCCGATTTTGGTCCGGAACACGCTGAACCTCTATGGGTCCATGCCTTAATCCACCTTCGCTCCGGCGAACTTCACCACCTTGCCCCACTTCTCGGTCTCGTCCGCCACCAGCTTCCCAAACTCCGGCGCCGAGCCCGGCAGCAGGATAGCGCCGAGCTCTGTAAACCGCGCCTTGGCCTTGGGATCGGCCAGGATTTCGTTGACCGCCTTGTTGAGCGTGTTGACGATCTCGGGCGGCGTACCCTTTGGCGCCGCGAGGCCGTACCAGGCGCTCGCCTCGTAGCCAGGCAGGAAGTCGGCGACCAGCGGCAAATCCGGCAGCACTTCCGAGCGTGTCGTGCTGGTGACGGCAAGGCCGCGCAGCTTACCGGATTTGACGTGCTCGGCGCAGGTCGGGATGTTGTCGAACATCACCTGCATCGTGCCGGACAGCATGTCGGTGAGCGCCGGCGCGCCGCCGCGATACGGCACATGCTGCATGTTGATCCCGGTCAGCATCTTGAACAGTTCGCCCGACATGTGGATCGTCGAGCCGTTGCCTGACGATGCCATGTTGAGCTTGCCGGGATTGGCCTTGGCGTAGGCGATCAATTCGGGGATCGTCTTGATCGGCAGCGAGGGATGCACCACCACGACGTTGGGGAAGCGAATGATGCCGGCGATCGGCTCGCTCTCCTTGATGAAATCGAACGGCAGCTTTTCGTAGAGCGTGGCGTTGATCGCATTGGCCGGCGCGACCAGCAGCAGCGTGTAGCCGTCGGGCGCCGCGCGCAGCACCTGCTCGGTCGCGATATTGGTGCCGCCGCCCGGCCGGTTCTCGATGACGAAGGATTGCCCCAGCTTTTCCGACAGCCACTGCCCCATCAGGCGCGCCGTGAGGTCGGCCGAGCCGCCCGGCGTATAGCCGATGACGAGGCGGACCGGCCGCGAGGGAAAGGCCTGCGCGCTGGCGATGTTCCGATGTGGCTGGCAGGGCCGCCGCGCCGGCGACGAGTTGCAGGAATTGACGACGCCGAAACTTCTTCATACTTCCTCCAGAGAACCGCGCTGGCGGCTCTTTGTGGCCGCTCGGGTGCGCGCATCCTAGAGGATGATTGGGGAATGTGTACCGGTTTTCGCAGGAAGTGATGCGGGCTTACCGTGTCACTTCGTCTCGTCGAGATAGGCCTGATAGGCGAGCCGGACGCCGTCCTCGAGCGAGGTCGAGGCACGCCAGCCGAGCTTGGCCAGTCTGGAAACATCGAGGAGTTTTCGCGGGGTGCCGTCGGGGCGCGAGGTGTCAAAGCTGATCTGGCCGGTAAAGCCTACGGCCGCCGCGACCACGCCGGCGAACTCGGCGATCGTGATGTCCTCGCCGGTGCCGATGTTGACCAGTTCGCTGTCCGAGTAGGTCTTCATCAAATGGATGCAGGCGTCCGCAAGATCGTCAACATAAAGGAATTCGCGCCGCGGCGTGCCGGTGCCCCAGACCACGACCTCCTTTGCCCCGGAAAGCTTCGCCTCATGGAAGCGGCGGATCAGGGCGGCGACGACATGGCTGTATTCGGGATGATAATTGTCGCCGCTGCCGTACAGGTTGGTCGGCATCACGCTGATGAAGTCGGCGCCGTACTGGCTGCGATAGGCCTCGGCCATCTTGATCCCGGCGATTTTTGCAATCGCATAGGGCTCGTTGGTCGGCTCCAGCGGTCCCGTCAGCATGCTGTCCTCGCGCAACGGCTGCGGCGCCAGTTTTGGATAGATGCAGGATGAGCCGAGGAACATCAGCTTCTCGGCGCCATGGACGTGCGCGGCATGGATCACATTGGTCGCAATCGCCAGATTGTCGTAGAGGAATTCGGCGCGCAGCGTGTCGTTGGCGACGATGCCACCGACCTTGGCGGCGGCGAGAAACACCACCTGCGGGCGTTTGGCGGCAAACCATTTGTTGACCGCGGCCTGGTCGCGCAGGTCGGCCTCGCTGCGGGGCACGGTGAGCAACTCGACGCCTTCCCGCGCCAGCCTGCGCACCAGCGCGGAGCCGACCATGCCGCGATGGCCGGCGACGTAGACGGTCTTGCCCTTCAGCTCAAACGGAAGGCTTGCCATTGGCCACCTCCCGCCGTGCTTCATCGAGATCGCTGGCGACCATTTCCTTGACCAGCTGAGCGAACGGGGTCTTCGGCTTCCATCCGAGCTTCTCGCGGGCCTTGCTGGCATCGCCGACCAGAAGATCAACCTCGGTCGGCCGGAAGTAGACCGGATCGACGCGAACCACGGTCTTGCCGGATTTCTTATCGATGCCGGTTTCGTCGACGCCCTTGCCACGCCACGCGATGGCGCGCCCGACCTCGGCAAACGACAGTTCGACGAATTCGCGCACCGAACGGGTTTCGCCGGTCGCCAGCACGAAATCGTCGGGCGCATCCGCTTGCAATATCCTGTGCATGCCCTCGACATAATCGCGCGCATGGCCCCAGTCGCGCTTGGCTTCGAGATTGCCGAGATAGAGCGTGTCTTCCAGGCCGGTCTCTATCCGCGCGACGCTGCGCGTGATCTTGCGCGTCACAAAGGTCTCGCCGCGGATCGGGCTCTCATGGTTGAACAGGATGCCGTTGGAGGCAAACATGCCATAGGCCTCGCGGTAATTCACCGTGATCCAGTAGCCGTAGAGCTTGGCGACGCCGTAAGGCGAGCGCGGGTAGAACGGCGTGGATTCTTTCTGCGGCACCTCCTGAACCAGACCGTAGAGTTCCGAGGTGGAGGCCTGGTAGAACCGCGTCTCCTTCTCCATGCCGAGGATCCGGATCGCCTCCAGCAGCCGCAGCACGCCGATGGCGTCGGCGTTGGCGGTGTATTCCGGGCTTTCAAAACTGACGCCGACATGGCTCTGGGCGGCGAGGTTGTAGATCTCGGTCGGCCTGATCTGCTGCATCAGCCGGATCAAATTGGTCGAGTCGGTCATGTCGCCGTAATGCAGCAGGAACGGCACATTGCCGGCGTGCGGGTCCTCGTAGAGATGATCGATCGCGCGCGGTGTTGAATGAGGACGACCGCCGCTTGACGCCGTGGACGGTGTAGCCGAGCCCGAGCAGATATTCGGCCAGATAGGCGCCGTCCTGGCCGGTGACGCCCGTGATCAGCGCCACGCGCTTTGGATTTTGAGCCGTCATAGTCTCTCCAAGAACCTGCCAGGCAGGCCCGGGACAATTAAGCCCCAGGTCTCAGAGCCCCACGTCTCGGAAGCCCCCTGCGCGGCGCAGGCCATAGCATCCGCGAGAGACATAGTCTAATCCGAAAGTCGCTCAATTTCAGACCCTTAGGCCAAGCGCCGTCCGCATCGACTGATGGTAGTGGATCATGGCCGGTTCGTTGCGGCCATAGACGGTGTGCGTCTGCGCGCCGGACGTCAGGCCGATCTGAATGCTGCGCCCGGTCGGGAAATCCTCGCCCGTGACGACATCGAGCACGAGCTGCATGTTCTTGTCCCAATGGAGACGCTCTTCCTCGGTGCTCGGCGCCTTGGGTATGTACAGCCCAAGGTCCATGACGGAGCGATCCGTGCGTCCCTCGCAGGGAAACACCCGCGCGAGTTCGACGTGGTCACCCTGCACGAGGAGAACGGTGTTGGGGAACAGCGAATAGACCAGCGTCGTATTCCACATCAGATCCCATTTGTCCTCGGGCTCGGCCTTGATCCGCTCGAGTTTCCGGCGCGGAAACGTCAGGCGGTGGTTGAGGCCGAACGCCTCGAAATCGGTCACGTTGCCATGCAGGATGTCGCGCAGGGAATCGCGGTGCAGGAAACCGACGTGGTAGCCCTCGTTGAAAGTATCCACGACGATCTTCCAGTTCATGGTCTCCGGAATCAGGCGACGGTCGTAGAACGACCAGGACGCCAATCCAAACGAAGCGAGTTCCTCCGCGAGCCCGCCAAGCCACGGATCGATGTCGAAACTGGTCGAACCGTCCGCGGTCGGGATCACCCACACCAGGCCGTGCTTTTCACACAGCGGCAGTTCGACCAGAGAAGCGCGTTCGCCGCGCACGTCCGGAAAGCTGCGCTCGTCGGGAATGCCCGCCAGTTCGCCGGCGAGATCGTAAGTCCAGGCATGATAGGGGCACGAGAACAGCCGCGCCTTGCCGCAGCCCTGCGCCACCTTGGCGCCGCGATGACGGCACACGTTCAGGAACGCGCGCAGTTTGCTGTCACGTCCCCGCACGACCAGAATGGGCAACCCCGCATGGTCGTCGGTGCTGAAACTCCCCGGCTCCGGCCAGTCCGAAGCAAAACCCATGACCAGCGGATGCTTGCGAAACAGTACCCGCTGTTCCTCGGCGAGGCGCTCGGCGTCCGTATAAGCCGACACCTCGTTGCGCCAGGGGCTATCCGCCATCGCCGTGGTACGGGTCTCCACGTAATGCAACAGCCGCTTCAAAAGGTTGATCTGATCCTGCCGGCTCATCGGACATCTCCCCCTGGCTATGGTTTCAACACCGATCATTCCTGTGATACGGCACCGTATCAATATCACCTGCCATTCCGACTTTCAATACGGCACCGTATCGCTCGCCAACACAACAACGAGAGCGACCCGCAACATCGTCTCCTTGCTCAATTTTGAACGTCGAGCCCGGTCCTACTCGCCATGATGGCGCAAGCGTTCGAGTTCGATGATGGTGACGCCGCCATATTCGAGCCGCAGCAGGCCTTCCTGCTCCAGCCGCTTCAGGCACTGGTTGGCGTTTTGCCGCGAAATGCCGGAAAGCGCTCCGATTTCTTCCTGTGTGATCTCAAGGTGACGCGTCATGTCGGGATAGAGAATCGGGTTAAACAGCGAGGCGATCGAGCGCGCGACGCGGCTGGTGGCGTCGAGCATGCGGCCATGTTCCAGCGCGCCGATGAACTGGCCGACCCGCTCATTGAGCTGCCGGACCAGAAAACGGTTGAAGGCGACGCTGTTCTCGAACAACCAGAAGAAGGTGCTGCGGTCCATCAGCGCCAGCCTTGTGTCGCGCAACGCAACCACGTCGTAACGACGCAACTCGCTCTTGAGCATGGAGCCCTCCCCGAACCAGGCGCCTGCGGTCATGCCGGCCAGCGTCACGGCCTTGCCGCCGCTCGACACGGTACCCATCCGGGCAAGACCCGTGACGATGCCGGTCCAGTAGTCGAAGGCATCGCCGCGCATGAAGACATATTCGTTGGCACGAAAGGATTTCTCGACGATGCCGGCTCGGGCGACCTCGATTTCCCGATCGTTCAGTTCGCGCGACCAGGCCGCGATGCGCTTGAGGTAATCCGCAGCAATCATGATCGCATCGACAGTCGCGCCCCATACGTGCTGCACTGCAACAGAAGTGCGGCCCGGCAAAATTTCCCGACCAATTGTCAGCCAAACGACATTTCAAACTATCGCATTGCCCTAAGGAGAGCCACCTCGGTACCCGCCACCTGTGGCGCGGTGGCGGGGTGCGACACTACCGCGCGTGAGGCAGGACATCGGCCGGCATCGTTAGTCGGATGGCCTGCCCGTCACCGCCGATGTAGGATCGCACGCGATTGCAACGACAGATAAAGAGCGCCGCTCAAGCGCCGTATCCGGAGGGAATGAGTGGCTTACACGTTGGAAGTGCGCGGGGTTTCGCTGCGCTTCGGTGGCGTTCGCGCGCTGACCGAGGTCTCGTTCGGCGTGAACGAAGGCGAATTGTTCTCGATCATCGGCCCGAACGGCGCCGGCAAGACCTCGATCGTCAATTGCATTTCCGGCCGCTACAAGCCGACCGAAGGCCAGCTGTTCTACCGCGGCAAGGACATCACCGGCCTCAATCCGAACGCGCGGCCCCGGCTCGGCATCGGCCGCACCTTCCAGAATCTGGCGCTGTTCCATCATATGAGCGTGCTCGACAACATCATGGTCGGGCGGCACCACCTGTTGAAGAACAATTTCATCACGGGTTCGCTGTACTGGCTGACCGGCGCGCGGCGCGAGGAACTCGAGCACCGCCGCAAGGTGGAGGAGATCATCGATTTCCTCGACCTGCAGTCGGTGCGCAAGGCAACCGCCGGCACCCTGCCCTACGGCCTGCGCAAGCGCGTCGAGCTCGCCCGCGCCATGGCGCTGGAGCCGCAGCTGATCCTGCTCGACGAGCCGATGGCCGGCATGAACTTCGAGGAAAAGGAGGACATGGCGCGCTACATCGTCGATCTCAACGAAGAGTTCGGCATGACCGTGATGATGATCGAGCACGACATGGGCGTGGTGATGGACATCTCCCACCGCGTCATGGTGCTGGATTTCGGCCGCAAGATCGCCGAAGGCGATCCGGCGTCCGTGCTCGCCGATCCCCATGTGAAGCGCGCCTATCTCGGTGAAGAGGACGAGGTGCTCGTCGATCCCGACGATACGCCGGCGCCGCGGGAGAGCGCGGCATGATGGATTACGCCGGACGCGTCGCCCAGGCAGATACCTTTCCAAAGCTGTTGCGCCTCAATGCGAGGGAGCACGGCGGCGAGATCGCGTTGCGCGAAAAGGACCTCGGGCTGTGGCGCGTCTTCACCTGGAACGACTACCAGACGCGCGTGCATGATTTCGCGCTCGGCATGGTCGAACTGGGTCTCGGGCGCGGCGACGTCATCGGCATCATCGGCGACAACCGGCCGGACTGGGTGGCCGCCGAAATCGCAACCCATGCCATCGGCGCCATGAGCCTCGGCCTTTACCGCGACGTGCTGGACGAGGAAGCCGCCTATCTGCTCAGCTATGGCGACGCCAAACTGGTGTTCGCCGAAGACGAGGAGCAGGTCGACAAGCTGCTGGCGCTGGCCGACCGCGCGCCGAACCTCAAGCACATCGTCTATTCCGATCCGCGCGGCATGCGGAAATATGACGATCCGCGGCTGATGGAAGCCGAAAAGCTCGCCGCGATGGGGCGCGACCGCGCCGCGCGCGAGCCTGGCCTCTACGACCGGCTGGTCGATGCGACAGGCGGCGAGGATGTCGCGATCCTCTGCACCACCTCGGGCACCACGGCCAATCCCAAGCTGGCGATGCTGGCGGGCGGCCGCGTGCTGAAGCATTGCGCGACCTATCTGGCGTTCGATCCGAAGGGACCGGACGACGAATATGTCTCGGTGCTGCCGCTGCCCTGGATCATGGAACAGGTCTACGCGCTCGGCAAAGGGCTGGTCTGCCGGATGAAGGTCAACTTCGTCGAAGAGCCCGAGACCATGATGCACGATTTCCGCGAGATCGCGCCGACCTTCGTGCTGTTCGCGCCGCGGCTCTGGGAATCGATCGCCGCCGACGTGCGCGCCGGCGTGATGGATGCTTCGCCGCTGAAGCAAAAACTCTTCGACGTCGGCATGAAGGCGGGACTTTCGGCGCTGGCGCAGGGCAAGCATTCGATGCTGGCCGACCAGTTGCTGTTCCGCGCGCTGCGCGACCGGCTGGGCTTTACGCGGCTGCGCTCGGCCGCGACCGGCGGCGCGGCGCTCGGGCCGGATACCTTCAAGTTCTTCCGGGCCATGGGCGTGCCGCTGCGCACGCTCTACGGCCAGACCGAAATGCTCGGCGCTTACACGCTGCATCCTTTCGACAAGGTCGATCCGGATACGACGGGCGTGCCGATGGCGGACGATATCGAGGTTCGCGTCGACAACCCCGATATCAACGGCGTCGGCGAAATCGTGGTGCGCCACCCCAACATGTTCCTCGGCTACTACAAGAATCCGGAAGCCTCGGCCGCCGACATCAAGGACGGCTGGATGCACTCCGGCGACGCCGGCTATTTCAACGTCGACAGGCAGCTCGTCGTCATCGACCGCATCAAGGATCTCGCCGAGACCTCGCGCGGCGAACGCTTCTCGCCGCAATATCTGGAAAACAAGCTGAAATTCTCGCCCTACATCGCCGAGACGGTCGTGCTCGGCGCCGGCCGCGACACGCTGGCGGCGATGATCTGCATCCGCTTCTCGATCATCTCGAAATGGGCGGAGAAGAAACGCATCTCGTTCACGACCTATACCGACCTCTCCTCGCGGCCGGAAGTCTATGAGCTGCTGCGCAAGGAAGTCGAAAGCGTCAACGCCACGCTGCCGCCGGCGCAACGCATTTCGCGCTTCCTGCTGCTCTACAAGGAACTCGACGCCGACGACGGCGAACTGACCCGCACCCGAAAGGTCCGCCGCAGCGTCATCAACGAGAAATACGCCGACATCATCGACGCGATCTATGGCGGCAAGAGCGACATTCCCGTCGACACCGTGATCCGCTTCCAGGACGGCACCACCCAGCGCATCCGCACCACGCTCCGCGTGGTCGATCTCGGCCACGATGCGCCGATGGCGGAGGCCGCGGAATGATGGCGCAGCAATCACACAGCGCGGTGCCAGTCGATGCGCCCTCTCCCCTTGTGGGAGAGGGCATCACCGCCGCTCGCCACGAACTCACTCCGGTGAGGGGTATGTCTCCACACATGCGTATGCCGAGAGAACCCCTCACCCGTCTTCGCTGAGCTGTCATCGGGCGGCGCTTTGCGCCGACCCGGTCGCGAAGCCACCCTCTCCCACAAGGGGAGAGGGAACAGCAGTCGACAACAGCATGAACACCCAGCTCCTGATCCAGCTTCTGGTCAACGGCCTCGTGGTCGGCACGCTCTATGGCGTGGTCGCGATGTCGTTCGTGCTGATCTACAAGGCGACGCAGGTCGTGAACTTCGCGCAGGGCGAACTGCTGCTGGTCGGCGCCTGGGTGTGCTGGTGGCTGCTCACCAAATATCAGGTGCCGTTCTATCTGGGCATGCCGATCACGCTGGTCTTCATGTTCCTGTTCGGCATCGCCATCCAGATCGTCATCCTGCGCCCGATGATCGGCGAGCCGATCATTTCCGTGATCATGGTGACGATCGCGCTGTCGACGGTGTTTTCCGCGCTGATGAAGTGGATATTCGGCGTCAATCTGCAGCCGTTCCCGCGCATCTTCCAGACCCAGAACGTCAACATCCTCGGACTGCAGGTGCAGACCGTCTATCTGATGAGCCTTGCGGTCTCGGTGGCGATGATGATCGGCATGGCGTGGTTCTTCCGCCTCTCCAAATATGGCCTGGCGATGCGCGCCACCGCGTTCAACCAGCAGGTCGCGCAGTCGCTCGGCATTTCCGTGAAGAGCGTGTTTGCGATGGCCTGGGCGATCTCGGCGACCGTCTCCGCCGTCGCGGGCGTGGTGGTGGCCGTCGTCAACGGCGTTTCGGCCGGACTTTCCGCCTACGGCGTCAAGGTGTTTCCGGCGGCGATTCTGGGCGGTCTCGACAGCGTCGGCGGCGCGGTGCTGGGCGGCATCATCATCGGACTGTTGGAAAACTTCGCGCACTTTCTCGACAGCGAATACCTGCACTGGGGCAATCTCTACGAGATCGCGCCGTTCTATGCGCTCATCATCATCCTGATGATCAAGCCATACGGCCTGTTCGGCACCAAAGACATCGAGCGGGTGTAAACCATCATGGCAGGCCAGACCCTTATTCCCGCCGGCGATTTCCGCACCAGCTATGCGGCGGATACCACCGTGTTTCCGACCGCGACCAGCCGCAACGCCATGATCGCGGGCATCGTCCTGATCTGCTTTGCGCCGCACGTCGTCAACGAATACGTCCTCAGCCTGCTGATCCAGATCGGCATCTTCGGCATCGCAGCCCTTGGGCTGAACATCGTCGTCGGCTTCACCGGCCAGATCTCGATCGGCCACGCCGCCTTCTTCGGCTTCGGCGCCTTTACCTCGGCCTATCTCTCGAACCGGTTCGGCATTCCCGTCTTCTTCTGCATCCCGCTCGCCGGCGTCGTGACGGCCGCCGTCGGCCTGATCTTCGGCCTGCCCGCCGCGCGGCTGAAGGGGCTTTATCTCGCGATCGCCACGCTGGCGGCGCAGTACATCCTGCTCGACTTCTTCGCCCGCGCCGAATGGTTCACCGGCGGCAGCGTTCCGGCCAGCGCCGAGCCGTTTTCGATTTTCGGCTATTCGATGCGCGGCGACAAAAAATACTTCTATGTCGTGCTGGCCTATGTCGTCGTCTGTTATCTGCTGGTGACGAACCTGATCCGTTCGCGCGACGGCCGCGCGCTGATCGCGGTGCGCGACCATTATCTCTCCGCCGAGATCATGGGCATCAACCTGACCAAATACCGGACGCTGTCGTTCGGGCTCGCCGCCTTCTTTGCCGGCGTCGGCGGCGCGCTCTACGCGCACTACAATCAGGTGGTCTCCAACGAGGGTTTCGGCATCGACCGCTCGATCATCTTCCTGGCGATGATCATCATCGGCGGGCTCGGCTCGATCATGGGCACGCTGATGGGGACCGCCTTCATGGTGCTGCTGCCGGAATTGATGGAATGGCTCAGCGTTGCGTTGCGCGGCAGTCCGATCGACCAGTTCCTGGGATTGAAGAACAACATCGCCTTCCTGCGCGAGATGGCGATCGGCCTCATCATCATTGTCTTTCTGGTGTTCGAGCCGGACGGACTCGCGCATCGCTGGCGGCAGATCAAGGCGTACTGGAAACTCTACCCGTTCTCGCATTGAGGTCGGAACGGGACGGACAACAGAAGACCTCGAGAAGTAACCGGAGGATTATGTCCATGACGATGAAGACTCTACTGAGCACCGCCTCACTGGCCCTGCTGCTGGCAAGCGCCGCGACGACGTCGCAGGCCCAGGTGAAGCTCGGGCATCTCGCCGACTATTCGGGCGCGACCTCGGACGTCGGAACGCCGTTCGGACAAGGCGTCGCGGACGCCTATGCATGGATCAACAAGAACGGCGGCATCGACGGCAAGAAGGTCGACGTCGATACCGTCGACTACGGCTACCAGGTGCCGCGCGCGATCGCCCAGTACAAGAAATGGTCGGGCGCCGACAAGGTTGCCGCCATTCTCGGCTGGGGCACCGCCGACACCGAAGCGCTGACGGGATTCCTGGCCGAGGACAAGATCCCCGATATTTCGGCATCCTATGCCGCAGCACTCTCCGACCCGACCGGCGCCGGCGGCAAGGCCAAGCCCGCGCCCTACAACTTCTTCTACGGCCCGAGCTACTCGGACGCGGTTCGCGGCATGCTGACCTGGGCCGCCGAGGACTGGAAGGCCAAGGGCAAGCCCGGCAAACCGAAGTTCGTGCATATGGGCGCCAACCACCCCTATCCGAACGCGCCGAAGGCGGCGGGTGAAGCCATTGCCACCGAACTCGGCTTCGAAACGTTGCCGCCGATCGTGTTTGCGTTGACGCCTGGCGATTACAGCGCGCAGTGCCTGACCCTGAAGAGCTCGGGCGCGAACTACGCCTATCTCGGCAACACCGCCGGCTCGAACATCTCAGTGCTCAACGCCTGCAAGGCCGCCGGCGTCGATGTGCAGTTCCTCGGCAACGTCTGGGGCATGGACGAGAACGCCGCCAAGGCGGCAGGCGCTGCCGCCGATGGCGTGGTGTTCCCGCTGCGCACCGCGGTGGCTTGGGGCGGCAACGCGCCCGGCATGAAGACGGTGATGGAAATCTCCAAGATGTCGGACGCGGCCGGTACCGCCTACCGCCCTGTGCACTACGTCGCCGGCGTCTGCACCGCGCTCTACATGAAGGAAGCCGTCGAATGGGCTGCCAAGAACGGCGGCGCCACCGGCGAGAACGTCAAGAAGGGCTTTTACCAGAAGAAGGATTGGGTGCCGGCCGGTATGGATGGCGTCTGCAATCCCTCCACCTGGACCGACAAGGATCACCGCGGCACGCTCAAGGTCGATCTTTATCGCATGAAGGTCGCCGGCGCGACCGACGCCCCGCTCAACGATCTCGTCAAGAACGGCGCGATCAAGCTGGAAAAGGTGAAGACCATCGACCTGCCGCGCAAGCCCGAGTGGCTCGGCTGGTGAGGTCAGGAGGCGCCTGCAGGCGCCTCAACACTCGACTGTCATCCCCCGCGAAAGCGGGGGATCCAGTACGCCGCGGCTTCTCGGTCAATCACAGCCGCCTCTGGAATACTGGATCACCCGCCTTCGCGGGTGATGACAGCGGAGGGTAACGAGACAGAACATGACTGACGCAACCGCAATCGATCGTCCCGCACCGGCCGCGCAAGCCGCCACGCCGCTGCTCAGCGTCCGCAACATCGAGGTGGTCTACGACAAGGTCATCCTGGTGCTGCGCGGCCTCAGCCTCGACGTGCCGAAGGGCGCGATCGTGGCGCTGCTCGGCGCCAACGGCGCCGGCAAGTCGACGACGCTGAAGGCGATTTCCGGCCTGCTCAAGACCGAGGACGGCGAAGTCGATCCGTGGCGAGATCATGTTCGACGGCGCGCGCATCGACGGCATCGACCCCGACAAGATCGTCCGCCGCGGCATCTTCCAGGTGATGGAAGGCCGCCGCATCATATCCGACATGACGTCGATCGAGAATTTGAAGCTCGGCGCCTTCACCCGCAACGACAACGAGATCGGCGCCGACATCGACATGGTCTTCAACTATTTCCCGCGGCTGAAGGAGCGCACGGGGCTGGCCGGCTATCTCTCCGGCGGCGAACAGCAGATGCTGGCGATCGGCCGCGCGCTGATGGCGCGGCCCAAGATGATCTTGATGGACGAGCCTTCGATGGGCCTGTCGCCGCTGCTGGTGAAGGAAGTGTTTTCGGGATCATCAAGGCAATCAACCGCGACCTCGGCGTCACCATCTTGCTGGTGGAGCAGAATGCGCGCGCGGCGCTTTCGGTCGCGAGCCACGGCTACATCATGGAACAGGGCAAGGTGGTGCTCGACGGCACCGCCGACGAATTGCGCGACAACGAGGACGTCAAGGAATTCTACCTCGGCGGCGCCGGCGACCAGCGCAAGAGTTTCAAGAACCTGAAAAGCTTCAAGCGGCGAAAGCGGTGGCTGTGAGCGCCACCCACCATTATTTAGCCGATCACCTGCTCCGCTTCCGCGACCGCGCAAAGCACGTGGTAGAACGAGGACGCAGGGATGGTGGCGACCAGCGAGTTGCCGTCGCGATCGAACTGGTCGTACCAGCCGCCCGTAACGGGATGGCTGAGATAATGCCGTTCGAGCCGTGCCAGCGCATCGCGCGCTTCCTCCGCGGCCCCCGCCTCACCCGACTCGGCCTGCGCGATCCACGCCTTGGCGATCTCGGTCTGCGGCCACAGCCGCCGCGTGTGCCGCCTGATCTCGCCGTCGGCGTCGCCCCTCATCGACGAGGCAACCGGTCGCCGCGTCGCGATAGCGCAGCGCCGATGCCAGCAATTCGCCGCGAAAGCGCCCCGTCGGGCAGCCGGTGATGCGCTCAAAGCCCTTCAGCAGCCAAGCCCATTCCGCCTGATGCCCGGGCTCGACGCTGACGGGCTCGATCTTCGACCAGTCCTCCTCGAAATACTCGCCAAGCACCTGCCGCTGCTTGTCGTAGAGGTTGGCCAGAAACAGGCTGAAGAAATTCCCGGCCCGGTTCTGGAATACCAAATCGTGCGTCGCGTCGAACGCCGCGATCATCGATTCGAACAGATGCATCTGCGGGTTCTGCCGGCGCGGCAGCGACACCGGCAATCCTTCGTGAACCCCGCCATGCGGCGAGCGCAGTTCCGTTTCGACGAAGTGGCACAGCGCGTCGATCTCGGCGCGGATTTGCGCATCGCGATCGAGGCCATAGGCGGTGGCCAGCGCCAGCAGGACGAAGGCGTGATCGTAGGAATCGCGCAGCGGATCCAGCACCGTGCCATCAGGCTTCAACGTGTGGACGAAACCCGGTTTGCCATCGGGCGCTTTCGCCTTCGCCAGCAGATGCTCCAGCCCCTTCAGCGCGATGGCGCGGCCTTCGGGATACCAGCCCATCTGCGCCGCCTTGGCGTAGCAGTAGATCTGCCGCGCCTGCACGAAAACCCGGCGCGGTGCCGCACGGTCCGCACGGCCGTCCGCATCGAGCCGATCGATGAAGCCGCCCGTATTGTCGTCCCAACCTTCGGTCGACCACAACGGCAGGCAATGCTCGATCATGCGGAGCTTCAGCCTCGCGACGATATCGGCCGAAATCCGCCGCAGCGGTATCTCTTTCAGCCATTGCGTTCCCTGGAACATCAACATCGGTAGAAGCCGTCTGATAGCACGTCAGCGGCGGCACGCAATCGGAGCTTACCTGCGAGACCAGCCATGACCGACCATTACGACGCCCTCGAAACGCGCGAGCCTCCCAAACGCGAGGCTGAGCTGTTTTCCCGGCTGCCGGACATCCTGCGCAAGGCGTTGGCCGCGCCGGCCTATGCCGAGCGGTTGAAAGGCATCGATCCCGCTTCTGTGACCAGCCGTGCTGCGCTGGCGCGCCTGCCGGTGCTGCGCAAATCGGAACTCCCTGCCCTGCACAAGGCCGCGCCGCCGTTCGGCGGCTTCGTGGCCGGGCCGTTGGGATCGTTCGGGCGGCTGTTCACCTCGCCCGGTCCGATTTTCGAGCCCGAGCCCGTGCACGCCGATCCCTGGCGCGGTGCGCGGGCATTGTTCGCGGCCGGCTTCCGGCCCGGCGACGTGGTGCTCAACACCTTCAGCTACCATCTCACCCCCGGCGGCTTCATCTTCGACGCCTCGGCGCGGGCGCTGGGCTGCGCCGTGATTCCGGCCGGTCCCGGCAATACCGAGCAGCAGTTTGAGCTGATCGAGGCCTATCGTCCGGTCGGCTATAGCGGAACGCCTGATTTCCTCAAGATCCTGCTCGACGCCGCAGCAGCCGGCGGGCGCGATGTCTCCTCGATCAAGCGCGCGCTGGTATCCGGCGCGGCGTTTCCGAAATCGCTGCAGGACGAGGTGAAGTCACGTGGCGTCGATGCCTATCAGGGTTCTGGTACCGCCGACCTCGGCATGGTCGCGTTCGAGACGCCGGCGCGCGAGGGCATGGTCGTCAACGAAGACCTGATCATGGAAATCGTGCGTCCCGGCACCGGCGATCCCGTGGCGCCCGGCGATGTCGGCGAAATCGTCGTGACCTCGCTCGATCCGCAGCATCCCTGGATCAGACTCGCGCTCGGCGACCTCACGGCGGCATTGCCGGGCGCAAGCGCGTGCGGACGCACCAACATGCGCATCAAGGGCTGGATGGGCCGCGCCGACCAGACCACCAAGGTCAAGGGCATGTTCGTCCGCCCCGAGCAGATCGCCGAGATCGGCAAGCGCCACCCCGAACTCGGACGCCTGCGCCTCGTCGTCACGCGATCCGGCGAGAGCGACCTGATGACGCTGAAGGCGGAAACGGCGGCGGCGAGCGAGACGCTGCAGAGCGAACTCGCCGCAACGCTGCGCGCGGTGACCAAGCTCGGCGGCAATGTCGAACTGGTTGATGCCGGCGCGCTGCCGAACGACGGCAAGGTGATCGCGGACGAACGTTAAGTCGCGGGCCTCAGAAGTTACGGACCAACTCGATGACTTCGTCCTGCTGCTTCTCGGTGATCTCCGCGAACATCGGCAGCGACAGGATTTTGCCCTGATCGCTGGAGGCATTCGGAAACTGTTCGGGACGATGACCGAAGCGCGCGTAGGCCGCGAGGAACGGCAGCGCCGTCGGATAGTTGATCGCGGTGTGCACGCCGTTGGCGTTGAGGTGCGCGGCGAGCGCGTCACGACGGGGATGCCTGATCGTGTAGAGGTGGTAGACGTGGCTGCGGTCGGGCGCCAGCTGCGGCACAGTGACGTCTTCGATCTGGTTGAGGCCTGCATCATAGACTTTTGCCGCGCTCTGCCGCGCTTCCGTCCACTGCGCCAGATGTGGCAGCTTGGCCGAAAGAATCGCGGCCTGCATGCCGTCGAGCCGGCTGTTGATGCCTTCGATGTGATGCTGGTGCTTCACCAGCCCGCCGTGCCGCGCCAGCATGGTCATGTGTTCGGCTAGTGCGCCATCATTGGTCACGACCGCGCCGGCATCGCCCATCGCGCCGAGATTCTTGCCCGGATAAAACGAATAGGTTGCGGCCGCGCCGAAGGTACCGACCTGCCGGTTTTTGTAGCGGGCCAGATGCGCCTGTGCGCAGTCTTCGATCACCCAAAGCTTGTGCCTGTTGGCGATCGTCATGATCGCGTCCATATCGGCCGGCTGCCCGTACAGATGCACGGGAATGATACCGACGGTTCGGGGCGTAATCGCGGCCTCGATCGCCGCCGGATCGATCGTGAACGTGGATCCATCGGTATCGCAGAACACCACCTTGGCGCCGGCATGCGTGATCATCGCCGAGGTGCTAATCCACGAATGCGCGGTCGTGATCACTTCGTCGCCCGGCTGCACCTTCAGCGCGGCCATCGCCAGATACAGCGCATCGGTGCCGTTGGCGCAGGAGACGCAATGCTTGACGTCAACGGCCGTGGCAAACTCCCGCTCGAAAGTATCGACGTAAGGCCCGCGGATGAAGGCGTTGTCGCGGATCACGCAGGCGATCGCGCCATCGATCTCGCTCTTGATGGTCTGATACTGCAGTTGCAGATCCGCAAAGGGCACCGGCATCGGGTCGTCGTCCTATTTGTCCGCCAGCCGGCGCGCCGGGTTGCCGGCATATTTTCCCGGCGTCGTGATGTCCCTGGTCACCACCGCGCCCGCGCCGATCACGACATCATCGGCGATCCTGACCGGCATGATCGTGGCATTGGAGCCGATCGAGACGCGGTTGCCGATCGCAGTCTCACGCCACAATTGCCTGTTGCCGCGGGCCGGACCGCCAGTCGAGAACGTATCGTTCACGAACATCACGCCATGGCCGACAAAGCAGTCCTCGCCGATCGTGACCAGTTCGCAGATGAAGGCGTGCGACTGCACCCGCGTGCGGGCGCCGATCGCGACGCCCTTCTGGATTTCGGTGAACGGCCCGACAAAGCAATCGTCACCGATCCGGCAGCCGTAGAGGTTGCACGGCTCGACGATTTTGACGCCCGTACCGAATTCGACGTCGCGCACACCGGACTGATATACCTCCGGCCGGTTCACGACACGACCCCGAGCCGTCCGAGCTTGGGCGCGAAGCGCAGCGGCACCTCGGCGCCGGTCTCGATCGATTCGTAGAGCGCGGAAATCAGTTCCAGGCTCCTGCGTCCCTCGAGGCCGTCGACCAGTGCCGAACGCTGGTTCACCAGGCAGTCGATCACATGCTGGTAGTAGGCCTGATGGCCAAAACCGTAGACGTTCGGCGGATTGACGGAAAACTTCTCGATCACGTCCTTGTCGGACGCAAGCTCTTCGACAAAGCGCCAGTGCCGGATCTGGTTGACGGCAAAGCCCGCGATCTCGACCGTTCCCTTTTCGCCGAGAATCGAGAGCGAGCCTTCGAGGTCGGTCGGGCGCACCGCCGTCGTCGCCTCGATGATCCCGAGCGCGCCATTGCGGAATTTCAGCGTCGCCACCGCCGTGTCCTCGGCCTCGATCTTCGCCAGCGCTGTGACGGCGCGGGCATGAACGCTGACGACGTCGCCAAAGAACCATTCCAGCATATCGACATGATGGCTGGCCTGGTTGGAGAGCACGCCGCCGTCATAGGCCCAGGTGCCGCGCCATGCGTCCTGGTCGTAATAGGCCTGGTCGCGGCACCAGCGGACGCGAACCGTGCCGAGAATGAGACGGCCGAAACGGCCGGCCTCCAGCGCCTCACGCGCCTTCACCACGGGAACGTTGAAGCGGTTCTGCTTGACGACAAACAGCTTGACGCCGGCTTCGTCGCAGGCCCGGATCATGTCGTCGGCGTCCTGTAGCCGCAGCGCCATCGGCTTCTCGACAACGACGTGCTTGCCCGCCTTCGCACAGGCGATGACGTGGGCGGGATGCATGCCGCTCGGCGTCAGCACGGCCACCGCATCGATATCCTTCCGGGCGAGAAAGGCGTCGAGTTCATTGACCGCCGGCACGCCGAACTTCGAGGCGATCGCGTCGGCGCGGTCGCGAACGGTGTCGCAAACGGCGACCAGCCTGGCTCCGTCGATATGATTGCCACCCAGAAGGTCCGAGTGGCGTTTTGCGATACGCCCGCATCCGAGCAGGCCGAATCTGATCATTGGAGCCTGGTTCCACTAGCCATCGGAATCGACGTTAGCCGCCTGATCGACCGCAGCCAACCCTCAGAGGCAACCTGCCCCCGCACGCGTGCCGGATAGGCCGGATTTTCACCCATCCCGCAGCGTTGACAATAACCCACAAGGCTGAAACGCCTCGGCGGCCCAATTGCGTGATATCAAACCTCGATGGCAGGCGGGCGATGGGTCAACGGAATTCCGGCTCCAAAACCTGATCTGGTCGGTAAGGATATCTCCTTTCCCCTCGATTGCGCGGCAAAGAACGGCAATTCGGACAGCGAAATCAATCCTAGGTTGCTCAAATGCAGTTCCCCAGCCTATATTGCAGCCTGGCGGACGCCGATTTGAAATGAAACGCGAGCTTTTTCGCGCTAGATGCAACGAGAGATTCTGAAAAAAGGCGCGGCCGGCTCGATGAATTTACGTCCCTTACCTGCTTGCAACGGTGACAATGCGCAGTCGGGCGCGCCATCGGATGTACCGGATAGCCGCGGCAACAGGAAAACCAGAGTCCTCGTGACCGGCGCTGACGGGTTCGTTGGACGTCATCTGGTTCCGTATCTCGTCGCGCAAGGATACGGCGTGGTCGCCGCCTCGCGGGCGACCACCGCCTTCAACAACCCGGATGTGACCGCGGCTCCGCTTCCGGATCTCTCGCGGCCATTCGACTGGCAACCGCTGCTCGACCAATGCGACGCCGTCGTTCATCTGGCGGGCATCGCCCACAAATACGCCGGCGACGATTTCTATGATCGCGTGAATCATCGCGCGACGTCGGCCTTGGCACGGGCGATATCGCGCGGCGCGGAGAAGCATCTGGTGTTCATTTCCTCGATCGCCGCCCAATCCGGCTCGTTTTGCGAATCATGCCCTCACCGAGGATGATTTCCCGACGCCGAGCAATGCGTACGGAAGATCGAAATTTGCCGCCGAGCAGGCCATCCGCGCGGCCGGCGTCTCGTTTACGATTCTGCGTCCCGTCGTGATCTACGGCGAAGGCGAGAAAGGAAACTTCGCGACCGTTCACCGGATTTCGCGCCTCCCGATCCCGCTTCCTTTCGGCGCGCTGTCGGCGCGGCGATCCGTGCTGTCGATCGAGAATTTCAACTCGGCCGTTGCAACCACGCTGCGCAGCCCCCGTGCGCGCGGCGAAATGTTCATCGTGTCCGACCCGTCACCGGTCACAGTCGCCGATCTCATCTCGCGTTACCGCGCCAGTCGGGGCAAGCCACGCTGGCTGATGCCCGTGCCAGAGGGCTGGATCAGAATGTCGCTCAGGGCTGCCGGACAAAATGCGGTTTGGGAGCGGATCGGCCAACCTCTGGTCGCTCCGCCAGCAAAGCTGCTGTCGATCGGCTGGGAGCCGAATTGAGAGTCAGCTATCGTTGCCGGGAGATCTCACCACAGCGAATCTTCCTGCCAGTAGCGGGCGTGTGGAGTATGAACACCGTGTCGATTCCCCGATGTTCGGCCCGGGTGCAAAGCTGCTCATCGCTGAGTGCTTCGGAGTGGGCATCCCGGTAATCGGGGAAGCCGTAATACGGCTCCTTGGGGCATTTGAGCTCCGGCGGATTTAGTCCCTTCAGCATGGGTACGCCGAGGATCGCGGGAACGAAGAGAGGATCCTGGCGGCACTCGGTCGCGATGGTCCAGAAAGCTAGATTGTCAGGCGGGACGAATACTGCTGCACGGTGAGCGTCCGTAATTCCCATTGTCAGTAACGTCTGCCGGGCCTGCGCCCCTGGCGTGCGCTTCATGTCGCTCGCCAACGCGTAGCGGGCCGGATGTCCCGGTGCCAGAAGCGCGATGAGACGTTGGACAGTCGTTGTCTCCGCGCCCGGGCCTTCTCCATTTACTTGCCGGACCCGTGCCTGCAGATCCGCAAACTGGGCGCCTAGTCGATACGCACTTTGCCTCTTTTCCCCAGTTGCAAAGGCAACCAGCAGGAGCATCGCAGCGACCAATCCCGTCGCGAGAGGACTGGAGAGACGTTTATCGAAAAATGCGACCCTGTAGGCACAGCAAAATACGATCGCCGTCCAGGTCCCGACGTTGACGAAATAATAGTCGGATCCGCCGGGAACATTGATCAGGAGAACGGGGACGACGCTGGCGATCGCAATAACGGCTACCGCTTCGGCGCAAAGCTTGTCTCGCGCCGCGCCCTGCCTCCACACGTGAAAGGCAAAGCCAAGCAGCACGAGATTTGCTACGAGGTTCGGCCAGGCGCCGCGAGGATGTTCCAGGACAAAACCGAACGGCTCGAGAATCTGGAGCAACATGCCCCAGCCCGGCGATATGACCGCGATGGCGGTGACCACGAGCAGGAGCAGCGGAATCGCCAGCTTGAACAACCCCAGTGACGTCATGCCCATTCGCCGCCACAGCAGAAATCCGACGGCGCCCGCGAGAACCGCGCCAACGGAAATCTTCGAAAGCAGGATCAGCAGGCCTGCAATTCCGAGAGACGCAAGCTGCAGGCTGAGGCGATGGCGCCGGTCAGAATCGGCGATCTCCGCCAGCAACGGCAACGCCAGCAGATAAATGATCATCGCGAGGAAATAGGACTCGGAAATCAGATAGGACGTCCACCCCCACAGGTCAGCCAGAAAGAGCAGCAGGAGCGAACCCAGCGTGATCACCGCGCCGTTGGCCGGCCCCTCTTCGGATCGGCGGAACAAATGGATCGCCAGGGAGAGGCAGAACAACAACATCGGAATGGCGATGATCTGTCCGCCGATGCTGTAGCCTTCCAGCGTGGACACACCGAGCCAAAGGCTGACGCAGCCGAGCCAGACGTGGGACAGCACGTGGTATTTGGCCGGAACAAGTCCGTCGAGACCGGTGCTCAGCGCGCCGTACTTGACGAGCATGTTGGCGATCGCGGCATGAAAAATGGTGTCGAGCTGGTGGATTCCCGTCAGCGCCAGTTCGGGCGTCAAGACCGATCCAAAAGCGCGGGAATTGATCAGAAGGAAATAGCCGAAACCGGCAAGGCAGCCGCAGGCAACGGCGAACACCCACCTGCCCGCCGGCGCGGTACGCGCAGCAGACACGAACTGCGCGATGCCGGCGACGAACAGTCCCACAAACAATGGATAGGTGACGATATCGGCCAGCAGTCCGTTCAGCCACGCAAGGCATGGCAGAAAAATAACGGCCACGGTCGAAATCAGTAGCGCGCCATACGCTCCCCCGCGCTCGACATGGCGGACGGAAAACAACGTGGCGCAGGCGATGACGGCGCATGGCAGCAGGGCCGCCTTGACGAAAATAAACCAGTGCGGACTCCCCAAAGGCCAGCGCACAATAGCCACCATGGCCGCCAACACCACCGTCATGGTCCAGCAGAAGATCGCAGCGAAATAGATCGGGCTTGGTTGGCAGGCGGCAAGCGGCTGCGTTGACCCCGGCGCCGATTCACCCGGCCAGGACTGGGATAGTCGTTCACTTGCTTGCACGCGATCAAACCCTCTTGCGCAGATGGCTCCTGTCGCGACGGTCACCTCACCATCGACGATCTCTCTAATATCTCACCGGGCCTCAGGACCAGCCAGGTTTGGCCGGACGATTGTGCCTTGACGACCGTTGGCGAGCGCTGCGGTCAATCCGATCATGTCCGCAAAATGCCTTCTCGCCTTCAGAGAAAGATTGCGCCGGATGTGGCCCACATCGCGATAGAGAAACTCACCATCCACCGATAGTTCACAAGCGCCATCCCGACAGATTTTTTCGGCCGGAATCACGGCTACGGCACTGGGGAGCGATTTTGCAACTTCGATCAACATCTGATCGGTCGGGCGAGTTATTTGCTTCAAGGCAGCCGGATCGGGAGACCGGGCTGCTCCAACACAAGGTCTTCGCAGAAGCTTTGAGCTATCGCGAACGGCACACTCGACGACCTCCAAAGGAAGGTGCGGTACCATTCCCATCAAGAAGAAGCGCCTGTCCGGAGCCGACGCCTCCTTGATGAGCTTTGTCAGCGCGGTGGTCATGGCCGGCAACCCGTCCCGGGAGTGGCCCTGGATCCGCCACGGCAATTCCATCCAGTTGGACGTGAGAATCACTTCGTCGATCGACCTGTCTTCCCTGAGAAGCTTCATCCCGTTCGAATGATAGCGCTTGCATAGGTCGGCGTGGCCGGACGCGCCCGGTATCGCGAGAAACAGTTCGTCCCCGAGCACCGGTGGGCAACCGGCAAACACCAGAAAGGACCGCTGAGGATCAGTATTGATAGCATCGAAAACCGGCGCAAAATGTTGTGCATGGCTATCACCCCAGATCATCGTCTTGCGTTGTGCTGTCTGCCACGGGGATCCGAACACGCAATAGTGGCCGGGAATGACGTCGATGGGTTGATCTTTGCACGGCCACTCCCACATCACCTCCAGACTCCGCATCGCTTGACCATCGGGCGGCAGGCGCTGCGGTAGTCCGTCGGCGCTGTCCACATACATCGACGCGCAGAAAATTATCATAATGCCGGCCAGGCCCGCCGATACCATGCGCGGCGCGCTCCAGCGTTTCCTGCGGAATGGCTGTTCGACATAGCGATACGAAAGGAACGCCAGGACGATTGAAACGGCAGCGAGCGCGACCGCCTCGCCAACTGCCGGCTGGCCGCTGTTGATGTAGATCCGGAAGTAGACCCAGACCGGCCAATGCCAAAGATACAGGCTATAGGAGATCAGCCCGATCGGCGCCAACCACCCGAGCATCTGCCCCGAGATCGTGGCCTGTTCGCGCGGCCAGATCAGCAACGCAGCTCCGATACATGGATACAGAGCGTACTGTCCGGGAAATTTTCCGGGCGAAAGACTAAATCCAATTCCGAGGAGAATCGAGCCCGACTACGGCGGCGATCTCCCCCGCGATGCGACGCTGCGGCGGCAAGAAAACCAGCAGCGCGCCCAACGCAAGCTCCCACGCCCTCGGCAGAGCCATGTAGAAAGCGGCCTTCGAATCAAAATGGAAATAGACGATGCTTCCGGCGCATCCGACAAAAACCAGCGCGGCGAGCGTCGCGGCGACGGCCGTTCGCGAACCGGCGGCGGCAAGAAGCAGCAACAGCAGCGGCCATACCACATAGAATTGTTCTTCCACCGCGAGCGACCAGGTATGCAGCAGCGGCATCAGGTCTGCGGCCTGGTCGAAGTAACCGGTGTTGCTGTGAAAGAAGAAATTTGAAACGCCGAATCCTGCAGCGGCGGTACTCTTTGCGAGCGCCACATAGTCGCCGGGAGAAAGCATCAGGCGGCCGGCCAGCAGAACAACGGCCAGCATGGTCAGCAGCGCCGGCAGAATGCGTCGCATCCGCCGGTCGTAGAAGCTGAGCACGGAGAACGTG
Organism: uncultured Alphaproteobacteria bacterium; assembly: GCA_963742935.1. GTDB lineage: Bacteria > Pseudomonadota > Alphaproteobacteria > Rhizobiales > Xanthobacteraceae > Bradyrhizobium. The sequence continues at coordinate 65,395 of CAVUOI010000020.1, read as the reverse complement.
CCCGATGAAATTTCCGCTGCCAGAACCCGGGTGATCAGGAATCCGCTGATGACGAAAAACACGTCAACGCCGGTAAAGCCGCCGCGGATCGGTGCGCCATAATGGAAAGCAAGAACGGAAAGAACGGCAATCGCGCGCAAGCCATCAATGTCCGCGCGATAACCGGGCTTAGCTGTAAGTTCCATCCCCAAGTGACTTGGCCCCATCAATGACCGCGGGGGCATAGCATCGCGACCCACCTGGAACAAGCGAGGAACTTATCCCTGCGCTGTCGACAATGGTGGACCCGCAAGCGGAACGCACCCAATGAACGGCAGCAGGCCTATGAATGCGCAGCCGTGATCAGGCCTGACGAGAACCGCCTGAATGCTATCGGCTTTCGGTGGTTGATGACGCGGTCCAGTTCGCAGGTAAGTTCGAAGGGACCTTCGCCGACGGCATCGAAGTCCAGCCGCGCGGTGCCGCACGGATTCAGTCTGGCCGAATGCACGATCGAGCCCGACGGGCCTGACAAGGTAAGGTCGACGTTGGTCGTCGCCCGGCTCGAATTCATCAGGAAGTAGCTTACCCCGACCAGGTTTGCATCGCCCTCCAGCAAGGCTGAGCGGCGCGGGCGCTTCGATTTCAGTGGCGGGATGCGATCCATATATTTGTGCGAGTGGGTAATCTGGGGCGCCGACTGCTCGCTTCGAGGCAGGAAGATCGTCATGAACTGAGGCGAGGTCATTCCCAGAAAATCGATTCCCGCCGGCGAGCTGTAACGGCAGGTCACGGCAAACATTCCATGTTCGTCGGGCTCGCGCCCCAACAATTTCGAAATCGGCTCCTGAAGTGTTTCGAAGTGCTTCACCTTGTGCTCGCAGGATCCGACCAGCTTGCCGTTGCGGTCAAACACCCGGAGTCCGTAGATGATGTCGATATCGGTATCGGGCGCGAGGAAGCTCAAATGGTGCGGAATGCTGATAACCGTGTCAAAATCGGCATCGTGCCGATAGAGCTGGACCATGTTCTGCCGGATCGGCGATCCGAACAATGCCGGCTGGGCTTTCTTCAACCTCATTTGCACCGCATCGGCCGCTCGGCCGGCGCGGGCAATGATCGCGGGGACAAGGCGCATCATAGCCTGAGGTCTCCGAACGCCGCCTTCTGGAAACGCGCACGCAGATCGGGATTGAACGGCGCCTCGGTAAAATATATCGGGGGCAGCGAGTGCTCGATGCCGAGAGCTCCGCTTTGCCGATTCTGGAAAACCGTGAAAACGGCAAACTGGCTGGCTCCGCCGCGGATGCGCAGCGACAGGCCCTGATCGAGCCGCGCTCCATGTGCGCGCGCCACATCGCGAACCGGTAGCAGGAACGTCGAGTTGAACCCGATGTCGATTTCGGTCACTGCCAGAACTTCCGACCTCAGGCTCCTGAACTCGACCTGCAATCTGTTTGGACGCGACGGCAAATCGCCCTCTCCGACCAGATTTGTAAACACAACGTAGGTTTCGAACTGCTCCAACAACAAGTTGTAATGCGCCTGATGCAGAATCGGCGAAAATTTAAACCCGGCATCGCGGAGCGGAACGAGCCCGGTCAGCACGGCGGTTTGCTGCTGGCCGTTTCGGAACAGCAGTTCACCCTCGAGCTCGGAAACCGTCTCGCCCTCGAGTTCGACGGTGTGAAGTTCGTTGGCAGAAACCGGCAGATCCGCAGCCCATTGCGAACGCCAGATCCGGTTAATCGCGGAAGGCTGCGTCTCCCAGGTGGATGCCAGCGCACCGTTCTGAAACGTCCTCACGCGAATCGTCTTTGCGCTGGTCTTCACGGCAAAGCCGGGCTCGTGCCCGATCGAGACGAGTGATGGAACGAGTAGTCGCTTTTGCGCCAAATCGCTCTCCCGTTCAGGCCAGCTGCTGTCCTGAGCTTGGAAAAGCATAGATCACAACCGGACAGTGAACAACTGCCGGTCGGCGATCCACCGAAACCGACGCTGGTTTCCTGGGCGAGCCGGCCTGCTGGCGTTATCCTCGGTGCCCGCCAGGAACAGAAACGAGCAATTCAGACGTCGAGCGCCCGGCGCAAGATAGCGCGCCTTGCAGAAAAGAAGCTCCCCGGAGGCAGCCGCCGGACGGCCGAATCGGCCGAAATCCAGCGTTCCATGGGAGCCTTGCACGATCTGCCCCCCTGCCGTATCTAACGACCCGAAATAGTGGCGTTTCCGGGCCTAAAGCCGGAACCGGTTGCCGCTTTGGACCTGCCAAATTGCCAGACAAGAGCCACCTTACCATCGCCGAAAGCGACACGATCGAGCAGGCGTTCCAGCGGCTCAATGCCAACATGCTCGGAATCCTGTTTGCGCGTAACGCCGACGGGCGCGTGATCGGCGCCGTTACCGATGGCGACATCCGCAGGCGGCTGCTGACGGGGATATCGATCCAGGACGAGGTGGCGGGTTGCATCAACCGCGACTTTGTCTGGGCGCGCGCCGGCGCGCCCCGCGAACAGATTCTCAAGCTGCTCGACCAGCGGGTCCATGTCGTCCCGATTCTCGACGCCGACGGCCGCCTGGTGGACGTCTTCAGCCGCGACCTGTTCAACCTCGGCGAAGAGAGCGAAGTGTTTGCCCGCGCCCGCTCGCCGGTCCGAAATCAGTTTCTCCGGCGGCGGCACCGACCTCACGCATTACTTCGTCGACAATGACGGCGGCTCGGTCATCAATGCGACCATCGCGATGTATGCGCATGCAACGCTGCGCCGGCGCAACGACAATCGTATCCGAATCTATTCGCACGATTTTCGCTGCACGGTGGAGGCTGAAAATCTCGCGCGCCTCGGCAGCGACGGCGAACTGGCGCTGATCAAATCGGTGGTTCGCCTGATCCAGCCGGCCTATGGTTTCGATCTCGACGTCTCGGCCGACTTCCCGGTCGGCTCCGGCCTTGGCGGTTCGGCGGTGGTGTCGTCCGCGATCATCGGCTGCTTCAACGAATTCCGTTCCGACCGATGGGACCGCCACGAGATCGCGGAAATGGCCTTTCAGGCCGAGCGGCTGATGCTCAACATTCCGGGCGGCTGGCAGGACCAGTACGCCACCGTGTTCGGCGGCTTCAATCACATGGAATTCTCGTCCGAACAGAACACCATCGTTCCGCTTCGCCTCGAACCCAATATCATCGCCGAACTCGAGGAAAGCCTGGTGCTTTGCTACACCGGGTCCAATCACGATTCCGGTTCGATCCATCGCGACCAGAAGCAGCAGCACGAGACCACCGACGCCGTCGCGGCCGCCGCCACGCAAAAGGAAGTGACGCGCGAAATCCGGCATCACCTGCTGCGCGGCCAGCTCCTGGAATGCGGCCGCCTGATCGACCAGGCATGGCACGCCAAGCGCCGCCTCAGCCCGCTGATCAGTTCCGGCGAGCTCGACGCGATCTACGATCTGGCAAAGGCCAACGGCGCGGTCGGCGGCAAGCTGCTGGGCGCCGGCGGCGGCGGCTACTTCATCTTTTTCGTCCGTCCGTTTCAGCGCTATCCGCTGATATCAGCGCTGGAGCAGAAGGGCCTGTCCTGCTCGCGTATCGCATTCGAGGAAAACGGCCTGCGGACCTGGAAATCACGTCTTCCCCGCGCGCCAGCCGACGGCGGCGCCGCCTAACCAGACACCGGGACGGTTCATGAATTCATCCAACCAGGCGGCCACGATCCGGATCGGCACTCGTTCGATCGGCGACGGCCAGCCGTGCTATGTGATCGCGGAAGTCGGCAACAACCATAACGGCGATTTCGATCGCGCCATCGCGCTGGTGGATGCCGCGGTCGCCGCCGGCGCGGATTGCGCGAAGTTCCAGATGCGCAAGCTGGACGAGGTCTATCGCGCCTCCAGCCTTTCCGGCAAGGACGACGATCTCGCGGTCGAATACACCCTCGACCTGCTGCGCCGTTTCGAGCTGACCATTGACCAGCAGCGCCGCGTGGCGGCCTATTGCGCTTCGAAGAACATCCTGTATCTCTGCACGCCCTGGGATGCATCGAGCGTCGCAACGCTGGAGACGTTCGGCGTTCAGGCCTACAAGGTCGCTTCCGCCGACCTGACCAACCTGCCCTTGCTGGCAAAGCTCGCCGCGACTGACAAGACGCTGATCGTCTCGACCGGAATGAGCACGTCGGACGAGATTCGCGCCGCGGCGAAATTCCTCGACGACCGCGCGGCGCCTTATGTGCTGCTGCATTGCCAGAGCACCTACCCCGCCGCGCTTCACAACATCCATCTGCGTTTCATGGAAACGCTACGGGAGATCCACCCCTTTGTCGGCTATTCCGGCCACGAGCGCGGGACCGCGGTCTCGATCGGCGCGGTCGCGATGGGGGCGATCCTGATCGAGCGCCACATTACGCTCGATCGCGAAATGGAAGGCCCGGATCATGCGGCGAGCCTTGAGCCGGAAGAGTTCAAGGCGCTGGTATCGGGCATTCGTGACGTGGAAGCTGCCCGCGGCGAAAGGCTGGCCGAGCGCGCGCTCAGCCAGGGCGAACTGATCAACCGCGAGAATCTCGCCAAGAGCCTGGTGGCCGCGCGCGACATTCCAACCGGCACTGTCGTCGCCGAGAGCGACGTCGCCGTCAAAAGCCCGGGCCAGGGCCTGTCGCCGCTGAAACTGCCGGCGCTGATCGGCCGCCGCCTCACCCGCGCGATGGCGCGCGACGACTATTTCTTTCAGAGCGACCTCGCCGAAGGCGCCGCCACCGCGCGCCGCTACCGTTTCGAGAGGCCGTGGGGCGTGCCGGTCCGCTATCACGACACGCAGCGGTTTCTGGAAATCTGCCAGCCCGACATCATCGAATTCCATCTCAGCTACAGCGACATGGAACGCGATCCGGCCGCCTATTTGTCCGGCACCTACGATCTCGGCTTCGTCGTGCACGCGCCCGAACTGTTCGCCGGCAGCAAGCTGATGGATCTGGCGACATCGGACGAAGGCCTGCGCCGCTATTCGCTGGAGCAGACGCAGGCCGTCATCGACATCACGCGGGGATTGAAGAAATTCTTTCCGAAGACCAAACGCCCGCCGATCGTCGCCAATATCGGCGGCTTCACCATGGACGAGCCGCTGTCGGCGGAACGGAAGGCGGAGTGCTACCGCATCTTCGCCGCCAGCCTCACTGAGCTCAATCTCGACGGCGTCGAACTGATCCCGCAGACCATGGCGCCGTTCCCGTGGCATTTCGGCGGGCAGCGTCACCAGAACATCTTCATTTTTCCTGAGGAGTCCGCGGCGTTCTGCGCCAAGCACGATCTGCGGATGTGCGTCGACATCTCGCACACCAAGCTCGCCGCCAATCATTTCGGCTTCGATTTCTCGGGAGGCCTCGCGCAACTCGGCCCCCATACCGCCCATCTGCATTTTGGCGACGCCAAAGGGCTCGACGGCGAAGGCCTGCAGATCGGCGAAGGCGAGATCGATTTCGATGAGATCGGCGCCGTCCTGCGTCAGCATGCACCGGGCGCCTCCTTCATTCCCGAGATCTGGCAGGGCCACAAGAACATGGGCGAAGGCTTCTGGACGGCGCTCGAACGCCTCGAGGGCCGCATATGACGAGGGTTACGCCCGGACGGACGCTGGCCGTGATTGCCGCGCGCGGTGGCTCCAAGGGAATTCCGCACAAGAACCTGATCGATCTGTGCGGCAAGCCGCTGATCGCCTGGACCGTCACGCAGGCCGCGGCCGCCCGCGGCGTCGATGCCGTTGCCGTCTCTTCCGACAGCGATCAGATCCTCGCCGCCGCGGAAGCTGCCGGTGCGGTCGGCGTCCGGCGGCCGGAAGACATCTCAGGTGACCTCGCCTCGTCGGAGTCGGCGTGGCTCCATGCGCTGGAGCATCTCGACGGCAAGCTCGGCCCGTTCGGACGGGTCGTGGCACTGCAGGCGACCTCACCGATCCGGGAATCCAGTGACATCGAACAGGCGCTGGCGACCTTCGAGCGGGAAGAACTCGACAGCCTGCTCTCGGTCTGCGAGGTCGAGGATTATTTCAACTGGCGCATCGGGGCCAACGGACCGGAGCCGATCAACTACGATTTCCGCAACCGGCGGATGCGGCAGCAGATCGAGAAGCGGTATTTGGAGAATGGCTCATTCTACGTTCTAATTCCCTCGCTGCTGCGCGAACAGAACAACCGGCTCGGCGGCAAGATCGGAATGCATCTGATGGAGCGGCATAAAATGTTCCAGATCGATCGCCCGGAAGATATCAAGCTTTGTGCGGCCATCATGCGCAGTTACGGCTATGCATAATCCCGCGGCCTTTTCGCTGGCGGGCAAGACCGCCGTCGTCACCGGTGCATCGCGCGGCATTGGGGCTGCAATCGCAAGCGGCCTGCAGGCAAGCGGCGCCAAAGTGTTCGGCTTCAGCCGAAGCGGTACGGCGCCTGCGCATGTCACGGCAATCAAATGCGACCTGGCCGACGATACCGCCATCCACACCGTATTCGATCATCTGTCGAAAACCGGAGAGCGGCTCGACGTGCTGGTCAATGCCGCCGGCATCAGCCTGCCCGCCTCTGACACCAGGAGTGAGCTCCGGCGCTTCCGCGACACGCTGGCGGTCGACCTCAGTAGCGTCTACGCCACGATCCTTGCCGCCTACCCGCTCCTGAAGAAGGCGGGCGGCGGCGCGATCATCAACGTCACCAGCATCAATTCGGTGCGCGGCTTTCCCGGAAATCCCGGCTATGTCGCGGCCAAGGCCGGTCTTGCCGGCCTCACCCGGGCGCTTGCCGCGGACTATGCGCGCGACGGCATTCGCGTCAACGCGCTCGCGCCCGGCTATGTCGCGACCGAGATGACCGCCACGAGTTTCGCCGACCCTGTCATGCATGAGGATCGCCGCCGCCACACCATGCTCGGCCGCTGGGGCAACCCGGACGATCTGGCGGGCGCTGCCGTCTTTCTGGCGTCATCCGCCTCGGCCTATATGACCGGCCAGGAATTGTTTGTCGACGGCGGCTGGACCGCAAAAGGCCTCGCGATCAGCGAGGGCAACAGACCGTGACCGCGCTGCAACGCATCGGCTTCATGCAGGGACGGCTGTCGCCGATGGTCGACGGCAAGATCCAGGCCTTTCCGTGGAACGAATGGCGCGAAGAGTTTCCCCGCGCCCGCGCGCTGGGCCTGACCCGGATCGAATGGACCATCGATCAGGATCGCCTGCGCGAAAATCCGCTCAACACGGCGACTGGGCAGCAGGAGATCATCGAACTGTCCCGTCGCAACGCCCTCAAGCCGGCGAGCCTGACCGGCGACTGCTTCATGCAGGCGCCGTTCTGGAAGGCGGACGGCGAGACGCAGAAATCGCTGGTCGACGATCTCGATCTGGTGCTCGCCTCCTGCAGCACCCTCGGCATTGAGTTCGTCGTGATCCCGCTGGTCGACAATGGGCGGATCGAAAGCGCCGCGCAGACGGAAACCTTGCTGCGCGTTCTGCTCGATCGCGCCTCCTCGTTGTCAAAGCAGGGCGTCAAGATCGTTTTCGAATCCGACCTGCCGCCTGCCCCGCTGGCGGCGTTCATCGAAAAGTTCCCGCGCGAAGTGTTCGGCATCAACTACGACAGCGGCAACAGCGCCGCGCTCGGCTTTGATTCCGCCGAGGAAATTTCGACCTACGCGTCGCGCATTCTCAACGTGCATGTGAAGGACCGGCTGCGCGGCGGCACCACCGTGCCGCTTGGCAGAGGCGCGGCCGATCTCGCCAAGACCATCCGGCTGATCGAGCGGTCCGGCTATCGCGGGCAATACATCCTGCAAACGGCGCGCGCCACCGACGGCGACCACGCCGGCGCGCTGGCACGATACCGCGACATGACGGTAGGCTGGATCGAGGACGCAAGCCGATGAAGCTCGACATCGAGGGCCGTGTCGCATTGGTGGTCGGCGCCAGCCGCGGCATCGGTTTTGCCGTTGCCGAGACGCTCGCCGCCGAAGGCGCGAGGATTGCAATCGCAGCGCGCGGCCTCGACGGGATCAAATCGGCCGCGGGAAAAATCGGCCGCGGCGCCTCGTTCCATGCCGCCGATGTCACCGATCCCGCCGCAGCGCAGTCTCTGGTCGAGGCCGTCGAGAAACAATGGGGCAAGATCGACATCCTCGTGTGCAATGTCGGCAGCGGCGCTTCCGTGCCGCCGGGCAAGGAGACGGCGGCCGAGTGGTCGCGGGTGATGGATCTCAACCTGTTCGCCACGACCAACATGATCGAAGTCGCCAGGCCGCTGATGAGCCGCGGCAGCGGCGACCGCGCCATCGTCTGCGTCTCGTCGATCTGCGGGCTCGCCGCGCTCGGCGCACCGGTGACCTATTCGGCGGCGAAGGCCGCCCTGAACGCAACGGTGCGCGGGCTCGCCCGGCCGCTGGCGCCTGAAGGCATCCGCATTAACGCTGTTGCCCCCGGCAACATCCTGAGCGCCGACGGCACCTGGGCGCGCAAGATCGCAGAGAACAAATCGGCGGTCGACGAGATGCTGGCGCGCGAAGTGCCGATGCGCCGGCTCGGCCGGCCCGAAGAAATCGCCGACATCGTCGCCTTCCTCGCCTCTCCCCGCGCGGCGTTCATCACGGGCACCGTGATCGTGGCCGACGGCGGGCAATTGCGTGCTTGAACAGGAGCGCTCCATGACCGCCCTCTCCGCCCGATACGACCTCACGGGACGCACCGCGCTCGTCACCGGCGCCGGTGGATTGCTGGGACGTCAGCATGTCGCCGCGCTGGCCGATGCCGGCGCGCGCGTCGTCGTCAGCGACATTGGAATGGCGCAGGCCGATGCGACGATCGCCGTGGTGAAGGAAATCTCGCCCTCCGCCGATCTTGTCGCCGCCGTCATTGACGTGACCTCGCAGGCATCCGTCGGCGCGGCCGGCGAGGATCTCGTCGGGCGCGGCATCGCCGTCGACATTCTCGTCAACAATGCCGCGATCGATCCAAAGGTGACCTCGACGCCGGGCGTCATGCATTCGTCACGCTTCGAAGCCTTTCCGGTTCCGCAGTGGCAGACGGAAATCGCGGTGGGGCTGACCGGCGCCATGCTGTGCTCGCAGGTTTTCGGCGGCGCGATGGCGCGACGCGGCCGCGGCGTGATCCTCAACATCGCTTCCGATCTCGGCGTGATCGCGCCGGATCAGCGGCTCTACCGGCAGCCCAATATCACCAGCGATGAAGAACAGCCGGTCAAACCCGTGACCTATTCCGTCATCAAGCACGGCCTGATCGGCCTGACGAAATACCTCGCAACCTACTGGGCGGACCAGGGCGTTCGCGTCAACGCGATCTCGCCGGGCGGCGTTTTCAACAACCAGGATCCCGCCTTTGTCGAACGATTGACGCGGCTGATCCCGATGGGCCGGATGGCCCGGGTCGACGAATATTGCGCCGCCGTTCAATTCCTCTGTTCGGACGCATCGAGCTACATGACCGGCCAGAACATGGTCATGGATGGGGGAAGAAGCGTGTGGTAGGTGAAATCAGCTTCAGCTAGCGTTCTGGGACCGGCATCGCGCGAGGGCATCGGGTGGAGGAAAAGCCGGAAGGCTTGAAGCGACACCTGACTGTCGCATCGATTGTCGCTCTGTTGCTCTGCGCGTTCCTCTGGAGCGCGCTGTTCGCGCGCATGGCCGAACGCAACATCGGAATAGACAAGGATCTGCTGTATTTATACGTCTGCGGTCTCGAGCTCAAAGAGCCGGCACGACACGATCAGCAGCTTGAACTCAGAAGGCAACTCGTCTCGATATCGGCGTCGGAGCATCTCATCTACCGGGCAACGATGAGGGCCGACTATTGCAACAATTACCCCTTTACATCGCTCTCGATGGTTGCGGTCGGCGGGCTGCAGCGCAGCTTCGGCATTGCGGATCCGGAGAAGGATTTCCCCAGGTTCATATCGATCTCGATGTGGTGGGGGATGACATTGTCCGGCGCGGTGCTTGGCGTGCTGTGTCTGATCTGCGTCTTCGGAGCGGCGAGAGGCGCGCTGATGCTGGCATCGCTCGGGGCCGTCATGATTGCCGCGCTCTTGTACGTGTTCGTGCCGCCGCCGAATCTTTCGTGGATGCTTCACCATGTCCCGCCCACGAGGGTCGTCACCCTGCCGAACACCCTCGGTTTAAGTCTCTATAGCTGGCTGAACCCGACGGGTGCCTATTCACCGTTCTCGGTCTTCCCGCGCTGCCTGTGCGCGATGCTTGCTTTCGCCGCGTTCACATTGCGCTGGTCGGGCCGGAGCGGCGCTGCCTACTGGATTCCCATCATCGCCTGCTTTGTCCATCAGAGCGAAGCCCCCATTCTCCTGGCGGTCATGATTTGTTGTGACCTGGCGATCCGTCCCGCTTCGCTCCTGCGGCCTGCGTACGCTGTGCCGATTGGCCTTGGCGTCATCGTGATCGCACTGCGTGAAAGCATGTTCTCCATCATGGGGGTCGGGCTCGCCACCATGAGGATTCCCTCGTTCACCACGTCAATCGCTCTTGCGGCAATTGTCAGCCTGGCAGCCGCGGTGCTCCCGCTTCCGGCTTCGCGGGCGGCCATCAGATCGTGTTGGCACGTGGTCAATGGATGGCGCATGCGGCTGCCGGAAAGGCTTTCCGTTCCGTTCTTGGAAACCGCCATCATCGTCCTGCTATGGCTGGTAGTGCTGCTGGTTTGCTATGCCTTTCGACAGGACACGTTTCCCCGCGTGGTCTATCTCTGGTCGGAGTTTCCATCCCGTTTCGTTGGCCTCTTCCAGCTGACCGTAATTACCGGCCTGACCTATCCGGCATGGCATGCCATCATCAGGATGCGGCCTCGCGCGACCAGGGAGGCAGTGGCAGCCATCTCCTGCGTAATGATTGCTTTTGCGGCGTATCAATGGACGCGCCCGTGGGCCTCTACGGCCTCTTTGGTCAACGGCGCTCGACAGACCGAAGAGCTGATCGCGAAGGGTTATCCCGGCGAGACAGGCTCGTATTCCCGAATGGAGACCCCCTGGTACTATTTGATTCTGCGGCGATCGTTTTTGGGCGGCGATGGCCTCGCAGAATATTTTGCGAAGCGCTGATATGAAGGTCCGGGAAAGCAAAGCTTGGCGCGCAGCAACGCGCGCTGGGTGGGGCTGCCAAACCCGCTGAATGCCGTCGCGCAAGGATTTGCGGCATGCAGCCGGGGCCGGCAGAATGGCGCCGAATCCGGTTCCTGTGCGGGCGCGCCGGGCCGTACGGCCCGGACATGGCGATGGACGGCGGCAGGAGCGTATGGTAACCACCGCGCGTTCCCCTCATTTTCATGTACTGACGAGCCAGCGCAGCAGCAATCATGTTCAACGACAAGTCCATTCTGATTACCGGCGGCACTGGTTCGTTTGGGCGCAAATACGTCGGCAATCTCCTGAAGAACTTCAAGCCTCGCCGGCTCGTGATCTACTCGCGCGACGAGTTGAAGCAATACGAGATGCAGCAGGAGTTCGATCAATCGCCGATGCGCTATTTCATCGGGGATGTGCGCGACGGCGAGCGCCTGCGCACGGCCATGAAGGGTATCGACTTCGTGATTCATGCAGCGGCCCTGAAGCAGGTGCCCGCTGCGGAATATAACCCGATGGAATGCATCAAGACCAACATCCACGGCGCCGAGAACGTCATTCAGGCGTCGCTGGAAGCCAACGTCGAGAAGGTCATCGCGCTGTCGACCGACAAGGCCGCGCAGCCCATCAACCTGTACGGCGCCACCAAGCTCGCTTCCGACAAATTGTTCATCGCGGCGAACAACATGGCGGGCGGGCATCGAACGGCGTTCGGCGTCGTGCGCTACGGCAACGTGGTCGGCTCCCGCGGCTCGATCGTGCCGCTGTTCAACAAGCTGCTGGCGGAAGGCTGTGATCACCTGCCGATCACCGACCCCCGCATGACCCGGTTCTGGATAACGCTTCAGCAGGGTGTCGACTTCGTCAACAAGAGCTTCGAGCGTATGTCGGGCGGCGAGATCTTCGTTCCGATGATTCCGTCTGTGCGCATTCCCGATCTTGCGGCAGCCATGGCGCCGAATTTTCCGACACGGGTGATCGGTATCCGTCCTGGTGAAAAGCTGCATGAGATCATGTGCCCAACCGACGATTCGCATTTGACCCTGCGCTTCCACGATCATTTCGTGATCAAGCCAACCATCAAGTTTTTCCGCAAGGACGTCGATTACGTTACCAACCAGATCGGCGAGCACGGAGAACCGGTGTCGGACGGATTCGAGTATAACTCCGGCCGGAACGATCACTTCCTTGATGTGCCCGAGATCAGGGAATTCAACCGAATTGCGGTCCAATGATCCCTTATGGACGTCAGGACATTTCGGACAAGGATATCGACGCAGTCACCGAGGTACTGCGCTCGGACTGGCTGACCCAGGGACAGGCCGGCCCGAGATTCGAGCAGGCGATGGCGGCCTATTGCGGCAGCCGCAGTGCGATTGCAGTGTCCAATGCGACGGCCGCGCTCCACATCGCCTGCCTCGCGCTCGATCTTGGCCCCGGCGACATGCTCTGGACCACGCCCAATACCTTTGTGGCATCCGCCAATTGCGCGCTGTATTGCGGCGCCGGCGTCGACTTCGTCGACATCGATCCGCGGACCTACAATATGAGCGTTGCGGCGCTCACCGAGAAGCTTGAAGCCGCGGCAACGCATGGTCGGCTGCCCAAGATCGTGGTGCCCGTGCATTTTGCCGGCCAATCCTGCGAGATGCGCGAAATCCGTGCACTGGCGGATCGCTACGGCTTTCGAATTATCGAGGACGCCTCGCACGCCGTCGGTGGCGAGTACCTGGGACGCAAGGTCGGGTCCTGCGACTACGGCGACACGACGATTTTCAGCTTCCACCCGGTCAAGATCATCACGACTGGCGAAGGCGGCATGGCCCTGACCAACGAGCCGAAACTCGCCGAACGCCTATCCTATCTGCGCACCCATGGGATCATCCGCCCCGGACAGCGGCACGAAGAAGTGCCGAGCACCGAAGAGCGGGTCAACGAGGAACGAGACGGCCCGTGGATGTACGAGCAGATCGAACTCGGACTGAACTACCGCATGACCGACATTCAGTCGGCGCTCGGCAGCAGCCAGCTCACACGGCTCGATCCCTTTGTCGCGCGCCGGCGCGAGCTGGCGGCGCGCTACGACCGGCTGCTGGCAAAGCTGCCGCTGACATGCCCGTGGCAGCATCCCGACACCAATTCGGCCTGGCATCTCTACGTCATTCGCCTGCACCGAAACGAGATCAAGCTCAGCCGGCGTCAGGTATTCGATGCGCTGCGGGCGGCCGGGATCGGCGTGAACGTGCACTACATCCCTGTGCATACGCAGCCCTACTACCAAAACCTCGGATTCCGGGCCGGTATGTTCCCCGAGGCCGAGAGCTATTACGAGGACGCGATCACATTGCCGCTGTTTTCGCGCATGACCGATGACGAGCAGGACACCGTCGTCGCGGCGCTGCAGAAGATCCTCGCGTGAAGATCGCGGTCATCCCGGCACGGGGCGGCAGCAAGCGGATCCCGCGCAAGAACATCCGCGCGTTCTGTGGCAAGCCGATCATCGCCTACTCGATTTCAGCGGCCCAGCAAACGGGATTGTTCGATCAAATCGTCGTCTCCACCGATGACGAGGAGATCGCCTCCGTCGCCCGCGAGTTCGGCGCCACGACGCCGTTTGTCCGGCCAAAGGAAATTTCCGACGATTTCACCGGCACCAATGCCGTCGTGAAGCATGCGGTGGCCTGGTTCAACGCACAATCGAACCACGTCACGCATGCGTGCTGTCTCTACGCCACCGCGCCGCTGATGCAGGCGCGGTTCATCGCGGAAGGCTATGACGCCCTCTCCCGGTCGGACGCTGCCTTCGCGTTTTCCGTGACCAGTTACGCGTTTCCGATCCAGCGCGCCGTACGCATCACGCCCGAGGGACGCGTCGACGCCATCTACCCCGAGCACCGCATGACGCGATCGCAGGATCTGGAGCACGCCTATCACGATGCCGGTCAGTTCTATTGGGGAACGGCGCGCGCCTTCCTGGAGGACATGCCGTTGTTCGCGCCGCATTCGATCGGCGTGATCCTGCCGCGGCATCTGGTGCAGGACATCGATACGCTAGAGGACTGGAACCAGGCCGAACTGATGCACGGAGCCATCAACCGTCCGTAAGCCTTGACGCACCGTTCGCATCAAGCAACGGCTGGATGAACGACAGCAGATCGCCGCCCTGGAAAAGGTGCCCTGATATGCCGGCAGCGGCGGCGGCCTGGAGGTCATGCGGCATATCGCCGATGAGCAGGCTGGATTCCGTGCGCACCGGCCAGCCCTTGAGGCAATCCAAAATCATGCCGGGTGCCGGCTTGCGCCGGTCGCTCGCCTTGCGCCACTCGGGAACAACCCCTTCCTCGTGGTAGGGGCAGAACTGGAATTCATCGATATGCGCGCCGATTTCGGCAAGGTCCGCGAGCATCCAGTCGTGCAGCGTCTGAATGGCCTCGATCCCGTAATAGCCGCGCGCAACGCCGGCCTGATTGGTGACCACGAAGGTCAGATAGCCAAGATCGTTGCAGAGTTTGATGGCCTCGCGCGCGCCCGCCACCCACTCGAAATCCTCGACCTTGTGAACATAGGCCTTATCGATGTTGAGGACCCCGTCGCGATCGAAGAAGACGGCCGGACGTCGCACACGCTCGGGAAGCTCGGTCTGCGCCCGTTCAAAGTCGGCGGGCACGCCGATATCGATGAAAAACCCGTCATACAGATTTGCCCGCAGCCCGCCTTTTTCCGCAAGGCCCGGAAAGACGGCCTGCTCGAGTGAGCATGGCAGCGTATCGATCAACGAAATGATTTCCCGATCGACGCAATAGACGCCCGAATTGATCGGCCCGTTCGGCTGCGCTCCAGCCGGCAGGAACGTCTTGATGAAATCCCGGTCGAGCAGGACGCGACCGTAGCGGTCGCCGGCATGATCCCTTTTCAACGCCACGCGCACGATCGCGGGCGAATGCGCCGGTCCGGCTGCAACATCGAGCATGTTGAAATCGAAAAAGGAGTCGCCGTTGAGCAGCAGGAACTTGCTGTCGAGACGAGCCGCGGCGTGCTTCAACGCTCCGCCGGTACCCAATGGCGCCGGCTCCGAAATCACCGAGATCGTGGCGCCGCGCCAGCGTCGGCCGTCATAGCGGCTGACCACCTGTCCGGCCTGATGGCCGGCGAGCAGCACGATGTCCTGAATGGTCGGGTAGCGCGACAACTCGTCGAGGATGTAATCCAGGAATGGCTTGCCAGCCACTTCGAGCAGCGGCTTTGGGACCAGCCGCGTCATCTCGCCCAACCGGGTGCCCAGCCCGCCGACCAGAATAACGGCTTGCTTCAACATAACGCCGCCCTGACAAATCCGCGCACGATCACGTCCTATGCCTCTTTCCCGGAATCAGCGGACGGACGCGGCAAGAGAAGATTCGATCTCCATCTATCTTCGGCCACGTACACCAACAATGCGACTGTGACCTTGATCAGGAAGGTCACCTGAATGAACGAATTGACCATCCCCGAGACAATGGCGATCGACAGCGCAAACAATATTGGCGTCAGGAAAACGCAAGTAGCAAAGCGCTCCTGAACGATGCATCGCGTCAGCAGGAACATGAATTCGGAGAATATAGATCGCCGACAATGCGACCAGGACAAATCCGCCGATTGGTCCACCCAGTTCGAAAAAGACCTCCGGCCATCCCCCGGTGTATGCCGATCCCTGCGCAATGATGTCATGGGCGCGTTGGAGAGGGAGAGCCAGCTCCATCAGGAACTGCATGGTCGAATTGCGGGACGGATCGAACGGGTCGACGAACAATTTGTAAGCCGCGTACCTTGCGTTCCAGTCGTCCATGCAGGAACACGCGCTCATAGGTCATCCACCACATTTCGCCCTGCTGGACCAGGATACGCTCGAAAGCTTGGCCAGAAGCGCCCCGCCCTCGCCGCGCACGACGATATAGGAATAAGCCACAGCAACGGCGATCAGAACGAGCAGCACCGTCCGGCGGCCGCAAGCGCAACGCAGCATCTTTCTCGAAACGATTTCTCCCTGGTGGCGACGTCTGCTTCGACGGCCAAGTCAGGACGGCGCCGATCGGCATGACGAAAAACGAGCGAATAGAGCATACAACGGACGAGAACCGATGCCCTGCCAGAAACAAGTATACGATCAGGGCCCCGAACAGTGCGCCGAAACGCCGGTCCGACGGCCGGTCATGCAGCAAGGGAATTGCAAAGAATATCCCAAGCTGGAACGCCAGCATTGGTCCCCATTCCAGCAGGCGGAGATGCAACGGGCCGCCATACAGCCGCGTATAATCGAACCGCTCGATGCCCGCAAACAAGCGGGATCGGGCCTCTCACCACAATTCCACCCACAAGAGCGGCGACAAACAGAGCGGCCGCCCAGAACGCAAGGTTCGGAGAGCGAAATCCCCCGGGAGGCAAGCGGCTCGCAAATCCCAACCCGTCTGCGTCGATGAGTCGCCGCACCGCTCGCGTCGGAACGAAAACAGCAACGCGATGACCACAAGCCCCTGCGAAATCGCGACCGGAACGGCAGCCCATTACCAGGACCGATTCTCGCACCAGTTGATCGGAGAACAGCGGCCCGGATAGATCGATGTAGAGAACGGAGACGAGCCTCCAGGCAAAGGCAAACAGAACGAAAAAGAAGATCATGCCAAGCCCGGGACGCCTGACGACGATCCACAGGGACCCGCGCAGCGAAATGGCGACAGCGGTCACACTCGGCAGAGCGGCAATCAGGGAACCAGAAGCCAATTCGGAAGCTGTCACGCTCATCCCATCCGATTCGCGGATCCAGCCCAATGTCAGATGCGGCCGGATGCCCGCTTATCTCGTGCTCCGGCAAGAACCGAAAATCACAGAGGCTCCCACAGCATACAAAAGCCCATCATTATGCAAGGTAGGCGCAAATCCCATACGCTCCCGCGCCAGCACCCGGATTCGACCCTGCGTATCCAGAGTGTCGAGCAGCTTGAAAAGACGGGTCTGATAGTCCATCGACCGGATATAAACCCGGCTCGTGAAATCACGCGGCCGGGACAGATTGAGCATGTCCATCGCCTGGCTCGATATTGATCACGCGGGCCGGCCTTGCCCGAATGATGTTTTCGATCACCGATTCGACGGCGTAGGGAATCTGCTCGATGCAGAAATACGTGAAAACGGTGCCGCCCGCCAGCTGGCTGAAATGCGGATCGCCGGCGTCCGTGAGGTCGATCCGGTCGAAACTGACGCGATCATCGAGCTTGAAATGGCCTGCGATCTGCCGCCCGGCCTCGATCCCATTTGGCGCAATATCGAAGCCGCGCAGCTTGCTCCAGTGCGGGTCGAGGCTCAGCGAGAACAGATTGTGCGCCATAGCCGGCGCCGAGTTCCAGCAGCGACGTCGCTCCGCCGGCGTGCCTGGCGATCAGCTCCGACAGCGCGCCGATCCTGTATCGATAATAATCGCTGGCGGTATATTCGGACGATCCGGTCGTCCACTTTCGCAAGACGCGGCGCCATGTTCTGCCCGATCAGGAACTCTTCCAGCGTTCGCCCGTCAAGCCAGCCGCGCTGATTGAGCACCCGTTCCCACGACACCGGAATTATATTCGGAATCGACGACGTCATTCGTCCGCCGGACGTTCCTGAACGCCAGCCGGCGAAGGCTGCGCGCGAGATCGATCGTATAGGCCCGCGACAAATCCAATCTCGACGCCGGGGTCACGTCAGGTTCGAACTTCACGAAACTTCCTCTCGGCCAATGCCGCGTGCCCAAGTACTGACCAGCCTGCCAGCCGACCGTGATCGGCAGCTACCGGGGCGTCGTTAGCCGATCAAAGGCCCAAGATCAATTTCTGCAATTCGGACGTATCCGGCGTCGGTAGAAACGGCCGATCCTTAGCACCCGGATACATGCGTGGAAAAGCAAAGAAGGTAGCCGTGTAAAGCAGTCTGCCATGGCCCGGCGCCATCCTGCTGCCCATGTGCAGGCATTTCGCCGTATCCACCATGAACGACGCAAGGCGGGGCGCCTTCATCACCTTGACGTCGCTGCGCGGAACCTTGTTGAAAACCCGCTCGTCGGGGAAATGGCTGCGCCGCAGCGGATAGCCGAACTTGTCTGTCGACTGCCGCGGCAGGAACGTGAACGGCCCGTCCCCATCCTGCTCGACATCGGTGAGATAGCTGAAGAGCTTGATCACCCTGACGTCATCATGGTCGCGATGCCAGAGCTGCGACGAAGCCAGCTCCTCGCCGGTATGCCGCGAATAGGACAGCAATACGTAGTCGAGCCACGGGATCTCGCCCAGCGCCGTCGCCACGATATTGACCACGGCCGGCTGCAACGCATACTGCACGAAAATATTGTCCGCGCTGAGTTTGCCGTCCTTCATCTCGGCGTCGAGCAGCCTTACCCAGAATTTCTTCCGGTTCGACGTCTGCTTGGTCTCGGCCGTCTCGATGCCGGCCAGTCTCTGCCGTACCGGCTTCGGCGAACTGCTGCTGCACGGCGGGATCCATCAACTCGGTGACAACGGCATACCCGTTGCGGTTCAACTCCTCGGCCTTGCTCTTTTCGGCCCCGGTGACGTTGAGGAGTTGTGCCTGACGCTTCCGCTCAAGCTTCTCACCGAGATGCCATGCGCTGACGCCGGATTTGACCGCGTAACGGAGCGGCGAACGGTTCACATGCCACAACGCTCTCGACATCAATCCCATCTTGGCGCACCCGAGTTTTGTGGAAAGATCCAGCCACGTCGTTCAGCCCCCATCGGCCCCGGACGTGCGGGCATTTCCATAGCAAAATCAACCAGCGCGGGCAAGCAACCCGCCCTCGTCGTACCCCGCCGGAACCTTGATTCGGTCGAAAGACGCAGCTGGAATTTCGGCGGTCACGAACGCGGCGCCATCGCGCGGGCGAACCTGCCGAACATCGCACGGTCGCTCCCCGACAGGATGATCACCCCGCTCAGTCCCCAGGCGACGATGCAGGCGAGCCCGCCGACGATCGCAAGCGCTATCAGACTACCGGGATCGAAGAACATCTTGCTGACAACGACGAGGACCGCAAGTATCGATCCGACGAGCACATGTCTTGCCAGCTGTTCCCAGAACAGGGAACTGGGAAGTTTCATGTGCGAAAGCATGTGGTGGGCGATCACGGGCGCGAAGACGACATAGGAAAGTACCCAGCCCAGGATGAAGGCCCGCTCGCGAAGCCAGAACAGCCCGAGACCGGTCACCAGATATTGCAGTCCAACCTGCAAATACAGCAGCCGCGTATTGAAGCGAAGAAAGTCCGCTCGGACCAATAGCGCGGTTTGTCCCGCGCCCAGCATCACCGTGATGGCTGGAATCAACATCGACAGAGCGACCCAGGGCCATTGATCGGAAAGTTGCGGTCCGACCCACACCTTGAGTATCTCACCCGAGAAAAGCGCCGTCACCACCAGGATTGGAACGATGATGGCTCCGGGCAAGACCAGCCCGTTACGGCCGAGGATTTGCAGCCGTCGCGTGTCGGTGGCTGCATCGATATGGGTGGAAATCGGAAGAATGGCTGAATGAAGCGGCGCCATCGTCGTCTTCAGAAAGCGGGCCAAGCGCGTGATCAGATCGTAGGTTCCTACCTCGGCGGGACCGAATAACGCACCGATCGCGAGAGGGACCAACGGCTGCTGCAAGATGCCCACGATCCGGTTGTTGAGCATCAACCAGCAACGATGCAAGACGTCACGTCGGCTGGCGGCGGTCCATGCGCAAAACCGGAGGGCGGTGGCAGACGCGGCGCGCCACACCACACCCGCCAGCACGAGATATTTGGCGACCGTTATCGCGAGATAGGAATAGGCGACCCACTCGAACGACGCGCCCCCCCACACCAGCGCGTAGACGGCGGCGACATACAGCACGCTGCCGCTCACTTCGGTCAGGCGCAGCCAAGCATACTGCTCGAATCCCTTGAGCGCTCCTTCCGCGACGAGGCCCAGGAACGCGATTGGAAGCATCAGCGCCGTGACATTGAGGATGGCGACGAATATGGCCGCCTGATCGGGAGCGACCTTGAAAATCGCCGCGAGCGTCCCGGCGGCAAGCCAGAGCGCCGCCCCCGAGGCAATCCCCGTGGCAGCAGCGATCAGGGTGAGCAGCGACACCTTTTCGCTCGCGACATTCCAGTCGCCAACACGCCCTCGCGCCACCGCCTGGGTCGTGGTTTCCGATACGCCGAGATCGAACAATGCCAGGAACCCGGTCGGAAGGAACGACCGCACGAGCACGATCAAGCCTAGTCCGGCGAGGCCGTACGACCTCGCAATCAAGCCGACCGCAAACAGCCCGAGCACGCCCGCCAGCGCGTAGGCGACGGCCGAGATAGCAGTGTTTTGCACGAATCGGCGCAGCACGATCAGACCGCTTCCGTTAACTGCAGACTTGCGCCGCTCAGCGCCCTCGACTTCAGGCGCGTGTTGCCTGTCACCCGTTGCGCGAGAAATTTCCGGCCGTCTCCCGAAGCGGCGCAAACCCGCTGCAGCACCGAATTCACCATGTCCGGCGCAAATGCCTTGCCGAGCCGGCGGCGTTCACTTTCCGGCGCGCTATAGCTGCGACGGAGCGCCGAACTTGCCTTGTAACCAAGGGTCCGGCGGATCGCCTCCGCCGCCACGCCACGAAGCGACGGTTGGGGCGGCGTCGAGGCGCTGCGCTTTCCGCCACGCCCGGCCGCGATCGCATCGAGAACCGCCACTGTGACGCGCGATGAGTTCGCGCCGTCGACTGCGGTGAAGAGGTCCCCGATGATCTGTCGACGGAATTGCTCGGTCTCTCCGGCCACGGGGGGCAGCCGGCCATCGAGCCCCTGCTGCACCAATTCGATGAGGTCGGACTCGGATCCGGCGCTGCGGCTGACCTGTGTCGCGGCGTCCAGCCGCAGCGACGGCGTGTTGAACCACTCCATGCTCAAGGGCTCGACGTTGAGCATGGTGGCCTCGATCGCTGTGGAGCAATTCTGGTGAACCAGCAGGCGCGCGCCGCTGATCCACTCCAGCGAGGTGCCATCCTGACGCACATGAAAATTCGGCAGTTCGGTGAGCGCGTCGTAGGAGGCGATGTTTTCAAAGGGATGCGGACGCAGGACGAACTCGACATCGGCGAAATGCTTCGCCAGTTTCATCGACGTCTCGAGCACCGCCTGGTAGGCCTTGCCGGCGTCGATGATGAACTGGCGCGCGAACTCCCGTGAAAAGCCCGCCTGCACCATCGAATTTTCCTCTGCCGACGAACCGTCGGAAAAGCGCGGGTTGGCGACGGGAAAATTGGTGTTGATGAGGACGTAGCCGGGCTCGATCGATGGCTTTGGCAGCGCTGCGCGCCAGGGCGCGGCGCAGAAGTCATAGCGGGGGCATCCCGTCGTATGCAGCAGTTCCGCTGGCACGGTGCCGCGTCGCAGGAATGCCGCGTGCTGCGCCTGTCCCCAGACGCAATAAAGATCGACTAGATCGGTGCAGCCGACGCTCTTGACCATCTCGGCAAACTGATCCGGGTTCTTGCCGCCGATCCCTTCGGTATCGAGCACGCCGACCAGAATACCCGCGCGCTTGTAGGATTTGATCAGATCGGCATTGTTGGGCCGTGTGTAGTTCACCAGCACCAGGTCCGGACGCAGCGCCGGCACGTCGAATCCCTGCTCATACATCGGCACCAGGGTTACGGTCGCTCCCCTCACCGCGAGCTGCCGACCCAGCAATACCAGCCCCTCGAGATCGCGAAGCGGGTTATCGACGATCAGGCAGACATGCGGCTTGTCAGGCACGAGCGCCCCTCGGCAATTCCTGCGGCAAAGGTGCGGCGTCGTCGTCAACCGACGTCAGACAGCTCCCAGCTCATCGGCGTGCCGCGGCGCACCGCGCGCCCGACGCGCATGCCGATCAGGCTTTCGAAGTATTTCGGCGGCAGCCCCAGGCCCGGACGGATGATTCTCAGATTGCTTTCGGTCAGGATATCGCCGGCAGCAAGGTCCTCGGCGACGTACAGCGAACGGCGGAAGACCAGCGACTTCCGTTCCTTTTCGGTCAGCCCGTAAAAGACCTGGCCGAGCGCCATCCAGGCGCGCTCGGTCTCGACCACCAGCGCCGCCATCTCGTCGGGCTCCATCGAGAACGTCGAATCGACCCCGCCGTCGGCGCGCGCAAGCGTGAAATGCTTCTCGATCACGCTGGCGCCGAGCGCGACGCTGGCGACCGCGGCGCCGATGCCGAAGGTGTGGTCCGACAGCCCGACCTCGCAGCCGAACAGCGCGCGCATATGCGGGATGGTCAGCAGGTTGGTGTCGGCGGCGACGCCGGATAGGTGCTGGTGCATTTGAGCAGCACCAGATCCTTGCAGCCGGCCTCCCTTGCGCGTGCGAACGGCTTCGTCGATCTCGGCCACCGTTGCCATGCCGGTCGAGATGATCATCGGCTTGCCGGTCGCGGCGACCTTGCGGATCAGCGGCAGGTCGGTGTTCTCGAACGACGCGATCTTGTAGCAGGGCACGTCGAGCTGCTCCGAGAAAGTCGACGGCGGTCGCGTCGAACGGCGTCGAGAACGGAATCATGCCGAGCGACCGGGCGCGCTCGAAGATCGGCGCGTGCCACTCCCACGGCGTGTAGGCCTCCTGGTAGAGCTTGTGCAGCGACGTGCCGCGTCCACAGGCTGTTCGGATCGTCGATGAAGAACTCGCCCTCGGTCGAGATCCAGCGTCATCGTGTCGGCGGTGTAGGTCTGCAGCTTCAGCGCGTGCGCGCCGGACTTCGCGGCGGCATCGACGATCGCCAGCGCGCGCTCGAGCGACTGATTGTGATTGCCCGACATCTCCGCGATGATGAACGGCTTGTGCGACCGGCCGATCGCGCGGCCCGCAATCGATGATCGTCTCACGTCATCGGAAGCTCCAGCTTTTTCAATACGCACGAGATAGCGATGGCCGCGCAGGTCAAAGAATGCCGGAAAGCGCTGCGGGTCCGCTACCCGCAACAGTCGAATTGCTCGGCGATCGAGCGCGACGGATCGAGCCGGGAGTCCTCGGGGTGCGACGGCGATAATAACTCGGCGGCCGGTCATCCTGCGGCACGGGCTTTCCGGAACCGATGATCTCGAGCGCATGGTCCATCAATTCCAGCTCTATGGCGAACAGCTCCTCGTTGATCTCCTCGCTCAGCTCGTGCCCTTCGAGCACTCAGGTGCCGCTGCGCCCAGATGGCGCCGGTATCAACCGGGTCCTGCGCCTCGATCAGGGACACGACGATGCGATTCTTTCCCTCGAGTATCTGCCATATATGCGGGGACCAGCCACGCCCTTCCGGAAGATCGCTCGCATGAATGACAAGGGTCGCCCCGTATTTCTGCCGATCCGCCGACGAGATGATTTCGTGGCACGAAATGAGGAAGAGGATGTCCCCGCCGCTCAGCTCGGCCTTTTTGCCGAACCAGTTCGACCCGTGTGATTGGCCGCGGCGCCCTTTACCCACTGCTCCAGATGCGGATAGACCGGGTGCGTCGCGCTCGAGCAGAGAACTGAAACCTTCATTATCGACCATCACTGGCGATTCCGCGGAATTGTGGACCCTGCCGGAGCGCAATTAGCATAGAAAATGCGGTCAAACACCAGTTAAGAACGCCTGCGACCGCAGCAGGACTGGCACGATTGGCCGCGCCATAGCTCAGGCCCACGTTTCCCGGCCGACAGCGCCTCGGCTGCCGGCTTGCTAGACGCTATCCATCGATCGCATCGCCTCCCGCACCCGGGAGGTGCCCAGCCCGTCGACGAGCGCCCGTGCGACCTCCCCATCGCGCGGGTCCGCGCGGGATCGTCCAGCATCGATCGCAACGTTCCCGCCATCTGTTCCTCCGTGACCGACGCGGCTGCACCGAGATAGGCGACCGCGCCGCGCCGGCGAGCGCGGTCAACGCGCCGATCTGATTGTCGGCGATATCAACCGCAATGGTCGGCAACGCGAGACAGCAACGCTCCCAGCTCATCACGCCGCCCGCCCCGATCGCGAGGTCCGCGCGCTTCATCAGTTCGGCCATGTTGTCCGCGCCGCGATGCAATTCGGCGCGCGGCATGTCCGCGCAAAGCGCCGCGAGATCGAATCGGCATGCGGATTGCTCAGGCCGATCGCGACATCGACGGCAAGCCGGGCAGCGGCAGGCTCTTGATGGCGGACAAGCGCCTTCGCCGTCTCGTTGCCGGGATCGGAGCCGCCATAGCACACCAGGATGCGGCCGACCTTGCCGCTGCGCTGCGGTCAGCGATTTGCGCTGCTCGGCAAATTCGCGACGAAGCAACGCATAGGGCGGCCCCAGCAGCGGCTTGCAAGTCGCAGGCAAGCGGCCGCGATAGCGGCGTTCCATGTCCAGAACCAGATTCTGGTCGAGCAGCATGTCGCAGTCGTGATCCCGATCGGCAAGATCATCGATCGCAAGGATGCGAGGCGCCCGCTCGCGCTGCATGCGCTCCCACCTCGCATCGAGCGCATAGTGATCGACGATGAGCCAGTCGACGGGCCCGATGCGATCGATCGCCTCCAGCGTCTGCTCGGCGTCCCGTTGCCACGTCGTCTGGCAGCCATGACGCATGGGCGGTTCCGTCCGCCGCCGGCGCGTCCGGACGGCGGTCGGGATCCGGCAGCAGTTGCACGGAGTGCCCCTCGCCTTCGATCAAGCCGGCCAGGCGAGCCGCATGGCTGCGCAACAGGAAGAAGACGCTCGCACCGTCGTCGGCCAGATCGCGGGCCAGGCTGAGGCACCTCATCAGATGCCCCATGCCCATTTCGGTAGAAGCATCGACGCGGACTACGACCCGTTGCACCGCGTTCATCAAACTGGCCTTGGATATTTCAGATGTCTGCCCACGGAGAAGGTCGACCCGTCACAACGGCCGTGCTATCCGCCGACCGTTGAACCAGCCGCCAATGTCCGGTCCAGGTCGCGCCGGAGCGCCACTTGAACGATCGTGCCACACTCTATAAGCCCGGACGCCAGCAACGCAACAATCGCGGCAACACATGCCCCCGCACAACGACGACATGATCCTGATCACGACGCTCGCCGAATACCAGACCCGGTTCTGGATTCCGGTGGCGCAGCGCTTGCGCAGCGCAGGGCGCGAGGTGCAACTGCTGGCATTCGACGATCGCAGCGCGGAAATGGCGGAGGCGCAAGGCATCCCGGTCGTCAACATGTACCGGACCGGCCTTGAGGACGGCGCGCCGGTCGACGACCAGAACGCCTTCGCGAGCAAGGATCGCCGATTACGGCCTGGACGGAACGAACTTCCTGTTCAGCCACGAACGCGTCACGTTCGGCATTCGCGATACCGCGGCATTGCGCCGGCGGTTCATGATCTACAGCAACGCGATGGAAGTCGTGCTCGACCGGCTGGCGGCCGCGGGACGGCAGGCGGTTGCGGTTCAGGAGCTCGGCGGCTTCCTCTCGGTCATCGCCTGCTTCTACGCCGCGAGGAAGCGCGGCATCCGGAACTGGTTCATCGAGCCCTCGTTCTTTCGCGGCAGGCTTTATTACACGCCGGACAGTCTTGCGGCCCCCGATACGATGCGCACGGCGTCGGACGCGGTTTCCGCCGACGTGCGCGCCTATCTCGACGACACCCTGCGGCAGCAATCCATCGTGATTCCGCAAAAGGACCGCCACCAATATTCGGCGGCGTTCAACAAGAGTCGCCAACGCGAAGAACGCCCGCCGCCTCGTCGAAAAACTCTGGGACCAGTTCGCGCTCGGCAAGCATCAGGAGTTCGGACATAACCTCCGCCATGCCCGCGCGCATGCCGCCATGGCGGTCAGCGCGACGCGGCTGCGGAAACTCTATTCGCCCGCTGCCGGACGCGACCGTTCGTCTACTATCCCCTGCACGTGCCGGCCGACATGGCGCTGACGCTTCGCTCGCCGGAATATCTCGACCAGGTCGCGACCATCGATTTCCTGCTGCGCACCATCCCGGATACGCACGTCCTCGCGGTGAAGGAGCATCCGGCCCAGATCGGCGCCATACCCGCCGGCCGCCTGTTCGAACTCGCGCGCCGCTTCGACAATTTCATCCTGCTGCCGCCGCAGACCAACAATTACACCGTGCTCGGCCGCGCCGATGCGATCGTCTCGGTCAACAGCAAGTCGGGCGCCGAAGCGGTGCTGCTCGGCAAGCCCGTCGTGGTGATGGGCGATGCGTTCTATCGCTCCTGCCCGCTGGTGTTTTCCGCCGATCGCCTTGCGGACGTTCCGCAGCGGCTGCGCGACGCGCTGGCCGCGCCGCCGTTCGACCCTGCCGATACCGCGCCCTATTTCGAAACCGCCTGGCGGCAATCGTTTCCCGGCGAACTCTATATCGGCGATGCCGGCCAGCTCGACACGTTTGCCGCGTCGCTGCTCGCGGCGATCGCCGAACCGCGCCGCGCGGATTGAAAGGCTTTCCATGGCGCTGGTTTCGATCATCACCCCATCGTGGAACGTGGCGACGCTGATCGGCGAAACCATCGCCTCGGTTCAGGCCCAGACCATGACGGATTGGGAGCTGTTGATCGCCGACGATTGCTCGACGGACCAGACCGCCGCGATCGTGGAAAGCCACGCGGCGCAGGATCCGCGGGTCAAGCTGATCCGCCAGCCCCGCAATGGGGGCCCGGCACTGGCCCGCCAGGCCGCAATCGAACAAGCGCAGGGCCGCTTCATCGCGTTTCTCGATAGCGACGATCTGTGGCTCCCCGCCAAGCTCGAGCGGCAGATCGCCTTTGCGCAATCGAAACGGGCGGCGCTGAGCTATACCGCGTTCCGCCGTATCAACGAGACGGGGTCGGTCACCGGCCGCCTGATCGAAGTCCCGGCCTCGTTGAACTATGAGCAGTTGCTCAAGAACACCTCGATCGCGACCCTGACCGCGCTGGTCGACCGCGACGTCGCCGGCAACATCGCCATGAAGAATGAGCCATATGACGATTTCTGTCTCTGGCTCAGCATCCTCAAGCCGGGACATGTCGCCCACGGGCTCAACGAGGATCTCGCGCGTTATCGCGTGCGGGGCTCGTCGGTTTCCAGCCGCCCGCTGCGGTCCGCCGGCTGGGTCTGGCACATCTACCGCAACGTCGAGCAGCTTTCGCCGGTCAAATCCGCCTGGTGCTTTGCGCATTGGGGCGCCCGCGCCTGGCTGAAGCGGCGAGAGTTCTGACGAACGATCATACGTCGTCAAATTCAAGCGCTTCAGAGACTTACTCGGGGATTACGGTATCATAGAACCGCAAAACCCGACAATGCTATTGGCGATCTTTGCCGTTGCCGATACTGTGAAGCAACCGACCGTTCGAAACGGCAACCCGGGAACAACGATGGCGTTTGACCGAACCTACAAAGACAGCCGCATCCTCGTCACCGGCGGCGCGGGCTTCATCGGATCCCACCTCAGTGATCCGCGGCAACGCCAGCCCGATCTCTCCAAGGCCAAGGCGCTGCTGAACTGGGAGCCCAAGGTCGCGCTCGCCGACGGCCTTAAGGAGACCATCGCCTATTTCAGGCACTCGCTCGAACTGTCGTAGGCCATACAGGCCCAACTTCGTATCAGTCACCTCGCACGGCGGCGCGATGTTCACGATGCACTCGTCAGCAAGCAAGCGCGCTCCAGGCGTCATGGAGCGCATTCGGTTCGCGTCCGGGTCACGCCTCGGCCTGTTTGCGCTGATGTGCCTTCACATCGTCATTTGCTGCATCTCACTGGCCCAGGTAGCGAATTGGCAGTCGTACATGTTGTACGATGCCGCCCGGCTCCACGACGCGATCACCGTGGTGCTGCCTTTTTCCGCTGTCTCGCTGCTCTTCGTCTTCGCCCGTTTCAGTTTCGGGTATTTCATCGGCTTCAGCCTGTTCACCATGGTGCTCGGCTTCCTGTGGCTCAACGTCTTCTCCAAATTCGATTACGATCACCGGCTGGCGGGCTTTTCTGCCGCTGCATCGGCGGCGGCATTTCTGCTGCCCGCTCTGTCCATCAACGCGCCTGTCAGGCAGAGGTTCGACCTATCGCCACGCGCCGTCGAACTCTTGCTGAAATTCATTCTGGTGCTGGCGCTGGGCACCATCGTCACGGCCTCGTTCTATAATTTCAGGCTGGTCTCGATCAGGCGGGTCTACGATTTTCGCAGATGAGCTGCATTTTCCCACGCCGATCCGCTATCTGATCGGAATTGTATCCACCGTTCTGCTGCCGTTCGCCTGCGCCAGCTATCTGGCACTGGGTCGCCGCTGGTGGGCTGCCGTGCCCCTCATTCTGCTGCTGCTGTTCTATCCAATCACGCTCAGCAAGTTTGCGCTCTTTTCGACGGCATGGATCGTCAGCCTGCTTGCACTTTCGAGGATTTTCCAGGCAAGGGTCGCGACCATATTGTCGATCCTGCTGCCGATGCTGCTCGGCGTGGTCGCAATGGCCGCGTACCTCAACAACTATACGCTATATTATTTCGGCCTGGTGAATATCCGAATGATGGCGATCCCCTCCAGCGCCATGGATGTCTACAACCACTTCTTCTCGAACCATCCGCTGACCTGGTTCTGCCAGATATCCTTCCTGAAGCCGTTGATGAATTGTCCCTATCAGGAGCAGCTATCGCTGGTGATGGAGAAGACCTACCAGCTCGGCAACATCAACGCCTCCCTGTTCGCAACGGAAGGAATTGCCTCGGTCGGATTGTATTTCGCGCCATTGGTGGCGCTGGCATGCGGGTTTGTCATCGCGCTCGGCAATCGCGTATCGGCCGGACTGCCGTCCGGCTTCGTGATGATCTCGGCTGCGCTGCTGCCCCAAACCTTTCTCAATGTGCCTTTCACCACGTCATTATTGACCCATGGCGCCGGGCTGCTGTTTCTGCTGTGGTACGTCATGCCGCGCGCGATGTTCGATCGAAAGATCGAACCGGCGGTTTCGTGACCGGAGGAGTCCGATGCAAAGCGTTCTGATCACCGGCGGGGCGGGCTTCATCGGCCAGAACCTGGTGCATGCGTGGCGAGGCGCGCGGCCGGACGACCGGCTGACCGTGGTCGATGCAATGACCTATGCGGCCAACGTCCGCAGCCTGGAGCCGCTGATCGCCGACCGCAGCATCGAGTTCGTGAAGGGCGACATCGGCGACGCGGCGCTGATGCAGCGCCTGTTCGACGAACAGAAAATTTACGCGCGTGGCGCATCTTGCCGCCGAGTCGCATGTCGACCGTTCGATCAGCGATCCCGAGGCGTTTCTGCAGACCAACGTGCTCGGCACGTTCACGCTCCTGAAGGCGGCGCTCGATTGCTGGCGCGCCGCCGCGATGCTCGACAAGGCGCGATTCCTTCACGTGTCGACCGACGAAGTCTATGGCTCGCTCGGCTCCGGCCGATCCCGCCTTCACCGAATCCTCGTCCTATCGTCCGAACTCGCCCTTACGCGGCGAGCAAGGCGTCGAGCGATCATCTGGTCCGCGCCTTTGTCGCGACCTACGGCATGCCGGCCCTGATCACGAACTGCTCGAACAATTACGGCGCCTATCAGCACCCGGAAAAGCTCATTCCGCTGATGATCATCCATGCACTGGAAGGCAAGCCGCTGCCGGTCTATGGCGACGGCTCCAACGTCCGCGACTGGCTGCATGTGTCGGATCATTGCGCCGCGCTGATGAACGTGATCGAACGCGGCCGCACCGGCGAAACCTACAATGTCGGCGGCGGCAACGAGCGCAACAATCGCGAGGTGGTCGGCCTGATCTGCGACACCATCGACGCCGCCTTCGCCGCCGACGCTCGCCTCACCGCGCGCTTTCCTTCCTGTCCCGCGGCCGGCGCCGGTTCCTCTCGCACGCTCATCACCTATGTGACGGACCGCCCCGGCCACGATCACCGCTATGCGATCGATGCCGGCAAGCTCGCGACCGAACTCGGCAGCCGTTGCAGCGTCGGTTTCGAGCGCGGACTGCAGCAGACCGTGCAATGGTATATCGACCATGAAGCATGGTGGCGCGATGTCACCAGCGGCGCCTACCAGGCATGGATCGACAAGAATTACGGTTTTCGGCGCGCGGTCTAATCATCGATGCGCATCCTCGTTCTCAATGCGGACTACCCGCGCTTCCTGAGCTGGCTGTATCGCGGCCAGCCGGGGCTCGGAAGCGCGGGCTACGCGGCCCAGCTGGCGGCGCGAAACGCCAGCCTGTTCGGCGTCGCCGACTTCTATTCGCGGAATTTTTCCGCGCTCGGCCATGCGGCGGCGGAACTGCACGTCAACAATGCCTGGCTGCAGACCGCATGGGCGCGCGAGCACGGGATGGCCGTCGAAGCGGCTGAAACCGCCGTTCCAAGCGGCAGCACCGCGCTTCCAGGCTGGCTGCAACGCGCTGTAACGCCATTGAAGCCGATGCTGCGGCCATTGGCCCGCAAGGTCGGCCTCAGCCCCCGCCTCGACGCACAGGCCGAAAAGATCCTGCTGGCGCAGATCGAGGATTTCAAACCGGATGTCGTGCTCAACCAGGACACTTTTCATGTCGATCCGCGGCTGATGCGGCGCATCAAGGCGATCGGCAACCCGGTCCTGATCGGACAGATCGGCATTGCGCCGTCGCGCGGCGTCGACTGGTCGGTCTACGACCTGATGATGTCGCAACTGTCTGCGACGGTCGAATTCTTTCGCCGCCTCGGCGTCCGCGCGGAAGTCAATCATCTGGCATTCGAGCCCGGCATTCTCGACGCGCTGCCGCCTGCGCCTGCGGCCGACATCGATGTTTCCTTTGTCGGAACCGTGTCCCCGGACCACCGGCAGCGCATCGCGCTGCTCGAGGCCGTCGCCGAACGTTACGATCTCAAGCTGTTCGGCAACCCGCCACGGACACTACCGCCGGCCTCCCCGCTGCATCGCTGCTTTCAGGGCGAGGTCTGGGGCGCCGAGATGTACCAGGCGCTGCGGCGCTCCAAGATCACGCTCAATTCCCATATCGACATGGCTGGACGGGAAGCCGGAAACATGCGGCTGTTCGAAGCGACCGGCGTGGGGGCGTACCTGCTGACCGACTTCAAGGAAAATCTGCACACCCTGTTCGAACCGGACCGCGAGGTCGCCGTCTGGCGATCGGTCGACGATTGCCTCGCGGCGATCGATCGCGCGCTCGGCGACGCCGAAAGCCGCGCTGCAATCGCCGCCGCGGGCCAGGCCAGGACGATGGCGCATCACACCTATCGCCACCGCGCGACCGAGATCCTGGGTCTTGTCGGTCAGATTCAGGCGGGCCGATGAACATCCGCTACCTGGTCAGGCAGGTCGCAAAGCGCCTGGTCAAGGCGACGCCGGTCCTGCGTCGTCACATTCTGCCATCGGCCGACTATCGCCTGCTCGGGGGCATCGATGAAGCGCGTGTTGCCGCGAATTCGTCGGGTGGATGGTTTGCCGCCCGAACGGTCGCGCGGCAGGAGCGCGCCTATCGAAAGCTCGTTGCGGCGATGAAGGATGGCGAACCGCGGCTCGATTTCCGGATTGCGGCCGAAGCTGTCGCCGCCACCGGGCTGTCCAATCCCCGTCTGCTCGAAATCGGCTGCGGTAGCGGCTACTATTCGGAAGTCTTGGCGACGCTGCTTCCCAACGGCGTTCGCTATGCCGGCATCGATTATTCGGACGCCATGATCGCCCGCGCACGCACGCACTATCCGGCGATCGCGTTCGAGGTCGCCGATGCGACAAAGATTCCTTACGCCGATCAGAGCTTCGACATTGCCTTCAACGGCGTGTCTCTGATGCACATCCTCGACTATCAAGCCGCGATCCACGAAGCCGCCCGCGTCGCGCGCTTCTGCATCTTCCACAGCGTGCCGGTGTTCGACGATTACCGGACCACCTATCTCGGCAAATATGCCTATGGCGCCCCGGTGGTCGAGGTCGTATTCGGCAAGCAGGAACTGATGTCACTGTGCAGCGACGCCGGATTGCGCCTGATGCGCGAATGGCCCGGGATCGCCTACGACGTGCACGACGTAACGGGCCATCATTCCAGTGCGGCAACCTACCTGTTCGCCCGCTGAGGCCATCTTTTATTCGAGCATGATCTCCGCGCAAACGCGTCCCGCGTTTGTCGCGAGGGAAAACCGGCTTCCACTTTTCCGGATCATGCTCACAGCGGCGCGATCACGGTCCGCACATAGGGGCCGACGATGTTATCCAGCAGGATCATCTGCTTGATCTGGGACAGGCTGGCCCACCGGTAGACCTGCTCGTTGACGGCAAGCCCGCTCGCATCCTCGACGAACAGCACCATGTTCTCGTTCGACTTCTGCCAGAACCGGCTGCCTTCCTCATTGTGTTTCGAGCGGTAGATCACGCGGATGTTTTCCGAAGGCTCGAGACATTCCGCAAATGGCGCGCGACGCGCGCCTCTCAAGCCGCGGATGTTCTCCCAGGTGCTCTGGATCGTCGGGCAAAACTGCAAGTAACCGATATTGCCCGGGTCCGCCTTGGCCTGCAGCAAAAACTCCACACCGCGCCCGGCCGTCTCGCGGCACAGCAACGCCAAGGCGCCGCCGTCGGACTGCGTGAGAATGGGCTGGTCCCACCCGGCAATCTCCCGCAAGCCGGGTGCGCTGCGCACCCTGACGCCCTCGATGCGGAAGAACTGGCCGGTCTCATGGCCGATATTTCCGTTATCGGCCTGTTGCCAGCCGGCGACCTCGCGCAACGCAATCAACTCCGCCGAGAACGGGACATCCTTGCGCCGCGCCTCCAGCCAGTCGAGCAATTCGGCCGGGTCTTTCACTTCGATCGCCAATGAGGCCTGCAGGCGCTCGCGCAGCCAACCGATATTCTGCTGATCGGCCATCAGATCGACGCCCTCACGACTTCGATAACCTCGTCCACTTCGTCATCCCGCAGATGAGGATAGATCGGCAGCGAGAATATCCGCTCGGCCTTTGCCTCCGCCACCGGAAACTGTCCCGGCGCGATAGCCGAGATCCTGATAGCCCCGCATCAGGTGGATCGGCCACCGGTACTGCACGGAACATTTGAGGCCACGGGCTTCGATCCGGGCAAGCGTTGCATCGCGGTCGCCGGGTGCTTCGACGACAAACAGGTGGTAGACGTGCCGGCTGTGGCCATTTTCCAGCGGCATTTTCAGCGCGCTGCCGGCAAATCCACGCCGGTACCGATCGGCGATCTCGCGGCGGCGTTCGATCCAGCCCTCGATCCGGGGCAGCTTCAGCGCGAGAATAGCCGCCTGCACCTCATCCAGCCTCGAATTGTAGCCGTGCCGTTCGGCATAGTAGGTTTTCTCCATGCCATAGAAGCGTAGCGAGTGCGCGCGGCTGACCAGCGCCTCGTCGTCGCTCACGACCATGCCGCCGTCGCCATAGCCGCCGAGCGTTTTCGTCGGATAGAATGAAAATGTCGCGGCCGAACCGATGCTTCCGCACCGGCGATTCCTGTAAAGCGCTCCTTGCGACTGCGCACAATCCTCGACGATCTTCAGATCGTGCCGCCCGGCGAGGGCGACGAGCGGATCGAGGTCGACGCATTGGCCGTAAAGATGCACGGGAACGATCGCCCTGGTTCGCGGCGTGATCGCGGCCTCGATCTGGTCGACGTCCATCAGGAAGTCATCCTCCCTGATGTCGACGAATACCGGGCGCGCGCCGAGGATCTGAATCGCGGCCACCGTCGGCACCGCCGTATTCGGCACCGTAATGACTTCATCGCCGGCCGCGACCCCGGCGGCCGCCAGCGCGATGTAGAGCGCGTCCGTCCCGCTGTTGACGCCGACGCCGCCGCCGACGCCGACATAGGCCGCCATGTCGCGCTCGAACGCGATCCCTTCCGGCCCAAGAATCAGCTGCCCGGACTTGAAGACGCGATCGACGGCCGCGAGAATCTCGTCTCGCAATTCGTCGTATTCGCGCCGGTAATCCCAGAAAGGAGGCAACATCGCTTGGTCAATTTTCCCGGCTGAAATTCCTGACCAGTATGCCGTACCACGCCACACAAGAAACGCGCGTCCAGCAACGATGTCCAGTAGCTGGAACGCGAGGATGCCCGAGATTTCGTACCCTGCTCTTGATGGTATGCGATCGCGCCTGCGGCCTGGTTTCCTGGACTTCGAGCATCGGAGCGGTGATTTTCTCGACCGCCAGCAGCTCATCCACATAGGGCCGATAGATGTGCTCGCGGATATTCCGGGAAAACGGCGCACCGAAGATGCGATGGCTGTTGAAGACGAACCACCCCAATCCCGTTCGCAGCCCCTGAAAGTGGAAGAAGATCAATGGATGGACCGCATCGATCATGACCCGGCCGTCGCGGAAATCGATCCGGTAGTTGGCGATATTCCAGGGAGCGAGGTTGGCCCCGACATTGTCGACGGATTTGACGCGCGTCGACAGCTTTGAAAAGGAATCGAGATAGCCTTGATCCGCGTAGCGCTCGCCATCGACATGGTCAAAGCACCATTCGATGCAGCGCTCCCGCCACCATTGGATGACGGCAATTCCATCCGGATCGTTGCGGACGCCAACCCATCCGACATTGTAGGTCCCGAACACGCGGCGCCTTGCCAGGTTGGGCGCATAGCGATGCGGGATGATCGCGACCGTCGCCTCGGCCAATTCGCCGTAGACGGCATCCGGCGAGGCAAAGAAATACAGATCGCCATCGAGATAGGTGATCCATTCGGCCGTCCGGCTCACGCTCCCGGACATACAGCATCCAGGCCGGCGAACAGGTGAAGTAATATTCGACGATGCTTCGCGTCGAACGGGTCGCGGCGAGTTCGGGATCGGCCGCTTCAAAATCCTCCAGCCGCACCGCCACCAGCCCCGGCAGGTCGAGCGAGACCAGGACACGGTGACACGCCTCGCTCAGGCACAGCACCCACAGCCGCGCGCCCGGCGCGTGCCGCTGCAACGAGTGATAAAGCGCCAGTCCGCGCGACAGGTAGTTGTGATCGAAATAGGTGCAGTAGACGCGGTTGGGCATGATCCATGTGTCAGTCAGGCCGCGGAACGGACCAGAGGCGATGGCGGACTCGGATGGCGCCCACCTGCCCTGTCTACAAGAGCCGCCAAAACGTCGCAATGCGGCGCTCGTAAATTGTTGAAATATGGCCCTTAACCGAGAAATTCACGGTCCCACTGCAGGGGCCTCAGGCGGCGCCCGCGGCAAGCCTTGTCGCGCGAGGACAGAGCCCGATCCCGTCACCGAAAGCATTTTGAGCTACGCCGGGCCGCGTGTTAACGAGGCCGGCAATTCGGAAACGGCGGCGCGAGCACGGGTGGCATGAATCGCAAAGGCATCATTCTGGCGGGCGGCCGCGGCACGCGGCTCTATCCGCTGACGCTTGCGACCTCGAAGCAGCTGCTCCCGGTCTACGACAAGCCGCTGATCTATTATTCACTCACCACGCTGATGATGGCGGGCCTGCGCGAGTTCCTGATCATCACCACGCCGGAAGAGATCGACCAGTTCAAGCGGCTGCTCGGCGACGGGCGGCAATGGGGCATCGAGCTCTCCTTTGCGATCCAGGATCGTCCCGGCGGCATCGCGGAGGCTTTCCTGATCGGGCGGGATTTTCTCGCCGGCGGATCGTCCGCGCTGATCCTGGGCGACAACATCTTCTATGGCGACAATCTGAGGGCGCTGTTGCGCAGCTCCGCGCAGCAGGTCAACGGCGCGACGGTGTTCGCGTGCTGGGTCGACGACCCCGAGCGCTACGGCGTCATCGAGTTCGACCCGTCGCATCGCCCGCTGCGGATCGTCGAAAAGCCAAAGGCGCCGAAATCGAACTACGCCGTGACCGGGCTCTATTTCTACGACCAGCGCGTCGTCGATGTCGTGCGGGAGATCAAGCCCTCGCCGCGCGGCGAACTCGAAATCACCGACGTCAACCAGTGGTATCTCGAGCGCGGCGAGCTTCACGCCGAGCGGTTCGGGCGTGGCTATGCCTGGCTCGACGCCGGCACCCATGAATCGCTGCTGGAAGCTTCCCAGTTCATCCACATCGTGGAAAAGCGCCAGGGCCTGAAGATCGCCTGCCCCGAGGAAGTCGCGTTCAGCCAGGGCTTTATCGACGCCGAGCAATTGCTGCGCCTGGCCGAGCCGCTGAAGAACACCGGCTACGGGCAGTACCTGATCCGGCAGGCCGGAATCCCGCGCTAGAGCCTTTTCCGTTCCGATTGAATCGGAACGGGACTCTAGATTTTTGTTTTGACGCGTTTTCTTGACGCGAACCGGTACCCACTTCGCTAGAAAACGCTCTAGTGCGGGATCGCCGCGGTCAACCTCGCGCGCACGCTTTCGATCGCAAGCGGGCTTGCCGCAACCGCGACGACAACCAGCCATAGCCCGCATTCGACGAAGAACCGCAACGGCTCCGCCAGAGGGATGGCCAGCCGGATCGCCATTCCCAGCGCCCAGCCCGCGAGCGTCACCGCGATCATCACCGCCGCAAGAAAGCAGACGTGCCGCAGCGGGTGCTGCAGCGTCTTGCGCAGGACAGTCCATCCGAGCGCGCCGAACTGGACCAGGAGTTCGCTGGCGATGACGGCAATCGCCGCTCCGATCAGTCCCGTCGCCGGTATCAGGACAACCGATAGCACCAGGAAAACGACGAGCTGCAGTCCCTTCGCCCGCACCAGCAGATCGCCGCGATTGCTGTAATTGGCGTAATTCAGCGCCAGGATCGAGGGTGCGGCGGCGGCGGTGCCGAGCAGCAATGTCACGGTCAGCACCGGATCGTAGGGAACGATGCCGTGGGTCCAGAGCGCGAAAAAATCCGGCCAGAACGGCAACAGGCCGGAGACCACGATGCTCGCCAGCAGCGTCACCAGCACCGATCCGCGGGCGTACAGGCTCTGCAGCCGCTGCACGTCGCCGACGGCATGATCGTGGCCAAGCTCAGCGGCCAGCGGAAGGGTGGTCTGGACGCAGAGGACGCGGAGCAGGCCGGCGACCACGCGGGTAAGCCCCCACTGCGCGACAGCAACGCGATCGGATACGAACGCGCTGACCAGCAGGACCGGCAGATTGAGCAAGGCAAGGTCGGTGGCGCCCGCTACCGCAAATGGAACGGCCTTGCGAAACTGACCGGCAATCCAGCGCCATGAAGGCTTCACGCGCGCCGCTCGCAAAGACGGAAACAGCCGCGGGGCGTCGATGGTCAAAAGCCAGATCGCGGCGACCACCTGCGCGGCGGCGTAAGCAAGGGTCACGGCCAGCAAGCTGCCGGTCGCGACGATGGCTATCAATTGACCGAACTGCCCGGCGAGCACGGCGGCATTCTGTACCTTCACTGCGCGGCCATACAGCCCGCGCGCGCGGTACAGCGCGGCAACGAGATTAGAGGGCACCGTCCACAGCATTCCGGCAGCCATGACGACGAATGCGGCATCGAAATGCGCAACGGCAACAAATCCGAACACCGTTGACGGCGCCAGCAATGCCGCCCCCGCGAACAACGGCACGGTCAACGCCGCAATGAGCCCGAGGTAGATCCGCAGCATCGCGCCGTAGAACCGCGCGGTCCGGCCGTCGCAGTCGGCGCCGGACTTGAATTGGAGAAACCGGTTGATCGCGCGAAACTGCAGGCCGGCATCCGCGATGAAAGCGAGGTTGCCGATGGCATAGATTGCAAGCCACGCCGCCAGCATGTCGCCCGTCCAATAGTGCAGGAAGACCGGGATCAGCGCGACCTGCTGGGTGATCCCCAGCACCATCTGGACCAAATTGGCGGACCATCCGGCAAACAGCCGTCCGGCCCGGCCCGGCGCGGGAGGACTCGACGAAGCCACCGCTTTGCCGCGCACGTCAACGGGCTCATCGATCAAGGGCCAGACCTCATATGGGCATCGCAGCCGGGCTATCAGTCCGGCAAGGGGATGTCGAGGGTGCGCCGGCAACGCCACCGCGCCGCCATGGCCAGCGGCGATCAGCCGTTGATTCCCGCGGCGGAAACCGCCAATTTGCGCCCTCTCGAAACGAGGGGCCAAGGCCCCGGCAAGCGAAGTGAAACAGTGACAGCAGATCTCATCCCGTTCAACCGGCCTCACGCCACCGGCAAGGAGGTGGTCTATGCGGCCGAGGCGCAGCGCAACGATCACCTTTCCGGCGACGGGCCCTTCACCAAGCGCTGTCATCAATGGATCGAGGAACGAACCGGCTGCGCCAAGGCGTTGCTGACGCATTCCTGCACCTCCGCGCTGGACATGGCCGCGCTGCTGCTCGACCTGAAAGCCGGCGACGAGGTCATCCTGCCCTCCTACACCTTCGTATCGACCGCCAACGCGTTCGTGCTGCGCGGCGCGGTGCCGGTGTTCGTCGATATCAGGGAGGACACGCTCAATCTCGATGAAAGGCTGATCGAGGACGCGATCACGACGCGGACCCGCGCGATCGTTCCGGTCCACTACGCCGGCGTCTCCTGCGAAATGGATTCGATTGCGGCCATCGCCCGGCGTCATGGACTGCGGATCGTCGAAGACGCCGCGCAGGGCATCATGGCCGGCTACAAGAACCGCGCGCTCGGTGCGATCGGCGATCTCGGCAGTTTCAGTTTTCACGAAACCAAGAACATCATCTCCGGCGAAGGCGGCAGCCTGATGGTGCGCGATCAAGAACTGGCGCAGCGCGCCGAGATCATTCGCGAGAAGGGCACCGATCGCGGCAGATTCTTCCGCGGCGAGGTCGACAAATACACCTGGCAGGATGTCGGCTCGTCGTTCCTGCCGAGCGAGATCACCGCGGCCTTCCTGTGGGCGCAGCTCGAGGAGGCGGAGCGCATCACGCGCGAGCGGATGGCATCTGGCGCCGCTATCACGCCATGCTGGCCCCGCTCGAGCAGTCGGAACTGCTGCGCCGGCCGATCATGCCGGCCGATTGCCAGCACAACGGCCACATGTATTACGTGCTGCTGCCCCGCGCATCGATCGCCAGGCCGTGCTGCGCGCGCTGAAGGAGAACGGCATCCACGCGGTGTTCCACTATGTGCCGCTGCATTCCTCGCCGGCCGGCATGCGCTTCGGACGCGCGCACGGCGATCTGTCGCTGACGACGTCGCTGTCGGAGCGCCTGATCAGGCTGCCGATGTGGCTTGGCTTGAGCGAGGCGCAGCAGCAGCGGGTGTGCGAGACGCTGGCAGCGCTCCTGAAAAAATAGAAGGCGATGCGGACGGATCAAAGGCCGTCCGATTCTCCGTTTTTCGGCGTCGAGCGCGGAACGAACGGAGCATAGGACGTGTCGAAACCGCCGGAAACAGGAACCGACCACAACGGATTCCCGCTCGGCGCCGGTTTGACGGGATCCCTGTTGTTCTGCCAGGCGATCGGCCTGACGGTACCGACATCGACCGCCGCTGCTGCATCCCCTGCCCGATCGTTCGACGGGATATCCGGCGTGGCGGAGGTCGCAGCCCTCAGTTCCGGCGATATGCCAAGCGTGAGCACGCCGCCGGAAAGCAGGAACAGAGCGAGAATGTGAGGCCATCTGGTCATGCTTGCCCCTGCCGCCGGTCACAGCCACGGCCCGACCGGATCAGAGGCCCGCCGATCCGCAACGGCATCCGCCATTACCGGGCGAGCCGGGGCCGCACCGATGCAACTTCTTGCAACACGACGAGCTATGCCGGAAAAGGCGTCGCAAGGTAAAGCTGGTTCCGGGTTGGAAGGCCCCAGATGCGCGTCGCCATTATTCAGTCCTGCTACATTCCGTGGAAGGGATTCTTCGACCTGATCGGCCGCGCCGATCTCTATGTCGTGCTCGACGGCGCGCAATATGTGAAGCGGCATTGGCATAACCGCAACCGGATCATGACGCCGGGCGGACCGATCTGGCTGACGATCCCCGTCGCCACCAAATCGCGCTTCGAGCAACCGATCGATGAGGTAGGTTTCGCGGAGCCATGGGCCGACAAGCACTGGCGATCGATCGAACTGGCCTATCGCAAATCGCCCTTTTTCGCGGAGGAGGCCCCGGCCCTGAAAGCCGTCTACGAAGCCGCCGAACGCCTCGACCGGCTCACGGACGTCAATACGCTGTTCCTGAAAGCGCTGATGCAGCGGCTCGATATCCCGACCGTCATCGTGCGCGACAGCGAATACGCTCCGCAGGGCGTACGCACCGACAGGCTGCTCGACATCTGCGTGAAGACCGCAGCGACGAATTATCTCTCCGGCCCTTCGGCGAAGGATTATCTTGACGAGACCCCGTTCGCCGCGGCCGGCATCGCGGTCGAATGGATGAGCTACGGGCCATATCAAGCTTATCCGCAGCGGGGCCCGGCCTTCGATCATGCGGTCTCCGTGATCGACCTGCTGTTCTCGACAGGCCCGGCGGCGGCGGCCTATTGTCGGCCGTTAACGGTCGAGCCTGCCGCGGAGATCGGTTGATGCGGAACCTCTGGCGTCCGCTCGGAAAAGTCTTTTCGCCGACGGCCAGCGAGCCTTGGCGCGTCAGCCACGCCTCGTACCCGACGGCGCTGCCGCGTGCCGGCGGAACATTGCGGGTTTTCTATTCGACGCGCGACGCCGCAAACCGCTCGTCGACCGCGTCAATCGACTTGATGGTTGATGGCGACCGGTTCGAGGTATTGGGGCCGCCACGCGGCCCGCTGATGGTGCCGGGCGCGCGCGGATCGTTCGATGCCGACGGCGTCACGGTTTCCTCCGTCGTCGC
The DNA here is from genome assembly GCA_963742935.1 of uncultured Alphaproteobacteria bacterium. Lineage (GTDB taxonomy): Bacteria > Pseudomonadota > Alphaproteobacteria > Rhizobiales > Xanthobacteraceae > Bradyrhizobium. The sequence goes on along the minus strand of CAVUOI010000020.1, from coordinate 24,621 downwards.
GCAGGACGGAAAACTCTATGCTTTCTATCTCGGGTGGACGGCGCTCGTGCACGTGCCCTTCACCAACTTCATCGGCATTGCCGTGAGCGACGACGACGGAAAAACCTTTCGCCGCTGCTCGGACGTGCCGGTGATCGGCCGCAGCCCGGAGAACCCGCTGACCGTCGGATATCCTTTTGTGCTTCGCGACGGTCCGTGCTGGCGCATGTGGTTCGGCTCGCATCTGCATTGGGGGCAGCAAGGCATGGAGATGCTGCACGTGATCAAGCAGGCGCACTCCTCCGATCTGCTCCGGTGGATGCCGTCCGACGACGTCGCGATCGACGTCGCTGGCCGCACCGACCCCGCTGAATTTGCGATTTCACGGCCCGTGGTGCTGCGTGAGGCTGATGACAGCCTCTCGATGTGGTACGCGCGGCGGCGTCCGCATTATGAACTCGGCTTCGCGCGCTCGACCGACGGCAAACGCTGGGAACGGCGCGATCAGGATGTTCGCTTTACCGGCACGCCGGAGGACTGGGAAGACAGGGAGCGTACCTATCCCTTCGTCTTCGACCATGGCGGCCGCCGCTACATGCTCTACAACGGCAATGGATACGGCCGCGAGGGGTTTGGACTCGCCATTCTCGAGGAATGAATCATCACTTCGGCAGCTTTGCGCGGCGCATGGCAAAATACTCGGCGTCTGATCTCGGCGTCGTCACCTCATATCCGAGCAGGCGGCGCAGCGCAGGATCCCCGGTGAAATCGTCGCCAAGGAACGCCGGCAGATCGATTTGCTGGCGGAGGATCGGCGAAGTGTAGACCTGGTTGACGGCGCGCCGCTCGGCCCCCGACCGGTTGGGCGCGCCGCTGTGATAGAGCATGCAATCCAGCACGATATAGCTGCCCGCGGGCGCGCAGACCTGCATGGCCGATGCTTCGACAAAGCGGTCGGACGGAAACTCCTCCTGCTTGTGGGTTGCGGGCAGCACGAGGGTCGCGCCGTTTTCGGTCGTGAATGCGTCCAGGCAGAACAGCGCATTGATCGCCAGCGGTCGCGAGAACACGACGTGCTGGTACGGCAGGTCACGATGCCAGGCACCCTGATTGTAGGTCTTGGCCGGCGGGTTGATGACCCCGTTCTGCTGCGACAGGATCTGGTATCCGCCGATCAATCGCCTGCAGATTTCCAGGATGGCCGGATTGCACGCGAGCGCCAGCAGGCTCCTGTCATAGGCGAACGGCGTGCGGACGGTATTGTGTTCGTCAATCTTCGCCAGCGCGTCCGTGCCGCCCGCCGCCGCATGGGCGGCGTGGCGCGCCGCGTCGAAGCCTCGCGAAAACGCGTCAAGTTCTCCGGCCGAATAACCGCCGTCCACGACCGCGTAGCCGAGCGTGCGCAGGCTCTCCACCGTAGCGTCGATGTCGCTGTCGGTCGTCACGCGTTCGTTGATACCGTAAGATCTGGTCATGGCCTCATCTTGGCTCAGTTCTTGATGTCGGCAGGCAGCATGATGGCGAGCCCGCCATCGCCCTGGATCCGGGCAGCGACGGCGCTCTGTGCGGAAGGATGAACTGCCACAAGGGTTGCCCAACCGTCCAGCGTCGCGAGGCTATCATAGCGGACTGCGGTGCCAAGCGGCCATGCCTCTTCCGGATGATCCAACAAATCGCTTCAACATCGCGAATGTTCGTGGCGCATAGGCGCGCAGCAACGCGGCCATCTGCCCCGCACCGAACGCCTGCGCCGGTCTGCCTGCCGCCGCCAACTGCCGCTCCAACTCGGCGTCGAGTTCCTTCCAGGCGCTGAGGTAGGCGATCGCGTTCGACGACACGTCGCCAAAGGCAGCTTCCGAACCTGCGGATGGCGGACGCGCGAACCTGAACAGCTGAAAGCCGGCGAGCGGAGCGGCCAGCCCCCTGTGGCCGACCAGTTGCAATCCCGATCGTTCCGCGAACGAAATCATCGCCGCCGGGCTGATGCTCCAGAAATGGTCGAAGAACAGCAGTTCGTCGTTGGCAAATTCCGTGGTCGGACAAACGACGATCGCCTGTCCGTCCGGCGCCATCAGCGATGCGAGGGTGGCAAGAAACTTTGCGGGGTCCGGCGTGTGTTCGATCGTGTTGATCGATATCACGGCATCGAACGGCCCGTGGCCGGCCAGATCGCGATCGGGAAAACCGCGCATCAAGGTCAGCCGCTCGCCGGTCTGCGCAAGTGCATCCGGTAGTGCCGGATCGATGCCGGTCAGCCGGTAGGATGACGCCTGGTCGCGATCGCCGAGGGCGCGCAGCATTGCCCCGGACCCGCAACCGACATCGATCACCCGCAAGCCGGTTTTGTGCCCGGTGATCGCATCGAAGATCGCGGCCGCGTAAGCCCTGCCACGGGCCTCTTCGCCGGTGCCGGTCAGGGCCGGCAGACCATAGGCGCCGGAATAGATCGCGGAGATTTCGGCGGGCGCCGGCGGATGGCGATGGCAAATCAGTCCGCACCCCGCACACCGGACCTTGTCGAGCGACCGCGCGATAATGCGCCCGTCACTCAGCATGGAACGGCCGGCCGCCGGAATCGGCAGGCTTATGCCTTGCCTGCGCCCACAGCCCGGACATGTTTCGGCCCCCGAGGCCACCTCAACTGCGCCCCGGGAACTGCCGGTTGGCGTAACCATCATTTATTTCCCTGCCACTGCCTGGACACGCTGAACACCACCCTGATCCGCGCCGCGACGCCTTCATTGGCCACCGTGGTCTGCGGAACCTGCACGTCGAGCTGGTCGACGAACAGGAACGGCATGCCTGCCTCGAGGTCGTATAGCAGTTTCTGCAACGCTGGCTGCTCCATCTCGCAACTGACCAGGAGGCCGACAAAGCCGTCCTTGGCCTGCGTCCCCAGCACGTCGCCCTGCGAGGACTGGACCGTGCCGCCGACCTCAGCAACCGCGGCCGCGACCCGCTGCAGCAGTGCCGCCCCTGCGACCGTCACCGTGGGCCCCTCCAGGAATGGCGTTCCCGGACGTTTGGCGGAGGCGGAGCCGGCGCCAAAGCAGGAAAAGCTACACGGCGCGGGCCACCACGACACGGCTGCCGCCCGCCGGCCATCGCCATCCGGCCAACGTCATGCGAACCTCGGCCCGCAGGATCGCGGTCAAAGCTGCATTAAGGCGGCGATCGATCCTGAACTCCCGAAACGGATCCTGATCCAGATCCTTGCCCCCTCGCTTCAGCCGGCTTGCGGCCATCAAGGGAAGCAACACGGCGGTGTATGACGATGAAAACAATATCTCAAAGCCGCTGCGGCGAAGCTTTGCCTCCAGCTCTCCGCGCCGGTAGCGCCGCTCATGATAGGCAAGATCATCCGCGCGGCTCCAAAGCCACGGGTGTTGCGGCACCGCGATAATCGTTCCGCCGCCGGTTCGCGTCGCCGCGCGCAATCCACGCAGCACCTTCTCGTCGTCGGCGATATGTTCGATGACGTCAAAGGCGCCGGTGAGATCGAACAGCCCGTCTGCCGGAATGTCGCGCGCATCCATTTGCACGAATTCGGTGCCCGAGGGCAGCCGCCGCCGCGCATGAGCCAATCCGGCTGGATGCAGTTCGGATCCAGACAGTCGTTCCCAGTTGCGTGACGCCGCAAGAGCGCGCAGCACCGTGCCGGTTCCGCAGCCGACCTCGAGACAGCTCCGGGCCTCCGGGAAATACTTGTCGGCGAGGCCCGTGATCAATTCGCTGCGGGCGACAAACCAGAAGTAGTCGGCTTCCAGTTCGGATAGTTCGTCGAATACGACCGGATCGATCCCGCTGACCGTGTCGGCCAGGTCTGGCGCAAACATCGGAATGCCGTCGTGCTGGGCTACTTGATGCGCACAGGCCGGACATTGCCAGCCCGGTGGCCAGACCGCCTGACCCGCCGCGATCGGCTCAATAGCATTGCAAACCAGACATCGGCGCCCTGTCATACTGGCCGATTAGAATTCCCTCAGCGCTTCAGGCAAGCCCAAACTCCCTGTTCGTCAAAAAAAGCTGCCCTCCGGGCAAGGAGGGGCAGCCTCTCAAATCTACTCGGTCGACCTATTGCGTTCCGAGGCCGTTGTGCTGGGGGCGGTCGGCGCCGCCACGCCGACCTGTTCGATGGTCCGACAAAAGGGTAGCATGGCCGCTCCTTGTTGAACGGCGCAGGCACCGGAAGAGCATTTCAGATGAAAACCCGACGGATCGTGATTTTCGGTTCCGGCCAAATCGCCGAACTCGCCGATTTCTATTTCACGAACAACTCGGCTTACGAGGTCGCAGCCTTCACTGTCGATCAGGTCTTTCTGTCGCAGGATGAATTCCGCGGCCGACGGGTTGTCCCGTTCGAGCGCGTCGCGGAAGAATTTCCGCCGCAGGATTTCGACTTCTTTGTCGCGATCGGCTACACCAAGCTCAACCAGCTTCGTCCGGAAAAGGTCGCCGCCGCCCGCGCCAAGGGCTACCGCCTGGTGTCCTATCTGAGCAGCCGCGCAACGGTCTTTGCCGGCTTCGAGCTGCAGGAAAACTGCTTCATCCTCGAAGACAACACCATCCAGCCGTTCGTGCGCATCGGCAGCAACGTCACGCTCTGGAGCGGCAACCACATCGGCCACCATTCAACCGTCGAGGATGACGTATTCATTTCGTCACACGTCGTCGTTTCCGGAGGTGTCAGGATCGGCCAGGGCAGTTTTGTCGGCGTCAACGCCACGTTCCGCGATCACGTCACGATCGGCAAGAACTGCGTGATCGGGGTCGCGGCCATCGTGCTCGAGGACCAGCCCGACCAGGCGGTGGTTGCGCCCCGCGGGACCGAGCGGTCGAAGGTGCCCAGCAATCGGCTGCGGAACCTGTAGCGAAGAAGCGCCCCGCGCGAAAGCGAGCAACTCAGGCCGGCGTGGAATAGAGGTTCACGAATGCCGCGAAGTCGTCCGTCGGGCCGGTCGAAATCGATGACCTGATCGAGGTCGACGTCTTCGACGCCGTGATGGGTGCGGCCATCGAACAGCACGAGCGAGCCGAAGCCGCCCTTTTCTTCGAGGTCAATCTTGTCCTTGTTGCCGTCGAACACCACGCCGCCGCCGGAAAAGAAGTCGACGTTCTTGCGGCTGAGCAGCACACACACCTGATAGAACGGCTTTCCGATCTGGGCGTCGATCACCTGCGGGAAGTGCGTGTCCTGATGGGTGGCCATGAAGCCGCCGCCCCGTGGATAGTGATGGACCCGGCACGCATTCCAGAACCGATCGCGCTCCGGGTTGGAGCCGAAGTCGGGCGCAACGCCCATCAGCCTGTTTCTGACCTCGACCATGAAACCGAACAATGTCCCGAGCGCGGGGTAATTCCTGTCGCTGGCATCGAAATAGATCGATTGCAGATTTTGCGCGTACTGGTAGCCGAGACCGTTGCTGCCGCCGATCGCGAGTTTTCGCCAGGGCTCTCTGGCGAGCACGCTGTAGTGGAACTTCTCGCGCGTCGCATGAAGCTTGGATGCCTGGAGACAGCGATCATATTCGGCCCTCGCCTTCAGGCTGAGTTGTTCGAGCTCCGGATCGTGAATGATCAAGTATCCGTTTGAATTGAGCGCGTTGTCGATCTTGACCGGATCGATTGCAGTCATTTCCATGTCGAACACCTTCGATACGTGGGCAGCCATTGCCGGGCGGGAACCGCTTCAACAAGGCAAACTGCGTATGTCGTCATGCGGGCGCTGTCAATTGAGGGCGGATCCGCAAGTCGACGGAAATCGAAGGGTTCCGGCCTATTCAGCGGATTTGTGACGCACCACAACGGTGAATTCGTAAAGCCCGTAGTCCTGAAGCAGGGCGACCGAACGGCCGTAGCGCGCCAGGCAGTGGGACAGCATTCCGGCCGCATCGGCATAATAAAGGTTCGGACGCCGCCGCTCCGGATCGCTCGACAGGCTCAGGAGATTGAAGGCAAAGCCGCGCCGTCCCGCGCGCGCCAGGACATCGATGGTCTGGTGGATGTAAGAGGCCCAGGATTCGTTCGGGACATCGCCCTTGACGTTGAAGATGCCGCTCGCAATTGCAAAGTCGGCGATATCGGTGGGATGCGCGCCGATCCGCCACTGCCGGTCAACGCCCTCGCCATGCAGCGAGCGCGCCGTCTCGATCATGCCGGGCGCGACGTCGTAACCGATGAATATCCCGCGATGGCCTCGCTCGCGCAGAAAGCGCAGGAAGTCGCCATAACCGCATCCCAGATCAAGTACGGAAGCATTCGGCGCGCCCTCCAGCAGGCGAAGAAATTGCCGATGGCGGAGCTCATGCGAAGCCTCACCGTTCCAGTCGACGCCCTGCGGGGTCGAGCCGTGAAGCTCCAGCTTGGAGCCGTAATAGGCTGCGACCTGCGACAGGATCGCGGGCTCGGTGACACCGGTCATCGGGGAGCACCCGCATCCTGCCGCGGCGCATGGCCCTGCACCCGCAGCACGTTCGATGACGCCGCCATCGCATTATCCGCGCGATGCACGCGCCGCACGATCGTGTAGGGCCGACGCTTGGTCTCGGCCATGATGTTGGCCATGTAGATGCCGAGGACGCCGAGAATGAGCGTGATCAGGCCGCCGAGGAACCAGATCGAGACGATCACCGACGTGAAGCCGCCGACCGAGATGCCATAGGCGAAGAACCGGAAGAGAATGAAACAGGATGACGGCAACCGAGAGACCGAAGATCAGGATGCCGGTATAAAACACGAGGTAGAGCAGCTTGGTCGATGTCGTCGTGATATGCCTGATCGCAAGCTCCATCCGTTGCCGGATCGAATAATCGCTCGGCGACAACGAGAGCTTGTTCAGGAAGATCGCCTGCTGGCGGAAGCCGGTCAGCTGCCACAGATGCGCGATGGCGAATTCACGATCGCGATGACGGACCAGTGCCCGGACATAGTCGCGCGTCATCAGCCGCGCCGTGAACACATTACGGGGCAAGGGGTGATCGCTCAGGAGATCGGCGAGCGTAAAAAACAGCGCGCCGGGAATTCTGCGGAAAAAGCCACCACGACGTGTTTCCCGCATGCCGTAGACGACGTCGCAATCGCCCTGCTCAAAGCGTTGATAAAACTGCGCCAGATCTTCCGGTTGCTCTTCGAGATCGCTGTCGATCAAAAACACCAGATCTCCGGTCGCATGCGCTAACCCCGTCATCAGCGCCTTGTGGTGACCGAAATTGCGGGCAAGGTCCACCACCACGACGCGCGGATCGGCCCGATGCAAGGCAAGCGCCAGATCTAAGCTGCGATCGGGAGAGCCGTCATTGACCATCACCAGTTCGATATCGCTTGTGATGCGCTCCGCCGCGGCGACAATCCGTCGATAGAATTCATCGATCGTCGGCACCGACCGGTAAAGGGTCGTCACGATAGACAGTTTCACGTGGCATCCCTTGTCAAATTCCGCCCGGCACCTGAAGCGGATCGAGGCGTGCGCATAAGCGAATTGATTCCATCCCCGGCCAAGGGTCAGGCGCAGCTGTGCAATTCAGGCAAGCCTTTGGAATAGCTTCGAGTTTAGGCGAACCGCAGGTGCTGAATCAAGCGCCGAATGTGCTCATCGGTAATGCTCACCGGGCGCATGACAAGTCGTTCGCTTTCGGCGATGGTGCCGCCCGCACCGCGACTTCAACGCTGCCGGAGTTTTTGCATGCCCTTCCCCCCCGCTTCGCAGGCCCTTTCCCGCTTCACCGTGCTCGATCTCACCCGCGTCCGCTCCGGGCCGACCTGCGTGCGGCAGTTGGCGGATTGGGGCGCCAATGTCGTCAAGATCGACGCGCTGCTGGAGGACGCCGGCGGCGAGCAGCCGGGCGGCCCGCGCCAAGGCTCGGATTTCCAGAATTTGCACCGCAACAAGCGGGCCATGACGCTGAACCTGAAGGACCCCAAGGGGCTTGAAGTGTTCAAGCGGCTCGCCGAGCAGGCCGACGTCGTGGTCGAGAATTTTCGCCCCGACGTGAAGGCCAAGCTCGGCATCGACTATGAGAGCCTGCGCCAGATCAACCCGCGCATCGTCTATGGCAGCATCTCCGGCTTCGGCCAGGACGGCCCCTACCACAAGCGGCCGGGCTTCGATCAGATCGCGCAGGGCATGGGCGGGCTGATGTCGATCACCGGCGCGCCCGGCGAAGGCCCGATGCGGGTCGGCATCCCCGTCGCCGACCTCACCGCCGGACTGTTCTGCGCCATCGGCATCCTCACCGCGCTGCTGGAGCGCGACGTCTCCGGCGAAGGCCAGTGGGTGCAGACCTCGCTGCTGCAGGCGCAGATCTTCATGCTGGATTTCCAGGCCTCGCGCTGGCTGATGGAAAAGGATGTCGCCAAGCAGGCCGGCAACAACCATCCGACCTCGATCCCGACCGGCGTGTTCAAGACCTCCGACGGCTACATCAACATCGCCACGACCGGCGGCCGGATCTGGGAACGCTGCGCGCAGGCGATCGGCGCGCCCGAACTGCTCACCAATCCCGATTACGCCACCGCGCCGGCGCGCTCGAAGAACCGCGACGCGCTCAACGCCACGATCGGCAAGCTCACCGAGAAGAAATCGACCGACGTCTGGGTCAAGGAATTGAACGACGCCGGCGTGCCCTGCGGCCCGATCTATTCGATCGACCAGATGTTCGATGACGCCCAGGTCAAGCACCTCGGCATCGCCCAGCACGTGCCGAACGACGAGAACCGCCACATCCAGCTCGTCGGCCAGCCGGTGACGCTGTCGCGCACGCCGAGCAAGATGGCCGCGCGCCCGCCGGAATTCGGCGAGCAGACCGAGGAAGTGCTGGCGGAATTCGGTTTCGGCAAGGACGAGATCGCGGAGCTGCGCCAGCGCAAGGTGGTGTGAGCCGCCCTCTTTCTCTCCGCGCCGGCGCGAGCGGCGCCGATTACTGCGGTTGCAGTTTGCGCAAGCCGTCAAAGCGCGTGTCGACGTAGCGCCCGGCTACGTCGACAACGCAGGCAAAGATTCAGTTCCGTCATAATAGAGCAGCACGACCTTGGCGCCCGCATCGAACTCCCCTGCGGATGGCCCGCTGGGAGTGCCACGCAAGTCATAGAATGGCTGCGATCGCATGACCTCGTGCGTGAACTGATTGCGGCGCGGGAAATATTTGACAGTTCGACGGGATCAACGCCGAGTCCGGAAGCACAGTCGCACGCGGGTCGCTTCATCCCGTCCATTGTCGGTCACTCCCGCGCACAGGCGCCTAGTTTTCGAGGCTTTCGTCGGGCAATGTCATCGGAATACGCGGGAGCACGATGCCCCTATTCATCGCCGCGTGTTCGGCGAGTATGCCCGCTTCGGCCATCTGCAGATGATCGGGCAATTCGTACGGCTGCGCGGCTGCCAAGTTCACCTGATAACCCATATCCTGCAAACTGGCGATCGTCAGTCGGCTCATGGGATTGCCGCCGACGTTGACGAAGCCGGTCATCAATTCGGCTTTGAAAACCGCATCGCGCCAATGGGAGTTCCTGGTGCCCGACCCGCCGCTGTTTTCCACGGTACCGGCAACGGGGTAGCCGAGCCACGGAGAACGCCGTATTCGCGCATGGCGTTGGTACCCTGGAACGTCGGATTGTTCGTGCTGGCGCCCTTCAATACATGTTTTTTGGTCCAGACCGTTCCGATGCCGATCACATGCCCCATCTCATGGGTAATGACATCGTTCAGGGTGCCATCGGCTTCCATGCTGGCGAGGTCGGCGCTGTCGAATTGCATTTCGCCCGTCGCGGGCAGAAACGCGGCGGCCCCGGCATTGCTCGGGCGCAGGAAGGTCGGCCCCGCCTGGCCAAGAATTTGCCCCGGCCCATCAATGTCGCTTCCCTGCGCGGTAATGCGAAGGTTGTTGATCCTTTGGCCGTCGATGGTGACATCGGGCAAATCGCCGACGATCGCCGTGGTCCATCGCTTTGCCGCCAGCTTGAAAGCCGCCATCTGCCGGTCCGTCAATCCACCGAGGAAGACCACATCAATTGTGTATCCGGGAGGGGCGGCGACGGCGTGTGAAATCTCGGCACCCTTCTGGGCGCGATATCGTTGCATGGCCATGACAATACTCCATGTTGAAAATTAAATTGCAGTATCGAAACGCATTCCACCCAAGCTTGCACCGTGACGCCAATCCAATCGGCTCGCAAGCGAGACGCGCGTCAACAAGGCTTACTCGGTTTCGGCGCGCGACGTCGCCCCGAGATCGAAGAGCTCAGGTTCTGCAAAGCGTTGCATGTTCTTTCGAAAAACGACCGGCACGGCGCACTACCGAAATTGTGATCCGACCTTCGGCATCACAGGCGGCACCAGAGCATCCATCATCGGTCTGCGCTTCGCGCGGACCCCTCAGGCCGACTACTTCAACGACGCCGTCGCGAGCGCGTGCTCCACGCAATTGTTGACATGCGTGCGCAGCGTTGCGGTCGCGGTGGCCGCGTCGCGCTTCAGCGCGGCTTCGAGCAGCGCCTTGTGCTGCTCGGCGGGTTCGCTGCCGCGATAGCTGAAAGCGACCATCTGGTAACGGAAATATTTGTCGAACACCAAGGCATGCATCTCCATCAGCGTGCGCGAGCCGCAATTGGAGATCAGCGCCTGGTGGAATTCGCCGTCATAGCGCTTCCATTGCTCGAGTTCGCCGAGGCCGGTTTCCATCAGCCGGTCGGTTGACGCGAGCTTGTGGTGTGCGGAGACCACGCGCCCTTCCCATTCGACATCGGCGTTGGCGAACGATACGCCCAGCGCATGGGTTTCCAGGACCAGGCGAAGCTCCGCGAGTTCCTTCAGGTTCTCCACCGAGACCGGCGCGACCTCGAAGCCACGGCGGCCTTCCGCCAGCACAAAACCTTCAGCCGCCAGCCGATTGAGGATTTCGCGCAGTGTCGAGACGCTGACGCCGTAGTCCTCCTTGAGGCCATCGAGCCTCAGCTTCTGGCCCGGGCGCAACCGGCCGAATACGATGTCGGTGCGGATGCGGCGATAGCCGTCATCGCCGACCGCCTCCTGCTCTTCAATCCGCTCGACCAGTGTCATTGCCAAATCCGTGCGCGGGACTGCACCGGCCATGCCATGCCGGTCGATTCCTAACAAGTTTCAGATCGTACTATAAATGACATTTCATATGATGAAATCTATTTTATATTTTGACTTTCGATTTGCCATATGAATACTCTCGGTCGCCGCGACGCCAAATGATCGCGAACCAGGGGAGAGACCGCCATGCGGATCGGATTGCTGTGCGCTGCCGTCAGCCTTTGCGCGCTTGTGGGGACACCGGCCGCCGCCCAGGTGCAGGAACGCACCATCCGCTGGGGCCACCTCAACAACACCGACCACCCCGTCAGCTTTGGCGTGCAAAAATTCGCCGAGGTGCTGGCCGCCAAGAGCGGCGGCAAGCTGAAGATCCGCGAATTCGCGGCGTCGCAACTCGGCAACGAGATGCAGCAGCAGTCGGCGGTACGCGGCGGCACCCAGGAAATCCTTTCGGCATCGACCACCTCGCTCGCCAGCGTCGTCAAGGATCTCGGCCTGTTCGACTTCCCCTTCATCGTCAGCACGTTCGATCAGGCTGAGGCGCTCGCGCAAGGCACCTTTGGCAAGGCGATGCTCGAGACGCTGCCGGAGAAGGAACTGATCGGCCTCGGCTATTGGGGGCTCGGCTTCCGCAACGCCACCAACTCGAGCCGCCCGATCGCGAAGGTCGAGGATTTTTCCGGGCTGAAGCTGCGCGTGATCCCGAACCCGGTCTATCTCGAAACCTTCAAGGCGCTGAAGGCCAATCCAGTGCCGATGGCGTTCGGCGAATTGTACACCGCGCTGGAGAACAAGACCGTCGACGGCCAGGAGAACCCCTACAGCGTCATCCTGTCCAACAAGTTCTTCGAGGTGCAGAAATACGTCTCGGCCACCAACCACACCTTCACGCAGAACGTCATCATCGTCAGCAAGAAGTTCTGGGACGGCCTGTCGCCGGAAGAGCAGAAGATGCTGCGCGACAGCTTTGCCGAGACGCGCGAGTACCAGCGCGACCAGACCAAGCTGGCGGCGGACAAGGCGCTGGGCGAACTCAAGGCCAAGGGCATGCAGTTCAACGAGATCGCGCCGGCTGAATACGCCCGCATGCAGGACGCTACCAAGCCCGTCGTCGAAAAGTTTTCGGCCGAGTATGATCCTGCGAGGGTAAAGCTGTTCAACAGCGAATTGGCGCGCATCCGCGGCGCCAAGTAGTTGCCGGGATAACTGCGATGGCCGCCATCGAACGGCTGATCGACCTCTACTGCCGCCTGCTCAAGGTCGCGATCGCGGCGTGCCTCGCCGTGATGGTGGTGCTGGTCTTCACCAATGTCGTGATGCGCTATGCATTCAACTCGGGGATTCCCACTTCTGAAGAGCTGTCGCGCTGGCTGTTAGTGTGGCTGACGTTCCTCGGCGCCATTGTCGCGCTGCGCCAGCACGCCCATCTCGGCGTCGACACCCTGGTTCGCGCGCTGCCTCCGCTCGGCAAGAAAATCTGCTTCATCGCAAGCTATGTGCTGATGCTCTACGCCGACTGGCTTCTGACGCTGGGGAGCTGGAAGCAGGCGGTGCTGACGTTCGGCGACACCGCGCCGGCGTCCGGCATCTCGGTCGGCCTGTTCTTCTACTCCTCCGGCCTCGTCTTCGGCGTTTCCGCGGCGGTGATTTTGCTGCTCGATCTGTTTCGGGTGCTGAGCGGCCGGGCGAGCGAGGAAGACCTGATCTCGGTGAAGGAAAGCGAAGAGCATGCCTGATCAGCGGGGAGACCGCGCGTGACGCTCGCCGTCTTCACCTTCTCGCTGCTCGGCGCCATGGCGCTGGGCATGCCGATCGCGTTCGCGCTGATCGTCTGCGGCATCGCGCTGATGCATTCGCTCGACATTTTCAACTCGCAGATCGTCGCCCAGAACATCATCAACGGCGCCGACAGCTTTCCGCTGATGGCGGTGCCGTTCTTCATGCTCGCCGGCGAGCTGATGAATCGCGGCGGGCTGGCGAAGCGGATCGTCAACGTCGCGCTCGCGCTGGTCGGCCACGTCAAGGGCGGCCTCGGCTACGTCACCATTCTCGCCTCCTGCGTGCTCGCCTCGCTGTCGGGCTCTGCCGCCGCCGACGCCGCGGCACTGGCCGCACTGCTGGTCCCGATGATGGTCGCGGCCGGCCACAGCAAGAGAAATGCGGCCGGCCTCGTCGCCGCAGGCGGCATCATCGCGCCCGTGATCCCGCCGAGCATCGGCTTCGTGCTGTTTGGCGTAGCCGGCGGCGTCTCGATCTCAAAACTGTTCCTCGCCGGCATCTTCCCCGGCCTGATGCTCGGCTTCGGGCTCTGCTTCGCCTGGTGGTGGGTCGCGCGTCAGGAGAACGTCGAAAGCCCGCCGCGCAAGTCGCTCCGCGAGATCGTCTGGGCTTTTGTAGACGGCTTCTGGGCCTTGATGCTGCCGGCGATCATCATCGTCGGCCTGCGGTTCGGCGTATTCACGCCGACCGAAGCCGCCGTCGTCGTGGCCGTCTACGCGCTGTTCGTCGCGACCTGCATCTACCGCGAACTCAAGATCAGCGAGCTCTACGACGTCTTCGTCTCGGCCGCGCTCAGCACCAGCGTCGTCATGTTCCTGGTGGCGGCAGCGCTGGTGTCGTCCTGGCTGATCACGGTATCGGAAATCGCCACCCAGGTGGTCGACCTCGTCCGACCCTTCATGGGCAACCAGACGCTCTTGATGCTGGCGATCATGGTGCTGGTCGTCATCGTCGGTACCGCGCTCGACATGGCGCCGACGATCCTGATCCTCACGCCGATCCTGATGCCAATCGTCAAGCAGGCCGGCATCGACCCGGTCTATTTCGGCGTGCTTTTCATCATCAACAACGCGATCGGCCTGATCACGCCGCCGGTCGGCGTCGTCCTCAATGTGGTCTGCGGCGTATCGCGCATCAGCATGGAGGACATCATCAAGGGCGTCTGGCCGTTCATGATCGCCCAGCTGATCGTGCTGCTTTTGATGATCCTGTTTCCAGCGCTCGTCACCGTGCCCGCAAAATGGCTCTCCGGCTGACAGGCGCCCGCGATCGGCTAGACTATTCCGACATCACCCCGTGAAAGGCATTTTATGCGCATCATGATCCTCAATGGCCCGAACCTGAACATGCTCGGCATCCGCGAGCCGCACATCTACGGATCGACCACGCTCGACGCCATCAAGGCCTCCTGCGAGGAGTTTGCTGGCTTTGCCGGCGCACAACTGGCGTTTCATCAGTCGAACCACGAAGGCGAGCTCGTCGACCTGATCCAGTCCGCCCGCACCTCGGCGGACGCCCTCATCATCAATCCCGCCGCCTACTCCTTCACCTCGATCGCGATCTACGACGCCATGAAGATTTTTGAGGGGCCGATCTACGAGGTGCACATCTCCAACATCCACGCCCGCGACGAACTGCACCGGCACTCCAAGCTCTCTGCCGCGGTCAAGGGCGTCATCGCCGGCCTCGGCCCCTATGGCTACATCGTCGCCATGCAGGCCGCGCTGCAGGGCGCCGGCCAATTACCGGCCTCGCTGCCGGCGGCCGTGCGCGTCGGACCCAAGTAACAGGAGAGCGTGACATGCAGGGAAACGGTTACCTCGCCATCTGGAGCGATCTGACGCCGCAGGATCACACCGACTGGGCGCACTGGATCACGCGCGAACACGCCGCCGAGCGCGTCGGCGTCGCCGGTTTTATGGCCTGCCGAATCTTCCGCGCGCTCGGTGTCGGGGTGAATCGCTATTTCATTCTCTACGAACTCGAGGACGAGCGCGTCGTTGGCGGTCCCGACTATCTGGCGCGGCTGAACGCGCCGACGCCATGGTCGCAACGAATCATGCCTAAGCTCGGCAATTTCGCACGGGGCGGCGGCCGTATCGCGGCTTCCGCGGGCATCGGCCAGGGCGGCATCGTCGCCCCGCTGCGCCTCGAACTCCGCGCCGTCCTGGGATGCCGCCGCGGTTGTTGCTGAATTGGCTGGCCTCGACCGCATCATCGCCGCGCGTGTTCTGCTCACCGACATCGCTCAGACCTCGATCAAGACCCAAGAGAAGGGCATGAGGGCCAATGACGGCTCTTTCGCAGCATTATTGTTGATCGAAGGGCTCGACGAAGCCGCGGTCCGCGACGCGCTCCATCATCTACGCAAGACGCTTCCCGCTGAAGATCACGGCGCTATCGATGACCTGCCGCTCTACAGCCTCGCCTTCAGTCTGCCAAAGCGGATGCTGCCTTGACGCGCCGCGTCTCCGTCATCACTCGTCACGGCCATCCACGTCTTGCTGGTTCGGCCAAAGACGTGGATGCCCGGCACAAGGCCGGGCATGACGAGCTTTGTGAGCTCGCTCTCTCCGAAGTGATTTTCTATTCCGGAAACGCGACGTCGGCAATCACGGGCAGGTGGTCCGAATAGGCGCGCGCCTTGCTATCGGTCCAGGCCGAGCGGATGGTCAAATCGCGCGAGGCGTAAATCCTGTCCAGCCGCATCATCGGCAATCGCGCCGGAAATGTCCGTAGCCGCGTACGAACCGGGCAGATCCGCGCCAGCACGCCGCGCACCGACTTCACCCAGAACCAGTCGTTGAAATCGCCGAGCACCAGCGTCCGTGTCGGCTCGACCAGATCGGCCAGAGCATGCGCCTGCGCGTGTCTTTCATGGATGCTGAGACCGAGATGGGTGGCAATGACCTTGACCTCCCCCTGCCCGGAAAGGATGCGCGCGGCAATGGCGCGGCGCGGCTCGCGCTCCTGATAGGAGACGTCGGAAACCGTCGGCGGCTCGGCGAAAGGCCAGCGGCTCATCAAGGCCTGCCCGTAATCGCCGTCCTTGGTGACGATCGAGCGCGCATCGATGCTGTGTTCGCCGACGGCCTTGGCCAGCAGCGCAAAGGGATCGTCGGTCCTGCCGCGCGAGTTCGACTTCCTGCAGCGCCACGACATCCGGCGACCAGTGCCGGATGATGGAACAAACGCCATCCAGGTCGAAGCTGGGATTGAGCATGAAAGTGCCGTGCACGTTCCACGTCATGATGCGAAGCGTGGCCGTCACCTTCTTCGTCCCGCCATCCAGGTCACCAGGAACTGCACGCCGAGGCAAAGCGCGATCCACGCCGCCAACGCCAACGCCAGCAGCAGGACATTTGCCCACGTGGCGTTTCTGGCGAGATCGGCGATCTGCGCGCCGAGCGCGGCCATGACCGCGATGCCCGGCGCCATGCCGAGCACCGTGCCGAGCATGAAATCGCGCAGGCTCAGCTCGCTAGCGCCGGCCACGAGATTCACGACCGAGAACGGTGCGATCGGGACCATCCGGATCATGGCGACCGCAACGACGCCCTTGCCGATGACGCGGCGCTGAATCCGCGCTGCCCGGCGTCCGAGCAGCCGCTGCAGCCGGACATGGCCCAGAAATCGGCCGATCGAAAACAGCGTCAGCGCGCTGAGCAGCACGCCGATGCCGGCGCTGAAAAAGCCCATCCACGGCCCGAGCGCCGCCGCCGTGGCGGCGATCAGCACCAGCACCGGAAATACGACGAGGCCGCCGACCACAAACGCGGCGATCGCCAGCAGCGGCGCGAACTCCGACCGCGCCGAGATTGCGGAGGAGACAAAGCCGACGTCGGCGAAATCGCGCAACGACGTATATTGCCAGGCCAGCGCGAGGCCGGCGAGCGCCGCGACCAGGCCGAGCACGGCCAACACGGTTCTTGCCGTCCACATCCGATTGACGGCGCGGTCGAGATGAAGCGGCTCTCTGGGATCGGCGACCGGCTGCACGACGGACGCGATGCCGCCTTCGGTCGCGGCCGGGTCGATCGGTTGTAGCGATTTCTCCCGATCGCTTGCCCCGAGTCGGTCGAGATATCCGAACAGGTCGGTTTCGTTGTCTTCGATCTCCTGTTCGCCGACGCCGCAGAAATGTCCGATCATCTGGCGGCGAAATTGTGCAATGTATTTCTGTTGCGTCTCCGACGTCGCCTCGAAGGCGAGATCGCATTCGGTGTCGGCGCCCATCGAGCGGTTGTTGAGGTTGGCCGAGCCGATGCGAAGGAAGCGATCGTCTGTTATCATCACCTTGCTGTGCACCATGACTGCCGCCGCGCCGTCCGGCGCCCGCGTCGACGGATAGAGGAAGCGAACCCGGTCCACGACATCGGCCGCGACGAACTGGCCGATGAAGCCGCCGCGGCCGCTCTGCATCGCCTGCGATTCGAACCAGGACGAATGCAGCTTCGGCGTGACGATCAGGACCCGCAGCTGCGGCACGTCCATCATCCGCTGCACCAGCAGGCGCGCGATATCGACGGCGCTGGTGAACTGGTTTTCGATATAGATGAAGCGATCGGCCGTGTTGATGGACGCCTCGAACAGCCGCGCGACCTCGTGGACGCTGGGCTCGCTTGCGGTGGCGATGCCTGTTCGGGCGATGCCTGCCGTCATTCCGCGGGCCTGCACCGGCACCGAGGCCGGCCAGCGTTCGCTGGAAACGGCCGCGGCTTTCGTCACCGTGCAGCCGGCGGCGCGCCACCTGCTCTCCGCCACTTCCGTCAAGCAAACGGCGGCTTCGCCATCCACCATGCACTGTACGTCGTGAAACGGCGGATAGGTTTTGCCATCGGGATCGGCGCGGAGCGGATCATGGGCCGCGTGCGCGCTGCTGTCCCAGCGCCTGATCGTCAGGTCGAGACCGCCGGAGAAGGCGAGCACCCCGTCGATGACGACGATCTTCTGGTGCTGCGCCGAGCCCAGCGGAAGGCTGGAGTTCGAAACAGAAGCGAAGTCGGTCTGGCGCGCCCGCGGTAAATTTGGCGGGGGAATTCCACTCCCGCTCGGCCGCGTAGAGCGCCGGGAAATCCCAGCTCAGGATGTCGATCCGCAAATCGGGCTTGGCCTCGAGAAGCGCCTTTAAGAACGCCCCGAGTTCTTCCGGGTAACCATCGTCGGCCTGCCCCGACGGGCCGACGAAACGCGTCAGGCTGTGGATGTCCCAGCCGATGATATAGACGTGGCTTGTCGCCAGCAGCAGCGCTTCGCGCAAAGCCGCGAAATAGGCGGCGGCATCATTCAGGATTGCCAGCCGTCCTGCCTTGCACCTTCTCCAGACGGTATCGCCGGGGATGAGGATGGATGAGCTTTGCAGCAGGCGGCACCTCGGCGAGATATGACACGAACACGGGACGAAGGACGGAGGCCGGCCCGCGCCCCCGAACAAACGCGTGGAAGGGCGAAGCGTTCCACACCGGGGTTGTTTTTGCTAGGGAATTCCCCGGAAAATCCGGCAGTCGCGCTCGATCGGACCTCGTTGCGAAGAGCCCCCCGCACGCCATTGCAAATCCGTTATATATGACTATCGTCATATAACAACGATCGCACAGGAGAAGCCGCGATGCCCGCAAGCCCCGATCCCGTCGTCATCCTTTCCGCCGCCCGCACCCCGCTTGGCCGGTTCATGGGCGAATTGTCCCCGCTCAGCGCGCACAAGCTCGGCGCGCATGCGATCGGATCGGTGCTGGAGCGCGCGAAACTGGCCCCGGAACGTATTGACGAGGTGTTCATGGGCAACGTGCTGCCGGCCGGACAGGGCCAGGCGCCGGCGCGGCAGGCCGCGCGCGGCGCGGGGTTACCCGACGCGACGGGCGCCACCACCGTCAACAAGGTCTGCGGCTCCGGCATGAAGGCGACCATGCTGGCCCACGACATCATCCATGCAGGCTCGGCTGACATCGTGCTGTCCGGCGGCATGGAGAGCATGAGCAATGCGCCGTATCTGCTGGCCAAGGCGCGGGGCGGCTATCGCGCCGGCCATGACCGGATCATCGATCACATGATGATGGACGGATTGGAAGACGCGTACGAGACCGGCCGCTCGATGGGCGATTTCGGCGAAGCCACCGCGGAGGCCTATCAATTCACCCGCAAGGACCAGGACGCCTATGCGATGGAGACGTTGACCCGCGCCCGCAAGGCGGTCGAGGGCGGCGCGTTCAGTGCCGAGATCGCGCCGGTCACGCTCACCGAAAAGACCGGCCCGCGCGTCATTAACAATGACGAACATCCGCTCAAGGTGGATCCTGCAAAAATCCCCGGATTGAAGCCCGCGTTCCGCGCCAACGGCACCATCACGCCGGCCGCCTCCTCCGCCAATGCCGACGGCGCCGCGGCGCTCATTCTGGCCAAACGTTCGCTCGCCGATCGGGACGGCCTGCCGGTGCTCGCCGAGATCAGGGGCCACGCCACCCATAGCCAGGAGCCGCAATGGTTCACCACCGCACCGATCCCGGCGATCCGCAAGCTGCTGGATAAAGTGGGTTGGAGCGTCGGCGACGTCGACCTGTTCGAGATCAACGAGGCGTTCGCGGTGGTGGCGATGGCGGCGCAGAAGGATCTCGGCATTGCCAGGGAAAAACTCAACGTCAATGGCGGCGCCTGCGCGCTCGGCCACCCGATCGGCGCCACCGGCGCGCGATTGATCGTGACGCTGCTGCATGCGCTGGAAGCGCGCAACCTGAAACGCGGCGTCGCCGCCCTGTGCATCGGCGGCGGGGAAGCCACCGCGATCGCCGTGGAGCGCATCGCTCGCTGACCGGCGAAAGTACGGACATACGGGCGGCTTGCGGCAGCCGCCCGATCTCGATCTAATAGTTGCTCGACGTCGTCTCGTTCGGGATACCGTCGATCGGGCATTCGTCCGTCCCGACCGTGGGGCGGGTCATCGCTTCCACCATTTCGCGGGTGCCTTCGGGATCGGAGATCCATTTTGCGTAGAAGTCGTATGGACAGGTGGCGACGCCCTTCGAGCCGTCACCGGAGTTGATCATGCCGGTATAGCCGCGATGCACCAGCTTGAAGAGGTGGTTTTGCGACTGGCCGTTGCGGCGGGCGTCGCGGATCAGGTGCTTCGACAGGGCCGCATACTGGATGCCGTTTTCCTCCTCGCCGGTTTCGCCGAGCGTGCGGCCGTCGAAGCCGATGATCGCGGAGTGGCCGAAATACGAGTAGACGCCGTCGAAGCCTGCGGCGTTGGCGACCGCGACATAGACGTTGTTGGCCCAGGCCATCGCCTTGGAGATCATCACCTGCTGTTCCTTGGCGGGATACATGTAGCCCTGGCAGCGCACGATCAGCTCAGCGCCCTTCATGGCGCAGTCACGCCAGATCTCCGGGTAGTTGCCATCGTCGCAGATGATCAGGCTGACCTTCAGACCTTTCGGGCCTTCGGACACATAGGTGCAATTGCCGGGATACCAGCCTTCGATCGGCACCCACGGCATGATCTTGCGGTACTTCTGAACGATCTCGCCCTTGTCGTTCATCAGGATCAGGGTGTTGTACGGCGCCTTGTGCGGATGCTCCTCATGGCGCTCGCCGGTGAGCGAGAACACGCCCCAGACTTTTGACTTGCGGCAGGCTGCGGCGAAGATCTCGGTCTCCTCGCCCGGCACCGACGAGGCCGTCTCGTACATCTCCTTGGAGTCGTACATGATGCCGTGGGTGGAATATTCCGGGAAGATCACGAGGTCCATGCCGGGCAGTCCGAGCTTCATGCCGGCCATCATGTCGGCGATGTTGCGGGCGTTGTCGAGCACCTCGGCCTTGGTGTGCAGCCGCGGCATCTTGTAATTGACGACGGCGACGCCGACCGTGTCCTTGCTGGAGGAAATGTCACCGTGGAGCATTGGATCGCCTCTCGTTCTGGTTCGGGTTTGACGGATCGCGCTTCAGTGGCTGATCATCCAGGGACGTGCGGTGGGAAAGCCCTTGGCTCCGCTTCTGCTCTTGGTCACCAGCCGGGCCGGCTTCTTCTTCCCGGTCGAGCAGCAGCCGCAGCCGGGGCCGTGCGCTGCCTTGTATTCGGCTGAAGTTTTCGGCGCGTGGGCGCTGCGCTCGTTGGTCGCCATCGCTTTGCGCTTGTCCGACGGCATGCAGAAGAACGCTGGTGCGGTCAGGATCACGCGCGGCGATTCATGCTCGCATCGCGGACAATCCTGCGGATCGTCGCATTCGGCCATCGGCCGCATGTCCGTGAACGGACCGCAATCGTTGCAAAGATATTCATAGACCGGCATCTGGTTTCCTCGCGCGAATATTTTGAATGGATTTCGCGATGGTGGATGCGGGGCGGCACGCATTCTGCCGTCCCGCATCCTTCGCGCAGGGATTACTTGTCCTGGGAGATCGGCATCTGGATGTCGCCCTTGATGTGTTTGATCGGACCCGCCGACGACGGCATGATGTCGAAGTCGAAGATCTCCGTCGGCAGCCACAGCGTGGCGCAGGCGTTCGGCACGTCAACGACGCCGGAGATGTGGCCCTGGCACGGCGCGGTGCCGAGGATCGAATAGGCCTGGGCGCCGGAGTAGCCGAACTTCTTCAGATATTCGATCGCGTTCAAGCAGGCCTGGCGGTAGGCGATGTGGACGTCGAGATAGTGCTGCTTGCCGGCCTCGTCGACCGAAATGCCTTCGAAGATCAGATAGTCCTTGTAGTTCGGCGTGATCGGCGACGGCTTGAATACGGGGTTCTTGATACCGTATTTGGCGACGCCGTCCTTGATGATGTCGACCTTGATATGCAGCCAGCCGGCCATTTCGATCGCGCCGCAGAAGGTGATCTCGCCGTCGCCCTGGCTGAAGTGCAGGTCGCCCATCGAGAGCCCGCCGCCCGGCACATAGACCGGGAAAAAGATCTTCGAGCCGCGCGACAGATCCTTGATGTCGCAATTGCCGCCGTGCTCGCGCGGCGGCACGGTGCGGGCGCCCTCGGCGCCGACCTTGGCCTTGGCGTCGCCCTTGGCCTGGCCAGCATGCGCCGTCGCCGCGAACGGCGGATTGGCGAGGCCCGGCACGCGGGTAGGATTGGTCGCGATCAACGCGTTCTCGCGCTCGTTCCAGGTCGCCAGCAGTTTCGGATCGGGCAGACAGCCAATCAGGCCTGGGTGGATCAGGCCGGCGAAGTTCACGCCGGGAATGTGGCGCGACGACGTATAGAGGCCCTTGATGTCCCAGATCGACTTCTGCGCCAACGGGAAATGATCGGTCAGGAAGCCGCCGCCATTTTGCTTGGAGAAGAAGCCGTTGAAGCCCCACAGGCTTTCCTTCAGCGGGCCGACGTCGAGCAGGTCGACCACCAGCAGATCGCCGGGCTCCGCGCCCTTGACGCCGATCGGACCGGACAGGAAGTGCACGATGGACAGGTCGATATCGCGCACGTCGTCGGCGGAATTGTTATTCTTGATGAAGCCGCCGGTCCAATCATAGGTCTCGATGATGAAATCGTCGCCCGGGCTGACCCATGAAACCATCGGGATGTCGGGATGCCACCGATTGTGGATCTTGTCGTTGTCGTAGGCCGACTGCGAAAGATCGACCTTGATCAGTGTCTCTGGCATCAGATGCTCCCCTTTTTACCAGTAAATTTGCTGTTCACTTCCCGGACTCCTTAGACCGACAGATATTTCGACACTTGCGCGGCATCGACGCTGGCGCGCGGGTCGTCGCGGACGATCTCGCCGTTCTCGATGACGAGCACGCGATCGGCGATATCGAGCGCAAAGCTCAGCACCTGCTCCGAGACGACGATCGACAGGCCGCGCTCGTCGCGGATGCGTTTCAGCGTGCGCGCCATGTCCTTGATGATCGACGGCTGGATACCCTCGGTCGGCTCGTCGAGCAGCAGAACTTTTGGCTTGGTGGCGAGCGCGCGGGCGATCGCCAGCTGCTGCTGTTGACCGCCGGAAAGATTGCCGCCGCGGCGGCCCTTCATCTCCAGCAGCACCGGAAACAATTCATAGATGTCTTCGGGCACTTCCGTGCCGCCGGACACGACAAGGCCGGTCTCGATGTTCTCCTTCACCGTCATGGTCGAGAAGATCATGCGGCCCTGCGGCACATAGGCGAGACCCTTGGCGACGCGCTCGTAGCTCGGCAGCGCGCTGAGTTCGGCGCCGTTCATGCTGACCGAGCCGCTCTTGGTCGGCAGGATGCCCATCAGCGACTTCATCAGCGTGGTCTTGCCCATGCCGTTGCGGCCCATGATCGCGACGATCTCGTTGGGCGCGACCGACACATTGAGGCCGTGCAGCACCTCGCTCTGGCCGTAGGCGACGTGAAGATCCGAAATTGCCAGCATGCGCCCTGCTCGCTTATGCCCGAGGTAAACTTCGATCACCTTCGGATCGTTCTTGACCTTTCCATCGTCCCTCGGACAGGATCTGCCCCTGGTGCAGCACCGTGACCTTGTGGGCGATGTCCTCGACGAACTTCATGTCGTGCTCGATGACCAGCACCGAACGATCCTTGATGATGCGGTTGAGCAGTCGGCCTCTTGGCGCGCTCGGCTACGCTCATGCCGGCGACGGGCTCGTCGAGCATCAGAAGGTCCGGGTCCTGGATCAGCAGCATGCCGATCTCGAGCCATTGCTTCTGGCCGTGGCTGAGCTGGTCCGCACAGGTGTCGAGCCGGTCCTTCAGGAGTCATTTCCGCGACCTCTTCGACGGCTCCTGCACCGCGGCGTCGCGCTGAAACGCCAGCGAGCCGAACACGGTGCGGCCGCGCGGATAGGAGATCCGAGATTCTCGAACACCGTGAGGTCCTCGTAGCACCGATGGCGTCTGGAATTTGCGGCCGACGCCGGCCTGCACGATCTCGTTCTCCTTCAGCTTCGTCAGCTCCTTGCCGCGAAACTGGATCGACCCGGAGGTGGCGAGGTCTTGCCGCAGATCAGATCGAGCACCGTGGTCTTCCCGGCGCCGTTGGGGCCGATGATGACGCGGATCTCGTTTTCCTCGACATAGAGGGATAGATCGTTGACTGCCTTGAATCCGTCGAAGGAAACGGTAAGCGCCTTCGACCGCGAGCAGGAATTCCTTGGGCTGGGAACCGATGAGCATGATCTATCTCCTCACTCCGCCGGCGCGCCGTCGGCGACGGGACGTCGCTCAGCCGTTCTTGGGTTTCGGTTTGCGCATCGCCAGCAGCCGATCGATGCGCGGCTGAACGTAATCAGCCCAGATTCCCGACAGGCCATTCGGGAACGCCAGCACGACCGCGATGAACAGCGCGCCGAGGCCGAACAGCCAGAGCTGCGGGAAGGATTCCGAAAGGTTGGTCTTGGCGAATTCACGAGCAGAGAGCCCCACATCGCGCCGAAGATCGACATCCGTCCACCGACCGCGGTGTAGATCACCATCTCGATCGAGGGCACGATGCCCGCGAAGGACGGCGACATGAACCCGACATGAGCGCGAACATGGCGCCGCCGACCGCCGACAACACCGCCGCCAGCAGAACGCGAACATCTTGAAGTTGGCGACGCTGTAACCGGTGAACCGCACGCGGTCTTCCTCTTTGCGCATCGCCCCCAGCATGCGGCCGAGCTTGCTCAGCGGATCAACTGCCGAGCCGATGCTGGCGAACAACAGCACCGCTTTGACGTAGTAGAGGACGATCTTCGCCTCGTCGGGCCGGATGTCCCACCCCTTGAGGGTACGCAGGTCCGTCATGCCGTTGATGTCGCCCGTATAGCCCTGCTGCCCCACGATAAGGATGGTCAGGATCGCGGCGACGGCCTGGGTGATGATCGCGAAGTA
>CAVUOI010000019.1:0-141093 GCA_963742935.1 uncultured Alphaproteobacteria bacterium | reverse complement strand
CCCCGCAGATGACGATCGATCCGGTCGTGATGGCGGCCCAGGCCGTGCTGGCCTACCAGACCGTCATCAGCCGCACTGTCGATCCGCAGTCGTCGGCGGTGCTGACCGTTGGCTCGATTCAGACCGGGCGCGACAACAATGTCATCCCGCAGACCGCAACATTGCTTCTCAACCTGCGCTGGTTCCAGCCTGAAGTGCGCGAGACGATGCTCAAGCGCATCGACGAGATCAGCAAAGGCATCGCGATCGGCGCCGGCGTCAGCGGCGGACAAGATGCCGACCCGGACGATGAAGGGCGACTCAGGCCGGCTTCGTCAATGACACCAGCCTGGTCGAACGGGTGAACCCGGCCCTCAACGCGCTCCTCGGTGACGGCAAGGTTGTCAACAACTTCCCGGCGGTGATGGGGTCCGAGGATTTTCAGGACGTGATGCAGCCGCTCAAGACGCCTTACGTCTTCCTGCTGATCGGGGTAGCGCCGATGGATCTCGTTGTCGCCGCACAAAAAGCCGGCCGCCCGTTCCCTTATTCAAACCACAATCCCGATTTCTTCGTCGATCTTGCGGCGATCCCGATCGGCGCCAAAGCCAACACCGTCGCGGCGCTCGCATTGCTGACCAAACCGAATTGAGCTGCGTTTGATCTCATCCGGGAGTTTTCCGGGTCGGGCGCTTATGCGAACTGCTTCTCGAGGAACGCCGTGACAAAGCTAGGCATCGCCGAGTTGAGGTCTTGCGTGCCGCGGACAAGATAAATCGCCGACAATTCGGGTGATCGCTGCAGGGCGAGATTGGCCTAAATCCTGTCGCGCAAGGCATCGCCCGGCATATCGACGTGCAGGATGCGGATCATCGCGACGGCGTGTCCGGTGGAGATGCAGTGCCAGTCCGCGTCGCTTCGATAGTCGGCGGGTGCGAGGCCGGTCTCTTCCTTGAGCTCGCGCCCGACACTACCCGGTATGTCGAGCGCGCCGTCCCTGATGTCGTCGAGATCCGGCGTGCCCGACGGAAAATAGATGCGCCCGGCATTCGACGTGTGCTGGCCCATCTCGCCGAGCGCGAAAGCGCCATCGCCACAGCGCAGCGCGCCCATGCCAAAACCGTTGAATACGCTTGGGTCAGGAAAGCCCCAGTCGCGCCAAGCCAGAAAACTTGCGAAATCAGTTTCGAAATAGCTGGCGCTCAAGCGCTACCTGAAAACACCGGGTTGCGCCCGAGCAGGACGCGGCCGTTAAACAGCGCAGGCTTTTCGCGCTGCTTGTCGGCGAAATGCGCATCGATCTCGGCGCGCCGCGTTTCCGCAAACGGCCACGTCCACGCCTCGACAACGAGGTCGAGTACACTGACGCGATGAATGACCAGCGGTTTGGTGTCGCTCATCGCCTGACTTCGTTTGATTTCACGCCGATCCCGCCTAGCCCTTATTTCGTGCTCGCGCCGGTCGTCTTCTTGACCTGCTCGACATATTTGTTGGTCCAGGTCTTGGTCACGTCGATATTGGCCTTCGCGACCTCCGGCGAGCCTCACTGAACACGGCGAGCACCGCGTCCGCGCCCTTGGGATCCATCAGGCCGGTCAGCGAATACATCGGGATCGTGTTCTTCAGCGCCGCCAGATACAGTTCCTTGTTCTTGCCGACGATCTCTTCGGGCATCTTCGCCATGATCTCTTCCGGCGAATGCGAATAAATCCAGGCGAGCGTGTTGACGATCGCGGTGGTCAGCCCCTGCACTTCCTTCTCGTGCGACTTGATCCACGCCGTAGTCGTGTAAAGCGCGCCGCCGGGATACTCGCCGCCGAACAAGGCAAGCGTATCCTTCTGCGTGCGGGTGTCGGCCAAAATTTTCAAATCCGGGTAGCTACCCTGCAGGACGGTGACGGAAGGATCGAGCATCACGGCGGCATCGATCTGTCCCTGCTGCATCGCCGCCACAGCCGTGGCCCCGAGGCCGACGCCGATGACAGCGGCGCTGGTCGGGTCGAGGCCGTTCTTCTTCAACAGAAATTTCAGGAAGAAATCGGTCGATGAGCCCGGCGCGCTGACGCCGACCTTCTTGCCGGCCAGATCCTTGATCGACTTGATCTCATTGGTGTGGGCCGGCGACCGACCAGCACCAGGCCGGGGTAGCGGTCATAGACCACGAAGGATTGCAATTCCTGCTTCTTGGCGGCCAGGTTGACGCAATGATCGAAATAGCCCGACACCACGTCGGCGCTGCCGCCGAGCACGGCCTTCAGCGCGTCCGAACCGCCCTTGAGGTCGACCAGTTCGACCGAAAGGCCCGCCTTGTCGTATTCGCCGAGCTGCTTGGCCAGCACGGTCGGCAGATAGCACAGGCAGGAGCCCCCGCCGATCGCCACCGTGACCTTGCTTTGCGCTGCGGCAAATCCCGTGGTCAAGGTCAGCGCCAGCAGCGAAGCGGCCAGCCGGCCGAACAGTTTTGTCATGGGTTCCTCCGATTCGTTGGCCGGCAAGATAGAGCAGCGGGCCTGGCTTGAGAAGGCACTCACCGTCATTCCGGGGCTCGCGAAGCGAGAACCCGGAATCCATGTCACCGCTGAGCCTGCGGCCCGATGGATTTCGGGTTCGTGCTTCGCACGCCCCGGAATGACGTCCGCGATAGCTGGCTAAGCGCGGCGCGGCGGCATAGCATCCCTTCCACAAGAAACACCACAGGGGAGGACTACCCATAAATCGCCTGACCATCGCGCTATCGCTCGCCACCGCCTTTGCCGCCGGCTGCGGCGTCACGCACTTGCTGCGTCCCGCCTATGCCGCCGAAACCATCGCCGCACAGGTCATCCATACCGGCGATCTGGAAGGCGACACGCTGTCACCTGCCAACGCCGGCGGCATGCGTAACAAGACGTTCGTCTCGGTGGATGGCGCGACCATCTCGATCCAGGACGGCAGCCCGCCAAAGCACCTGCACGCCAATGCCAACGAGATTCAGTACATCCTCGAAGGCACCGGAACGATCTGGCTCGGCGATAAGGAAGTGACGGTGAAGCCGGGCGATCTCGTCGTGATCCCCAAGGGTACCCCGCATGGCGGCACCAAGCCTGTCGGCCGGACCATCAAGGCGATCGCGATCAAGACGCCGCCGCAGGCGCCGGATGATACGAAGTTGTTGAACTGACGGCGCGCTAGCGCCGTCATCCCGGGGCGCGAAGCGAGCCGGGGATTCATCTTGCCCAGAGCTTGCTGCCCCATGGATTCCGGGTTCGCGCCAGAGGCGCGCCCCGGAATGACGGGGAATCTACCCCCTGCCCTCCGCCGTCGGCCGCCAGACCAGAAGCCTGCGCTCGACCAGCGTCACACCATAATCGATCAGGATGACGAAGGCCGACAGCACGAACATGCCGGCGAATACGGCGGCGACGTCGAACACGCCTTCGGCCTGCTGGATCAGATAGCCGAGGCCGGCGGCCGAGCCCAGATATTCGCCGACGACCGCGCCGACCACGGCAAAGCCGACCGCCGTGTGCAGCGACGAAAACATCCACGACAGTGCCGACGGCCAGTAGACGTGCCGCGTCAATTGCCGCTCGTTCATGCCGAGCATGCGGCCGTTATCCAACACCGTGGTCGAGACTTCCTTGACGCCCTGATAGACGTTGAAGAACACGATGAAGAACACCAGCGTCACGCCGAGCGCGACCTTGGACCAGATGCCGAGCCCCAGCCACAGCGCGAAGATCGGCGCCAGCACCACGCGCGGCAGCGCGTTGATCATCTTGACGTAGGGATCGAACACCGCGGCGACGAGCGGCTTGCGCGCGAACCAGAACCCGACCAGCACGCCGCCGATCGAGCCGATCACGAAAGCCAGGACCGATTCCCACAGCGTGATGAAAAGGTGCTTCCAGATCACGCCAGTGTAAAACCACTTCACGACCTGGCTGGCGACATCGAACGGGTTGGAGAAGAAGAACGGCGGCAACAGGATACGGCCGAACACCGGCACGGTGGTGAGGACGTGCCACATCGTCAGCGCAACGACCCGCGACCAGCAGCTGACAGAGCGAGAAGCGTTGAGACATGTGCGACAGTCAGCCGGCCTCCGCGCTTAGCGTCGACTGCGCATAGCCTTTCATCACTTCGTCCTTCAGCACGCTCCAGATCTCGCGGTGCAGTTCGTGAAACTGCTTTTCCATCCGCACTTCCGAGATGTCGCGCGGGCGCGGCAGCGTCACCCGCCAGTCGCCGATGATGCGCGCGGATGGCCCTGCCGACATGATCACGACGCGGTCGGCGAGCGCGATCGCCTCTTCGAGATCGTGGGTGACGAACAGCACCGCCTTGCGGTCGGCGTTCCACAGATCCAGCAGCAGATTGCCCATGATCTGCCGGGTCTGGGCGTCGAGCGGGCCGAACGGCTCGTCCATCAAGAGGATCTTTGGATCGCGGATCAGCACCTGCGCCAGGCCGACGCGCTTGCGCTGGCCGCCGGACAGCATGTGCGGATAGCGGTTGGCGAACGCGCCGAGCCCGACCGACGTGAGCCAGCCCTGCGCGCGCTGCAGCGCCTGCTGGCGCGGCGCGCCCTTGATATCGAGCCCGATGGCAACGTTGTCGATCGCGGTCTTCCAGGGAAACAGCGCATCGGCCTGGAACAGATAGCCGGCATCGCGGTTCAACCCGGTCAGCGGCTGACCGAAAATCTTCACCGACCCGGCGGCGGGTTTCAGAAGCCCGGCCGCGACATTGAGCAGCGTCGATTTCCCGCAGCCGGTCGGCCCGACGATGGCGACGAATTCGCCATGGGCAACGGACAGGCTGGCCTGCTCCACCGCCGTATAGACGCGATCGCCGGCCACGCGAAAGGCCACCGTCGCATCGTCGAGTGCGACCGCCGCTGGTTGGGCCGTATCCGCCATTCTTGCTCCCCGGGATTTGGACGGATGCCTTAGCGGCTTGGAAGGATAAGTTCAACGCGGCGCTGCACCCAGCCGTACGAGCGCCCAAAGTCTCCCGGAAAGCCGCATTGTTCGCGCGCGCAACTTGTGACTGCGTATCGAAGGCATTCTGCTCGAGAGCTGGTCGAAGACGTCCGGCCTCGGTCAGCATGGCTGCGACAATTTTGCAGGAGACCGTCAACAAGAAACCGTCCAAACGCGCGGTGCGGACGCGGTGCTGGCGGCAGACAGTTAAGTGCTGGCAATACGCCAAAAATATAGTAGCGTCGCGGCAAGAAAAAACGCGGGCGGCCGCCCGGCCGGCGCAAGTCCAAAAAAAGGGAGGGCTTTTAATGCATTGTTTCAAGGCTGTTGTTGCAGCCGGTATTGCCATCGCGACTTTTACTGGCGCAGCGTTTGCTCAGGGCAAGCCCCAGGAAATCAAGATTGGTATCACGACATTTCTTTCGGGGCCGGCTTCCGTGTTCGGCGTGCCCGCAAAGGCCGCGGCCGAGATGATCGCGGAGGATCTCAACAAGAAGGGCGGCATCGGCGGCGTGCCCGTGAAGCTTTCCTTCATCGATGAAGGCGCCGGCGGCGAAGCGCTGGTCTCCAACTACCGACGCATGGTGCAGGATGAAAAGGTCGATGCGACCTTCGCTTCGATCTCCTCGGGCAGCTGCAACCAGCTCGTCCCGGTCGCCGAAGACCTCAAGGTCATGAACTTCATGTGGGATTGCGGCGCGGCCTCGATCCTCGAAACCAAGAAGTACCGTTACAATTTCCGCACGCAGGCGAACGGCACGCCCGAGATGCTGGCGGTGCTGGTCTATCTCCTCAAGACCAAGCCCGACTTCAAGACGATCGCGGTCGTCAATCAGGACTATGCGTGGGGCCGCGAGAGCTGGGAAATCTTCTCCACCGCATTGAAGGCGATGAAGCCCGACGTCCAGGTGGTGGCTGAACTGTTCCCGAAGTTCGGCGCGCCTGACTATTCCACCGAAGTCTCCCGCCTGCTGGCGTTGCGGCCGGACGTCGTTCTCACCACCTCCTGGGGCGGCGACCTCGATACGCTGGTCCGCCAGGCCGGTCAGCGCGGCCTGCTGCAGCAATCGACCTTCGTACTCGGAATCGGCGAGTCGTCGATCCAGCGGCTCGGCAAGGATCTGCCGGAAGGTCTGATCGTCGGCGCGCGCGGCGACCACTGGTTCCTGCATCCCGAAAAGAAGAACGACCCGGCCTTCAAGGCGTTCGCCGAAGCGTTCAAGGCCAAGACCGGCGCCTGGCCGATCTATCCGGTCTATCACATGGCGCAGGCCTTCACGGCGCTACACACCGCCTATGACAAGGCGATCAAGGCCAATGGCGGCAATTGGCCGACCCGGGAGCAGGTGGTGGATGCAACCTCCGGCACCGAGTTCGCCACCGGCTTCGGCCGGCCGATCACCCTGCGGCCCGAGGACAACCAGGGTCTGGAAGCCCAGCTTGTCGGCGTCACCAAATCTTTCCCGGGCTACGACTTCAAGCTGCTCGACAACATGATGATCTTCGACCCGAAGGTGATCACCAACCCGGCCGGCATGCGGTCGGTCGAATGGCTGAAGACGCTCAAGCCGGAATTCGTCAAGATGGACGTGCCGACCTTCAAGCAGTAGCCCCGACCACAGTCCTCCGGTTTGTGCCGGAGGACTGGCTTTCCTGAAGGTCTCCATGAACTCGACTCTCGCCATACTGGCCGTCCTCGACGGGATCAGTTACGCCGCCCTGGTGTTCCTGGTTTCCGTCGGGCTCAGCCTGATCTTCGGCGTGCTGCGCGTGGTAAACGTCGCGCACGGCTCGCTCTACGCCTTCGGCGCCTATCTTGCCGCGACGTTCAGCCTCGCGATCGCCCATATATCGCCGTGGCTCACCTATCCGGCGCTGTTGGCGGCTTCCATCGTGATCGGCGCCGTGTGCGGTGGCTTCATCGAGCGTTTCCTGCTGCGGCCGCTCTACGGACGAGACGACGTGCTGCAGCTCCTGATCACGTTTGCGGCGTTCATGATCATGGACAATCTGCAGCGCCTGATCTGGGGCGTGCAGCCGATCTTTGCCGCCGAGCCCCTGAAGCTGCTGCCGAACATCAGCGTGTTCGGCGTGAATTATACGTCGTACCAGGTCATCCTGCTGCCGGCTGTCGCGGTCGCGACGCTGTTCGGCCTGCGCTACTTCCTGCGCAAAACCCTTGCAGGGGCTGTCATCCTCGCGGTCACCGAAGATCGCGAGGCATCAACCGCCATCGGCATCGACGCCCAGCGGGTCTACTTCGTGACGTTCGTCATTGGCGCGAGCCTCGCCGCGCTCGGCGGCGCGCTGGCCTCGCCGACCACGTCGCTCGTGCCCGGCATGGGCGCCGACATGATCGTGCTCTCCTTTGCGGTGGCGGCTACCGCGGGCCTGGGGCAGATCGAGGGCACCGCCCTCACTGCGCTGATGATCGGCCTGACGCGCGCCTTCGTCATCTATCTGCAGCCGGAGTTCGAAGTTCTCGTGCCTTATCTCTTGATGGTGCTGGTGCTGCTGGTGCGTCCGTTCGGATTGTTCGGCGCCGTGCAGGTGAGAAAAATATGATGGCGGGCCGCATCAAGCCGATCACGGCGGTTGCCGTCGTCTTCTTTCTGGTCAGCGCCGTGGCGCCGCTGTTCGTGGCGAGCTGGGCGACGCTGTTCGCGCTGATCCTCGCCAAGGGCATCGTCGTGCTCGGTATCGTCCTGCTGCTGCAGGCCGGACAGGTGTCGTTCGGGCACGCGATGTTCTTTGCCACCGGGGCCTACACCGCGGCGTTCTGGGGCAAGTACATCGGCGGCGGCGATATCCTGCTCTTTCTCCTGCTTGGAGGCGTAACGTCGACGATCGTCGGACTGATCGTCGGCCTGTTCGTGGTCCGCTACCGCGAAATCTTCTTCGGCATGCTCAATCTGGCGTTTTCGATGGTGCTGTGGTCGCTGCTGGAGAAGATGTTCCACTATACCAACGGCGCCGACGGCATCCGGGTCGCCCGCCCCGGCCTGCTTGGGATTTTCCTTCACCCCGGAGACGTTCCAATACGTCATTCTTTACGTCAGCCTCGCGATCGCGATCATCGCATTCTACGCCGTGCAACGCTATCTCGACAGCCCGCTCGGGCACATGCTGCGGGCGATGAAGTCGAACGAAACCCGGCTCGAATATCTGGGAATGTCGGCCCGCCGCGTGCTGCTGATCGGCTACGTGATCTCCGCGCTGCTCGGCGGCATCGGCGGCACGTTGGTATCGATCATCCAGCAGATCGCCACGCCGGAGTTCGGCTTCTGGACCAAGTCCGGCGAGTTCGTGTTCATCGCGATCCTCGGCGGCGGCGCCCATGCTTTCGGCGCGTTCGCGGGAGCTGCGATGTTCGAATGCGTGCGGTTCTATGCCGCCGCGCATCTGGCGAACTCCTGGCAGCTCATTCTCGGCGTCGTGCTGATCGTCATCATCCTTTACGCGCCGAATGGGCTGATCGGCCTCAGGCAGCGTTACGGCCAGGCCAAGCAGGGAGGGCATTGATGGCCAACGTCCTGCTCTCCGCAAAGGACATCCATATCCGCTTCGGCGGCGTGATCGCCGCCGACGGCATCAATCTCGACGTTCTCGAAGGCGAAAATCTCGCCATCATCGGCCCGAACGGCGCCGGCAAGACCACGTTCCTCAACATATCGACCGGCTATCTCCGTCCTCAGGCCGGCACCGTCACCTTTCTCGGCCAGGACATCACGGCGCAACTGCCGCGCACCATCACCAAGCTCGGCATTGCCCGCGCCTTCCAGATTCCGCAGCTGTTCCTCGATCAGACCGTGATGGAGAACATGCTGATCGCAGCCGCCTCGCGGCGCGGGCACCCGTCGGGTCTTCGGGCGCTCTCGCAGATGCCGGAAGCGCCGGAAATGGAACGCCTGCTGGATCTCGTCGGCGTCAAGTCCTACGCGAAACGCACCGCGCGGGAACTGCCCGAGGGACAACGCAAGCTCGTCGATATCGCTCTTGCGCTCGCGCTGAAGCCCAAGCTCCTGCTGATGGACGAGCCCACGTCGGGCGTCGCGTCATCCGAGAAGCTCGAAATCATGGACATTCTCACCAAGGCGCTCGCAAAGGAGAAAGTCACCTCGGTCTTCGTCGAGCACGACATGGACATGGTGGAGCGCTACGCCAACCGCGTCGCCGTTTGGAATGTGGGAAAGATTCAGAAAGTCGGCACGCCGGCGGAGGTTCTGGCCGACCCGAAAGTCCGCGAGCAGGTGATCGGCATATGACACCGATGCTGAGTTTCGAGAACGTCAACGTCGCGATCGCCGATGCGCCGGTGCTGCGCAATGTCAGTTTTTCGCTGCAGCCGGGCGTCAGCGCCGCGCTGATCGGACGGAACGGCGCCGGCAAGACCACCACCGTTCGCACCATCATGGGTTTTACCAAGGCGCTCGGCACGGTGCGCCTCGGCGGCGAGGATCTCGGGCCCATCGCGCCGCACCGCCGGCCGGGGCTGGGTCTCGGCTATGCCCCCGAGGATCGCCGGCTGTTCTCGGCTTTCACCGTGGAGGAAAACATCCTGCTTCCCGGCCGCGTCGCAAAGCTGAATCCGGAAGAGACGCGACGACGTCTCGAACGGGCCTATTCGGTGCTGCCGGAACTCAAGGAGCTCGCCAAACGTCCCGCGGGATCGGTCTCGGGCGGGCAAGGCAAGATGGTGGCGCTGGGCCGGGCGCTGATGCTTGGCACCCGGCTGCTTATTCTGGACGAGCCGTTCCAGGGCCTTGCCCCCGTGCTGGCGCAGCGATACGCGGAGGCGCTCCGACGGCTTCGGTCGCAGGACAAGGACATCACGCTGCTGATCACCGAATCGAACCCAAAACTGCTCGAGACGTTTGCGGACGTGACGCTCACGATCGAACGGGGCGAGATAAGCTCTCAGTAAGGCCAATAGGCCGCAGCGGGAACGGCCACCGGCGTCCTTTCCAGAAGGGTACGGGTTGCGGCAAAATGCGGATCGAACCTTGCGATTCGCATATCTCGCCGAGGAGCCATGAACGAGACCCTGATATCCGCCTGCACCATGTTTCTCGTTCCGGCGACGCTTCTGTTTGGCGCTTTGGGCGTCGCGAATTCCTCCTTTCTCAAGATGCTGGTCTGCCTGCTTGGCGGAGCCACGTCGGGATTGTGGTTCTATCGGGTATGGTGGTGGACAAACCTGTCCCTGATCGATCGCCGAACGGCGCTGGGTCTGGCGGGCATGTATGCGGCCGCCTGGCTGATAACGCTGCTGGTGCAGTTGAAAAACATGTTCTCGCGCGACTGAAGCCGCCACAGCCGAAGTCTTGCATTCGCCCCCGGGCCTTTTATCGGCTATCACCTGTCACGTTGGAAGCAGCCGAGGATTGGGACCGCACTGAATGCCCGCCGCGCCCCTGATCGCCTATACGAATGTCGGCAAGACCTTTGACGCCGGTCGCGTGGTGGCGGTCGATGACGTCTCGCTCAACGTTGCCGAAGGAGAGTTTTTGGCCATCGTCGGCGGCTCCGGTTCCGGCAAGACCACGCTGCTGCGGCTCGCCAACCGTCTGATCGAGGCGGACACCGGCTCGATCGACGTCGAAGGCGAGGACATCCGCAACGTCGATCCGATCCTGCTGCGGCGGCGGATCGGCTATGTCTTCCAGAGCGGCGGGCTGTTTCCGCATCTCACCGTCGCCGGCAATATCGGCATCACGCCAAAGCTTCTCGGGACCCCGCCCGGCGAGATTTCCGCGCGGGTGGACGAGTTGCTCGATCTCGTGCGGCTCGACCGCGCGCAATATCGCGACCGCCTGCCGCATGAACTTTCCGGCGGCCAGCGCCAGCGCGTCGGCGTGGCGCGCGCGCTCGCCGCAAAGCCGCGCATCGTGCTGATGGACGAGCCGTTCGGCGCACTCGACCCCTTGACCCGTGACGCGCTCAGCGACGATTTTCGCGAGCTGCATCGCAAGCTCGGCCTGACCACGGTCATGATCACCCATGACATGACCGAAGCCATCCTGCTGGCCGACCGGATCGCGGTGATGGGCGGCGGCCGGCTGCTGGCGCAGGGCACGCCAACGGAGCTTTCCGAAAGCGACGACGCGTACGTCGGCGAACTGCTGCGTACGCCGCGGCGGCAGGCCGAGCGGCTCGGCGCCCTGCTGCCGCGCGAGGGCGGGGCATGAGCCTGTTCACCGATCCGCGCTGGGCGGAAGCGCTGGGCCACCTGCCCGACTATCTCGGCAACCATGTCCGGGTCAGCGTCACCGCGCTGGCGCTCGGACTTCTGGTCAGTCTGCCCCTTGCGATCATGGCGCGCCACCGTCCGGTGATGCGCGGCGCGCTGCTCGGGCTCGCCAGCATCGTGCAGACAGTGCCGGGACTGGCGCTGCTGGCATTGTTCTATCCGCTGCTGTTGGCGCTCGCGGCGCTGTCGCTGTCATGGTTCGGCGTTGGCTTTTCCGCCTTCGGGTTTTTGCCCGCGGTGCTGGCGCTGGCGCTCTATTCGATGCTGCCGGTGTTGCGCAACACCATCACCGGCCTGCAGGGCGTGGAGCCGGCGATCATCGAAGCGGCGCAAGGCGTCGGCATGACGCCGCGGCAATCGCTGTTCACGGTGGAATTGCCGCTGGCGCTGCCGGTCATGATGGCGGGCATCCGCACTGCGGCGGTCTGGGTGATCGGCACCGCGACGCTGTCGACGCCGATCGGCCAGACCAGCCTCGGCAATTACATCTTTGCGGGATTGCAGACCCAGAACTGGGTGTTCGTGCTGTTCGGCTGCCTTGCTGCCGCCGTGCTGGCGCTGGCGGTCGACCAGTTGCTGGCGCTGATCGAAAGCGGCTTGCGCCATCGCAGCCGCCTGCGGACGATACTGGGCGGCTTCGGCATCGCGGCGCTGGTCGCGGCCACGCTGGTGCCTGCCGTGATGCGCGCGCAGAACAGCACCATCGTCGGCGCAAAAACCTTCACCGAACAATATGTGCTGTCGGCATTGATCGCGCAGCGGCTCAACGCCGCCTCGCTTCCCGCGGCGACGCGCGAAGGTCTTGGCTCCAGCGTTATCTTCGAAGCGCTAGCGGCCAACGATGTCGACGTCTATGTCGACTATTCCGGCACGCTGTGGGCCAACCAGTTCCAGCGCACCGACATGCGGCCGCGCCGGGAACTGCTGGCCGAACTGAAGACGCTGTTGCAGAAGCAGAACATCACGCTGCTGGGCGAACTCGGCTTCGAGAACGCCTATGCGCTGGTGATGCCGCGCAAGCGCGCCGAACAACTGGGCATCCGCACCATCGCCGACCTCGCCTCGCGCGCGGCGAACATGTCGATCGCCGGCGACTATGAATTCTTCTCGCGCCCGGAATGGACCGCGCTGCGCAAGGCCTATGGATTGTCGTTCCGCGGACAGCGCCAGATGCAGCCGGATTTCATGTACGCGGCGGTCGCTTCCGGCGAGGTCGACGTCATCGCCGGCTACACCAGCGACGGACTGATCGCAAAATACGACCTGGTCGTTCTGGATGATAACAGGCGAGCGATCCCGCCCTACGATGCGATCGTGCTGCTGGCGCCAAAGCGCGCCAATGACGATGCCTTGCGCAAGGCGCTTGCCCCTCTGCTCGGCCGGATCGACATCGCCACCATGCGCGAGGCCAATCTGCGCGCAGCCGGCAACGACGCCACGAGTTCGCCGGACGCGGTCGCGCAGTGGCTGTGGGACAAGGTGGGGAAGAAGTAGGCCCGGTCATTGCGAGCGCAGGTGCCGTAGGGTGGGCAAAGCGAAGCGTGCCCACCATCTACTCGCCGAATGAACCTTGAATGTCGCGCACATCACCGCCCCAATCCTCCGCAAGTACGCCTCGTTCCACATAGCGATGGAAGCTGCTGTGCGGCCAATCGGCGACGCGCGCGACGTATCCATGCTTCACCGGATTAAAATGAATGTAGTCTACATGGCGTTCGTAGTCCGCTTCATCTCTAATAGCATGTTCCCAATAACGCCGTTGCCAAATACCCTTTTCTCGCTTGCTTATCTTGCTCGGTGATCGACTCGGTGCATCGAGGCCTCTCGAAAAGCCACTCTTGATCGAGCTCCAGCGAGCAGAGAAGTTGGCATCGGTTTCCGGCAAGGCCCAAAGGGCATGGATATGATCGGGCAGAATGCAGATCGCAGCGGTTTCAAACGGATATCGTTGCTGGACGGTTCTGTAGATGTGGCGGAGGCGATCTATTTCGTCGATCAAAAGGCTATTCGGCCGTTGCGCAAGAACGACGGTGAAAAAGAATAAACTGCCCTTGGCGCGAACGTAACGAGGCATAGTAACAATCTATCGTTGCGCAATGGGATTTCAAGATGGTGGGCACGCTTCGCTTTGCCCACCCTACGAGATCGAGCACGCGGCAACCCTCAAAGCCCCTTGATCATCCCGGCGTCGATCAGCAAGCGGTTGAAGCGGCGGGCCTCCACGCCTTTCTTGCAGGCGTAGAACGTGCCCTTGCAGCGGAGCATGATGCTCTTCTGCTCGGCGAACGAGGGATCGAGCGGCAGGCCGGCAGCTTCCTGGAGCACGAGCGGGAGATAGGCCGCATCGAGGGTTTCGAGCGCGGACGACAGATTGGCTGGCGAGTAGTTGATGCCGTCGATCGCATAGTAGGTGGAATAATAGCGCGGATCCGACGCCATCAGGCGTTTCGCGAGCTGCTTTTGGTCAATCCCGGGCTCGAGCATTTTTTGCGAGATCGCCGGCTGGTGATCGCCGAAGCGCAGCACGAGGAAAGACTCGTCCGGATAGTCGCGCTGCAGCCGCGCGGTGAACTCGCGATACTCGTTCGCCGTCATGGCCTGGCGGCGGATGTATTCGTCGACCTCGGCGGTGTTGCCCGGCGGCGTCCAGCCCGCGGGCGTCAGATCGGGCCGATAGACGTTCGGTCCAGGGAAAATGATTCGCGGTGAGGTAGACGAACATGAAGACCGGCGACTGCGATGCCTGCTCGCGCGCAAATGCCTTCAGCGCCTGATCGTAATAGAATTTGTCCGGCTGCATATCCTCATTCACGCCCATCGCCGCCATGTCGATGAACTCTTCGACACCGGTGCCCTTCTGGAAGGCGCGCGCGCCAAGGAAATCGCCATAGGTCGGATAGAGCGAGACAGTCTTGTAGCCGCAGCGCTGCAGCGCCTGCGGCAGTCCGCGCGTCACGCGGCCGGCGGCGATCCGCGTGACGTAGAATTTCAGGTCGCCGAACGAGCGCGCCGACAGGCCGGTCAGCACATTGAACTCGGTGTACCAAGTCGGGCCACCGGTCGACTCCGCGATCATGGTGCGCTGCTTGCCGTCGCTTGACTTGAAATAATCGGTGTAGCCGGCCGGCACCTTGATATCGGGCGCCGAGGTGACATCGAAGCTCGACTCATCGAGCAGCATGATGATGTGCGGCCGTTTGGCCGGCGCCTCGCATGTCGCGGCAGCCGCCTGCCTCGCAGGCAGCGCGGCGTGCGCGGCCGCCAGGTGCAGCGGACCTTCCGCCGGCGGATCGGCCTCGATCCATCCGGTGGAAGCCAGCCGCGATACCGCCACCACGCCCGAGCGCGCCAGATTGGAAATGTGATTGACGCCCTGGAACGGCTCCCATGCCTGCTCGGGCAAAGCCACCGCCATCCCCGCGATCAATGCGGCCGTGGCGGCCACACCGGTCAGCGCAACACGACGCCGCACGCGGAACGGATCGAAGCGCCACAGCGCCCACAGCAAGGGAGCCGCAACGAGGCCTGCCGCGATCAACTGCATCTGCAGCCGCGGGAACACCGACAGCAGGAACGAAAACGTATCGCGGTCGATGATCAGGAAGTCGAGGAAGGTCAGCGTGAGCTGCAGGATCCCGAACTTGAAGTGCGACAGCGTAATCAGGATTGCGATGAGGGCCAGCGCCAGCGCCGCGCAGACGGCGGGCCGCCGCAGCACGGCCATCAGGAAACAGTTCACGAAGATCCACGCCAGCACCGACAACGTGATCGCAAACGGTCCGTATTCGGTGCTGAACAGCACGGCCAGCGCGGCCAGATGCACGGCGACGATCAAGCCGGCCAGCGCAAAGAAGCCCGCACCGCGCGATTGCGCAGCAGTGCTTCGGTTCGTTCCCGGTTCCGCGACCGCGGACATGGCGGCATCCTCTAGAGGCCCTTGATGAATCCGGCCTCGATCAACAATCGATTGAACCTGCGGGCTTCCGCGCCGTCCTTGCAGGCGTAGAAGACCCCCTTGCAACGGAGCATGATGTTCTTCTGTTCCTCGAACGACGGATCGAGCGGAATGCCGGCGGCTTCCTGGATCACCAGCGGCAGATAGGGCGCGTCGATCGTGTCCATGACGGCGGGGCTCTTCACCGGCTGGAAATTGATGGCGTCGATCGCGTAATAGGTGGTGAAGTAACGCGGGTCGTAGGCGTTGAACTTGCGGGCCACCCGGGCTTCATCCAGGCCGGGATCCAGCAGGTTCGACGAGAACTCCGGCTGATGGTCGCCATAACGGACGATCAGGAATGGCTGGGCCGGAAACTTCTTCTTCAGGCTGGCGACGAAGCCGGCATAGTCGCCCGCGCTCATGGTCTGGCGGCGCAAATATTCGTCGACCGCAGGAGCGTTGCCGGGCTTGTGCCAGGACGGCAGCAGGTCGGGGCGGAATTTGGTTTCCCAGGGGAAGTGGTTGGCGGCGAGATAGACGAAGGTGAACAGCGGCGTATTGACCGGCTGCTCGGCGATCAGATTGACGGCCTTGTCGTAGAAGAAGCTGTCCGGCTCGATACCTTTGGCGCCGAGATCGCGCGCATCGTAGAAGTGCTGCATACCGGTGGAGGTCTGGAAGCCGCGCGCGCCCATGAAGGCGCCGTAGGCCGGATAGAGCGACAGCGTGTTGTAGCCGCAACGGCGCAGCGCGAGCGGCAACCCGCGCTCGACCCGCCCCGAGGCGATGCGGGTGACGAAATAGGAGAAGCGGCCGAACGAGCGCGACGACAGCCCGGCCAGCACGTTGTACTCGGCCATCCAGCTCGCGCCGCCGCTGCTTTCCGCCATGAACTTGCGCTCGCGGCCGTCGAACGACTTGAAGTGGCTGCCATAGCCTGGCGGCACCTTGACGCCATTGGCCTGACGGATGTCGAAACTCGACTCGTCATGGATCATGATGATGTGCGGGCGGCGGCCGGCGACGTGACAAGATTCCTCCAGCGGCATCTTCAGCCGCTCGGCGGTGACGGCTTCCGATTCCATGAAACCGTAATTGGCGAAGTCGGAAATCGCCGTCACGCCCGAACGGGCGAATTTGGAGAGATAGCCGTCATCGTAGTAGCCGCTCCAGGCGTCGTCCGGCCAGGTCATCGCCTGCCCGGTCAGCGCCGCCAGACAGGCCAACAGGCCGGCGGCGGCCGGCAGGCGGCGAATGCGGAACGGATCGAGCCACCACAGCGCATACATCAGCGGCAGGATGACGAGCGCGGCGCCGACCACGCTCCAGCGCAGGTTCGGGAAGATCGTGAACAGATAGGATGCGGTGTCGCGGTCGATCACCATCAGGTCGACGAAGTTCGCGGTCATCTGCACGACGTCGTGCTTGAGCCGCGACAGCAGCACCAGCAGCACCACCAGCGTCAGCGACAGCGCACCCGACAGCGCCGGGCGCCGCAGCAGAGTGATGAAGAAGAAGTTCAGGATGCCCCACGCCAGCGCAAAGCCCATGCGGCCGCCGAAATCGGCTTCGCTCTCCAGCATGATGGCCAGCGCCGCCATGTGCGGTGCAGCAACGGCCGAAAGCCGCCACAGACCGATGGCGGCCAGACCGGCGACGAGGGTGGTAGCGGAGGGCCCTGGATTTGGCGCGGGCGCCATATGGGAAAACGCAACATGACCCGGCGCACTGCAAAGCCTTGGCTGGCGAAGACCAGGAGACGCACGACCCATCCGGAACCTGTGTCGCGTCACAAAAACGTAGTGTAATCGTCATGAACGCGCAATGAATTTGCCCCCGGGCGGACACCGCAGGGTAAATCGCGGGTAGTCATTTCGAGACGATGCTCCATCCATCTGTCATTCCGGGGCTCGCGTAGCGAGAACCCGGAATCCAATGGGCCCCAAATAACGTGGAGAAATGGATTCCGGGTTCGCGCCAAGAGGCGCCCCGGAATGACGGAGAGTGACGGCCATCCCTGCGCGAAGCACACTACCTTCGGGCAATGCCCTCGATGAAGAGATCGAGAACCTGCTCGGCGGTCCGTTCAATCTCAGCGCCATCCACCCCCCAGCGCGGAAAGTGACCGTCGATATTCATCCGGGCAAAGCCATAGACCAGCGCCCGCCCGGCGATCTGGACCCGCTTGAGGTCCTCGGTGCGGAGCTGGCCCGCCGCAAAAGCTTCCGCAAGTGTCCGCTCGGTCAGTTCGATCAGTTCAGCGTTGTCGCGGCTGACGGCGGCCGCCCGGTCATGATCGAATAACCGACGGCTGGAAATGATCTCGAAATGGGTCGGGTTGCGCATGGCCCAGCGCAGATAGGCCAGCCCAAGGCAGCGAAAGCGGCCGAGCGGATCGCCGGCCGGCGCCCCGGCCAGAGCGGCCTCGATCTCGGCCCGGAAGCGCCGCTGCGCCTCCTCGGCCACGGCCTGCATCAGGGCGTCGCGGCTCGGAAAATGCCGGAACGGCGCCCCGGGCGAGACCCCGGCGCGGCGGGCCGCCTCGCGAACGCTGACCGCCTCGGCCCCGCCCTCGCCGACCAGTTGCAGCGCGGCGTCGATCAGGACCCGGCGCAGGTCGCCATGGTGATACGGTTTTGACGCAACCGCCCCGGACGAGCGGCGGCGCGGCTTGGAACCTGATTTCGCGGCGATCGATTTGGCGGCAGGGCGCATGCCCTCTCCTACCATCACCGCCTTGTGAATGTAAGCATCGATTACACGGATTGACGTCGTGCACGACACGCATGTAACTGGTGATTACATTGTGTATCCAGGTCGTTGCGAGCGAAGCGAAGCAATCCATCTCACTGCGAAGAAAGTCTGGATTGCTTCGTCGCTTCGCTCCTCGCAATGACAGCTCAATCAACGAGGTACTAACATGCCATCACGTCAAAACTGGTTCGACGGCTGGCGGCTGTTTGCCCTGCTCTCGCTGACCTTGCTGGCCCTGAGCATCTGGATCGCCGGCATGCGCGGCTTTGAGGTCGACGGCGTGCGGATGGTGATCCGCTTCACCGCGCGAACCTCGCTGGTGCTGTTCTGCCTCGCCTTTTCGGCCGCCACGCTGGCGCGGCTGTGGCCCAACGCCTCGACCCGCTGGCTGCGCCGCAATCGCCGCTATTTCGGCGTCAGCTTTGCGGCCTCGCACGCCATCCATCTCGTCGCCATCGCCGCCTTCGCCGTGATGGATCCCGCAGGCTACGCCGCGGCGACCTCGATCTCGTCCTACATCTTCGGCGGCATCGGCTACGCCTTCATCATCGCGATGACCGCGACGTCGTTCGACCGCACCGCCGCCGCGATCGGCGCACGCGCCTGGCGCGGGCTGCATCTCGTCGGCGGCTATTACCTGCTGTTCCAGTTCACGGTGTCGTTCGGCAAGCGAATTCCCGACATGCCGCTGTACGCGCTGTTCCTGATCCCGCTGGTCGCCGTGTTCGCGCTGCGCATGATCGCGATGGCGCCGCGCGCGCAAACGAGCGTGCGGACGGGATGATCTAATCGCACTCGACCAGATGATATTTCCGCCCCAGCTGTCGTTGCACTGACATCACGGCGCGGTCGACGTCGCTGATCAGGCTGTCGCCGAGGATGACGTTGGGAATTTCCCAGTTCCGGCCTTCTCCAATATTCGGAAGGCCGCGCACGGCGGGCACGGTCGCCGTCTCGCATCCCGGCTGCGCACGAAGGGCGTTGTCGGCGATGTGGGTCAGTTCCGCCTGGCTCTTTCCCGCGGTCATCCCTGCGGCAAGAGCCCGAGGCGCTTGGCGATAATCTTGTCGAGGGTGCGCTTGGGCAGCACCGCCGCCATCAATCGCTGCATCGGATCCGGCACCATCGTGTAGCGCACCTTGGGATTTGGCAACGTCAATGCCGCCAACACCTTCTCGGCAATGGCTTCTGCCGGCAACCCGCTCGCGCCCAGCGCCAGCATGAAGGCGCGGATCTTCTCCAGTGCCGGAAGATAGGGCGAGTTCTTGTAGGGGGAAATGTCGACTTCCTCGGCCTTGGTCCAGATCGGCGTCTTCACCGCGCCCGGCGCGATGACGACGACATCGATCCCGAACAGCATCAGTTCGCGACGCAGGCTCTCCGACAGTCCCTCAAGCGCGTGCTTGGAGGCGGAATAGGCCGACGTCATCGGATTGCCGTTCTTGCCGGCGACCGAAGAGATCATCACGATCCGGCCCTTCGGTCCCTTCAGGGTCGGATCGGAGCCGAGCAGCGGCCCAAAGGCCTGGGTGGCGATGATCGGGCCGATGAAGTTGACCTCCATCTGGCGGCGGAATTCGTCGGCGGCGAGTTCGAGCACGGGGCCGGAGACCGCAATACCGGCATTGTTGACCAGACCGGCGAGCGTTTCGCCGTTGAGGGCGGCGCGAACCTC
Source organism: uncultured Alphaproteobacteria bacterium (assembly GCA_963742935.1). Lineage (GTDB taxonomy): Bacteria > Pseudomonadota > Alphaproteobacteria > Rhizobiales > Xanthobacteraceae > Bradyrhizobium. The sequence goes on along the minus strand of CAVUOI010000019.1, from coordinate 121,534 downwards.
GCGGCCGGCCGCCAGCACGGCGGCCTCGTCGGTGACGTCGAAGATCAACGGCGTGAAGTTGGCCCCGAATTCGCCCTTCAGGCGGTCGGCGTCGGCCTGCTTGCGGACGCTGCCGAACACGCGGAAGCCGCGGTCCAGTAACATCCTGGTGCTGGCCCAGCCGATGCCGGTGGACGCGCCGGTGATGACGACAGATCTCATGATCCAAGCCCTTGTTAAGAGGTTTAATGAAGTTCGTCGTGAAGGAATGCTTAAGCGAGCGACCGCGCGGGCGTCCCCACCGGCGCGGCAAGTCTTCATGGCGTCTTGTCCGGGAAGTTGCCAATCACATTTTCCCGGGACGGTTCGGACAGGATAGCCGCCGGGCTGCGCGACCGGAAGCGGCGCCGCATGCCGGATCGGGCACGACATCGGCGATTTGCCGCGCGAAATCGCAGCGTTCGCCGCCAATCGCGTTGGTAAATAATTCGCAACGCCGCGTTCGCGATGCGCGCCCGGCCCGACGAAAAAGCGGCCATTGCACCCCCGCCGAGGCGCCGCTCGTTTCAAGTGCAAACGCTCTGTATTTCCACCAGCCTCGCGCCCTTAACGCGAGTGTAAGGCTCGGCTTGTCATTGTGCACGCCACCCTTCAACAACGAACAAGACTGCCCACAATGGTGCAACAACCGGCTCACTCGATCATCGCCGAACTAGAAGACGCCGTCAGGGGAGGCTCGTCTGCCAAGCGGGTGGAAACCCTGCGGCAGGTCACCGATCTCTTTCTCAATGACGGGGCACGCCTCAGCGACGACCAGGTCAAGGTCTTCGACGACGTGCTTTGCCTCCTGATCGCGCGCGTCGAGACGCGGGCCAAGGCCGAGCTTTCGAAACGGCTGGCGCCGCTCGACTACGCGCCGTTCGAGGTGATCCAGCATCTGGCATGGGACGATGAGATCGAGGTCGCCGGTAATGTGCTGGCCAATTCCAGCCGGCTCGGCACTGACGTGCTGGTCGAAATCGCCAGCAGCAAGGGGCAGGACCACCTGCTCGCCATTTCCGGCCGGCCCGATCTGCCGACCGCGGTGACCGACGTCATCGTCGATCGCGGCGGAGACAAGGTGATCCGCAAGCTCGCCAACAACGCCGGCGCCAAGTTTTCCGACCAGGGCTTTTCGACCATCGTCAACCGTGTCGGCGGGGACGATGAGTTGGCAGAAATCCTTGGCCTCCGCGCCGATTTTCCGAACAAGTTCATGGCCGACCTGTTGCGCCGCGCCAAGGAAACGGTGCGCACGCGGCTACTGGCCATCGCACCGCCAGCAGTCCAGGAAGAGATCAAGCGTGTCCTGAACGAGATCGCCCGCGAGGCGCAGGCCCCGGGGCGGAGTTTTGGTCTCGCCGAAGAAATCGTCAAACTGATGAAGGGGCTGAACGAATTGGACGATGCGGCGGTGTATAATTTTGCCGAATCGAAAAAGTTCGACGAGGTCACGGTTGCGATCGCGGTTCTCAACGAGATGCCGATCGAAATGATGGCCCGGCTGATGGAAGGCCCCCGCGCCGACCTTCTCCTGATCCCCTGCCGTTCGGCCCGCCTGAACTGGCCGACGGTCGAGTCGATCCTGCGTAATCGCCCGGTCATGCCCTCGGTCAACGAGCAGACCCTGCAGATCGCCGAGCGCGACTACCGCAAGCTGTCGATGGAGACGGCCCAGCGCACCGTGCGCTTCTGGCAGTTGCATAACAAGATCGAGAAATAGGCCGGCGGCCATCGCAGCCGATCCGGTTTCGCGAACGAGAATGCAGATTAAGCGAGCGCTCTTTGACCAAGTAAGCGCTCGCTTTTTTGTTGCTGATGTCGTTCACGAACGGCTTCGCAACTAGCGTAACTAGGAGCGTCAGTTCTTCGCGATCAACTCTCCAAAGAAACGGCGAGACCGCGCTAGCGATCTCGCCGGATCATCACAATCGAGGCTTAGGATTTCGTGGCGCAGCGCGGCCGGAGCGGCCGGCTTCGTAGGGTGGGCAAAGGCGCGCAAGCGACGTGCCCACCATCTATCCACCGAGCCATCGATGGTGGGCACGCTACGCTTTGCCCACCCTACGCAGATCGAGCCAGCCGCTCAGTTCTTGCTCTTGTCGACCAGCGCGCCCTTCTTGATCCAGGGCATCATGTCGCGCAGCTTGGCGCCGACTTCTTCGATCGGATGCTCGGCGAGCTTGGCGCGGGTCGCCTTGAACGAGGTCTGGTTGACCTTGTTCTCCAGCATCCAGTCGCGGGCGAACTTGCCGCCCTGGATGTCGGCGAGGACGCGCTTCATCTCGGCCTTGGTCTCGGCGGTGATAATGCGCGGACCGGTGACGTATTCGCCGTACTCGGCGGTGTTGGAGATCGAGTAGTTCATGTTGGCGATGCCGCCTTCATAGATCAGGTCGACGATCAGCTTCACCTCGTGCAGGCACTCGAAATAGGCCATCTCGGGGGCGTAGCCGGCTTCGACCAGCGTCTCGTAGCCGCCCTTGATCAGCTCGACCAGGCCGCCGCAGAGCACCACCTGCTCGCCGAACAGGTCAGTCTCGCACTCTTCCTTGAACGAGGTCTCGATGATGCCGGCACGGCCTCCGCCGATCGCCGAGGCGTAGCTCAGGCCGAGGTCATGGGCATTGCCGGAGATGTCCTTGGAGATCGCGATCAGGCAGGGCACGCCGCCGCCGCGCTGATATTCCGAACGCACGGTGTGGCCGGGGCCCTTCGGCGCGATCATCAGCACGTCGAGGTCGGCGCGCGGGTCGAGCAGGTTGAAATGGACGTTGAGGCCGTGGGCGAACACGAGGGCTGCGCCCTTCTTCATGTTGTCGTGCAGGTGCTCGCGGTAGATGTCGCCCTGCAGTTCGTCCGGGGTCAGCATCATGACGAGGTCGGCCCATTTGGCGGCTTCGGCGACTTCCATCACCTTGAAGCCGGCGGCTTCCGCCTTCTTGGCCGACGCCGAACCCTTGCGGAGCGCAATCGCGACGTCCTTGACGCCGGAATCCTTCAGGTTGAGCGCATGGGCGTGGCCCTGGCTGCCGTAGCCGACGATGACGACCTTCTTGCCTTTGATGAGGTTCAGGTCAGCGTCGCGATCGTAATAAACACGCATGGGTCGTTTCCTTAGTCGATGGCCAAAACGGCCGGTTAATCAGGCGTTTGGGGGAATGGACCGCCGGTCGCCCGCGAATTTCCGGCGTTGTCTAGAGCATTTTCCGCTTGAGGGGAAACCCGATTATGCATGGCGCGGTGCGGCATCATGCGTCCATGAAGACCGGATAGAGCGAGGCCAGCAGCAGTACCGCCATGACGATGTTGAAGGCCCGCACCGCCCGCCGGGAGGTCAGGACCGGCCGCAGTGCGCTGCCGAACAGAGCCCAGGCGGTACAGGACAAGATTCCCAAGAGCAGGCTTAAAGCCACCTGGATCGCGATATTCCAGGGATAGGCGGCGATCGCCGCATAGGCGGTGATGGTGCCGATCACCATCACCCAGCCCTTGGCGTTGACCCACTGGAACATGGCCGCGCCCCAGAAGGTCATCGGGCCGCGGCTGTTGTCCTGCTCCGCCGAAGGCGGCTCGGACATCGCGATATGGATGGCCAGATAGATAAGGTAGGCGACGCCTGCATATTTCAGGATGGTCTGCAGCACCGGATAGGCGATGAAGATGGTGCCGAGCCCGAGGCCGACCGCGCCGACCATGAAGGCGAAGCCGATCGTGATCCCCATGATGTGCGGGATGGTCGGACGAAAACCGTAAGTGAGCCCTGACGAGAGCAGCATGATGTTGTTCGGCCCCGGCGTGAAGAACATCACCGTGGCGAACATGATGAAAGCGATCAGCAGCGAATGCGACATAGGGCTCTCACGCGATCTTTGGCAGAGATTGTTTTTCCGAGGCCTTGGAGTCTTCAAGAGATTTGGGCCGCTTCGACAGCAGCATCACGGCGATGCCTCCAACCACCGTGACCATGCCGGCCAGCCGCAATGGTCCAAAAGTCTCGCCGAACACCGCGCTCGACGCCGCCGAACCGGCGAACGGCACCAGTAGCGCGAACGGCACCACCTGCGCCGCAGGGTAATCCCGCAGCAGCCTGCCCCACAGCCAATAGGCGATGCTGGTGGAGATGGTGCCGAGACAGATCACGCAGATCAGGCTGGTCAGCGACATATGGGTCAGCGCATGCCAGGTCGGCTGCGGCCCGTTGCTGACCAATGTCAGCGCAAACAACGGCACCGCGGCGACCAGGCACAGCCACGCGAACAGATCAAACATCGGCACATCAGGCGCGCGCCGGAGCAAGAGATTGCCGGCCGCGAAGCTGAGCGGCGAAATCATCAGGATGGCGAAGGCACCGACACTGAAATCGTACCCAACGGTGCCGCAGATCATCAGCAAGCCCACCGTGGCAATGCCGATGCCGACCGTCTGCCACGCACCCGGCCGCTCGCCGAACAGCAGCGCCGCAAGGCCGATGGTGAACAGCGCTTGGCTCTGCACGATCACGCTGGAGAGCCCGACGGGAACGCCATGCGCAATGGCAAAAGCCTGCGCCAGAAACTGGCCGAGGAACAGCGTGAACGCGATCGAGGCCAGTACGCCCCATGAAACCTTCGGCCGCGCCACGAACAGGCAGGGCAAGGCGGCAATGGAAAAGCGCAGCGTCGTCATCAGTTCCGGCGAAAACTCGTTCAGCGCGATCCGGCTCGCCACGAAGGCAAGTCCCCAGATCACCGCGACCAGCACGGCGATGCAGACATCGGCCGGTTTCATTTTTTGGCTCTGTTATTTCTTGGCTCTGTTGGTTTTTCTTAGCTTTGTTGGTCCGGCTTTGGCTTGCGCAGGAGATAGGTGCCGTGCAGCGGCGCATGGTAGTCGACCGATTCCAGCTTGAAGCCGACATCGGTCAGCATGCGCTCGATCACCCAGCCAAAGGTCGAGTATTCGTCACGCATATGGCTGACCACGCCCTCGCGCTTGAAATCGTGGTTCTTGATGGCGAAATCGGCCCACTGATCGACATCGCGCTCGGTACCGTCGGGCATGATGACGAACACGATGTCGCGCAGATAGAAGTTGGCGCCGGGCTTCAGCGCCGCGTAGATTCTGGCGAGCGCCACCGCCTTCCAGAAATCGGGTAAATGGTGCAGTGTGAATTCGCTCACGATCAGGTCATATGAATTGGGCTGGTAGGCGAAGCTCAGCATGCCGGCCGGCTGGGTACGAATCGCGACCTTGCGGTCGCGGGCCTGGATCTTTGCGAGCGCCAGCATCGCCGGCGAGATGTCGATCGCGTCGACCTCGGCGCCCATCAGCGCGGCTTCGCAGGCCAGCACGCCGTTGCCGCAGCCGATATCGGCCACCCGCCAGCCCTTCTGCACGCCAAGCGTGGTCAGCGCGGCGCGCGCGCGCTCGTCGCTGTCGTCATGCCGGTCGTAGATCGAGGCGACCGCGGAATCGAGCCCGAGCCGTCGCCTTTGCGTGTAGTACCAGTCCCGCGCCAGCATGCTTCACATCCCCTCAGGCCCGCGCCCGATCGCGGCCACACCGGTACGCGACACTTCGACAAGGCCAAGCGGGCGCATCAGGTCGATGAATTGACTGATTTTGGCGGAATTGCCTGTGATCTCGAACACAAAGCTCTCTGTCGTGGCGTCGATCACGCGGGCGCGGAACGCATCCGCCAGCCGCAGTGCCTCGACCCGGTTGTCGCCGCCGCCGCGCACTTTCACCATGGCGAGTTCCCGCTCGATCGAGCGGCCGGTGATCGTCATGTCGACGACGCGATACACCGGGACCATGCGGTCGAGCTGGTGCTTGATCTGCTCGATCACCATCGGCGTCCCCGTCGTGACGATGGTGATGCGCGAGAGGTGTTTCTGGCTCTCGGTCTCGGAGACGGTGAGACTCTCGATGTTGTAGCCGCGGCCGGAGAACAGGCCGATCACACGCGCGAGCACGCCAGGCTCGTTCTGCACGAGAACCGAGAGCGTGTGCGACTCGGTCGGATCGTGACGCTCTTCCAGAAAATAGGCGGATGCGGGCTGGTTCATGGTCGTCCCCTCAATGTCCTCTCGTCACGCCATCGCCTGTTGGGCGGTAGCCGTGATGTCCGTCCCGATCCATTTTCGGAACAGATCGAAATCGATGTTGCCGCCGCTCAGGATCAGGCCGACGCGTCTGCCCGCGAGTTTTGCCTTTTCCTGCAGCGCCGCGGCCAGCGGGGCTGCGCCCGCGCCTTCGGCAAGATTGTGCGTGTCGGTCCAGTAGGCGCGTACGGCTGCGGCGACCTCGTCGTCCGTGACCTGCACGATGCGCGAGGCGCCCTTGCGGATGATCGCGAGCGCCTCGGGAACGGGAACGCGGGTGGCCATGCCATCGGCCAGCGTGTTGCTGGTCTCCGTCGTCACCACCGTGCCTGCGGCAAACGACAGCGCGTAGGATGGCGCTTCGGTCGACTGCACGCCAACGATTTCGGTTTTGCGGCCGAGCAGGTCGCGCGCCATGATGCAGCCGCAGATTCCCGAGCCCTGCCCGATCGGCACATAGAGCACGTCGAGATCGGGCGCGGCTCGCAAGAATTCGAGCGCATAGGTCGCGACGCCGAGCACGAGGTTGGGATGGAATGACGGCACCATGTGCAGCCCGGCGAACTGGGCGTGGCGCTGGGCTTCTTCGGCGGCCGCCTGAAAATCCGCGCCATGCTCGACCAGCTCGGCGCCGAACGCGCGCATCGCGCGGTTCTTTTCCACCGAATTGCCCTGCGGCACATAGATCACCGCCGGCACGCCGTGACGACCGGCGGCGAACGCAAGGCTCTGCCCGTGATTGCCGCGCGTGGCGGAAATGATCCCTGATGTGTTCGGCGCGTCGCGCTTCAGCCGGTCGAGATAGACCAGCCCGCCGCGCACCTTGAAGGCGCCGATCGGCGTGTGGTTTTCATGCTTGACCACGACTTGCGTCCCCAGCCGCTGCGCCAGCAGCGGCCAGGCATACGCCGGCGTCGGCGGAACGGCCTGGCCGACGATTTCGTGCGCGCGTTCGAGCTCGGCGAGGTCAAACACTTCTCTGTCCTCCCCCGTGATCGTCCCCGCGCCCCCACTCGTCATCCCCGCGAAGGCGGGGATCCAGTATTCCAGAGACGCTCGAGTTCATTCGAGACGGCGCGGCGTACTGGATCGCCCGGTCAAGCCGGGCGACGACAGCGAAATTTGTGGCCAGCGTTTTCACACGAGCCCCCTCACACCAGCGCCTTGCCGCCGGCGAACGCGGCGGCGGTGGCCTCATCAGTAGCTTCCGCCGGCAACAGCATTTCATTATGCGCCTTGCCTGACGGAATCATCGGGAAGCAGTTTTCCAGCGCGGCGACCCGGCAATCGAACAGCACCGGTCGTTTGACGCTGATCATTTCCTTGAGCGCGCCGTCGAGATCGCCGGGCTTGATCGCCTGCAGGCCGACGCAGCCGAACGCATCGGCGAGCTTGACGAAATCCGGCAGCGCTTCCGAATAGGAATGCGACAACCGGTTGCCGTGCAGCAGTTGCTGCCACTGCCGCACCATGCCCATGTACTGGTTGTTCAGGATGAAGATCTTGATCGGCAGTTCATACTGCACGGCCGTCGACATCTCCTGCATCGTCATCTGCACCGAGGCGTCGCCCGCGATGTCGATCACGAGGCTGTCGCGATGCGCGACCTGGACGCCCAGCGCGGCCGGCAGGCCGTAGCCCATGGTGCCGAGACCACCCGACGTCATCCAGCGGTGCGGCTCCTCGAAGCCGAAGAACTGCGCCGCCCACATCTGATGCTGGCCGACCTCGGTCGTGATGTAGGTGTCATGGCCACGCGTCGCCGCGAACAGCCGTTCGATGGCGTATTGCGGCAGGATGATATCGTTGTTCTTCCTGTAGGCGAGCGAATTGCGCGCGCGCCAGGTGGCGATCTCCTGCCACCATGCCTTGATGTCGGGCTTCTTCGCTTCTGCCTTGAACACCTGCAGCAGGTCACCCATCACATTGCCGGCGTCGCCGATGATCGGCACGTCGACGCGGATGTTCTTGTTGATCGAGGACGGATCGATGTCGATGTGGATTTTCTTGGAGCCCGGCGAGAACGCGTCGACGCGGCCGGTGATGCGGTCATCGAAACGCGCGCCGATGCACAGCATGACGTCGCAATCATGCATCGCCATGTTGGCCTCGTAGGTGCCGTGCATGCCCAGCATGCCGAGCCAGTTCTTGCCGCTCGCCGGATAAGCACCGAGACCCATCAGCGTCGAGGTGATCGGGAAGCCGGTGGCGTCGACCAGCTCGCGCAACAGCTTCGACGCTTCCGGTCCGGCATTGATGACGCCGCCGCCGGAATAGATCACCGGCCGCTTGGCGGAAGCCAGCAGCGCCACCGCTTTGCGGATCTGCGCCGCATCGCCCTTCACCCGCGGCGTATAGGAAACATGCACGTCGGATTTGCGCGGCGGATGGTAGGTGCCGACCGCGAACTGCACGTCCTTTGGCACGTCGACCAGCACGGGCCCGGGACGGCCCGTGGTCGCGACATAGAACGCCTCGTGCAGCACCTTTGCGAGGTCGTTGACGTCGCGCACCAGCCAATTGTGCTTGGTGCAGGGACGCGTGATTCCGACGGTGTCGCATTCCTGGAACGCGTCATTACCGATCAGATGCGTCGGGACCTGCCCGGTGATGCAGACCAGCGGAATCGAATCCATCAGCGCGTCGGTCAGCGGCGTCACCATGTTGGTGGCCCCGGGACCTGACGTCACCAGCACCACGCCGGGCTTGCCGGTCGAGCGCGCATAGCCCTCGGCGGCATGGCCGGCGCCCTGCTCGTGCCGCACCAGAATGTGCTCGACGTCGCTCTGCTGGAAAATCTCGTCATAGATCGGGAGCACCGCGCCGCCGGGATAGCCAAACAGATGCTGGACGCCATGATCGATGAGCGCGCGCACGATCATCGCGGCGCCGGTCATCTGGTTGGGGTCGTGGCTCTTGTCGGTCATGGTCTGCTCCGGATGCGCTACAGGCGCGGCTTTCTTCGGTTTCAGGTCGCTTAAGGGAATAAAAAAAGGGCCCCAGAGGCCCCATGCACACCGCCCGGATTTGGGATGGCCTCAGCCACCCCCGGCGGTGCGCCTGGGTACGACTACGATAAGGAGTTTGGTAATAATATTACGCATTTGGCAGCCCATACTTCCCAAAGATTGCGCCGTTATACCGCCCGATCCCCGGAAGTCAAGGGAAGGACGCCGTTAGCGCGATTTTGGCAGCTTAACTGTGTTCCGGCCGTTCGGCGAGTGGGAATTTTGGGCGTGGAGGCCTGCGGGGGCGGTATGACGTCTTTCGTAGCCCCGGCGAGCGAAGCGACCCCGGGGACGGCAGTAACAAACCCAACGACAATTCTATTCGGCTGACACCCCCGGGGTCGCTTCGCTCGCCCGGGCTACGAGACACGGCCTTCCACCCACCCCTTCGCCGCCCCCGGCGCCACCCATTCGAACTCCGGCAATTGATGCCGGAACCAGGTGAACTGCCGCTTGGCGTAATGACGGGTATCGGCGCGGCCGATTTCGGCAGCCTGGTCGCGCGTGATGTCGCCGCCGAGGTAGCGGATCAAGGACGGCACGCCATGGGCCTTCATTGCAGGCAGCAGCGGATCGAGCGTTCGCGCCGCCAGCGCCCCAACCTCTTCCAGCGCGCCGGCATCCAGCATCGCGTCGAACCGCGCATCAATCCGCGCGTAAAGCTGGTCGCGCTCGGGGGCCAGAAACAGCGCGTTGAACTCGCCGGGCGGCAGCAGCGGCGGCAAGCCTTCGCGATGCCAGTCGGGCAGCGTACGCCCGGTCGCTTCCACGACCTCCAGCGCGCGCGCAACGCGCGTGCGGTCGCGCGGCTTCAGGCGTTCGGCGGACGCCGGATCGCGCCGCGCCAGCTCAGCATGCAGCGCTTCGACGCCATCGCGCTCCAGTCGCGCGCGAACGGCGTCGCGTATTTCTGATGGGATCGGCGGCACCGCCGAAAGACCGCGCGTCAACGCCTTGAAGTAGAGGCCGGACCCGCCGATAAAGATCGGCAGACGCTTTTCCGCACGCGCTTCCGCCAGCACCTTGGCCGCGTCAGCCACCCAGGCGCCCGCCGAGAAATTGACCGATGCATCGACGTGGCCGTAGAGCCGGTGCGGCGCACGCGCCTCCTCTTCCGGCGTCGGCCGCGCCGTGATGATGCGCAGATCGCGATAGACCTGCATGGAATCGGTGTTGATGACGACGCCGCCGGCCTTTTGCGCCAGTTCGAGCGCCAGGGCCGACTTGCCGCTGGCGGTCGGCCCTGCGATAAGCACGGCCTTGCCCAAACTAAGCGAATTCGCCTGCATGTCCCTTGTCGCCACCCTCATCTGCAACCCGGCCAATCCGGCACTCGACTCTACCATCGTCGACGGCGCGCTGGCCGTTCTCCCCTCGCCCGGTCAGGCGCGATGGCTGTTCAACGAGGTCGCAGTCGACATTCCCTTCGACCATCAGGTCAATAGCCCTGACGACATCAAGGCGATCGAAACCCGCCTGCAAACGGCGCGCGGCGACCTGCCGATCGACATTGTCGTGCAGCCTGCAGCGACCCGGCGCAAGAAGCTTTTTCTGGCGGACATGGACTCCACCATGATCGGCCAGGAGTGCATTGACGAGTTGGCCGATTTCGCCGGGCTGAAGGCGCACGTCGCCGGGATCACCGAACGGGCGATGCGCGGCGAAATCGAATTCGAACCAGCATTGCGCGAGCGCGTGGCGCTGCTGAAGGATCTGCCGGTCGGCGTCGTCGACGAGGTGCTGGCAAAGCGCATCACGCTGACGCCGGGCGGCCGCGAACTGGTCATGACCATGCGTGCCAATGGCGCCTACACCTGCCTGATCTCCGGCGGCTTCACGCTGTTCACCAACGCGGTCGCCGCCATGATCGGCTTCCAGGAGAACCGCGCCAACCAACTCGGGATCGAAAACGGCAAGCTGACCGGCCAAGTCATCGAGCCGATCGTCGGCCGCGCCGCCAAACTTGCCGCCCTGATCGAGCTCACGGAAAGTTTCGACCTCGACGACATCGACACGCTGGTGACCGGCGACGGCGCCAACGACCTCGGCATGATCCAGGCCGCGGGCTTAGGCGTGGCCTATCACGCCAAGCCTGCGGTCGCCGCAGCAGCGGCGGCGCGGATCGACTATGGCGATCTCTCCGCGTTGCTGTATATGCAGGGCTATCGAAGGGACGAGTTTGTGGGCGCGTAGGACTCTACGTCGTCCCTGCGAACGCAGGGACCCATACCGCGTTGTCCTATCGATAGAAGCAAGATGGCTGACGTCTTGGAAAACAACTGGCGCCGCGGCGTATGGGTCCCTGCGTTCGCAGGGACGACATCCAGCCCAGCCGTGACGAGATCGTCCTACTGCACGCTCAGCGCCACAAACCGCAGCTCGCCTTCGCCGTTCGAGACCAGCAGCAGCACCGACTTCTTGCCGTCCTTCTTGAGCTGATCGACACGCTTCTTGATGTCGGCTGCGTTGGCGACGGCTTCCTGCGCCACCTCGACGATGACGTCGCCGGCGGAGAGGCGCTTTTCGGCGGCGTCGGAGTTGCCGTCGACACCGGTAACGATCACACCCTTGACGCTTTCCTTGATCTTGTACTTGGTGCGAAGATCCTTGCTCAGCGCGGCGAGATCGAGACCAAGCGCCTTCTGCGTCACCGGCTTCTCGGCCGGGTCTTCCTTGGTCTTGGCGGCAGCCTGCTGCACCTTTTCATTGTCCTCGAGGCGGCCGAGCGTAACCTTGCGGCTTTCCTCCTTGCCCTTGCGAATGACGATCACGTCGACTTCCTTGCCGACCGCGGTGTCGGCGACGACGCGCGAAAGGTCCTTCGGGTCCTTGACGTCCTTGCCGTCGAACTTGACGACGACGTCGCCCGGCTCAATGCCGGCGGGCTTGGCCGGGCCCTTGTCGTCGACGCCGGCCACCAGCGCGCCACGCGCGGGCTTGATGTTGAGGCTCTCCGCGATCTCGTCGGTGACCTGCTGGATCCGCACGCCGAGCCAGCCACGGCGCAATTCGCCGAACTGCCGAAGCTGATCGACCACGCCCGCCACCGTCTTCGACGGCACCGCGAAGCCGAGGCCGATCGAACCGCCGGTCGGCGAAATGATCAGCGTGTTGACGCCGACCACGTCGCCTTCGAGGTTGAACAGCGGTCCGCCGGAATTGCCGCGATTGATGGAGGCGTCGGTCTGGATGTAATTGTCGTACGGGCCCTGGCTGATGTCGCGGTTGCGCGCCGACACGATACCGGCCGTCACCGAGCCGCCGAGGCTGAACGGGTTGCCGATCGCGATCACCCATTCGCCGAGCCGCAGCTTGTCGGAATCTCCGAACTTCACCGCGTTCAGCGGCTTCACCGGCTTGAACTTCAGCACCGCAATGTCGGTCTTCTTGTCGACGCCGACCAGTTCGGCCTTGATCTTGGTGCCGTCGTTCATGATCACGTTGATTTCGTCGGCATCGGCGATGACGTGGTTGTTGGTGACGACGACGCCAGCGGCATCGATGATGAAGCCGGAGCCGAGCGAATTGGTCTTGCGCGGCGTCTGCATCTCGCCGCTCTTGTCGCCGCCCTTGGGCGATCCACCGCCGCGGCGGTTCTTGAAGAAGTCGTCGAAGAATTCTTCGAAGGGCGAACCCGGCGGCAGTTGCGGCATCGCCTCCCGGCCGCCACCACCCTTGGCTTCCACGGTCTGCGACGTCGAGATGTTAACGACGGAATCGATCACCTTCTCGGCAATGTCGGCGATGCCATCAGGCCCGCGCGCGCTAGCCGGCACCGCGGCCAGCAGGCTGGCGGCCGTGAGCGGGATCGCAATCCCCATCAGGCGCAGGCGGCGGCTCAAGGCGGGTCTGGCACCGGTCATGTCGGCTCGTCTCCAAAGGGTCGGATTCAGCTCCACAGTGCGCCCGAACGGGTGCGAGGCGCAAGCATCTGCGCCGGATATTCCGGCGGAAAACCGATCCGGAGCGGCTCACGATTGCGTTGATATGACAGCTACTTGCGGTGGTCGCCGCGATTGCGGGGCCCACCGAAGATGCGGACCCGCCATGACGGTGACGGAAACTACCGGCGCACCGCCCAGATCAGCATCAGCCCCACGATCGCCGAGACGATGCCGACGATCCGCAGGATGTTGTCCGGGGTAGCCAGCGCGCTCTTCATGGCCCGGCGCATCCAGGCCGGGCTGGCGGCGAACATCAGGCCTTCGAGCACAAAGAGGATACCTACACCGATGAGGAAGTCGGTGAACGCTATGGACCTCATCGGATGACCATCTCCCGCCATTCTGGCGCTTCTTGCTCTTATGCCGGCGAAGCGAACCCCAACGTGCAATAGCACATTGGGGTCCGCCGTAACGCGTATATCCAGCCTTACTCTATCACTTCGCCGCCGCCGCCGGCGGGTGACCGGACGGATTGGCGAAGAAGCGGAAGAATTCGGAATCCGGCCGCAGCAGGAAACGGGTGTCGGTCGAACGAAGCCCGGTCTCATAGGCCGTCATCGAACGGTAGAAGGCGAAGAACTCCGGATCCCTGCCATAGGCCTCGGCGAACAAACGGTTGCGTTCGGCGTCGCCGACGCCGCGGGTCTGCTCGGCGGTCGAATTCGCATCGGCGACGATGACGACCGCTTCGCGATCGGCCTTTGAGCGGATCTCCTGCGCCTTCTGGCCGCCCTGGGCACGGAATTCCTGGGCCTCGCGCTCACGTTCGGTCTGCATGCGCTTGTAGACCGCCAGGCTGTTCTGCTCCGGCAGATCGGCGCGGCGGATACGCACGTCGACCACCTGGATGCCGTACTGATCGGCCTCCCTGTCGAGCTGGTCGCGGATCCGCGTCATCAGGCCCTCGCGCTCATCCCGCACCACGTTGATGAAGGTGACCTCGCCCAGCACGCGGCGCAGTGCCGCGTTCAAAAGCGTGGTGAGCTGGATGTTGGCGGCCTGGATCGAACCGATGCTCTGATAGAAGCGCAGCGCGTTCTTGATCCGGTAGCGGGCGAAGGCGTCGACGACGAGCCGCTTCTGGTCGGAAGCGATGACTTCCTGCGACGGATTTTCCAGATCGAGAATCCGCTTGTCGATGCTGATGACCGTGTCGATGAACGGCGCCTTGAAGTTCAGGCCGGGCTCGGACACGACGTCGACCGGTCGGCCGAGCCGGACCACGAGCGCCTGCTCGGTCTGCGAAACCGTGAAGATCGAGCTGTAGCCCACGACCACCACCAGGAACAGCAGGACCAGGGTAACAATACCTGCGACTGGAGACCTCATCGCGTGCCTCCGCTCTGCTGCTGGCCAGCGGTCGGCGCCGGACGCCGCGGCGTCAATTCGTTGAGCGGAAGAAAAGGCACGACGCCCTGTGCGGAGTTGCCGCCGTCATAGACCAGCTTCTCGGCGCCGCCGAGAATCTTCTCCATCGTCTCGAGATAGATGCGTTGCCGTGTCACGTCGGGCGCCTTCTTGTATTCGTCATAGACCTTCGTAAAGCGTGAGCTCTGGCCCTTGGCCTCGGCGACCGCCTGTTCCTTGTAACCTTCGGCCACCTGCAGGATCTGCGCGGCGCGACCGCGCGAGTCAGGCACGACACGGTTGGCATAGCTCTGCGCTTCGTTCTGCAGCCGCTCGAAGTCGGCGCGCGCAGCCTGCACGTCGCGGAACGAGTCGATCACCTGCGTCGGCGGGTCGACCTTCTGCATCTGAACCTGCGTGATCTGGACGCCGGAGCCGTAGCTATCCAGCGTCTTCTGCATCAGTTCCTGGACCGCCTGCTCGTTCGTGGTGCGGGCGCCGGTGAGGATCGGCTGGATGTTGGAACGGCCGATCACCTCGCGCATCGCGCTCTCAGCCACCGCCTTCACCGTGCCTTCCGGGTTCTGGATGTTGAAGAGAAAATTGCCGACGCCGTCGGGCTTGATACGCCACAACACGGTGAAATCGACATCGACGATGTTTTCGTCGCCGGTCAGCATCAGGCTCTCTTCCGGCACGTCCCGCATGGTGCGGCCGCGCCGCGCCGGATCATCGATCAGCGTCATGCCGATCGAGAGCGTCGAGACGCGCAGCGCCTTCGGCAGCAGCACGGTCTCGATCGGATACGGCAGATGATAGTTCAGACCGGGCTGCACGGTGCGCACATGCTTGCCGAAGCGCAGCACGACGCCGAGCTCTTCGGACTGCACGCGGAAGAATCCGGACAATCCCCAGATCGCCAGCGCGCCGACCAGCACCAGCGCGATGCCCATGCTGCTAAAATGTCCGCCGGGCAGAAGCTGCTGCAGCTTGTCCTGGCCGCGCCGCAGAAGGTCCTCCAGATCGGGGGGCCTTGGCCCGACCGATTGCGGACCGCCGCCCCATGGCCCCTTGGGACCCTGGCCCCAGGGGCCTCCGCCTTGATTCTTCCACGGCATATAAACTCTCCTCTGCGGGGGGCCCGGATCCGCCTGGTGGGATGGCTTCGGGCTCGCATATCCGCCCGGCTTTATAGGGGACCGTCAGGCCCCTTACAACGCAAGCTTCCGGCCTCAAGCAGCTATGCTTGACGCCACAATTGTCAATGCAAACATCGGTTAGCGAGGTTAACGCTGCCTGCGCCGACGATATGTCACATAGGAAAAATCGGCACTGTCGTCGGGACCGACCGGATTCCGCACGCGCCCGACCTCTTCCCACGCGGCGGGATCGACGGCCGGGAAACGCGTATCGCCATCGGGCCGGGCGTGCACTTCGGTAATTTCCAGGCGATCGGCACTATCCATCCAGCGCGCGTAAATCTCCGCGCCGCCGATCACGGCGATCTCAGTGGCGAAACGCCGCAGCGCGTCACCATGCGCGATCGCACGGGCATTTTCGAACGACGTCGTGACGACGGCGCCATTGGCTCGGTAACCCGGATCACGGGTCACGACGATGTTGGTCCGGCCCGGAAGCGGCCGGCGCAGCGATTCGAAGGTCTTGCGTCCCATCACCACCGGCTTGCTCATGGTGATCGCCTTGAGGCGCTGCTGATCGGTTTTCAAGCGCCAGGGAATTGCGTTGTCGCGTCCGATTACGCCGTTCTCCGCGACCGCGACGATAAGAACAATTTCCATTACCGCATCCCTTGCGCCAGCGCGGTCAGCGCCGGACCGCCGACCCGGCAGACCGTCCACTCGTCCATCAGTTCGGCGCCGAGCGATTTGTAGAATGCGATCGACGGCGTGTTCCAGTCGAGCACCGACCATTGCAAACGCGACCAGCCGTTTTCCACGCATTGCTTTGCTAGATGCACCAGGAGCGCCTTGCCGATACCCTTGCCGCGCAACGCGGGACGAACGAACAGATCTTCCAGGTAGATCCCGGAGCGGCCGCTGAAGGTGGAGAAATTGACGAACCAGACCGCGAAGCCGACAGGCTCGCCGTTCCATTCGGCGATCTCGCAGAACAGACGCGGATTGCCGCCGAACAGCGCCGTGTCGATGTCCGCCTCCGTCGCCTCCATTTCGTGCAGCAGCTTTTCGTATTCGGCGAGTTCTCGGACAAAGGACAGGACCAGTCCAGCTTCACCCTTTCGCGCACGGCGGATGTTGAGAGACATCAAATGCCCACACCGAGACTCATACAGCCACCTGGGCCTTGATGTGCGGGTGCGGATCGTAGCCTTCGAGTGCAAAATCCTCGTACCGGAACGCAAAAATATCCTTCACATCCAGATTTATCTTCATGACCGGCAACGGCCGCGTCGGCCGCGTCAGTTGCAGCCGCGCCTGTTCGAGATGGTTGACGTAGAGATGCGTGTCACCGAACGAGTGCACGAAGTCGCCGGGCTTCAATCCCGTCACCTGCGCCACCATCATGGTCAACAACGCATACGACGCGATGTTGAAGGGCACGCCGAGGAACACGTCGGCCGAGCGCTGATAGAGCTGGCACGACAATTTGCCGTTGGCGACATAGAACTGAAACAGGCAGTGACAGGGCGGCAGCGCCATCTTGTCGACATCGGCCGGATTCCACGCGCTGACGATCAGCCGCCGTGAATCCGGGTTGCGCTTGATCATGTCGATGACGTTGGAGATCTGGTCGATGCTGCGGCCGTCGGGCGCCGGCCAGGAGCGCCACTGCGATCCGTAAACCGGGCCGAGATCGCCATTGGCGTCGGCCCATTCATCCCAGATCGAAACGCCGTTATCCTTGAGATATTTGATGTTGGTGTCGCCGGCGAGGAACCACAGCAGTTCGTGGATGATCGCCTTCAGCGGCAACCGCTTGGTGGTCAGCATCGGAAATCCGGCCGACAGGTTGAAGCGCATCTGGTGACCGAAGATCGACAGCGTGCCGGTGCCGGTGCGGTCGTGCTTCTCCGCGCCGTCAGAGAGGATCCGTTCGAGCAGGTCGTGATACTGGTTCATGGCTGGTGCTTCGGGTCTTTTTCAGAGCGGCGAATTTACCCGCCGGGATAGCCGATCGGCGCGCCGATTCGACCTCCTGCAACGATTATACCCGGAAAAATGATCATCCCTGGCGCAAACGACAAGGGGCGGAACCCGCGTCCCGCCCCTCGCCCATCGTCCTGATTATATGGGTTAATTCACCGGCTTGAGCACCGGCGTCCACTTCGCGATCTCGTTCTTTACCAGCGTTCCCAGCGCCGCCGGGGTGCGGTCGGCGCCGGCCGGGATGACGCTGCCGAGATCGAGCAGGCGCTTGCGCACGCCCTCGTCATCGAGCGCCTTGACGACCGCTTCGTTCAATTTGGCGACGACTTCCGGAGGCGTCCCCTTCGGTGCGAAGATCGCGTTCCATGCCTGGGCCTGGAAGGCCGGCAGGCCCGCCTCGGTGGTGGTGGGAACATTCGGCAAGGATGGGTTACGCTCGGGCGTCGCCACCGCATAGGCCTTGATCGTGCCGCCGTTGACCTGCGGCACGGCGTTGACGATCTGATCGCACATGTAGTCGACCTGTCCCGCCACCAGCGCGTTCATCGCAGGGCCGGTGCCGTTGAAGGGCACGCCGACCGGCTTGACCCCCAGCACCGAGTTCAGCAATTCGCATGATACGTTGGAGACCGAGCCGACGCCGGCATGCGCCGCGTTGACCTTGGTTTCGTTGGCCTTCACGTAAGCGACGAATTCCTTGAGATCCTTTGGCGCGAAATCCTTGCGCGCCAGGATCAGGATCGGCGTGCCGGCGAGCAGCCCGACCGGCTCGAAATTCTTCTCGGGGTGGTAGGCGAGATTGGGATAGAGCGGCACCGAGGCTGCATGCGTGCCCATGTGGCCCGTAATCAGCGTATAGCCGTCATTGGCGGCGCGCGAGGCGCGAGTGGTGGCGGTGGTTCCGCCGGCGCCCACCACGTTCTCGATGATGATCGCCTGCCCCAGCGTCTGCGCCATATGTCCGGTGACGATGCGCGCGATGACATCGGTCGGACCGCCCGCCGCGAACGGCACGATCATGGTGATGCTGCGTGTCGGATAGGTCTGCGCCTGAGCAGAAAGCGATGCGAGCCCGGCAAGCGCAGCCAAGAATCCGCTCGCAATCGAGCGTCCATACCAGTTCATGTTGAGTTCCTTCAGCCCTTAAACAAATGCCGGCTCTCCCAAGCCGGCATCTGCATGTCATATCAGTTCGCGCGAAGTCAAACAGACTGCAACCTGCGGCGCACCGCCGCAGGTTGCGATGGTTAATTCTCGGACTCGACGAACACCTCGTCGCGCTTCTTGCGCAGTGACGGCAGGACCGCAAGCACGAGCAGAAACGCCGCGATCCCTATCAACACCGCCGACAACGGGCGGGTCAGGAACACTGACCAGTCGCCGCGCGAGATCAGCAGCGCGCGCCGAAGGTTCTCTTCCATCAACGGCCCGAGCACCATGCCGAGCAGCAACGGCGCCGGCTCGAAATCATGCTTGATCAGCCAGTAGCCGACCAGTCCGAACGCGCCTGCGAGGACAACATCGACCGGTGCGTTGTTCACCGAATAGATGCCGATGGCGCAGAAGATCACGATGCAAGGGAACATCAGGCGATACGGCACGCGCAACAGCCGCACCCAGATGCCGACCAGCGGCAGGTTGATGATCAGCAGCATCAGATTGCCGATCCACATCGAGGCGATCATGCCCCACACCAGTTCCGGCTGCTTCTGCATGACCTGCGGACCCGGAACGATGCCGTAAATCGTCATCGCGCCGACCATCAGCGCCATCACCGCGTTCGGCGGGATACCGAGCGTCAGCAACGGAATGAACGAGGTCTGCGCCGCAGCATTGTTCGCGCTCTCGGGCGCCGCAACGCCTTCGATCGCGCCACGGCCAAAGCGCTTCGGATTCTTGGAGATCTTCTTCTCGAGCGTATAGGCCGCGAACGACGCGATCACGGCGCCGCCGCCCGGCAGAATGCCGAGGATCGATCCAAGCACGGTGCCGCGCAGGATGGCCGGCGCCGCGTCCCTCAGATCCTTTGCCGTCGGCATCAGTCCCGTGACTTTCTGCTGGACCAGTTCGCGATCGCTTTCGCTGCCGGCATCGAGATTGCGGATGATCTCGGCAAAGCCGAACAGGCCCATCGCCACGGTCGCAAAACCAAGACCGTCGGCCAGTTCCGGAATGTTGAAGGCCATGCGCGAGGCGCCGGTTTCGATGTCGGAGCCGACCATCGACAGCAGCAGCCCCAACACGATCATTGCAATCGCCTTCAGCACCGATCCCTTGGCGAGCACCACCGCGAAGATCAGGCCGAGCACCATCAGCGAGAAATACTCGGCCGGGCCGAATGCCAGCGCGAGCTTGGTGAGCGGCGCGCCCAGCACGGCAATCAGGACGGTCGCGACGCAACCGGCAAAGAACGATCCGATCGCGGCGATCGCCAGCGCCGGACCGGCCCTGCCCTGTTTCGCCATCTGGAAACCGTCGAGCGCGGTCACCACCGATCCGGCTTCACCGGGAATGTTGACCAGGATCGAGGTGGTCGAACCGCCGTATTGCGCACCGTAATAGATGCCGGCGAGCATGATCAGCGCGCCGACCGGCGGCAGGCCGAAGGTGATCGGCAGCAGCATTGCCACCGTAGCGATAGTCCCAATGCCCGGCAGCACGCCGACCAGCGTGCCAACGAGCGCGCCGATCAGGCACAGCATGAGATTGGTCGGGGTGAGAGCAACGCCAAAACCGAGGGCGAGGTTGGTAAAGAGATCGGCCATTACGCCCTCACTGGATCATGAAACGCGGAAAGAGCTGCAGCGGCAGCCCGAGCGCATAAGGGAAGAGCAGGCTGCAGCCGATCGTCAGGCAGATGCCTACTATGATCGTCTCCTTCCATCGCGTCTCCGGCGTTCCCATTCCCGCAATCATAAAGGAGACAAATGCCGTGACGACGAGGCCCATCGGACGGATGGCTACAGCGAAACAGAGAATCGAAAGTACGACGAAAAACGGCCCCCGCCAGTGATACTTCGCAACCTGCGGGCCGTCGAACATCAGCCCCATGACCGCAATTCCCAAGCCCAGCAACAACAGCAGGACGCCGAACATGCGCGGTGCCGTGCCAGCGCCGAAGGAGAAGCCCCGCATGCCCTGCAAGTCGCTCGACGCCCACAGGGCGAAGGCGGCGACCGCCACCAGGACGAGCCCGCCGACAAAATCCTGCGGGCAGCGTATCCATTTCGGCATGATGGAATTGACCGGCCCATGGCTCGGCGTATCACTCATCGATCTCTCTCCCCAAAGCTTCTTGCCTGCACTGATTGGATAGCGTTGCGCTGTTCCCGCGCCTTGCTAGCGATTTTCGTCAGATAAGGCCAGCAAAACCCAAAGCGCCTCCGGCCAGCAGCATCCATAGCGGATTGAGCCGCGTCGCAAAGGCCAGCACTGCGGCGCACACCGTGATCAACCCGGCCACCCAGCTGCGGTCGGAAGTCAGCGCCAGGATCAGGCCGCTGGCGCCCATCAGTCCGATCGAAAGCGGAACAAGCGCCGCCTGGATGATGGCGGGCCAGCGCGAATGGCTCGATCGCGCCAACAGCCCGCTCACATAATAGGCCAGCACGGCTGTCGGGCCGCACATCGCAACCGTAGCGGCCAAAGCGCCAACAATGCCCGCCACGTGATATCCGATCAGCGTCACGATCAGCACATTCGGCCCCGGCGAAAGCTGGGAAATGGCGAAGATATCGGCAAATTGCCGGTCGTTCATCCAGTGCTGAACGTCAACCGCGATCCGGTGCATTTCGGGAATGGCCGAATTCGCGCCGCCAACCGCAAACAGCGACATCAAAGCGAAGGTCCAAACGAGGGTTGCGACCGGATTGGCGTCCGAGTTCATGCTTTCCCCCGGCGGCGAACGAAGATCATGATCCCGAGGCTGAACGGAATGGCGACCAGCAGCACCATCTGCAGCGGCAGCCGCAACACCCCGATCGCGACGAACACGGCCACCAGGATCATGAGCCCGACGGCATCGCGCCGCCTGACCAGCGGCATCATCATTTTGAAGACGACCGCGATCAATAGCCCAACCGCCGCGCAGGATATGCCGGCCAGTATCCGGCGTAGCGCGTCGATCTCGCCATAACGGGCATACAGCGCCGCTAGAATGATCGCGATGACCATTGGCGGGCAGACCAGCCCGGCAAAGGCCGCAATCCCACCGGGAATGCCGCGGAAACGCGAACCGAACACGACGGACAGGTTGACGATGTTCGGACCCGGCAGAAAATGGCACAGCGCAAAAGTCTCGTTGAATTCATCCGCCGTCATCCAGCGGTGCTGGTCGACGATGCCGCGCCGGGCCCAGACCAGAACACCGCCGAAGCCCGCCAGCGACATTTTGGCAAAGGCCACGAACAGTTCGAGCAGACCGGGTGGGGTTGGCGGCGGGGACTGGGAAAAATCCGGCGCCGGGACGGCGACGGGCGGGGAATTTTCGGGCATGGCCCAAAATCTAGACGGCGGCGGGCAAGAGGCCAACCCAATCGATGGATTGGCCCACCGGCTCGGCGCCTTTGGCCCTGTTTTTCTTTAGATTTACGCCCATATTGGGGGTGCCGGTTCGCCGGCTAGAAGCCTCCAGTTTATTTTCTCTATTTCCGGGCAAAGTCGCCGTTCTACTGCAAATTAGCTTCGTGGCGCCTGCTGACCTGCGGCCTCCGCCGGGGTACCATGGGCCAGAGGGGCGAGTTGGGCGACCGGCGGCCATCCAACGTAACAGGACGACCATGGCGACCGATCATATCCGTTACGACGTGCTGGCGCGCGACGCGCTGCGCGGAGTGCTGCGCCGCGTGCTGACCGACGCCGCCGAACACGGCCTGCCGGGCGAGCATCATTTCTTCATCACTTTCCTGTCAACCGCCGACGGCGTGAAGCTGTCGCCGCGGCTGCTGGCGCAATATCCGGAAGAAATGACGATCATCTTGCAGCATCAGTTCTGGGATCTGGTGGTGACGGAGGATCGTTTCGAGGTCGGCCTGTCGTTCGGCGGCATACCCGAGCGGCTGGTGGTGCCGTTCGCGTCGATCAAGAGCTTCCTCGATCCGTCGGTGCAGTTCGGGCTGCAATTCGAGCCGTCGGAGGCGACGACCGAGGCGCCGGCGGCAAAACTGCCGACCGTTCCCGCATCGCCCGCCCTGCCCGTCGCCGTGCCGGAGCCCGCCACCGAAAGCACCGACGAACCGGCCAAGACAAGCGAAGGCGCGGAAGTGGTTCGGCTGGATCGTTTCCGCAAGAAATAATCCACGCGCGAGACCATCCGCCAAGCTGTCGTGTTAACGTTCCGCCATTTCACGGCGCAACGGACACATGAATGGCCCGCACAAAAACATCCGGCGACAAATCCACCCGCAGCGAGAGCGACAGCTTCGGCCCGATCGACGTTCCCGCCGACCGTTACTGGGGCGCACAGACCGAGCGTTCGCGCCAGAACTTCAAGATCGGCCATGATCGCATGCCGATCGCCATCGTCCATGCGCTCGGCATCGTCAAACTCGCTTCCGCCCAAACCAACCGGGAACTCGGCTTGCTCGATGCACGCCGTGCCGGCGCCATCATCCGCGCCGCGCGCGAGGTGATCGAAGGCAAGCTCGACGATCATTTTCCGCTTGTGGTCTGGCAGACCGGCTCCGGCACCCAAACCAACATGAACCTCAACGAGGTGATCGCCAACCGCGCCAACGAGATCCTCGGCGGCAAACTCGGCGCCAAGGAACCGGTGCATCCCAACGACCACGTCAACATGTCTCAGTCGTCGAACGATTCATTTCCGACGGCGATGCATATCGCGGCGGCCCAACGCATCCTCGCCGACCTGATCCCGGCGCTCACCGAACTGCATCGCGAATTGCGCAAGAAAGAAAAAGCGTTCGCAAAAATCGTCAAGATCGGGCGGACTCACACGCAAGATGCGACGCCGCTGACGCTCGGGCAGGAATTCTCGGGCTATGCTGCGCAGGTTGAGAGCGGTCTGGCGCGGCTGCGCCTCGCGGTGAAGGATATGTTCCCGCTGGCGCAGGGCGGAACGGCCGTCGGCACCGGCCTCAACTCGAAACCGCGGTTTGCAAAACTGTTTGCCCGGCACGTGGCGAAAATCACCGGACTGCCGTTCATCAGCGCGCCCAACAAGTTCGAGGCGCTGGCTTCCAACGATGCCTATGTCATGGTGCACGGCGCGATCAATTCTGTGGCCACCGGCCTGTTCAAGATCGCCAACGACATTCGCCTGCTCGGCTCCGGCCCGCGCTCCGGTCTCGGCGAATTGATCCTGCCGGAAAACGAGCCGGGCTCGTCGATCATGCCCGGCAAGGTCAATCCCACCCAGTGCGAAGCGATGACCATGGTCTGCTGTCAGGTGTTCGGCAACCAGACAACCGTCACCGTTGCCGGAAGCCAGGGACACTTCGAACTGAATGTTTACAAGCCGGTGCTTGCATATTGTATGATACATTCCATTCAACTGCTGTCGGACGCGTCGCGCTCGTTCACCGAACATTGCGTGGTGGGCATACGCGCCGACGAAAAGCGAATTCGCGATTTGATGGAGCGTTCGCTTATGCTGGTCACCGCACTGGCTCCGAAGATCGGATACGACAACGCCGCGAAGGTCGCCAAGTCGGCGCACGCGCGCGGAACCACGCTGAAGGAAGAGGCAGTGCGCCTTGGTTTTGTCAGCGCCGCCGAGTTCGAACGCCTCGTGCAGCCTGACAGAATGACACACCCGGGCTGAACGCCGCAGCCGCGCAGCCCCGGGAAACTACGGTGAATGAATATTGTTATGGATCATACGCAAAGAATGAGGTTGATCATCTATTGCAAATGCGTCGACGCATGGTAGGAGCAGCAATATTCGGTTTTCGCAGAGCGAAACTTATTTTTTGATGCTATCAGAAATGCTATACGGGGATTCCGAATGACCATCCAATTTGCCCGCGCGCGATACTTCGACGTTTTTTCATCCGATGAATTATCATGCCTTCGAGTTGCCGGATGATGGAGGCGAACATGGCAGACGTGATCAACCTGAAACGATTCAAGAAGCGTAGCGAACGCGACCAATCGGCGAAACAGGCAGAAGGCAACCGCGCACGGTTCGGCCGCACCAAGGCCGAACGTGCGCTCGATGAACGTCGCAAGGATCGCGCCGGCGATTTCCTTGATCAACACAAACTCGATGACGGAGGCGCATCATGAAATCACCCGTCGTCAAGCGCTCGATCGTCGTTGCCGGTCACAAGACCAGCGTCAGCCTCGAAGAGGCCTTCTGGAACGGCATGAAGGAAATCTCGGGACTGCGGAACATGACCTTGTCGGAACTAGTCGGCGAGATCGACGGCAATCGCCAGCAGGGCAACCTGTCCTCGGCGATCCGTCTCTTCGTCCTCGACTATTTCCGCAACCGCGCAATACCTGCCGCGGCCGCGCAGGACGCGGCCCGGCCGCAGGCCTGAGGCATCGAGCAAGAGAGCGCGCCACCGCGCCCGCCCGCCCCATCGCGTCGTTCAATAGACGAGGCCGGTGCCGGGCGGCTTTTCGAGCGCCGCCGACAGCGAGCGATATTCCTCGCAGCCGGTGCCGCAGATCGCGGCGATCCGGTTGAGATGGTACGACGCCTGATCGCGATTGCCCTGCTCGATCTGCCACAGGCCGTAATACTGCCAAGTCAGCACGTGGTTCGGGTCCGCCTTCAGCGCGCGCTCGTACCAGGCTTGCGACAGCTTGTAGTCGCCGAGCTTGCGGTAGGAATAGCCGATCAGATTGGCGACGCCGGCGTTGTCGTCGTGGCCGAGCGCCGTGAGCTGCCCGATGGCCGCCGCATAGTCGTTGCGCTCATAGATGGTCGCGTGTGCGGCACGGTATCCCTGCCGGAAGGCGGCATCGTCGGCGCTCGACTGCTTGCTCGACTTCTTCTTGGATTTCGAACTCGACTTGGGTGCGGATTTATCCGGCGGCGGCGGGGTGGCCGAAGGCGGATCGCCGCCGCCTCCCGCGGCAAAGGCAGGCCCCGATGCCGGCGAAGCGATCAGAGCCACCGAAAACAGTGTCAGCGTTGCTAACTTGATTGCCGATTTCAACATGCGAACCTCCGGTATTACTGCCTGAGTGAATCCATGGGCCAGCCTCGGGTACAGACCCCGCCAGGCGGAAACTATTCCCGCCGCGCCGCGGCGGGCTGGACGAATAACGACAATGCATGTCAAATTGGCGGCCGTTCCGGCATCGAAAGGGAGATCGCGCTCTAGCGCGCTACCATCAAACCGGAGGCTTGCAAACCGGAGGCTTGTCGTGCGTTCGCAAGAATTCGTCGAACGCGACGGCGCCTTCCGCAACCGCATAGCAGGCGCGGCTGTCGATGCAGAGTTGCGCGTCGTGGTCAAAGATATCGACGACGAACAGCGGCTGCTTTGCAGCACCAGTCGCCGGCGCCGCGTGCATCCGAATTTCATAGTCCCCGATCCACGCCAGCGAAATCGCCGTCGCACTGCCTTCGGCGCGCGACAGCAGGCTGACATAGGCCCGCGAAACGCGCAGCGTTGTCAAATTGTATTCCAACGCACGGCCCACGGCAAAACCTCGCGCTCTGATGGTCGGCCGAATGTTTGACACGTCGGCCATTACAGGACGCTGGCGAGGGAGTTAATGTTTCGAAAGGCGGGCGCGGGGCGCCCATGGGACGCCCAAACACAAAACATCGAAAACAACCCCATGCAAAGTAGGATTGGGCCCCGGTCCGGGACGGCTCCATGCCGACCGACCGGGGCCCAGAGGCCGTCCCTTCCGCTGTGTTTCAGGATGATTGGAGCCTGTCAGCCCAAGGCAACAATCCCGGAAGCGAAGTCGCGATAGGAGCGCAGCGGACGGCCCAACAGCGCCGTCAGGCGTGCAGCATCACCTGGCTCGGGGATCATTCCTTCGGTGAGAAAACGCTCGGCCATCAGCCGCATGTCGAATGCCATCCAGCTTGGCATGAACTGCCGCAGGTTCTTCTCGAAGCCAGCAGTGTCGTCGCCGGGATAGGCGATCGGGCGGCCGAGCACGTCAGACCAGATGCCGGCGACATCCGCGCCGGTCAGCCCATCCGGACCGACGAGATTGATGCGGTCGAGCGGCAGCGGCGTAACCGACTGCTCGCGGCGGATCAGCTCGATCGCCGCGATCTCGCCGATGTCTCGCGCGTCTATCATGGCGAGCCCCTTGCTGCCGATCGGCATCGGGTACACGCCATATCCGGTCACGACGTCCTTGATCGTGAGATCGTTGTTCATGAAGTAGGCCGGACGCAGGATGGTGGCGTTGAATCCCATCTTCTCGATCATCCGTTCCACCGCGAACTTGCCGGCGAAGTGCGGCACGTTCACGTAAGCGTCGCTGTGGATCACCGAGAGATAGACGATCCGCTCGATGCCCGCCTGCCGCGCCAGGTTGAGCGCGATCAGCGCCTGCGTGAATTCATCCGGCACGACGGCGTTGAGCAGGAACAGGGTGGAGACGCCTGACAACGCGCCGCGCATCGCGTCGACGTCGAGCAGGTCGCCCTGCGCGACCGCGACGCGGGCCGGGAGGTTGGCCTTCGCGGGATCGCGGACCAGCGCGCGGACATCGGCGCCGCGCTTGACGAGTTGTTCGATGACATGGCGGCCGACGGTGCCAGTGGCGCCGGTAACGAGGATGGTCATGGGATCACTCCGGGGTTCGAGACAACCCGAAACTATCGATCCACATTTGGATCGATAGGCGGTATATTTGGACATACCGTCTCACTGGTGGAACATATGGACCTGATTGCCCTCGCCGATTTCAACCTGGTCGCCCGGCACGGAGGTTTTGGGCGGGCCGCGCGCGCCGCTGGCCGCCCGAAGGCGACCCTGTCCCGCCGGGTTGCGGAGCTAGAGAGCAGCCTCGACCTGCGCTTGTTCGAACGCGGCGCCCGCGCCTTGAAACTCACACAGGAAGGGCGCGCGCTCTACGAGCGAACCGGGGCGTTGCTGACCGAGCTCGACGAGGCCGCGGCCGCCATCGCGTCAGGTGGAGACAAGCCGCGTGGCAGATTGAGGATCAGCGCGCCGTTGCTCTTCTCGCAAGCAGCAATGGGAAATCTCGCCGCCAGATTTGCATTGAAATATCCGGAAGTGAAACTCGAGATCACGACCGAGGACCGCTCCGTCGATATGATCGAGGAGGGTTACGACCTAGTGATCCGCGTCAATCCGGATCCGGACGAAAGCCTGGTCGGACGGATCTTTCTGCGCGATCGGCTCGTCGTCGTCGCGAGCCCGGACCTGAAACGACCGGCGGATGGTTCGCGTGTTCCCGCCGTCGTGCGCGGATCGGCCGAGCAGGCTGCGGTGTGGGATGTGACGTCGCCGACTGGAAGATCGCGCATCGCGGTCGATCCCGTGCTTCGCCTCTCGTCGCTCATCATGGTCCGCGATGCGGTCCGGGCGGGCGTCGGCGCCGCACGTCTCCCGGTCTCACTGGTGAGCCGCGACCTCGCCGCCGGAACGCTGGCGCATTGGGGCGACGTCGACGGGCCAGAGATCAACCTGTGGACGCTCTACCCGTCGCGACGGCTGTTGAGCGCCCGCGTATCCGCATTCCTCGACTATCTGAAAGAAGCTTTTCCGAAGGGCACGCCCGATGAGCTGGCGTCCTACATCGGCACCTAATTCGAACGCGGCGGCGGGTTGGCGACCTGCGGCGTTAGCGCCAGCGGCGGGCGCGGCTTTGGCCTCACGGAGCCCGGCGCCGGACGCACCTCTATCGGCGGTGGCAGCGGTGCCACTTGTGGCTGGCCCGCGCCGGAGGGCGCCGCGTTCGCGGCGGGCGCCACCGGCGGGCGCGGCGATGCCGCCTTCTTCGCCGGAGGCCGCCTATCGCGGCCGCCCTTCGGGGCTGCCGGTGCGGCCGGCGCGACGGCTTCCGGAATCGGGACCACCCCCTCCGGGGGCAGCACGATCGGTGCCGGCGCCGGCGGCGGCGGCTCGCCCCGTTCGATCGCATCGAGCCTGCGGGTTTCGTGGTCGATCGCGCGCACCGCCAGCCAGGACGACAAGGGCGCGACATCGACGCTGCGGTTCAGCGCGTCCGGCGTGCCGACGGCGAACAGTTGAATCTCGGGACGCCCGGTGGTCATCGTCAGCGAAAGTGCTGCGCGGATATCGGCCTGATCGGCGGTGATATCGTAACCGCCGGAGACGGTGGCCCGCACCCCATTGCCGTCCAGCGCCGTCGCCCCGACCCGAAGCCGGCCGTCCCTGATCGTGAACGGAATCTGCGCGGACGGAATCACGAGCGCGCCGGCCGGCAATGCGGCCTCGACGATCTGCTTCAGGCGGACATCGTCCTTGACCTGCCCGCTGTCGTTGGCGCGCACCGCCGCTTCGAAGGCACGCGGATCAAGGCCCGCGATCTTTGCCGCCTCCAGCGTCAGCGTTCCGCTGCCGGACAGCGCGCCTGCCAGCGCCGCGGCGCTGCGGCCCTGGCTGGTCAGCGTCATCTGCATCGACACGCGCCCGACGGGCATCGCCAGGCTGCGATAGCGCAACGCCGTGCCGTCGACACCGGCGAACTGGACGCTCGCGTTCAACGCGACGCCGTTCGCGCCCTGCTTCACATCCAAACTGGCGGTGACCTCGCCGCCGCCGATAATGCCCTTGACGCCGTCGAAGCTGA
Organism: uncultured Alphaproteobacteria bacterium; assembly: GCA_963742935.1. Classification (GTDB taxonomy): domain Bacteria; phylum Pseudomonadota; class Alphaproteobacteria; order Rhizobiales; family Xanthobacteraceae; genus Bradyrhizobium. The sequence goes on along the minus strand of CAVUOI010000019.1, from coordinate 92,282 downwards.
GCGACTGGCCGTCGCTTTTGACGACGCCGCTTACCGGCTGCAATTCGCTGCCGCCCGGCAGCTGGCCGCGCAACGCCTGGAACGCGATCCTGCCGCGCCAGCCTTTCGCCAGTCCGGTGCCGAGCGGCTCACCAACCTCGTGTCCCGCGGCGCCGAGCGCGAGCGCAAAGGCCGGCGCCAGCGCAAACTGCTCGACGCCGATCTCGCCCTCGATCTCCTTCTCCTCGCCGAGCGTTACCGCCACGTTGCCGCGCAGGCGCGAACCGCCAAAACTGCTGTCGAGATCGTCGAAGGCCAACTTGTTGCCCGAGACCTGCAGGCGTGACGACAGGCTGATGTTCTGCGCCAGCGTATCCCCCGGCTTGAGATCGAGCAACGGCCCGAAATCGGCGCCACGCACTTTCAGGGAGAGGCCTGCTTTGGCTTCCTGGGCCCATGGTTCGGCGACGCCTTCCGCCTCGGCCACGAGCGCGGTCCCCGAGAGCTTGGCTTTCACCAGCAGCGGGCTGGCCCACCCGCCCGTCGCTCTGCCCTCGAATTGCGCCGGACCGTCGCCTGCCGCCACCGTGCGATCGAGGCCAAGCAGGACGAGCAGCGCTCGCCCCTGCCCGGATGATAATTTCGACTCGATCCCGATATCGCTGTTGCGGAGCGCTGACAGATCAAGGGCCTGCACGTTTGCAACAGCAGGCCTTGCGGTGATGGTGATGACGCCCTTGAGCAGCGCGGAGTCGAGATCGGCCGTGGCCCGCGCCTGAACGCGATCGGGCTGTCCGGCAATCGCGGCAAGATCGACCGCCAGTTTCAGCCGCGCCGGGCCCTGAGCAATTCCTTGGCTCGTTCCTTGACTTGCTCCTTGGCTCATCGCCATCGCATTGATCCGCGCCGCCAGCGCCGGCGACAAGGGAACGATCAGGCTGTTCAGACGGTCGAGCGAGGCCGCGCCCGAATTGAGCGCGAACCATCCGGTGGCGTTGACGCGATCGAAAGTGCCTGCGCCGTCCAGGGTCACGTTTTCGATCTGGCCGATCTTCAAATTTTCGAGCGAGAGTTTTGTGGGCGAGTAGGCCAGCCGGGCCTGCAGCGGAGCAAGTTCCTGTCCGGCGGAAATGGCGCGGCCGACATCGAGCGACAGCTTGCCCTCATCCGGCCAATCGCCTTGCGGCCCCGCCAGCGACTTTAGGAAGGCCGTGGCGGCGTCGAGATCGAGCCGTTCCGCCTTCAGTTCCGCCTCGACCCGGGAGCCTTGGGCGGCTTGCTTGTACGATACCAGTGCCCTGCCCTCGACCGTGCCGCCTTCGATGTCGGCCTTCATGCCGTCGATGGCAAAGCCGTCCGGCGCGACCGTCACGTCGCCGCGCAGCCGAAGCGTCTTCTGGCTGCGATAGGTGGTATCGCCGCGGCCCTGAAGCCAGGTCAACAGCGCTTCGGGATCGGACGATTCGACATTGAGTGCGACCTTGAAACGATCCGCCGCCAGGTCCTTCGCGCCGGCGTCACTGAGCGAAACCCTGGTTGCGCCGGGCGCGCGAAACTCCAGTCGTCGCAGGCTCCAGGATTTGTCGTCGCCGTGCACCTCGGCGGAAATTTCCTGCAGCGGGCGTCCGCCCAGCATGACCTGCTCCGAGGCCAGCTCGATCTGCACCGGAATCGGCAGATGCGGAACGAGCGTGGCAAGCGCCTGCAACGCCGGCAGCGCGCGAACAGGCTCGGCGGCATTGTCCTTGGTGAAGAACCTGTCGGCATCGAGCTGGCGCGCCGACAGCGCCGCACGCAGCAGCGGCGCCGCACCGAACCGGATCTCGCCATTGCCCGCAAGTTTCAGCGCACGATCCTCGGGCCCAAAGCTGGTCTCGATCTGGTCGAGCCGCGCTACCGAGTAATCGGCCTTGATCTTGGTTGCGATGCGCCACGGCGGGTCGTTGCCTCGCCCCTTCTGGCCGGGTGGCGCGACCAGCGTCAGCGCGCCTTCGAAGCGCGGGCTGCGCGAATCGAAATTCAGCACGCCGTCGAGATCCGCCAGCAGCGCACGGTCGCCGGGGTCGATGTTGAGATGAACGCGGGTGCCGTTGCCGTCCGGCCCCTGGCCTGAGGAGATACGAAACGGATAGCGCGCGCCCTTCAGCATGAAATTGCCGTCGCCGCGGACCGAGCCGGCCAGCGAACGCACATCGCCGCTGAAGGCGATGTCGTTGAGTTCGAGCGTCGAGCGGCTGGCCGTGTCGTGCAGGGCGATGCGGCCGGTGAGATTGAGCCGGTCGACCGCCAGCGAGGCCAGATTGACCGTTCCGGTGGATGCCGGCCAATCGATCCGCCCCTTCGCATCGAGCCCGAGATCGAGCGACAGGCCATTGATGGTCAATTCGGTGGCGCGAACTTCGCCGCGCATCAGCGAGCCCAGGCTGAATTCCACCGCGAGCTTGTCGGCGCGAACCTTGCCGAGATCGTTGGCGCCGCCGACCGCGACCGAGTGCAATTGCAGCGACGGCGCCGGCAGCAACCGTGCGTCGAGTTTGCCGCCGACCCGGACCGGCGCCCCGATGATCCGGGTCGCCTCGGCCTCGAATTGCGGCCGGAACTGGTTCCAGTCGATGAAGAACGGCCCGACGAGTGCGGCGATCAGCGCAATGATGACGGCGATAGCCAGGCCGAGCAGCGTCGTCTGCACGGTATCTCCCTTTGAACCGCCCCGGCGCGCAGGCCGCGCCACGCCGAACCCGGCCCCGGAGCTGCCCGGAATATAGAGGGAAGTACGGCGAAGTCACAGCGGCATGCTGACAGGTGTCCCCGATCATCGGGGCTGCTATCACATAAGCGGCCGTTGTCGTGATTCGCGCATCCCCAAACCCGGCATGCCCGGGCTTGTCCCGCGCATCCACGTCTTGGTTTCCAAGTCAAAAAACGTGGATGGCCGGACAAGCCCGGCCATGACGACGCAGCAACACCGCGCTCACAAGCGCGAGACCGTCATATGCTCCAGCCATGCCTTGCCGGGGCGAAGAGCAAAGTCGGAAGTACTGGGGCCGCCTACCAGCTCGCCGGCAGGCGCTTCAGGCCGCGCAGCACGAAGGTCGGCCGCCATTCCGGATTGACGGCGTCATCCATCCTCAGGTCCGGCAGCCGCCGCAGCAGCGTCGAGATCGCAACCTCGGCCTCGATGCGCGCCAACTGGGCGCCGAGGCAGAAATGGATGCCGCCGCCGAAGGATAGCGGGCGGATGTTCGGCCGCGTGATATCGAGCTTGTCCGGATGGTCGGGATAGACCGCCGGATCGCGGTTGGCCGAGCCCAGCAGGCACAGCACGCTCTCACCCTTCGGGATGCCCTTGCCGCCGATGTCGCCGATGTCTTCCAGCGCCACCCGGCCGGTCAGTCTGCACTGAGGAATCGTAGCGCAGGAATTCCTCGATCGCGTTCGGGATCAGTTCCGGCCTGGCCTTCAGCAGCGCAAGCTGGTCGGGGTTGCGATGCAGCGCCAGCAGGCCGTTGCCGATCAGGTTGACGGTGGTCTCGTGGCCGGCGCCGAACAGCAGGATGATGTTGGCGGTCAACTCTTCGTTGGTGAGCTTGGAGCCGTCCTCCTCCGCCTGCACCAGTTGGGTCGTCAGGTCGTCGCCCGGGCTCTTGCGCCGGCAGCTCGAACAGTCGCTGGAAATACATCGCCGCCATCGCATTGCCGGCGTTGCCCTCCTTGATCTCCTCCGGCGACAGCGGCACCGGATCGAGCAGCCGTCCGCCGTCGCGCGAGCTGGCATAGAAAATCTCGCGATGCTCCTCGGGAATTCCGAGCATGTCGCAGATGATGGTCACCGGCAGGCGGAAGGCAAAATCCTCGATCAGGTCCATCCTGCCTTGCTGGATGATCCGATCGAGCGTCTCGTCGACGATCTGCTGGATGCGCGGGCGCATGTCCTCGACCCGGCGCGCGGTGAACGCCTTCACCACCAGCCCGCGCAGGCGGGTATGATCCGGCGGATCCTGCTGCAGCATCCAGTGGCTCATGCTGCGGAATACCGGCTCATCCATGATCTTGGGGCCGTAGCGGCGGATGGTGCGCTCGACGTAATCCTTGCCGAACCGCTTGTCGCGCATCACGAGGCTGACCTCGGCGTTGCGGCTGGCGACGTACATGCCGAGCGGCGTCAGGTGAATCGGGTCGGTGGTGCGCATCCGCTCGTAATGCGGATAGGGATCGCGGATGAATTCCGGCGACAGCGGATTGAACAACGGCGCGCTGGCGGCAGTCTGAACATGCTCGTTCATGGTGACCTCAACTGGTTTACTGGCTGCGCGCCGTTCAGCGCGTTTTCTCCCGGTCGATCGATGAAACTCGATACATTGTTGTATTGAGTTGCATTCTCGCCTAAACTGGCTGGATGTCAAGAGTTCGAACCAGGCCGACCAGGGACGACACCCGCGAAAAGCTGTTCGAGGCGGCGGCGCGGGTGTTCGAAGATCAGGGTATCGGCGGCGCCAGCATCGAGACGATCGCGGCGGCAGCCGGCTTCACGCGCGGCGCGTTCTATTCGAACTTCAATAGCAAGGACGAACTGATCATCGCCATGCTCGAGGATCACGTCGAGCAATCGATCGCGCGCATCCGCGATCTGCTGGAGCGACACAAAAGCCTGGCGGATTTCATCGAGGCGCTGAAGACCATGGGCAGCAGCCGGCAGGATCCACTCGGCCGCTCTCCTTTGTTGCATATGGAAATGATCCTGTTCGTGGCGCGCGCCGAAAAGCGGCGGCCCGAACTCGCCAAGCGGCTGCGCGCCCGGCGCAAGCTGGTCGCCGACATCATCGAGACCACGGCGAAAAACAGCGGCCGGACGACCATTCTCGACCCGGGCTGGGCCGGCGCGCTGGTGCTGGCGCTGGAAGACGGCTTTCGCCTGCACCGCCTGATCGATCCCGAGACCACGCCATCAGGCAGCTTTTTTCGCGCCATCGGCGACCTGCAGAGGGCGATGGGAATTTCATCGAGCTGACGAGAATCTTCGCCTCGCGAAAGTCATCAGGTCCCGCTAATTTGAGCGGATGACTGCGAGCGCCGATACCATGCATGCGACACATTCCCTGCGCCGATGGCCGCGGCTGAAATTCCCCGTGTTGATTTCGCTATGTCTTGTCGCGGGGGTTGAGGCCAAGGCCGAGGAAACCATTTCGCTCGCGCTGCCGATCAAGTGCCGGCCGGGCGTGAGCTGCTTCTTTCAGAATTACGTCGATCACGACGCCTCGGGCAAGGTTCGTGACTATCGCTGCGGCGGACGCAGCTATGACGGTCACGACGGCACCGACATCCGAATTCGGAACCTGGAAATACAGCGACAGGGCGTCGAGGTGCTCGCCGCCGCACCGGGGCGCGTCGTCGGCGGGCGAAACGACATGGAAGACGTTTCGATCAGGACCGCGGGAAAGCCGCCGATCGCCGGCAAGGAGTGCGGCAACGGCGTGCTGATCGAGCATGCCGACGGCTGGCGCACGCAGTATTGCCACATGGCCAAGGGCAGCGTCCGGGTCAAGCCCGGCGATCGACTGAAGACCGGGCAGCCGATCGGCCTGGTCGGGCTATCAGGCGATACCGAATTCTTTCATCTTCACTTCACGGTGCGTCACAACGGAAAGATCGTGGACCCCTTTGCCTATGGCGCGCCCGAAAATTCCTGCGGCGGCGGCCGATCGCTGTGGGCTGCTTCGCTCGGCGAGCAGATGCAGTACCGGCGCGGTGAGATCATCGATTACGGCTTTGCCGGGATCGCACCGACGATGGAGTTGATTGAATCAGGTGAGATCGGCAAGCATCCGGTCGCAACGGCTTCGGATGCGCTCGTCGCCTATGTCAGGGCGATCGGCCTGCAGTCCGGCGACCAGCAATCGCTCACGGTGCAAGACCCAGGCGGCGCTGCCGTCGCGACCAACACCCTTCCCGCGCTGGACCGGGACAAGGCGCAGTTCCTCGTCATCGCAGGAAAGAAGCGCACGGAGGCGGCTTGGCCGGCGGGGCGCTACAGCGCGACGTACCGGGTGATGCGGGACGGTGCGGAGGTGCTGAAAACGACGTTTGAAGTTGAAGCAAGCGCGCGATGAGCCGTGATCGGGAGCGTTACGAAATTGAGCGTGTGGCTGACAAATCTGGAACGCGCATGAATTGTCCTCATTACGCTTGGCCGCCGCTCGCTTGAACCTTGTGCATCTGTCCCGCGACCGCCCTCACCTTGCCCGGCGACGCGCGCCAGATCGCGATCGCCGAAAGAAGGCTGACGGCTATGCCGATCGCAAAGGCTATCGTGTAGCTGCCCGAAAGATCGTACAGCAGCCCGGTCGCCCACGGGCCCGCCGCGCCGCCGGCCAGTGCGGCCAGCATGATGGTGCCGAAGATGCTGCCATATTGCTTGCCCTGGAAGATTTCCAGCACCACCGCGCCCATGATCGACGTCAGGCCGTAGCCGAGTGCTCCTTGCGTGAAGATCATGAGATAGACCAGCGGCAGCACCGGCGCGAATTTCAGGGCGATCAGCGCGGCGAAGCAGATCGCAAAGCCGAGACAACTGATGGCCCAGATCCATTCGCGACCGATGCGGTCGGACAGATGCCCGAGCCAGATCTGGCCGGGAATGCCGAGCAGGCTCACGACGCCGAGCGCCCACACCGCGACGTTCGCGCTAAAGCCGACGTCGAGCAGGAATTTGGTCTGGTGCACCTGCACCGCGTACCAGATGTAGAGGCCGCAAAAGTAACCCAGCGAGATCCACCAGAAGCGCGCGGTGCGCAGCGCGCGGCGCAGCGTCCAGTCGGTGGCGGCCCAGACGGGGTCGACGATGTTGGAGCGAGGTGCGGCCGATGTCGCCGACGGCGCGGCGTCGCCATCCGGCAGCAGGCCGATATCCTCGGGGCGCTTGCGCAGCAGCAGATTGATCGGCGCGAGAACCGCGAGAACCAGGATGCCCATCGCGGTGCAGGCGGTGCGCCAGCCGGTCTGCTCGATCATGTGCTGCACCCAGGGCAGCAGGGTCACCGAGCCGATGCCGACGCCGGCAAAGGCCAGCCCGATGGCGAGCCCACGGCGGCGGATGAACCAGTTCGGCAGAAACAGCGACTGGCCGGAATAGCCGAGGCACACGCTGCCCGCGCCGACCAGCACGCCGATGGTGAGATAGAGATGCCAGGGCTGCGTCGTCAGCGGCGCGAGCAGCAGGCCTGAGCCCATCAGCGCGACGCCAAGCTCCATCACCGCGCGCGGACCGAAACGATCCATCATGCGCCCGATCAGCGGACTGACAGCGCCCGATACCACAAAGCCGAAGGAGAAGGCGCCCGCGGTGACGCCGCGCTCCCATCCGAACTCGGAAATGATCGGCGGGTAAAACAGTGAGAACGCGGTCCGTGCGTTGACGCCGATCGCCATGGTGACAAAGGTCACCGCGACGATGAGCCAGCCGTAGAAGAAGGGAAGAAGCATCAGAAGCCATGTTCTGCAGGATTGTTTCGACGTGTCGGCACTTCAGCTATTCCTTGGATGAGCTCTCGTCTGCAGTCCCCGTCGCATCCGCGTCACAGGGTCGCATGACCGAGGCAGAGCCCACAAGTACGGGCGCATATTTTCCTGGTTTGATTATTCTGCCGCTACCGTCATCGAAGACCGTACAAACCGCAGGCCTTGCGAGAAACTGATATCCGCGAGAATTCCAACCTGCATCCCGGATCGCCCTTGACCGCGACGAATAGCAGGAATGCGGAACGGTCCGTGGCGTACATCGCCTTGGTGGGCGGCAGCGCGCGATGCTATTGAATAGAGACTGGAAGTTACTGATGGAGATGAGGCGAACTCCTGCGGGCTAGCAAGCATACATATCTCGGAGAGGTAAAATGCTGTTCCGTCCTACCGTTTTCGCGTTGGCCGTCATTCCGCTATTTCTGGCGGCGCCTGGATCGACCCAGACTTTGCGATACGCCAATCAGGGAGACCTGAAGTCGCTCGATCCCTACACGCTCAATGAAGTCACGACCCTCGCCCATCTCGGCCATGTCTATGAAGGACTGATAGCTCGCGACAAGGACCTGAACATCTTTCCGGCCTTGGCGGAGCGTTGGGATACACCAGAGCCGACCCGATGGCGTTTTCACTTGCGCCGCGGCGTGAAATTCCACAATGGCGACGATTTCACGGCTGACGACGTTGTGTTCTCCGCGAACCGAGTCCGCGCCAAGGGCTCCAACATGCAAACCCGCATGCCGGTGGAAGCTCAAGTCGTGAAAGTCGACGATTACACGGTCGACTTTGTACTCAAAACCCCAGATCCCATTTTGATCACCCAATGGGCTACCTGGTACATCATGAGCAAGAGATGGGCCGAGACCAACAACTCCTCTGAACCAACGCCGGCCTCCGCCACATCGCCAAGCTACGCATCGCTGCATGCAAACGGTACCGGGCCTTTCATGGTGGAGAGCCACCAGCCCGGCGTGCGTACCGTGTTCAAACCGAATCCAAACTGGTGGCACAAGGCTGTCGAGCATAATCTGAAGGAAATCATCTTTACCCCGGTCAAGTCCGACGCCACCCGCGTCGCGGCGTTACTTGCCAAGGACATCGACGTGATCGAACCGGTGCCGCTGCAAGACATCGATCGTATCAGGGCAAGCGCCAACGCCAGAGTGATTACCGGGCCCGAACTGCGCACGATCTTCCTGGGAATGGATCAGAGTCGCGACGAGCTACTGTTCTCGAGCGTGAAGGGAAAAAATCCGTTCAAGGACATTCGTGTCCGTGAAGCCATGTTCAGGGCAATCGACGTCGAGTTGATCAAGACGCGGGTGATGCGCAACACGTCGACGCCGTCCACGTTGATGATAGCGCCCGAGCTATTCAAACTATCGGCCGATTTTGTTCGTCCGTCGTTCGATCCAGATCGCTCCAGGAGACTGCTCGGCGAAGCCGGCTATCCGGACGGTTTCGAAGTGGGAATGGATTGCCCGAATGATCGTTACGTCAACGACGCTGATGTCTGCCAGTCCGTGGTCGGCATGCTCGCGCGCGTGGGTGTCAAGGTATCTCTCATGGCTCAACCCAAACAGCATTTCTTTGCCAAGGTGCTGAAGCCGGGAGGCTTCAAGACGTCATTTTATCTGTTCGGATGGGTACCCACGACACTGGATGCCAACAGCGTGCTCTATGACCTCATGGGCTGTCGCGACAATCCGTCGAGCTCGCGAGGAGAAGCCAACCTCGGCGGCTACTGCAACAAGACGGTCGACGCTTTGGCGGACAGGATACGGGTCGAAATCGACGAGAACGAACGTAACCAGCTTGCCAAGCAGGCCTTTCAGATCGTTCTCGACGACTACGGCTACATACCGCTTCATCAGCAACCATTGGCCTGGGGTGTATCAAAAAGCGTCAAATTGACTCAGCGCGCCGACAATCAAGTGCTTTTGTATTGGGCACGAAAGGATGGCAACGATTAGATAGAGGCACGGATCGTGCGCCAGCCGCCGATCGCAAGAACCTCACGAAGGACATATTGCACGTGCAGGAAAGCTGGTTGCAAGGGTCAGGGAAAGCTGGCAGGCTATTAGCTTAAGTTATTGGCCTGCGAAAAGCGCAACGATAAAACCCGGGGCAGTTATGCCACTTCCGGCGGAATTCGAGGCAAATACCCCTTCCTATGTTCTGCCTCCGCATGACGAAGACGCCGTCGAAGCCCGGATTAGCCGACGGTTGGCGGCCGTCGCATTCCTAGACATCGTTGGCTACACCGCGTTGATGTCCAGTGATGAAAATCATACGCATCTGCGATGGATGAAAATTCTCAACGAGGTCATACGCCCTCGTATATCGCAATACCGCGGCAGGCTGGTCAAATTGACCGGCGATGGCGTTCTTGCCGAGTTTTCCAGCGCGCTTGATGCGGTCGAATGGGCCCAGGACATCCAGCGATTGGTGCCGTCGGTTCAAATTGAGCGCGGCGGACACCCGCCTTCCATCGCTTTGCGTATCGCAATCAACTTGGGAGACATCATCGTCACGGAATCCGACATTTACGGCGACGGCGTAAACGTGGCTGCAAGATTGCAGGAGCATGCCGAGCCTGGCAGCGTGCTGTTGTCCGAGTCCGTATACGACGTGGTACGCGGCACCGTAGGAAGACAAACGCGAGAGCTTGGCTATCTCCAACTCAAGAACCTGGAAAAGCCGGTGCGGGCTTATACAGTCAGCGTGGACACGCCGACGATCGCCGTTCCGAGTCGCCGCCATCGGGAGAGCCTTCCCTCCATAGCCGTCCTGCCGCTGCAAAATCTTGCGGGCGATCCGGCAGATGACTATTTCGCCGACGGCATCGTTGAAGACATCATCGTGTCCCTCGCCGGCTTGCGCGAACTTTTCGTGATCTCGCGTGCCTCGACCATCAAGTACCGTGGCAGCAGCCCTGATCCCCGTGAGGTCGGCCGATCTCTCGGTGCGCGCTACGTCGTCTTTGGAAGCGTTCGGAGGTCGGAGCGTTTGGTCCGGGTTTCAATTCAGGCATGCGACTCCGAGACCATGGAGACACTTTGGGGCGACGCGGTGGAAGTTGCCCCCGGCGAGTTATTCGATCTTCAGGACCACATCGTCCGGAAGATAGTTGCCGGGATAGCGCCAAAAGTCCGCAACAGCGAACTGCGTAACGCGATGCGAAAGCAGCCGGAAAGCTTCACCGCATACGACTACGCTCTCAGGGGCATACAGCTCATCAACAGCCTCGACAAACAAACATTTCTGAAAGCGCGTGAATTCCTCGACAAGGCAATTGCCGAAGATCAGCACTTTGCCATGCCTGTTGCGTGGGCGGCGCGGTGGCATAGCATGTATGTCGGTCAGGGCTGGTCTCCCAACCCTAGCGAGGATGCGGTCAGAGCCTCTCAACTGGCCACACGAGCGATCGAGCTGGATGGACAGAACGCGCTCGCCCTCGCGACCTTCGGTCACGTGAAATCGTTTCTGTTTCACGAATACGATGGCGCTATGATATATTTGGATCGAGCGCTCGCAGCATGCCCCAACCACGCCGTCGCGTGGATATTATCGAGCGCCACACTGAGCTATACAGGCGACGCTGACGAGGCCGTCCGGCGCGCAGAGTACGGTTTGCGTCTTTCGCCTTTCGATCAGAATCTTTTCATTTTTTACATGTTTCTGAACCTCGCATACTACGCAAAGGGCGACTTCCGAGAGTCGGTGAAATGGGGACGGATGTCCTTTGAAGAGAACGCCTTGTACACTGCCAATCATAGGGTTTTGATCGCGGGCCTGGTTGGCCTCGGACAACTGGAAGAAGCGCGCGAGGTCGCGGCCAAGCTAATTCAGATAGAGCCAGAGTTTCGACTGAAAATTTACGAACGGACCCGGCAACCCTTTCGTCATGAGCAGATCAAAGAGCGATACATGCAGCATTTGAGAACGGCTGGACTCCCGGAATGACCTGAGAGCGAAAATCAGCCGAGTTCAACGGGGAGAAATGAGATGAGATCATTTGGACCGGCTGATGGAGCAGATGGCGCAGACGGCGCAGATGGCGCAGATGGCGCAGGCGGAGGAGCATCGGGCGGCGGAAGATCACCACTGATCCGTCCAATCGGCATTTCACCGGGTTTGACAAAACTTCCTGGCGAAGACTGGTTCAGAGGAAGCAAGTGGCCACCTGCGACCTTCTCAAACACGACAATTGGCGGGTTTCCAAACTCCGCCTGGAGCAATTTTCATTTTTCCATTGTTGCGCTGACTGAGTTTGCCCGAGAGCCAGGCTGGGACACCATCGATCTCCAGACTGAGGCCCCGATCCCGACGGGAGCAGCCCTTAAGAGGGAGCTGGACGAGCTTCTGGAGCTGGTGGACTACCGTCCAGGCGTGATGTCGGAAGCTCTGGCGCAACGCAATAATATCTGCGCGTATTGGGAAGGATTGCTGATGTTCAGCAGGTCTTCCCATCCCGCAACTTACCGCCTGGCGCAAATCGCTCTCCGTGTCGGCCAATTCGTGGCGATGCACTACAAGTTCCACCCGAGCTTGCCGACGGCAACTACACCGCTAAAGCCTCGGCCGCGCCCTTCGCAGCTTTCACTTTCGCTCATGCCACCGATCGAAGTCCCCGGGCACGCGGCGTATCCAAGCGGCCACGCCACAGAATCATATTTACTGGCCAGCGTTCTCAAGGAAGTTATGCCTGCGGCAGCAAGTACCAAGGCAGACCCCACGGACGACGACAGCACGCCGCTGCGACGCCTTGCGCAACGCGTGGCCCGCAACAGGGAAGTGTTGGGCCTTCACTATCCCTCCGATAGCAAGGCCGGACGATTCCTCGGCGATGAAGCCGCGACGATTTTGCTGACGTGCGCGTCTGTCCAAGCGCTCGTTGCCGTCGCGCCGCTTGAATGGCAGTAAAGATATGTGAAGACCTCTGCGTTTGTTCGATTGCGATTTTTGTCGCCGACGTTGATCGTCGCAGAAAGAGGAGTTGCCGACATGATCAGGCAGGTACTGGTGGTCCGTCGCCGCGATTTTTTCAATGACCCGGGAAACAAGGGAGACCAACCACCTTTTGCGAGGATAGCATTGTGGATACGTAAACTGCTGGGTGACTACAAAGGAGGCTTGGAGGTTCTTGAAATACCTTCAAGGAATTGGCAAGTTCGGCTCTCGACAAAGCCACCGACCGAGCTACCCTTGTTGGAGGAGTTGGTATTTTCTCTCGGCATTCCGCTTGATGAGGTGGAGCAGTTTCGTAAAGCCGTCAAAGACGCGAACGACCGCGCAGAACGAGAAAAAAGCCCTTGGCCCATCCTGTGGGTCGGGGCCGATCCCTCTCTCGCCGCGACAGAATATTTCTGCCCCTCGAATATCGACCAGCTGCTGTTCGGCGACAGAAATGCGGCCAGATTGCTGACGGGCGCCGGCGCTCTGAGGCCACTAGGCCTGACCGGGAATGGCGTCAACATTGTCGTCATTGATCAAGGATTTGACGCGTCGAGAGTGCTGAAATTCGGCGGCGGACTGGCGAATGGATCGGTCAACCCAGGCGCGACCAAAGCCGGTCACGGCTTGATGATCGTTCGAAATATCGCCGACGCCGCGCCCGACGCAACCTTTTACGACGTGCCGCTCATTCCAGCGAGAATTACCAATGTCCAGGGCTTCGTAAGCCATGCGCTGCATGTCCTGTACCAACTGAAGTTGCTGATCGAATTCCTGCGTGCGACATCGATTCCGCCATGGAACGGACCCTGGCTGCTGGTAAACGCGTGGTCGATATTCAACCGAAGCGCCGAGGTGCCTCTCGGCGACTATACGGAAAATCCGGACCACCCGCTCAATGTAGCGATTCAAACGGTCGTGGACAGCGCAATCGACGTCATCTTCGCCGCCGGCAACTGCGGACAGTTCTGTCCTGACCGACGTTGCGGGAAGAACGACGTTGGCCCTGGAACAAGCATTTTCGGCGCGAATTCTCACGAGAAGGTTTTGACGGTGAGTGCGGTCCGGACCGATGCGCGTTGGATTGGAAGCTCGTCGCAGGGGCCGGGACAACTCCGGCTCTCGCCAGACAAGCCGGATCTTTGTGCTCCGAGTTACTTCCGAGACGCCGGCGATGCATTCACCGGCAATACAAACGGATCATTTGTCACCACACCCGGGTCCCCCTATATCGCCAACACCGGCACATCGGCCGCCTGTGGGGTGGCTGCGGGCATTGTCGCGGCAATTCGCAGCGGATGGGACCATACGGTCCTTTCCCCTGACGGTTTGAAGCAAGTGCTCAACGACCATGCGCGAAAGACCGAAGGTCCATTACCAAACGAACGTCTCGGAAACGGAATTATCAACGTGGAGGCCACTTTGTCGGCATTGCCACCGATCGCCGGCCGCACCGTGTAGCGGACAATTCGGCGACAACACCTGCATGTTGCCGGCTACGTTGATGCACAGGTGACCGCCAAAGAGCGGCGGCGATAGGCAGTCACTGCCCCGCTGCAGGACTTCAGGGTCAGCATCTTTCGCTGATGTCTTCACCCCGTCGCCGACGCGTGGCTCTCGTGCCCGAAATAGGCGCGCTCCAGCCGTTGCGGCAGGTTGTTCTCGCTGGTCGGCGCTTCCAGCACGATATTGCCCTGCACCAGCGCATAGACGCGATCGGCGGCGGCCAGCGCCTTTTCCAGCAATTGTTCGACCAGCAGCACCGCGGTGCCCTGCTTGCGCAACTGGGCGATCACGTTGAGCACGCGATCGACCAGCACCGGCGACAGGCCGGCCGAGGGTTCGTCCAGCATCAACAGCCGCGGGCGCCGCACCAGGCCTTGGGCTACCGTGAGCATCTGCTGTTGCCCGCCACTGAGCGCACCGCCGCGCTCGTGGCGTTTCTCGGCGATCTCCGGGAAAAACGACAGGGCTTCCTCGACCCTGCCGGCGCGTTCGCTGCGCGGCAGATCGTAGCCGGCGATCAAAAGATTGTCGGTGACGGAAATCTGCGTGAAGACGCGATGGCCCTCGATCACATGGACCAGGCCGGCACGCCCCGCCTCGCGCGGTGTCGCGTTGGTCATGTCGCGGCCGTCGAAACGCACCTGTCCCGAACTGACCGGCAGCAATCCCGACAGCGCGCGCAGCAGCGTCGTCTTGCCCGCGCCATTGGGGCCGAGCAAGGCAACCACTTCGCCGGCCGCGATCTGGATATCGATGCCATGCAGCACGCGGATCTTGCCGTAGCCGGATTCCAGTGCTTGCACCGAAAGCAGGGGTTCAGCCGCCGAGGTAAGCACTGACCACCTCCTTGTGAACGCGAATCTCGGCCGGGGTGCCGGCGGCGAGCGTGCGCCCGAGATTGAGCACGGTGACCTGATGGCAGATGTCGAAGATCAGGTCGGCATGGTGCTCGACCAGCAGCACGCCGGTGCCGCGGGCGCAGATCGCCTTGATCAACCCGGCCAGCCGTTCGATCTCGTCGTTGGAAAGGCCGGCGGCAGGCTCATCCAGCAGCAGGAAATCCGGATCGAGCATCAGCGCGCGGGCGATCTCGATAAAACGTAGCTCGCTGTGCTGCAGACGGTCGGCGCGGACCTCCGCCAGCGACTCCAGCCCGACGACGCCGAGCAACGCGCGCGCCTTGGCCGCCAGCATCCGCTCATCCTGCGCGTTGCGCGGCAGCGCGAGCATCGACTCGACAAAGCTCGCTCTGCCCTCGATCGAGCCGCCGATCATGACGTTCTGCAGCACCGAGGCCTCGCCGATCACGCGCGGGGTCTGAAACGTGCGGGCGATGCCGCGATAGGCGCGCAACGTCGGCTCGCCCGGTGGCAGCGCATCGCCGCCGAGGGTCATGTTTCCGGCCTGGGCGGCGTAGTAGCCCGAGATCACGTTGAGCGTCGTGGTCTTGCCGCTGCCGTTGGGGCCGATCAGGCCGTGGATCCGGCCCGGCGCGACGTCGAGATCGAGGCCATCGATGGCGCGCACATTGCCAAAACTCAGGGCGATGCCGCGCAGCGTCAGCAGGCTGCCGCCGGTGCGCTTGCGCACGATGTCGGCCAGTGCCGCCGGGCGCGGCACGATGGCGCGGTTGCTGGCCAGCGGACGGCGGTTGCGAAAATCCAGCAGTGCTGCGATGCCGCCGGGCATGACCAGCACGATAACCAGCAGCAACACCGCGTAGAGGAATGTCGACCACGCCGCCAATGGCGCCGCGATCTCCGGCAGGATGGTCAGGATGATGGTGCCGAGCATCGGCCCCAGGATCGAGCCGCGACCGCCGATCAGGATCGCGATGAAAAAGAGGACGGACAAGTCGAAGGTGAAAGCATCGGGCGTGATGTAGGTCTGCAGGGTCGCGAACAATCCACCCGCCATGGCAGCCAGCGCGCCGGCAAACAGGAAGATTGCGATGAGCATCTTCGGCTTGGAAATGCCGGTGGCTTCCGCCGCCACTTCGGCGTCGCGCACCGCAATCAGCGCGCGGCCGAACCGGCTGCGGGCGACGTTGGCGCTCAACCAGGTGGTGAGGGCCGCGATCGCGATGCACAGCGCATAAAAGCCCCACGCCGTGTCGAACGGCGCCGGGAATTCCGGACCGGCGATGCCGATACCGCCGCCGGTGACGCTCTGCCACGCCAGTGCGATCTGCGTCACGATGGTGGCGAAACCCAGCGTTGACATCGCGAAATAGAAGGTTCGCAACCGCAACGCCGGCAGGCCGACGATCACGCCGAATACCGCACCGACCACGCCGGCCATCGGCAATGCCGCAAATACCGGCACCGGCGGCATGACATTGCCCGCCACCAGTACGCTCGTGGTGTAGGCGCCGAGCGTCAGCAGCGCGACATAGCCGATCGCCAGATGCCCGGCGAACCCGACCACCAAATTGAGGCCGGAGACCAGCACCCAATAGATCGCCGCGCGGGTGCCGATCAGCACCCAGTAGTCGTTGCTGACGAATGGCAGGATGATCGCCACGGCAAGGATGCCGAGGAATGGCGCGATCTGCGGCAACGCCGCCCGGATGCTGCCGGAGTTGTTAGGCGCTGGAACTGCGGTGACTGTTGTCATCACACTCTCCGCGCCGTGGAAGCGCCGAACAGCCCCTGCGGCGCCGCCAGCAGGACCACGATGAACAGCGTGAAGACCGCGACCGACGAGAAGATACCGCCGACCAGGAAATTCGCCGCCTGCTGGAACAGGCCGAGCGCCAATCCGCCGACGATGGCGCCTCTGTTATTGCCGAGCCCGCCGAGCGCCACCGGGACAAAGCCGTAGAAGTTCAGCAGCGCGCCATTGGCGAAAAACGCCAGCAGCAGCTCGCCGCCGGAAAACCCTGCGACGCCGCCGATCACGCCGGCCAGCGCGTAGCTGGCGACACGAAGGTTACGTTCGGGCAGGCCAAGCGCGCGCGCCGCAAAATTATCCTCTGCGATCGCGACGAAGGCGCGCCCAACCAGCGTGCGGCGATAGAGATATTCGAGGGCGACGATGGTGATCGCGCACGCGACGACTGGAAGCCAGAACTTTTCGTCCCAGACACCGCTGCCGATGCCGAACAAACGCGGGAACGGTTGCGGCTCGGTGCCCCATTTGATCGCCGTGACCTGCTGGATCATCAGCGCGACCGCCAATGTCGAAAGCACGTAAAGATGCTGGTCGAGGCTTTTCAGCACCGGGCGCACCGCGACGAATTCAGTGATGATCCCGATGATGGCACAACATAGCAGCGTCAGCAGGAAGCCGACGAGAAGCGGCATGCCCATCTTCAGCGTGAACAACGAACCGAACACGCCGCCCAGCATCGCAAGCTGGCCCGCGGTAAAGCTCATCACCCGCGAGGTCGAGAACATGGTGTTATAGGTGACGCCGACGAGCGCGTAGATCGCGCCCGCCGCCAGTCCGGAAGCGATGATCGAGGCGAGCATGTGCTAGCGCCCTCTTCCGTCGATCACGTATATCCCGGCGCTAGTGCAAACGTGCCGTTCTTGGCGGTGGAGGCTTCCGACATCACGATCTCTTCGGTCGGATAGCCGTTATGTTGCGTGGGCGAGAAGCTGTAATTGCCGAAATAGCCGGGATATTTCGACAGCGTGTTCCAGTAGGCGATGATCCCCGCACTGTCGGTCGATCCGCTCTCCGCAACGGCCTTGGCGATCAGTTCGACCGCATCGATGCCACCGGCGACCCACCACAGCAGTGTATCGCTGAGCACCACATTGGCCTTGGTGAGACGCGCGACCAGGTCCTCGCTCTTCGGCGGCAGTTTGCCGGCGGCGTCATAGCTGCAGCTCTTGTAGCCGATGGCGTAAACTTTCTTCCAGTTGGCGGGCTTTTCGACGAGGCCGGCGAGTTCGCCCGATGCCATCGAGGGGTGACCGACAAAGGCCACGTCCCAGTTCAACGCGGCGCGAACGTTGAACATGCGCGCTTCCATGCCGGTCGACACGCTCCACACCACGATCACTTCGGCACCGGCGTTCTTGGCGCGCAGCATGTCCGGCGTCATGTCGGGCTGGGTGGCGTCGACGTTGGCCTGATAGACGACGTCGGCACCATCCTTCTTGAATGCCGCGACCGAAGCGCCGACAGCGGTCACGCCATAGCCGGTGGTATCGCCGATCACGGCGACTTTTTTTACCTTGAGGATCTTGAGGCAATAATTGCGGACCGCGTCATCCCATTGGCTGTTCGACGGCGCCATGCGAAAGGCGTTCGGAAACTTGGTGGTGTCGATCAAGGTCTCGACAACGCAAGGGTGAATATCCGGCATCTTGGCGCGCGCCATGATCGGTGTGGTCGCCAGCGCTTCGCCGGAATTGAGCGGGCCCCAGATGGCATGGACCTTGGCCTGACTGATCAGTTCCTGCGTGGCGTTCACCGCCTTGGTTGGGTCGCCCTGGGTATCGCGCATGAAGAGTTCGATCTTGCGGCCCTTGACGCCGCCGCCGGCGTTGATCGCATCCACCGCAAAATTGACTCCGCGGTTGAAGCCGATCGTCGGCGCCGAACTCGGACCGGTCATCGCAGCGAGGCAGCCGACCTTGATCGGTTCCGACTGGGCAATGGCGGGGACTGGAAACGAAAATGCTAAGGCGCCCGCGGCGCCGGCGCCGCCCAACAATACGTCACGACGTGAAATGGCCATGTGCTTGAAGGTCATGTGATGCGCTTCCTGTTCCCTTTGCGGCGCCCGTCATTGGCTGCAGGCGTCCGTGTCGTTCTCCCCGGCTCGTGGGCGGGGTTTGATCATCAACTTTGAGCCTGACGCGGCAAACTTGTCCAGCGGTCATAACAACATGGCAGGTCATTGTTCATGGACGGCGCGTCCAGCGGTCGGCGTTGACGGCGCCCACCGGCGCCTCGCCTGCAATGATCGTCTCGACCTGCCGGACTGTCTCCAGCGACTGGCTCTCGATCGCCGGCGGCGTCAGTCCGCCGATATGCGGGGTAGCGATGACGTTGGGCAATTTCGCCAGCTCCGGCGACGGCATCTGGTCCGGCGCACGGCCGACATCCATCGCGGCGCCCGCGATGCGGTTCTCGCGCAGAGCCGCCGACAGCGCCGCTTCATCGACGAGATTGCCGCGCGACAGGTTGATGAAGACGGCATGCTGCTGCATGCGCGCCAGCGCCGCCTGCCCGATCAGGTTTTCGGTTTGCTCGTTGGCGACAGCGAGACAGACCACGAAATCAGATTGCGCCAGCAGATCGTCGAGCGATACATGCTGAAGACCCGGTTCGCTGACGGCCGCAAAGGGATCGGCAATCAGAACTTCCATGCCCAGCACCCTGGCAATCTCGGCCAAATAGCGGCCGATGCTGCCATAGCCGATGATGCCGAGACGGCTGCTGGCCAGTTGCCGGCCCATGACGATGTCGGGCTTGCGCGCGGCATGATAGTCGGCCGTGGCGCGCGAAACGCCTCGCGACAGATCGACCATGAAGCCAAGCGCCAGTTCGGCGACCGACTGCACGAACCCGGGTCCGGCTCGCGTGACCAGGATACCGGCCGCAGACGCGGCATCGACGTCGACGTTGCGGATATCGACCGCGCAGCGAACGAAGGCGCGCAAGTTCGGCAGCGCCGGAAATATCTCGCCGGGTCCGGCGGTGAGGCGATCGGCGACGATGATATCGACCTCGCGCGCGGCCTTAATCAGCCCGGCGGCGTCGAGCGCGTCGTCCGATTCATGCAGCTTGACCTGCGCGATGGCCTGCAGTCCCTCGAGGCTGCGCGCACCATAATACTGGACGCGAGATTGCGGCGTATGGGTCAACAGGACTTTCAACGCAGGACGCTTTCTCATCGATGGCCAAGGCATGCAGCATCACGACCGCCGCATCTATGGCTAAACCGCTACGTCGCGCAAGCCGGCGCCGCAAGTGTCTACTTGGTCCGGGCGACCGTCGTGCCGTCCCAGTCTTCGCCAGCGGGATCTGCGATCTGCTGCCGACAGCGTTCGATCATCGCCGATGACGCCGCATCGTCACGGGTTCGCAGCACGTTCTCGAACGTCGCGATCGCGGCCTTGAAATCGCGCGCGCGGAAGGCGGCGAGGCCCGCCTCATAGGAAACCGCCCAGTCGGGCTTGCCGTCGAGCTCGGCGCTCATGCCCAGCAATTCATAGATCTGCAAGCCCCCTGCCCGGCCATAGACCGCCAGCCGGTCGAGTTCGCGGACCACGATGCTATCCCCCGCCAGCCGGCGCGTTTCGGGGCCGATGATGATGGTGGAGCCGTACGCCTTGTTGGTGCTTTCCAGCCGGCTCGCAATATTCACGGCGTCGCCGATGACGGTGTAGTTCAGCCGCACTTCCGATCCGATGTTGCCGACCAGCATGTCGCCGGAATTGATGCCGATGCGAATCCTGACGGGCTCGCCGCGGTCGTCGACAAGGCCCGCCTCCTCCATCGCACGCCGGCATCCCAGCGCCGCCCGGCAGCAATCGACGGCATGATCGGGGTTGGGCGACGGCGCGCCCCAGAACGCCATCACGGCATCGCCGATGAATTTGTCGATGGTGCCGTTGTGATTCTGGATCTGCACCGAGACGCCGTCGAAATAGCGCGACAACAATGGAATGATGCGGTCGCCGAGCCGTTCCGACATGCCGGTGAAACCGGCGAGATCGATGAACATCACGCTCATCGGCCGTATCGCGCCGCCGAGGCGCGCGCCGGTGCCGTCGCTGATCAACCGCTTGACCAGATCGGCCGGGATATATTTGCGAAACGCGGCGAGCCCCTGCGCCATGTCGCCGATCGCGCCGGAAAGATTTTCGATCTCGGTCAGCCGCGACGGATGCCGCGCCACCTTGTCGAGGTCGAAACGCTCGACATGCCTGATCTCGTTGACCACCTTGATCAGGGGCGCTGCGATCAGGCGCTGGGCGAGCCATGCCGACAGCAATCCGGCCAACACGATCAGGAATGCAAGGCCGATCAGCAGATTCCGGATCGTCATCTGAACCGGACCGAGAAATTCCGACTCGGGAACGACGGTGACCAGCGACCAGCCCGGAAACGAGATCGGCGTCAGCACCGCCTGATACGCCTTGCCATCCCGCGTCACCGTCGTGTTAAACGGCTCGCCTTCACCGGGCTTGTAAGCGTCGGCGTTCTGCATCGCCTCGACCGCGACCGAAAACAACGGGTGATCGGTCTTCAGCGGCACCGCCTCACTGGCGTTCGGATCGGGGGAAGCGACCACCTTGCCGTTGCGTTCAAGGATAAAGGCGCCGGCCGATTTTCCGACCGTCAGCTGCGACAGGAAATTCGACACCCGCGTCAGCTCGATGATGATGGCGATGACGCCGGCGGGCTTCTTGTCGATATCGATGGGCGCCGCGAAGGCGGCCGCCAGCCGCTCGCCCTTGGGGTGCGTCGTAAAGGTAGCCCAGAGTTCATCGTTGGTCTCGATGGCGGTGCGAAACCATTCCTGATCGGTGACGGAATACTTTGTGTCCTCGACATGGCTGTTCCTGAGCTGAAGATCGTTGCCGACGAATTCGTAGCGGTCGGTCCGCAACTTGCGGTCCGGGGTGATCTCCATCATTTCGATGACGCCATCGCCGACCTTGTGCCCGGCAAAGAACGATCCATCCGGCCATCCGAACGCCACCCAGGAGATGGTCGGCTGCGACAGCAATTGCGACCGGAAAACCACTTCGCGCTTCCTCGTGTCGCGCGGCTCGAACACTTTCTCGGTCAGCAGCGTGCGCACCGCCATCATGGAGGAGCGCGCCTCCGTCGTGATCGACTGCAGTTCGTCGCCCACCGCCGAGACGATCTGGTCGTTGATGGTGTTGGCCAGCGTCTGGCTGACCTGGTGGGCGGTGCGCCACCACAGCAAATGCACGCCGACGGCGCTGACGGCGATGGACGTCAGCACGAGGGCGGAAATGGCGGTGCGGATGCCGAGGCGCATGAGGGTCCAGTTTCGCGGGGCCGCTTAACGGCTTTACGCAACCATAGCAGCGTCTGTTTCGCCAGCGAGGCCAATTTCTGACACCGGGACACGGCCCTGTGACCGAACTTGAGCCGCAATGCCGACGAAACTTATCGATTCGCTGTTCCGTATAGGCAAAGAGGGCGCTATGCCTTGCAGCAATTCTCGAAGGTCATGCAATGCACGATGTTTCCATTCCGGCGGCCCTGATTGCCGGTATCGTCAGCTTCCTCTCGCCCTGCGTGCTGCCGCTGGTGCCGCCCTATTTGATCTATCTCACCGGCGCGACCATCGAGCATGTCGCCAATGACGAGACGACGCGGGCCTCCAAGCGGGCGGTGATGATCTCGGCGCTGATGTTCGTGCTGGGCTTTTCCACCGTCTTCGTGGCGCTCGGCGCCAGTGCCTCCCTGGTCGGCGGGCTGATCCGGGCGTGGTCGGCCGAGCTTTCGATCGTGGCGGGCATCGTCATCATCATCATGGGCCTGCATTTCCTCGGCCTGACCCGGATCAGCCTGCTGATGCGCGAGGGCCGGGTGCAGATGCCGAAGCCGGTCGGCTACTGGGGCGCCTATGCCATGGGGCTTGCTTTTGCCTTCGGCTGGACGCCATGCATCGGGCCGATCCTGGCGGCGATCCTGTCGGTCGCAGCAGCCGAGGCCACCGTCGCCAAGGGCGCCGGGCTGCTCGCGGTCTACTCCGCCGGGCTTGGAATCCCGTTCCTGCTGGCAGCCTTCATGATCGAACAGTTCTCCTCGCTGTTTGCGCGGATGAAGCGGCATCTCGGCAAGGTCGAGCAGGCCATGGGCGTGCTGATGGTCATCACCGGGATCGGCTTCCTGACCGGCTCCGTGACCAGCATCAGCATCTGGCTGCTGGAGACTTTCCCCGCACTGCAAAATTTCGGTTAGCCCCGTAACAAGCGGGCGGGCCGTTGCGAAATGCTGTCGGAGCCAGATTGCCGCCATCCCAGGCGCGGCGTTGTTCGGGCGCACCGGATTTCGGAGACCGCCGATCTCGGCCTTGCGCGACATCAAATACTTGGAGGGGGGTTCGCATGAATTTCATCATTAATCTTCTCATTCTGTTACCCGCCCAAATCGCATCGTATTTTTCCTGGGCCGGACCGCTGATCATGCGGCTGATCGTCGGTTACACCTTCATGTTGGCCGGCTGGGGCAAGCTCACTCATCTCGAACAGATAACCGAGAATTTTGTCGGGTGGGGCATCCCGTTTCCGAAAATCCTCACCCCCTTCGTATCCGGCGTCGAGTGTTTTGGCGGCGCCATGCTGATCCTCGGACTGTTCACGCGCATTCCGGCTGCGATGCTGGCTGTCGTCATGGTGGTCGCCATCAAGTCGGCGAAGTGGGGCGACGTCGATTCGCTGGAAACGCTGCTCGGTTTCGAGGAGGCGGCCTACTTCGCCGGCTTCATGTGGCTTGCCATTGCAGGTCCGGGCGCAGCGTCGCTGGACCGGCTGCTGCTGAATGCGAGCGGGCACGGTAAGGAATCGACCTGATCTCACAATCCTGTGACAGCGGCGAATAGCTGAGCCCGGATTTTGTCGCGCGCGTAGCTGTCAAAACCTCAGCGCTTCCGGGAGCCGCCATGAAACTCGTCCGCATCGTCGCCTTTGCCCTCGCCACGCTCGCCTCGCCGTCGTTTGCCGCGGATGGCCCGAAATGGAGTGAATGGAGCGAGGATCTGTTCGCCCGCGCCCAGGCCGAAAAGCGCTTCGTCATCCTCGATCTCGAGGCGGTGTGGTGCCACTGGTGCCACGTCATGGAGAAGACGACCTACGCCGATCCCGAAGTGAAGGAATTGCTGGCTTCGAAATATCTGCCGGTGCGGGTCGACCAGGACGCCAATCCCGATCTGTCGAGCCGCTATGGCGACTGGGGCTGGCCGGCAACCATCGTGTTCGGTCCCGATGGCACCGAGATCGCGAAGATCAGGGGCTATATCGAGCCGGAGCGGATGCAGGCTCTGCTCAAGGCCATCATCGATGATCCCTCGCCCGGACCGTCGGTCGGCGAAGCCTTCGAGGTCAAGCCGTCGACCTCCGCCTTCCTCGACAAGGCGCAGCGCGCCACGTTGGCAAAGACCATCGACGAATCCTACGAGGAAAAACTCGGCGGCTGGGGCGAGAACCAGAAATACATCGACGCCGACAGCATGGACCTTGCGATCACGCGCGCCGAGGCCGGCGACGCCATGGCAACCAAGCGCGCCCGGCAGACGCTGGATGCCTCCATCGCGCTGATCGATCCGGTCTGGGGCGGCGTCTACCAGTATTCCGAAGGCGGCTCCTGGGATCGCGTGCATTTCGAAAAGATCATCTCGTTCCAGGCGCAATATCTCCGGCAATACAGCCAGGCCTATGCGCTGTGGAAGGACCCGAAACATCTCGCCGCCGCGCGCGACATCGAGCGCTATCTCGCGGAGTTCATGACCAGCCCCGACGGCGCGTTCTATGTCAGCCAGGACGCCGATCTCAATCATGACGTCGACGGGCACAAATATTACGCGCTTGATGATGCCGAGCGCCGCAAGCTGGGCATGCCGCGCATCGACAAGAATGTTTACGCGCGCGAAAACGGCTGGGCGATCTCCGGGCTGTCCGCCTACTACAACGTCACCAGCGATGCCAAGGCGCTTGAGATCGCCGAACGCGCGGCGAAATGGGTGATCGCCAACCGCGCGCTCCCGGACGGCGGTTTCCGTCATGGCGAGAAGGATCGCGGCGGCCCGTTTATCGGCGACACGCTGGCGATGGGCCAGGCCTTCCTCGATCTCTATGCCGCCACGGGAAATCGCGACTGGCTCGACTCAGCGGCAAAGGCCGGCGACTTCGTCGCGACCTTCCGCGACGAGGCCGGCGGTTTCGTGGCCTCGAAGACCGCTGAAAGCAAGACCGGCGTGCTGGCAAAGCCCGCCAAGCTGATCGAGGACCAGGTACAGGTCGCAAGGTTCATGAATCTGCTCAACCGCTACTTCGGCAGCGAGGGCTATCGCGAGCACGCCGCGCACGCGATGCGCTATCTCGCCAGCGCTTCGGCAAGCCTGATGCGTCCGCTGCCCGGCGTTCTGCTCGCCGACGAGGAACTCGCGGTCGAGCCCACCCACATGACGATCGTCGGACACAAGGACGACGCCCGCGCGAAAAGCCTGCATGCCCTGGCTCGTGCGTTGCCCGCCCGATACAAGCGCCTGGAATGGCTCGATCTGCGCGAGGGCAAGCTGCCCAACCCCGACGTCGAATATCCTGATCTCGGCGAGCCCGCGGCGTTCGCCTGCAGCAACCGCATCTGTTCGTTCCCCTCCTTCAACGCCGAGGAGCTGCGGGCCACGGTGGCGCAGATGGCCAAGCTGAAACCGGCGCGGGGATAGCGGAAGTTTATTGTGCGACGCAACAGATCGCCTGCGCCTCCGGCCTAATCGGTTGAAGCCGAACGCTTCCCAGCCGGATCGCGCGTCGTCCGGAGCGTGGCTTCGCAATGAAATACTCCGGCGGCGCCGGGGTTAGATATCGACGGGCTGCCCAACCCGAAAAAAAGAAAATTTTCTTTCGAAACTCTGTAACCAAATCGACCCATGCCCCGTAGCTGGTTCTGGATGAGCACTCACATCACGGCGACCTGACCTCCTCCGGCATGTCTTCGCGATTGGATTGGATATCCGCCCTGCCCCTGCGTCGTGGACCGGCGACCGACGGTCAAAGGACATTCACGACGTCACGTCTTGTCTTCCAACAATCATCGAGGAGATCGTCATGAAGTTGAATTCCAAATCCGGTGCGACGCTCGCTGCTGCCGCCGCCACCCTGTTCCTCGCCGGCTCGGTCGTGTCGACGGTGTCGACATCTGCGTACGCCGCCGCGGGCAAGTGCATGGCCGGCAACGCCTGCAAGGGCCAGAGCGCCTGCAAGGGCGGGGCGAACGCCTGCAAGGGCCAGAACGCCTGCAAGGGCCAGGGCTTCTCGGCGGCTTCCGAAAAGTCGTGCGCCGCCATGGGCGCCAAGTTCGTCAAGGGTTGATCGGCGGATCAAGCGCGAGCGAGGGCCCGGCCGCTTGCCGGGCCTTCGTTGTTTCGACCAAGCGGATGAAATAAATTTCGCCGCGTGCGTAACCGGGGCCAGCCCCACCGCGTAGCTATTGTCGGGTGCCGTTTGTCGGCTGGAACTGTCGCTGCTTGCGGGCGGTGCACCCTCACCCTTCCTTTGGAGGATACAAATGAAGATGACTTCCAAGTCCGGCGCGACCCTCGCGGCCGCTGCTGCCACCCTGTTCCTGGCAGGCGCCACCATGTCAACCGTGGCCTATGCCGCCGGCGAGGGTAAGTGCGTCGGCGCCAATGCCTGCAAGGGTCAAAGCGCATGCAAGGGCGGGGCAAATTCCTGCAAGGGCCAGAACGCCTGCAAGGGCCAGGGCTTCTCGGCCATGACCAAGGAGAAGTGCGACACCGCCAAGGGCAAGTATATGCCCTCCTGAGCCGCGGCTCGATCGAGGCCCGGTGTAGGCCGGGCCTCGCATCCATGCTAGGTTGAAACCGCAATGTGAGATGCGCCGCTTCGTTGGCGATGCCGTTGAGTGGAGACGAGATGAACGTCGCAAGCAGATTGCCCGGCACTTCGGCGGCGGAGCTTGCACACCGCCCTCCGACATCGGCCAAGCCGCCCTTTCTCGGCTTCGGTCTCGGGCTGCGCCACCAGCACTACGATGAAATCCTCAACGGCAATCCGCCGATCGACTGGTTCGAGGTCATCAGCGAGAACTACATGCTGCCCGGCGGCCAGCCGTTGCGCACGCTCGATCGGATCTGCGAGCGCTATCCCGTGGTGATGCACGGCGTGTCGATGTCGATCGCCTCCACCGCGCCGCCGAACTTCGAATATCTGCAAGGACTGAAGGATCTCGCTCGGCGTGTCGAGCCGAAATGGGTGTCGGACCATCTGTGCTGGACCGGCGTGCATGGCAAGAATTTGCATGACCTGCTGCCGATCCCCTACACGAAGGAAGCGCTCGATCACGTCATAAGCCGGGTGCAGCTGGTGCAGGAGTTTCTCGGCCGCGCCATCGTGCTCGAGAATGTCTCGACCTACGTCCAGTTCAACAATTCCGAAATGACGGAATGGGAATTCCTGTCCGAACTGTCGCGCCGTTCCGGATGCTGGCTGCTGTTCGACGTCAACAACGTCTATGTCTCGGCCTTCAACCACGGCTACGATCCGCTGACGTTCCTGAACGGAATCCCGGCGGATCGCGTCGTGCAGTTCCACATGGCCGGCCACAGCCACATGGGCACCCACATCATCGACACCCACGACCATCCGGTGTGCGAAGATGTCTGGGAGCTCTATGCCGCGGCCCTGAAGCGTTTCGGCCGGGTCTCGACCATGATCGAACGCGACGACAACATCCCGCCGCTCGACGAGTTGCTGGTCGAAGTCGTCCGGACGCGCGAGATGGCCGAAAAGGTCTTGTCCGTGGAATGAGCGACTTTGCACGACAGCAAGCCGAGTTTCAGCGCGGCATCCTCGATAGCGACGAAACGGTGCTGGCTGAAATCCTGGACAGCCCGCGTGAAAAGCGCGACGTGCTGTTTGGCGTCTATCGCTATGCCTATGGCTCGCGGCTGGTCGAGGCCATGCGCAACGACCACGAGCTGCTGCATCTTTACCTCGGCGACGAGATGTTCGACGAGATGGGCCACGCGTACGTCAAGGCGCGCCCGTCCGGGCATCCGAACATGCGCTGGTTCTCGCAAGGCCTGCCGGCGTTCCTGAAATCGACCGCGCCTTATTCGGATCATCCCGTGCTGTCCGATCTCGCAGGGCTCGAAAAAGCGCTCAACGACGCCTTCGACGCCGCGGAAGGCAAAATCGTCGAACTGGCCGAGATGGCCGGCTTTGCGCCCGAAGCGTGGTCGGGGCTTCGATTCCGGCCGCATCCCAGTGCATCCAGGCTCGAACTGGCGACCAACGCGGCTGCGATCTGGCTGGCGCTCAAGAACGACGAAACGCCGCCGGACGCGACCGCACTGGACGAGCCCGCGCGTCTGTTGATCTGGCGCCAGGACGTCACGCCGATGTTCCGCGAGCTTCCGGCAGAGGAAGCCATGATGTGGGACGAGGCCACCAACGGCATTCCGTTCGGCGTGCTCTGCGAAATGCTGGCGACCTACGACGATCCCGACAACGCGGCAGGCCGCGGTGCGGGCTATCTGCACGGCTGGATCACGACGGGACTTTTGACGGACGTTTCCGTCGGTTCATAGAGGGGTGCGCGGCGAATGGGAGCGGATATCGATCACCATTTCATCGAGCGCATGCATTGGGACGACGTCGCGCGGCGCATCAACGACGGCGCGGTCGCGATCCTGCCGATCGGCGCCGCGGCCAAACAACATGGCTTTCACCTCCCCCTCAACACCGACCGCATCCAGGCTGAATGGCTCGCCGGCCAGGTGGCGGAAAAAATCGACGCGCTGATCTGGCCGACCCTGACCTACGGCCATTACCCTGCCTTTGTCGAATATGCCGGCAGCAGCAGCCTGTCGATTTCGACCTTCGAAGCGCTGGTGCGTGAGGTTTCGGGACAAATTCTCGGCGGCGGCTGTCCAAAGCTGCTCGTGCTCAATACCGGAATCAGCACGCTGGCGCCGGTCGACCGCGCCCTGGCGCGACTTGCAAGCGACCGGGTCAAGCATTTGTGGATCCACGAAGGGCCGCGCTATCCGCGCGTCGCCAGGCAATTGGCCGAGCAGAGCCACGGCAGCCATGCCGACGAAATGGAGACGTCGCTGATGCTGGCGCTGGCGCCGCATCTGGTGGACATGGCGCGCGCCGAAGCCAGCCCCGCCCTGAAGCAGGAGACGCCGGGCGCGCTGACACCATCGGACCCGAACTCGCCGAATTACAGCCGCTCCGGCAGTTTTGGCGATCCGACGCGGGCGACGGCGGCCAAGGGCGAAGCCTTGCTCGCCGCGATGCTCGACGATCTCCACGAACAGGCGACCGCATTCATCGTGCAACAATCGGCCCCGGTGCACAGCGTGCTGAGATGAAAGCCGCCGGCGCCTTTCGCTGGACCGTTGCCGTCACCGTCCTTGCCGCGATGCTGGCCGGCGCGCTGTCGTTCCGCGCCGACGCGCAGTCGGAATATATGCGCGGCGACCGCATGCCGTACGAGGCGTTCGACCGGCTGCCCCGGACCGACCTCGATGTATCGGGCGGCACCATCCATGTCGCGTTCGCGCCGGGCGACATCGCGCTGCCGAAAGAAAAGCTGCTTGGCTGGATCAGGATGTCGGCTCGCGCCGTCACGGCCTATTACGGGCGGTTTCCGGTCGCCTCGCTGCGGCTGCTGGTGGTGCCCGTCGATGGTGGGCGCATCCGCGGCGGCACCACGTGGGGCTATCGCGGCGCCGCCATTCGCATTCCGCTCGGCCGCGATTCCACCGAGGACGTTTTGCAGCGCGACTGGGTGATGGTGCACGAGATGGTGCACACCGCGCTGCCCGACATGCCGGATCGCTATGCCTGGCTTTCGGAGGGACTGGCCGTCTATATCGAGCCGGTCGCGCGCGTGCAGGCCGGCGACCTCACCGCGCGGGATATCTGGCAGGCGATGATGCGCGACATGCCGAAAGGCCTGCCGCAGGCCGGCGATCAGGGCCTCGACAACACGCCGACCTGGGGGCGCAGATATTGGGGCGGCGCGATGTTCTGCCTGCTGGCCGATATCGAAATCCGCAAGCGCACCAACAATCGCCTCGGCCTGCAGGACGCGATGCGCGGCGTGCTCGCCGCCGGCGGCAATCACGCGCAGGACTGGTCGATCGAGCGTATTCTTGCCGCCGCCGACAAGGCCGTCGGCGTCGACGCGATGACCCGGCTGCACGACGAGATGGGACCGAAGCCGCTGACGCCGGACCTTGCCGCGTTGTGGCGCGACCTCGGATTGAAGCGGATCGGCGAGGATATCGAATTCGACGACAGCGCGCCGCTCGCGGCGATCCGCGAGGCGATTACCGCGCCGCGCATGCAACAGGCGAACTGAAGGCAAACGACCTCCGCAGCCATTGCTGTTTCAGTCCGACGGCAACGACGTTCAATCTACGCTGGCTTCTGTTCCAGACGAGGGCGGAAGACCCACTCGCGCCACACGGTCAACAGCGCTGCCATGATCACCGGCCCCAGGAACAAGCCCATAAGACCGAAGGCAGCGAGACCGCCGAAGATACCGACGAAAGCCAGCAGAAAGGGAAGCCGGGCCGAGCCGCCGACCAGGGTCGGCCAAACAAAATGATCGCCGGCGAGCATGACGATCACACCCCAACAAAATACGCCTGCTGCCGCCAGTCCGCTGCCATCACCTGAAATTAGGACCAATGCCGCTGCGGTGAAGGCTGCCCAGGCTCCAAATGGGATCATGGCGAAAGCCGTCGTAAAAATGGTGAACAGCACCGGATTCGGCACGCCTGCAACGAGATACCCGACGCCGATCAGCAACCCCTCGCCGACGGCGACCAACACCGTGCCGTTGACGGTGCCGCGGGTGGCATCGACCATCTTCTCAACCAGGCCCTCCCCCGCCTCCCCAAAGAGCCGGTCGCTCGTCTCCAGGAATCGGTTGGCGACATAGCGGCCGTTGCTCAGCAAAACGAACAAGGCCAGCAGGGAAAAGAAAAGCAGGAACAGACGGTGGATCAGTTGTCCGCCAAGCGTGGTGAAAAGCCCCGACGCATTTTCGGCATTGACCGTCTTAAGCCAGGCGGTGGCGGCTTTTGGATCCGAAAGGTTGTCGCGCCACCACTGCTGCATGCTTTCCGCCGCGACCGGCAGGCGGGCCATCCACTCGGGCACTTCGACTCCGCTCTCTCCTGCCTTCTTCAGCCAGCCGATCAGCACGTCGCCTTGCTGCGCCACCTGATAGAACGCAAGCGCCATGGGAGTGAAGAGAATGAGCGCGACGATCATGGTGAAAATAAACGCAGTCAGGTTCGACGGGCCCGAGGCGAAGCGTTTCGCGAACTCGCGATAGAGGGGCCACAGCGAAACCGCGAGAATGGTGGCCCAGATCAGCGCCGGCAGAAAGCTGGCGGCGGTCCACAACGCAAGGCCGACCAGCACCATCGCAAGCGCGACGCGAGCCTTGACGCGCGCGGCGGCATCCAATGGCAGCGGCTTGCGATCGTCGCTGGTTTCGATTCGCTCGGGGCGCTTCTTCGCTACGCCTGCCTTGACGCGATCAGTCATTGCGGATCAGCCGTGGTTAGCCCGCGGCATGGAAGCCGATCGGAACCATGTTCACGACACGCACCCGCTTTTGCTTTTCGCCCTTCCATCGGCCCCGTCCTCATCCCGTTTGCATGAGAAACAGCGGAAAGCCACCGGGGTTCCATTGCAAAGCGCGGCGCCGTCGGGGCGTGTCGCCGTGGATCCGCGAAGGAGTGCATCCGGCCTTATTTTGGCGTTAAGTCCCCGAACCGGACATCAGGCAGGCCGGCATGCCCCAAGAAATTAAACATACCGCGCGAGCGATGGTTAGCCGCCCAAGATTCACCTCAGATCTGAAGCAATCTTTCCTTGTTTGCGATGGCGTCGCGTCGCGCCGAGCGGGAGGACATTATACGTGCGCGGAATGTTACCTCACAGTGAAGCCCGGATGCGGATGTGCATCATGAAGGTCGGTGAGCGCGGGCGGTGGACATACCGGGACTGGACCAGATGGCGCTTCCTGTGGAAGTGGTTTCCCTGGTATGCCCGCGAAATGCGCTATCGCGGAGATTTCTGCCTCGGACAAGGCTGCATGCACTGGTTCTGGGAGAATGCCGACACGAAGGAGCGAGGTTACTGTTCGGCCGCGGTCTCGCGGACGCAGCACATGATGTGGCAGTCGGAATGGGAGGAAAATCGAAGCCTTCGTGGGGGCGAACCAATCGGGCGAAATGAGCAGGCGACGCGGCTTCTCGAACCAACTGGCAATGCGCCACGACGTCTCAACAATACGTTCAGGACGATAGCGGGAATCGCCGCCTGGAGCGCCGTTGCTTTGGCTGTGGGGTTTTCGCTGTGGTAGCGGCTTGCGCCTGAGAGACTCCAACACGCCGGACGCGACATTCGCTGGCCCGCCGCCCTGGCGAACGACAGGCGTGTTGCATTGTCCGCAGACTGGGCTGTGAAGGAAGCGGAACGAACATCGCTGCAGTGAAAGTGCGCCGCCGCCCACGTCCCCGACGCACCGCCACCCCACTCCCCTCATCAGGAACGGCCTCCAAAAACTCTGCCCTTTGTCGAAAAGGGCTTGCGTGGTGCCGCGGGCTTCCAATAGTGCAGGCGTAAGGGGCAAGCAGTCCCCGAAAGAGGAAGCGATCCCGTGAAGAACTCGCCGTTCCGGCGGATGATCGAGGCCCCGGACTTCTGGCGCTTGTGGTATGTCGGCCTGATCGTCGCCACCGTGCGCTGGCTGGAAACCGTCGTGGTCGGGATTGTCGTCTACCAGCGCACTGATTCGGCGTTTCTGGTCTCGATGATGACCATGCTGCGTCTGCTTCCGATGGGTCTGTTCGGGGTTTTTCTCGGCGCGCTCGCGGAACGGTTCGATCGCGGCCGAACCCTGTTCCTGGTCGTGCTGCTCATGAGCGGCACCTCCGCGGTGCTCGCCGTTCTCGATATGGCCGGACAGCTCGAGGTCTGGCATCTGGCCGTCGCCAGCTTCATCAACGGCTGCGGCTGGTCGACCGACAACCCGGTGCGCCGCGTGATGATGGGAGAAGTCGTGGGCCGCGACAAGGTCGGCACCGCGATGTCGCTGGATGTCGGCGCCAGCAACGCCACCCGCATGATCGGCCCCGCGCTCGGCGGATTTCTCCTCGCCGGCACCGGCATTCAGGGCGCCTTCATCCTGAGCGTCCTGATGTATGGCACCGCGCTATGGGCGATCCTGGCCATCCGCTCACGCATTCCGCGCGCCGCAGGATCCGGCGCCGTGCTGGCGCGGATTGGCGAGGGGCTCGCTCTGGTGCGCGGCGACCGAAGGCTGATCGGCGTGCTGGTCGTCACCGTGATCTACAATCTGTTCGCGTGGCCGTTTACCAGCATGATCCCCGTGATCGGGCGCGACCGCCTGCATCTGGGCCCGGAAGGCGTCGGCCTGCTGGCGACCATGGACGGCATCGGCGCCTTCGTGGGCGCGATGCTGCTAGCGCTTTGGCTGA
The DNA here is from genome assembly GCA_963742935.1 of uncultured Alphaproteobacteria bacterium. GTDB lineage: Bacteria > Pseudomonadota > Alphaproteobacteria > Rhizobiales > Xanthobacteraceae > Bradyrhizobium. Next base: position 59,110 of record CAVUOI010000019.1, on the reverse strand, counting down.
GCCCGAGATGGTACGGCCGGGCCTATCTGGGCGGCACCATCTGCTACCTGGTCACGGTGATCATTTTCGCGCTGGTGCAAAGCCCGGCTCTGGCGGGCGCGGCATTGCTGCTGACGGGACTGGGTGGCGCCGGATTCGGAACGATGCAGGCGACCTTGGTCTATCTCGCCGCGCCGCCGGAAATGCGCTCGCGTATCCTCGGCGTCCTCACCGTCTGCATCGGCACGGGGCCGATTGGATTCGTGTGGCTGGGCTGGCTCGCCGACCGCATCGGCGCCCACAACGCCACGGCCGTGACCGGCGTTCTCGGCCTGCTCGCCATGGCCGCGACCTGGCGCTGGTGGAAGGATATTTGATGAGACGAGATGGCGCTGCCATTCGGCGGGCGGGGCTTTCGCTTACGTGCTGATAACAGACATGGCAGTCCCGGCCTTCCCGTTCCCCCTACTTCTCCGCTTGGAGGCGCAGTGACTCACCGTGAGAAGCACAAATCAGCCAGCGGACGCCGGTCCGCTGGCTGTGACTTACGATTCATTCGACGAGCCATCGGCTGCGTCTTCAGGGCTTAAAGACGTACCCCGGTCCAATGGCGACTGCGTCCGGAATTGGCGGCAGGTCGGAAAACAGCTCCGGCTTCTCCTTCATCACCTTCAAAATGTACTTCGGCTCGATGTGTGCGTTGACATCGAAAGTGGATTTCAGGATTCCAAGCTTGGCCAGCCGTTCTTCGGCGCTGTAAAGCGCGCGATAATTGTTGGCTGACAATCGGCGATCGGCCTGCTGGATGTTGAACTGCATGGCCGCTTCGGCGATTTCCTGCTTGAGCCCGGGGATCCACCGGGTGGCAACCTGAGCGGCCAGCTTCGGGTTCTTTCGCATCCATTGATCGGCCTCGGAAACGGCGGCGAGGAATTTCTCGATGGTTGCGCCATTGGCCTGCACCCAGGGCCTGAGTGCGACGTTGAAGCCGATATACGAGATCACGTCACCGCCGCGAATGAGCTCGAAAGCACCCGGCACATCCTTGCCGGCCACGATCGGCCATGGATCCCACCCGGAAAATGCGTCGATGCCCTTGGCCAGCAGCGCCACCGTCATGTCCGGGGGCGGCGTATTCACCAGCGTGACGTCCTCCGGTTTCAGTCCGGCCTTCTCGAGGGTGGCAAGGATATAGAGATGGTTGATGGTGCCGAACGACGCCGCAATCTTCTTGCCGCGCAAGCTCGCCAGGTCACCCTTGACGATGCCGGAACCCTCGCGGGCAACGATCGCAACGGTGGCGTCGGAGCCGGCCTTGGTCGCGTTGCCGCTGTAATTGCCGAGGGCAACGAGGTCCATTCCACGCAATACGGCGCCGATCATGGGCACGCCGACCTGCACGATCTCGCTTTCGCCCGCCTGCAAGGCGTTGAGGGCGTCGACCCCGGTGGCATAAGGCCGTGCGATCGTCACATCGAGGCCGTTCTTCTCGAAGAAGCCGCGCTCCAGTGCGATCGGCAAGCCGATCTGATCTATCCCGGTCACCATGCCGGCCTTGAGTTTCGTCAGCGTTTGCGCGCCGGCCGGCGTCCACGCAAGCGCGAGCGCTGCCGCAAGCATCACCAGTCGTTTCATCGTCATCCTCCCTGTTTTATCGGGCCCACCGCAGTCACCCAGTACGGCCGGGCAACGGCGTTGAGATCCGTTCGTTTGACACCACGCAGTTCGATCGAATGGTCATCGGTGCCGGTGACCCTTCCATATTGCTGGAACGCCAGAACGTGAAACCGCTCGGGCGTGAACGGGAGCTCGACTTGGACATTGACCTTTTCCGACGTGCCGCCGAGCTCGGACGAAATCTTTCCGGGCGCAGCCAGGGTCAGCCAGAGTTGAAAGCCGGCCCAGGCGGCGATGACGCCGAGAACAATGCGAAACCTGCTGGATCTCAAAGCTTCCGAGACGAGGCTCATGCCGCACGCACCATCTGCAGCACGCTCGCCGACAGGCGCTTGAATTCATCATCGTTGACGAGGTCGTCCCAGACGCGGGGCCGCGGCAAGTCGACGTCCACCTGGTCGAGAATGCGTCCTTTCGACAGCACGACGACGCGATTGGCCAGAAAGACCGCTTCGGCAACGTCATGCGTGATGAAAACCACCGTCGGCCGGCGTTCCTGCCAGATGCGCGTCAGCTCTTCCTGCAGCGTCATGCGGGTTTGCGCATCGACGCTGGCAAAGGGTTCGTCCATCAGCAGCACCGCCGGATTATTGGCCAGTGCCCGTACCACGCCGACGCGCTGCTGCATGCCACCGGACAATTCGTTGGGATAGCGGTTGGCCGCATGCGAGAGCCCGGCCAACGCCAGATACTCCCGGGCGATCCGGTCGCGCTCGGCCTTCGGTACGCCGCGCATTTTCGGACCGAACCCGACATTGTCGAGCACGGTCTTCCAGGGGAACAATGCGAACGACTGAAATACGACGCCGCGCTCCGGACCGGGTCCAATGACGGGCTTTCCATCGAGCAGAATTTCGCCGCCGGAATACGGAATGAAGCCGGCGATCATGTTGAGGATCGTGGTCTTGCCGCAGCCGGACGGACCGACGACCGAAACGAACTCGCCCTGCTGGACGTCGAGCGAGACATCGTGGACGGCCGTGACGTGCGCCCCCGCGTAAGGATCGAAATAGGTCTTTGCCAGATTGCGGAGCGAGAGCGTCTTCATGATGTCACCAATCCCCAACGCTGGCCGGTTGCGCGTTCAAGAGGCGCGAGGATCCAGGCGTCCACGATGTACCAGAGCAGGCCCAGAATGATCATCCCGAGCAGGATTTCAGTGGTGGAGCCGGCGCGCCGCGCGTCGAACATCATGAAGCCGATGCCGCTGGTGCCGACGATGATCTCGACGGCAATGAGCGCGCGCCAGCCATAGCCGAGCCCGTTGCGCAGGCCGGTGATGATGTTGGGGAGGGCGCCGGGGAGCGTCACTTCCCAAAGCACGCGCGCCGCGACGCGCCCAGACTGCGCGCAGCCCGCGCAAGATCGCGCGGCACCGATTCCACCCCAAGAACGGTATTGAGCACCACCGGGAAGATTACGGTATAGACGATCACAAACGTCATCGTCGTCAGCCCGAAGCCGAACCAGATCAGGAGGATCGGAAGCCAGGCGATGTCTCCGATCGCCTGGAAAAACAGCAAGACCGGCCAGCAGATGCGGTGCGCCCACCGGCTGGTGCCGATCAGAACGCCCAGGGGAATTCCCAGCGCCATGCCCAGCGCCGCGCCGGTGAAAAGACGGATCAGGCTGTCCTGCAGATAGTCAGGCAGGATGCCCTTGTAAGTCAGCGTGACAAACGACCTGACGACATCGAGCGGCCCCGGCAGGAATGCCCGCGGAAATACCCCGGCTTCGGTGACGGCGGTCCACAGCGCGACCACGGGAATGAACGGAACGATGGCGGCAAGCGCCGGCCATCGCTGCGTCAGCCGCAAGTACCCGCTCCAGCATTGCAACCAGACGTTCATGCGCGCCTCACCATGCCCCAGCGCTCGATGGTGGAGCGTTCCAGCGGAACCAGCAGAAGGCGGTCGATCAACAGCCACAACACGCCGATCACGATCATGCCGAACACGATGACTTCGGTCCGATAGAAGTCGCGGGCCACGAACAGCATGTAGCCAAGACCGACATTGGTCGCGATCATCTCGGCTGCGATCAGGCCGCGCCACGCGAAACCGAGCCCGGTGCGAATGCCGGTGACGATGTTCGGAAGCGCGCCGGGCAGCAGGACCTCGGTCAGCAATGCCCAGCGTCCGGCGCCGAGCGAAGCCGCCGCGTTACGCACGTTGTGCGGGATGGTCTTCACGCCGAGCAGGGTGTTGTAGGCGACGACGAAGAATACCGCGTTGAAGATGACGAACACGATGGCGCCGAAGCCGTAGCCGAACCACAGCGTCGCAATCGGAATCCACGCGATGCCGGCCAGCACCGAGAAGAACCGAAACAACGGCGTCAGGAAGGCGGCAACGCCCGCGCTGACGCCCATCGCAATTCCGAGCGGAACGGCGGTGACGACCCCGATCAGGGTGCCGAGGCCGACGCGCAGCAGGCTTGCACCGATATGGGCGATCAGCGTGCCGTCGCGGATGGATTCGAGCGCAGCCGTACCGACCGCACCGACGGACGGAAAGACGCGCGGACTGATCTGGAACAGCGGCACGACGACGGCCCACACCGCCACCAGCGCCAGCAGCGGCGCGGCGAACATCGCGGCCCCCGCCGAGCGAATTCATGCTCCGCACGATCCACGGTCGCCGGGTTTTCGCTTCCGTCGTCACCTGCACGTCATCTCCCGCACGACCCGACGTTTTTTTGCCGGCCTTGTTGTTATCGCTTACGGAACGTCAGCGCGGTCCCTTTACATCACCGCGCATGACGTTTCTCTTTGCCTTGCAGTCGCGACCACGACGCGCCGATGGCGAGCGGGGCCGGGGCTGCAGCCTTCTTGCTGGAAATCTTGAACTTCGTGTAGCCGAGCACCCGCTCCATCGCGGCCCGCGCCTTCTCGGCGTCACCTGCATCGATGGAGCGCGCAGCGGCCGCGTGGTTCGGCAGATTGTCCTTGAACCAGCCGGCGCTTCCGATGGCGACAACGAATACCGTGCTGAGGATCGTATCGATCGCGCCCCTGAAACCCTGTAATACCGGGTTGTGCGTCGCGTCCAGGATCGCGAGATGGAATGCCTTGTCGGCGGCGGTCGCACTTGCGTGATCCTTCGAGGCTTCCATCGCCGCGAGCGCGGCATTGATCCGGCCGCGATCAGCCTTGGTCGCACGCTGGGCCGCCAACGCGGCAGCCGCCGGCTCGATGATGGAGCGGACTTCCTGGATCGCCAGCAGCAGCTCGCGATCCGGCTCCCCCTGCCCCACCAGCCAACTCAGGACATCGCGATCGAGAAGACTCCACTGGTGACGGGGCAGCACATGCGTGCCATGGCGCGGGCGTACGCTGACGAGACCCTTCGCGGCGAGCGTCTTGACGACTTCGCGCACCACGCCACGCCCGACACCAAAACGAGCTTCGAGGTCCGGTTCGGGCGGCAGCGCCGCGCCGACTGGAATGATATCCTGCGCGATCTCGCGGCCAAGCGTCGCAAGACGTTCCCAATGCGACCGGGCTTGATCGGCTTGTCTATGGCGTTCAGCCGCGTCCTGGCCACGCAATCTCCTCCCGCCCTGCTTGTTTGCGCAGGTGGGAAGACGCCTTAGCACGCAAGCAGACATCCTGGCAATCATCGGATGTTTAACATCGGATGATTGCACGATTGCCGGCCTCGTTTGAGCGCGCGCCCTACCCCACCGGCACGATCTTGCCGGGATTGAAAATGTTCTGCGGATCGAGCGCCTGCTTCAGCGCGCGCATGGCGTCGATCGCCTCTACGCCGAGCTCGGCCTTGAGGTATTTCTGCTTGCCCTGCCCGATGCCGTGCTCGCCGGTGCAGGTGCCGCCCATCGCCTGCGCCCGTTCGACGAGGCGATGCATGAACTCCTCGCCGCGCGCCATTTCCTCCTTGTTGTCGACGTCGCAGAGCCAGCGAGCAGTGGAAGTTGCCGTCGCCGACATGGCCGACGATCGGCGACAGCAGATTGAGCCGCTTCAAATCGTCCTCGGTCTCGGTGACGCAATCGGCCAGACGTGAGATCGGCACGCAGACATCGGTCGCCACCACGCCCGCGCCGGGACGCAGCGCCTTCACCGACCAATAGGCGTCATGCCGGGCCTGCCACAGCTTGGTGCGATCCTCGGGCTTGGTGGTCCAGGTGAAATCGCCGCCGCCGCATTCCTTGGCGATCTCGCTGAAATTTTTGGACTGCTCGGCCACCTCGACCTCGCTGCCATGAAACTCCAGCAGCAGCAGCGGCGTCTCCGGCAAGGTCAGCTTCGAATAGGCGTTGCAGGCGCGGACCTGTTCGGCGTTGAGCAGTTCGATCCGCGCCAGCGGAATGCCGGTCTGGATGGCGAGGATCGTGGCCTGGCAGGCGCCGCGCACGGTCTCGAACGAACAGGCGGCGGCGGCGATCGTCTCGGGGATGCCGCGCAGCTTCATGGTGAGTTCGGTGATGATGCCGAGCGTGCCTTCGGCGCCGACGAACAGATGCGTCAGGTCGTAGCCGGCCGAGGATTTTTTCGCCCGTGTGCCGGTCGTGATGATCTCGCCGTCGCCGCGCACCACTTTCAGCGCCAGCACGTTGTCGCGCATGGTGCCGTAGCGCACGGCGTTGGTGCCGGACGCCCGCGTCGAGGCCATGCCGCCGAGCGAGGCGTCGGCGCCGGGATCGATCGGGAAGAACAATCCCTGGTCGCGCAGATGCTCGTTCAGCGCCTTGCGGGTGACGCCGGGCTGGATCACGCAATCGAGGTCCTCGGCATGAACCGCGAGAATCCGGTTCATGTCGCGCAGGTCGATGCAGACGCCGCCGGCCGGCGCGTTGACCTGCCCCTCCAGCGAGGTGCCGGTGCCGAACGCGATCACGGGAACGGAGTATTTGGCGCAGATCCGCACCACGTTCTGGATGTCGGACGTTTCCTGCGCCATCACCACCGCGTCCGGCGGCTGGGTCGGCAGCCAGGTGGTGGTATGGGCGTGCTGCTCGCGCACGGCCAAAGAGGTAATCAGCCGGTTGCCGAACCGCGCCGCCAGCGCCTCGATTGCGCTTGCCAGCGCCTGTGGCTCGGGCCGCTTCAAATTGCCTGATATCGTCGTCGCCACGCCAATTCCTCCCGGATTTGAGCGGACCGTGGCAAAGGATATAAGGGGGGTCAAGAGACCCGCAAAAACAAAGAGATGGATGATGACGAGCGTAGCCGCCGGTAAAGACAGTTTGAAGGATATGCCGCTACCGCCGGCGCCGTTTGTATCCTCGGTGATGCAGATCGAGCCGCAATGGATCGACTATAACGGCCACCTCAACATGGCCTATTACAACGTGATGATGGACCGCGCGATCGACCAGATGTGGCTGCATCTCGGGATCGGGCCGGCCTACATGAAGGAGCGCCACGGCTCGACCTTCACCGCCGAAGCCCATGTTCGCTACCTGCGCGAGGTTCACCTCGGCGATCCCGTTCAGGTTTCGGTTTATCTGTTAGGCCATGACGAGAAGCGGCTGCATACGTTCGAGGAATTGCGCCACGCCACCGAAGGCTGGCTCTCCGCCACCTCGGAAAACATGACGCTCCACATGGACATGAAGGCGCGCAAGGTTGCGCCGTTCCCGCCGGACATTCGCGCGCGCATCGAGGCGGTGGTGGCTTCGCATGCCGCCGTGCCGCGGCCCGAAGGGACCGGCCGCACGGTGGCGATGCCCAGGAAATAGGGAACGGCTCAGGCCGGCAGCCCGGCCTCCTGCAGCGCACCGACCACCAGATCACACTGGCTCGGCGGCAGCGGCGGCATGCCGCGCTGCACTTCCGGAATGGTCAGGTCGGGATAATGCTGTCGCAATGCGCCGAGGCTGCGCCGGGCCTGCGGCGCCTGCCCCGCCAGCGCATAGGTCGGGCACAGGGTTCGATGCACCCAGCTCGCGGAAGGATGTTCCGCCAGCGCCCGCTCCTGCCAGCGCGCACCTTCGGCGTATTGACCGGCGATGAAATGCGCGCAGCCGATCCCGATCACGCTGTTGAACGCCAGCGGATCGTGGGGCGCGAGGTCGAGCGCGATCTTGAAACGCTCGATGGCGGAAGCCGGATCGCCCTTGTAGACGTCGATCCAGCCGCTGCGGCTCCACGCCCATGCCGATCCGCCGTCGATCGCCAGTGCCTTGCGCGTGACGAGGTCGGCGGCATCAAACTCGTTGAGCAGCGACAGCGCATTGCCGAGGATGGCCAGCACCGTGGCGTCGTTGCGCAGCGTGCTCGCCTTGTGCACGAGTTCGAGGCTGCGGGCGCGCTCCTGCGAGGGGGCGGACGTGAAATGATAGACGACGCGCTGGACATGCGCCCAGGCGGCCAGCGCGGTCGCGAGCGGATGGTCCGGGTCGATCTGCAGCGCGCGATCGAGCAGTTCCAGCGCCCGGCCATTGCCGTTGGCGTCCAGCGAGAGAACGCCGGGCATGGCGCGGAGCGCCAGATCGTAGGCCCCGAGACACGCCGCGGGCTTTCGCAGTGCGTGGTCGATTTCGGCCAGCCGCAGACACGGCTGCAGCGCCGCGGCGATCCGCACAGCCAGATGTTCGCTGCTTGCGGTTTCGTCACGCAAGACTCCATCGGCGCGATGCGCCCAGAGCTGGCGGCCGGTTTCGGTGTCGATCAGCCTGACGACGAGTTGTGCGTGGACGCCCGTCCCCCTGATCGCGGCGGTCAGAAGGTGACGGGCCGCACGCGTCCCCGTGACGACCGAAATCCCGGCGCGAGTGAGCGCGGCCACAAGATCGTCGGCCATGTCGGCAGCTATTTCGCGGTTATCCGCCGCCGCCTCGATCGGCCCGAACGCCAACGCAGGCCGATCCCGTGCCGGGACAACTATCGACGGCATCCCGCCGAGCGTGGCCGCAACGGCCGCCTGCCGCGCCAGCGTCTGCGACGGGGTCTCGCCGTAGCGGCGGCGATACGCGATCGAGAACCGCCCGAAATGGGGAAAGCCGCAGCGCAGCGCCACGTCCATGATCCGCAACCCCGGCGCTCCTTGCAGCAGTTCGCGGCGGGCACTTTCGAGTCCGATCTCGCGCAGCGCGGCGCGTGGAGTCTTGCCGACAAAGCTGAGAAACTGTCGCTGCAAAGTACGCCCGGAAGTGCCGGCAATCACAGCGAGATCCGTCAGGCACCAGTTGCGGCCGAGATTGGCGCGCATCGCATCCAGCGCACGCCTGACGCCGCGGGGGACCGGTGCGTTCGCCGATGAAACATCCTGACTGGCAATCATCCGCAACTCCGAAGCCCCCTCGTTGTGAGTCCCGGCACCGCTCGAAAGGTTCACGATCGGGATAGCCGTGTCGCGAAGTGGATAGCCGCCCGAGGCACGTCTCGAACTAAGTCCGGACCACGCCCACCGTCCCATCCACACCCCAAAAGGAGCAGCTGATGGCCATATCCACCGCCGCCAGGACCGAACAACCCGGCCAGATCGACCTGTCCGCGCTGAAGACCAAGCAACACGGCGCCTGGTCGTCCGGCGACTACGCCGTCGTCGGCACCACCCTGCAGATCGTCGGCGAAGAACTGTGCGAAGCGCTCGACCTCCGGGCCGGCCAAAAAGTGCTCGACGTTGCCGCCGGTAACGGCAATGCCACGCTCGCCGCCGCCCGCCGCTGGTGCGACGTGATCTCGACCGATTACGTGCCGAGCCTGCTCGAACGCGGCCGCGAACGTGCCACGGCGGAAGGCCTGTCGGTGCAATTCGAGGAAGCGGATGCCGAGGCGCTCAACTACGGCGACGCTAGTTTCGATGTCGTACTCTCGACCTTCGGTGTGATGTTCACGCCGGACCAGGACCGCGCGGCGGCCGAATTGCTGCGGGTATGCAAGAGCGGCGGCAAGATCGGCCTCGCCAACTGGACGCCGGAAGGTTTTATCGGGCAGTTGTTCAAGACGCTCGGCAAATACCTGCCGCCGCCGGCGGGTGCGAAATCGCCGGCGCTGTGGGGGACGCCGGCGCGCATCACGGAGATGTTCGGCGCTTCCAGCTCGATCAAGGCCGAGAAGCGTCACTTCACGTTCCGCTACCGCTCGCCGATGCACTTTCTCGACGTGTTCAGGAATTACTATGGACCGACGCTGAAAGCCTTTGCGGCGCTTGATGAAACCAACCAGCGCCGCCTCGCCGACGACATCCTGCAACTGATCGCATCGATGAACCGCGCCGAGGATGGCACCATGGTGCTGGCGAGCGAATATCTGGAAATCGTTATTATCAAGCGCTGATCTAAACGTGAAACGGCGGCGGTCCTGATGGACCGCCGCCGTTTCGCCGCGTACCGATTGGGACGCGGCATACTTCTCGTTGCGCAGATCAGCTAGACGTTGCCGCGTCCGCGCACCAGTCCGACCACGGCCGAGACCAGAAACAGAATGATGGCGATAAAGAAGATCGCCTTGGCGATTTCGATGGAGACGCCGGCGACGCCGCCGAAGCCCAGAATACCCGCGATCAACGCGACGACCAGAAACGTAACGACCCAGCTCAGCATGGCACCACCTCGATTGGCTGTTGCTCTCGCGATGACGGCGACTGCGCGTCCCGCACCGACTGACAAAATAATCCAGTGCCGAAACGAAGGTTCCCGACCGCGTAACCCCGAAATTTGACGATTTTGGTGGAACAAACGCACAGGCTGCCTTGATTTCCCGCCTGCAAAAAGCGCCGGGATAAAACCTGTCAAAACGGCCGGACAGGCCCTATATGGCCCTTAATCCCTGCTATGAAGGCTCCCCTTTACCGCCTCACGGTGCCATCGTGGGGCCGAGACGATTCGAGCATGACCGAGCCGAGCAAACTGCCCCATCGTGGCGTCCCCGAGCACCAGCCAGCGGCTGGCGGCATCGCCGCGCGTGCGCGCGCCGCGGCCGGGCCGCAATATCTGAACGGACTCAATCCGGAGCAGCGCGACGCGGTAGAGACGCTGGACGGACCGGTTTTGGTGCTGGCCGGCGCCGGCACCGGCAAGACCCGCGTGCTGACCACGCGGATCGCCCACATCCTGAGCCAGGGCCGGGCGCGGCCGCAGGAAATCCTGTCGGTGACCTTCACCAACAAGGCCGCGCGCGAGATGAAGCTCCGCCTCGGCCAGATGCTCGGCCAGGCCGTGGAAGGCATGCCGTGGCTCGGCACCTTCCACTCGATCGGCGGCCGCATCCTGCGTTTCCACGCCGAGCTGGTGCAGCTCAAATCCAATTTCACCGTGCTCGATGTCGACGATCAGGTCCGGCTGCTCAAGCAGCTGTTGCAGGCGGAAAACATCGACGACAAGCGCTGGCCGGCACGGATGCTGGCCGGGCTGATCGACGGCTGGAAGAACCGCGGGCTGACGCCATCGCAGGTACCGGCGGGCGAAGCCGCGATGTTCGGCAACGGCAAGGGCGGAAAGCTCTACGCCAGCTATCAGGAGCGGCTAAAGATCCTCAACGCCGCCGATTTCGGCGATCTGCTGCTGGAGAACATCCGGCTGTTCCGCGAGCATCCCGACGTGCTGCGGCAGTACCAGAACCGGTTCAAGTTCATCCTGGTCGACGAATATCAGGACACCAACGTCGCGCAGTATCTGTGGCTGCGGCTGCTGTCGCAGGCGCCATCGCGGCCGGGCGTGCCGCTGTCGGCGATCATTCCGGGGGCCATCGATTCCTCCGTCATTCCGGGGCGCATCGAAGATGCGAACCCGGAATCCGGAGATAGATGAGGACTCACCTCGAGATTCCGGGTCTGCGCTTTCAGCGCATCCCGGAATGACGGAGACAGTGCACCCCCCGCCCCCCTCAAGAACATCTGCTGCGTCGGCGACGACGACCAGTCGATCTATGGCTGGCGCGGCGCGGAGGTCGACAACATCCTGCGCTTCGATCACGATTTTCCCGGCGCCAAAGTCATCCGCCTCGAACGCAATTACCGCTCCACCGGCCATATCCTCGCCGCCGCCTCGCACCTGATCGCGCACAATGAAGGCCGGCTCGGCAAGACGCTGCGCACCGAGGATGTCGACGGCGAAAAGGTCACCGTCACCGGCTCCTGGGATTCGGAAGAGGAAGCCCGCGCCATCGGCGAGGAGATCGAGGAACTGCAGCGCGCGGGCGAGAACCTCAACGAGGTCGCGATCCTGGTGCGGGCCTCGTTCCAGATGCGCGAGTTCGAAGATCGTTTTGTGACGCTCGGCCTGCCCTATCGCGTGATCGGCGGTCCGCGGTTTTATGAGCGCGCCGAAATCCGCGATGCGCTGGCTTATCTGCGCGTGATCAATTCGCCTGCCGACGACCTCGCCTTCGAGCGCATCGTCAACGTGCCCAAACGGGGCCTCGGCGACGCCACCGTGCAGATGCTGCACGACCACGCCCGCAAGCGCCGCATTCCGCTGTTCGAGGCGGCGCGCGCCGTGGTCGAGACCGACGAGCTGAAGCCGAAGGCGCGCGGGTCGTTGCGCGATCTCATCCTGCATTTCGACCGCTGGCGTGCGCAGCGCGAGGTGACGTCACATACGGAGCTGGCCGAAATCGTGCTCGACGAGAGCGGCTACACCGAGATGTGGCAGAAGGACCGCTCCGCCGACGCCGCCGGCCGGCTCGACAATCTGAAAGAACTCGTGCGCTCGATGGAGGAGTTCGAGAACCTGCAAGGTTTTCTCGAACACATCTCGCTGGTGATGGACCGCGACGGCGGCGCCGCGGACGAAGCCGTGTCGCTGATGACGCTGCATTCGGCCAAGGGACTCGAATTCGACAATGTGTTCCTGCCGGGCTGGGAAGAAGGCCTGTTTCCGAGCCAGCGCACGCTCGACGAACAGGGCCGCGCCGGCCTCGAGGAAGAGCGCCGCCTCGCCCATGTCGGCCTGACGCGTGCACGCCGCCGCGCAAAGCTCTATTTCGCCACCAACCGCCGCATCCACGGCACGTGGACGACCACGATGCCGTCGCGCTTCCTCGACGAACTGCCGGCGGCCAATGTCGAGATCACGGAATCCAAAGGCGGCTCCGGCTGGGGCGGCAGCGGCGGCTACGGCCCGTCGCGCTTCGACAATGTCGAATCCTTCGGCTCCAGCTACGCGACGCCGGGCTGGCAGCGCGCGCAGGCCAATCGCAACCGCGGGCAGCAAGGCGGCCGCGGACAGGCCCGCGGCGGCTTCGAGGAAAACCAGTCGCCGTTTTCAGGCTCGCGCAGCGATGCCCAGGCTCGCGCGGCGATACCTTCTCGGCGGCGGCTTCTCGCGCAACAAACGCGGCCCGATGGTGATCGAAGGCGAACTGGTCGCGAAATCCACCGGCACCGTTTCTGAATTCTCGCTCGACGACCGCGTGTTTCACGACAAGTTCGGCTATGGCCACGTCGTGAAGATCGACGGCAACAAGCTGACGATCGCGTTCGACAAGGCCGGCGAGAAGAAGGTGGTCGATAGTTTCGTGAAGCGGGTGTAGCGGCGCGACAGCGTATTAATCTCTCCCCGTCCCCGCCCTTCTCTCGCCGACCGAAGGCCGTTTGTCGTCGCAAAGGCCTCTTGCAGCCTAAGCCCCATTGGGGTATCATGACCGTATGGCCAAGCGCCCCGTTTCGGTGATCGAATTTGCGGGATATCGCCGCCGCGCGACCGAACTGTTGACTGCCGGACAGCGCGACGCCGTCATTGATCTGGTTGCCTATGAGCCGACATGCGGCGACATCATTCCGGGTTCGGGAGGGTTGCGAAAAGTCCGCATCGGGCGTGACGGCATTGGCAAGCGGGGCGGCACACGCGTCGTCTACTATTTTTACAACGAGAATTTTCCAATTCTGTTGCTCGCGCTTTATGCGAAAAACGAAAAAAGCGATTTGACGACTACTGAAAAGCGAGAATTTGCGACCTCTATGAGGGAGATCGTGAAACAATGGAAAGAAAAATGACCCGCAAGAGCAGCCGGCTTGCCGACGACATTCGCGCGAGTTTACGCGAGGCGCACGATCATGCTTCGGGAAAGACGACAAAGGCAATTGTACATCGTGTAACTCCAAAGGAAACCGAAGCGCGCGAAGCGCGGCTCATGCTTGGCCTGTCGCAGGATGAATTCGCTGCGCTGATCGGAACAGGTGTCGGAACTGTACGGAAATGGGAGCTTGGCACGCGCCGCCCTTCCGGTGCAGCCCGCACCCTTATCAGTGTCATCAAAAATGAGCCCAAAGCGGTTCGTCGCGCCCTCGCGAAGGCAAACGAGGTGGCGTAAGCCGCGCCCGCTCACGCTGCCGAGTAGACACTTTTCCTCGGCGCGACGCATTGCGGAATGCGTTCCGCGTTCCTATGTCCCTGTTCCCACCCCTTCCGTGCCTCGGCCTCGCTGAACGCCGTTCGTCGTCGGCCGCATCTCCATTTCAGGCTGCCATGCTCGCGATGCCGTCCATCATATCCGTCTCCAATCTCTCAAAAACCTACGGCTCCGGTTTCAAGGCGCTGAACAACATCAATCTGGACATCAAGTCCGGTGAGATCTTCGCGCTGCTCGGGCCGAACGGCGCGGGCAAGACGACGCTGATCAGCATCATTTGCGGCATCGCCAATTTAAGCGAAGGCAGCGTGAAGGTGGGCGGCCATGACATCAACCGGGATTATCGCGCCGCGCGGTCGCTGATCGGGCTGGTGCCGCAGGAACTGCACACCGACGCCTTTGAGAGCGTATGGGCGACCGTCAGCTTCAGCCGCGGCCTGTTCGGCAAGCCCAAAAATCCCGCGCATATCGAAAAGGTGCTGAAGGACCTGTCGCTGTGGGACAAGAAGGATTCCAAGATCATCACGCTCTCCGGCGGCATGAAGCGCCGCGTGATGATCGCCAAGGCGCTGTCGCACGAGCCGAAGATTCTGTTCCTCGACGAACCCACCGCGGGCGTCGACGTCGAACTGCGCAAGGGCATGTGGGAAGTGGTGCGCACCCTGCAGGCCGCCGGCGTCACCATCATCCTGACCACGCACTACATCGAGGAAGCCGAGGAGATGGCCGATCGCATCGGCGTCATCAACAAGGGTGAGATCATCCTGGTCGAGGACAAGGCCGGGCTGATGCAGAAGCTCGGCAAGAAAGAGCTGAAAGTGCATCTGCAGAGCAAGATCGACGCGATCCCCGCCGCGCTCGCCGCCTATAATCTCGAACTGTCCGACGACGGCCACGCCGTCACCTACGACTACGACACCAAGGGCGACCGCACCGGCATCACCAGCCTGCTGAGCGATCTCCGCACTGCCGGCATTCGCATCTCGGATCTCGATACAAGGCAATCCTCCCTCGAAGACATCTTCGTCAGCCTGGTGAGGGCGCCATGAATTACCGTGCGATCCAGGCGATCTACCTGTTCGAAATGGCGCGCACCTGGCGCACGCTGCTGCAGAGCATCGTCTCGCCTGTGGTCTCCACCTCGCTCTATTTCGTGGTGTTCGGCGCCGCGATCGGCTCGCGCATCACCGAAGTCGAAGGCGTCAGCTACGGCACCTTCATCGTGCCGGGGCTGGTCATGCTGTCGGTGCTGACGCAGAGCATCGCCAACGCCTCGTTCGGGATCTATTTTCCGAAGTTCGTCGGCACCATCTATGAAATCTTGTCGGCGCCGATTTCCTATTACGAGATCGTGATCGGCTATGTCGGCGCGGCCGCAACCAAATCCATCATCCTCGGCCTGATCATCCTGGCTACCGCCGCACTGTTCGTGCCGCTCCACATCCTGCATCCCTGGTGGATGCTGACCTTCCTGGTGATGACAGCCGTGACCTTCAGCCTGTTCGGCTTCATCATCGGCATCTGGGCCGATGGATTCGAGAAGCTGCAGATGATCCCGATGCTGATTGTGACGCCGCTGACCTTCCTCGGCGGCAGCTTCTACTCGGTGAACATGCTGCCGTCGGGCTGGCGCACCATCACGATGCTCAATCCCGTGGTCTATCTGATCTCGGGCTTCCGCTGGAGCTTCTACGAGATCGCCGACGTCAGCGTGGCCCTGAGCTTCGGCATGACGCTCGGTTTCCTCGCCATCTGCATGGCGCTGATATGGTGGATTTTCCGCACCGGTTACCGGCTGAAGAACTGACGATCTGGAACTGTAGCCCGGGCGAGCGAAGCGACCCCGGGGACAGTGCTCGAACCGACGGCCATTCCATTTGGCTGACACCACCCCGGATGTCGCTCCGCTCATCCGGGCTACGGGGAACGCTCCTACTCGCGAAAATGTCAGCACTTTGCCGCCGGTTGCGCCGTCCTGCGGCCTTGTTTGCGCCGCGGCCGGCGTTAACGATGGCGGGCGCGGGCCACTGGAACCAGTTCCGTTTCGGGGGCATATTGTCTGCCGGGGACGGAGAGAGCCGGCAGCTTTCGATCAAAGGCCTGGAGGCCAGAAGTAGATGCGTTCCTTCCTCATTGCCGTCACCGCCCTGACGCTGTTTGCCTCGGGCGCCGCCCAGGCCAAGGTCGCCATCACCGTCGACAAGGATAACCAGCAGATGACCGTCGCCGTCGACGGCGTCGAGACGTACCGATGGCCGGTATCGTCGGGCCTGCCCTCCTACGAGACGCCGAACGGCAGCTTCCGCACCTTCCGCATGGAGGAAGACCACTACTCCAAGGAATTCGACGACGCGCCGATGCCGCACGCGATCTTCTTCACCAAGATCGGCCACGCCATCCACGGCACCGACTCGGTCAATCGCCTCGGCTCGCCGGCTTCGCATGGCTGTGTGCGGCTGTCGCGCGACAATGCCGCAAAACTGTTTGCGCTGGTCAAGGAACAAGGCGTGCTCAACACCACGGTGACATTGAGCGGCTCGTCGCAGGTGGCGATGGCGCGTAATCCGCGACCTCGCGCCAATACCGCCGTCGCCCGCCGCGCGCCGCTTCCGCAATATGAACAGCAATACGGCTCCGCCGGCGATCCCGTCGTGATCACGCCGCAGCAACAGCGCGTGGCACCGCAGGCGCAAGCGCGCGCCGATGACGGCTATATCTATCCCGCCGACGGCTCCTCAAACGAAGCGCGATATCCGGCACCGCCGAGCCGCCGCGGCTATGACACTCAGGCCTATCAGCAGCAGCAGCAATATAACGATAACCGCGGCTACGCGCCGGCGCCACAAGGCTACTACTATCAGCCGCGGCAGACCTATCAGCCGCGCGGACTGTTCAGTTCCCAGAACTAGCCGGCGGCTTCATTGCGGTCGCGCTGCGTGCGCGGCCGCGATCTCAGCCGTCCGTCGCACTCGCCAGCAGGCGCTCGCGTTGCGCCGTCAGCCGCGACTGTTGCCAGGCATCATGTGCCATCATGCCTGCGGCCATCGCGGCGACGAACACGATGATGCCGGGCGACAGCGTTGCGAGACTCTCCAACGCCGGCCCCGGACATAGCCCGACAAGGCCCCACCCTGTTCCGAACAGTGCGGCGCCTGCCACCAGCGGCAGATCGATCCCCGATTTGCCCGGCCGAAAATATTGCCCGGCAAACCACGGCTGCGCGCTGCGATCGACCAGCCTGAAGCCGGGCGCCGACACCGCGAGCGCCGCAGCCATCACCACGGCAAGGCTCGGATCCCACGCGCCGAAGATGTCCAGGAAGGCCAAAACCTTGGTCGGCTGCACCATGCCTGAGATCAAAAGGCCCGCACCGAAGATCAGGCCGCACAACAAGGGGGCGATGATCCACATGGCTCAACCTCCCAACACGTGATGCGTGATCGCCACCGTAATGACCGCCGTCACCATGAAGACGATCGTGGCGGCGATCGAGCGCGGCGACAGCCGGGCTATTCCGCAGATGCCATGACCGGAGGTGCAGCCGCCGCCGAGCCGGGTGCCGAAGCCAACCAAAAGTCCCGCCACGACAATGACGATCCAATTCGACGGCAGCCCGGGCTGCGCCATGCCGTAACCGATCAGGCCGGCGAGAATGGGAGCGAGAATGAGCCCGGCGATGAAGGCGATGCGCCAGGATTTGTCTTCGCCGCGCAAATTCAACAGGCCACTGAAGATGCCGCTGATGCCGGCGATGCGGCCGGTCGACAACATCAGCAGGACGGCGGAAAGCCCGATCAGCGCGCCGCCGATCGCGGCCGACACCGGAGTGAAATCGGTCATGACGATTTCCATTCGTTAGAAGGCGCTCGATCATAGGCGCGCTTCGCGCGGCCGCAACCCCGGCTATTCCTCGCCTTTCCTGAGCCGCCGCCACACCGCGCCGAGCACGTTGGAATAATCGTCGGTCCAGGCCCGCTGGTGATCCTCGGCTTCGGTCAGCGCCCATTTGTCCGACGACGCCAGCTTGCCGACGTCGGCCTCTTCTCGCGCCGAGATCACGACCGAGGTCGAGAAGATGTATTCATTGTCGCGGCCGGAATCCTCGTCGTAGACCCAGCTCTTCATGTCGTTGGCATCGGCGATGCCGACGACGACGCTGGCAAGCTCCAGGTGCCGGTTCGAGACGTGCATCACGACAGCACCCTGCGGCGCGAGCTTGGACTTGTAAATCTCCATCGCCTCTTCGGTCGCCAGATGAATCGGGATCGCATCCGATGAATAGGCGTCGACGATGATCAGGTCATAGACGCCGTCGGGCTCGCGGGCGAAGGTCAGCCGCGCGTCGCCGATCACGGGTTCGAGGTTCGGCTCGCAGACCTGGATGTAGGTGAAGTATTTCGGGTCGCGCGCGGTGTCGACCATCGTCTGGTCGATCTCGAAGAACTTCCACTCCTCGCCGGGCTCGGAGGCGCAGACCAGCGTACCGGAGCCGAGCCCGATCACGGCGACCCGCAGCGGCGCGCCCTTGCGTTCACGGATTGCGGTGATCGCCTGACCGATGCCGCCGTCCTTGTGATAGTAGGTGATCGGCTCCGGCTGGCCGGTAACCGGCGTGCCGTCGTCGTTCTTGAATTTCTCGGCGCCGTGGATCGTGGTGCCGTGCATCAGCACGTGATACTGGCCGTTCGGCGTCACCACGATCTTGTGGACGCCGAAGAAGCTGCGCACCGTCTCGACGCGCCCCTCATCCGCCGGGTAAGCACGCAACAGCACCAGCGCCACCGCGACGGTCGCAAAGATCTTCCATCGGTTGGCGTTGAGGCCAAGCGCCAGCAGCGCCGAAAGCACGCCGACCGCGCCGATCACCCAGACCCTGTTGGTGTCGAGCCAGATAAACAGTTTTCCGGTGGAATAGCTCGGCGCGATCAGCGCGACCGCCAATACCGCGAGGAACAGCCAGTACCAGGCGCTCCAGCGCGGCAAGCCGCTCGCTGCCGGTCGGACGGCACAGCGCCGCCAGCGCCAGCAGAATCGGATATTCCGCGATCCATGAGAAGATAAAGGGCGCAACCAGCCCGGCGAACAGGCCACCGACCATGCCGCCGAACGACAGCGCGACATAGAAACCGGTGAGATATTTCGCCGCCGGCCGGGTCCGCGCCAGTTCGCCATGGCAGGCCATCGCGATCACGAAGAAGCAGAGCTGATGCCCGCCGAGCGTCAGCAGCAGATTCTGCTCGCCGCCCACCGCCAGCAGCACAACGACGCCGGCAATCGCCAAAGGCTGCGCCAGCAGCATCCATTTGTGCGGCAGCAATGGCCGCGACTGGAACACCAGCACCCAGGTCAACAGATAGAGCGACAGCGGCAGCACCCACAGCAAGGGCGCGGCGGCGACATCGGTGGAAATATGCGCGGTGACCGCGATCAGCAATCCCGAGGGAACGGCGGCGAGAAATATCCAGCGCGCACGCAGAATCCATGACGGCGCAGGCGCGTTTGGATCGTCGGCCGGCATGTTCAGCTCCGCCGCCTTCGCGGGCGAGCGCAACAGCAGCACGCCGCAGCTTGCGATCAGCACGATTAAGAGACCATAGCCGCCGGTCCAGATCAGGTTTTGCGTGCGCAGCGCGAACATCGGCTCCAGCAGCACCGGATAGGACAGCAGCGCCAGAAAACTGCCGATATTCGAGGAAGCGTAGAGAAAGTATGGATCGGGACCGTTGGGGTGGCCGGTGCGGACGAACCAGGCCTGCAGCAGCGGATTGTTGGCCGCGAGCGCGAAAAACGGCAGCCCGATCGACACCGCAAACAGGCCGAGCAGCCAGATCGCATAGCCCGAGGTTGGCGGATCGCCCCACCCGCTCGAGATCGACAATGGCAGCGTCAGCAGCGCACAGACGAGCAGCACCAGATGGATCGCCACGGGGATGGCGCGGTTACGCAGCTGCATCAGGAAATGCGCATAAGCATAGCCGCCGAGCAGCAGCGACTGGAAGAACACCATCGCCACCGACCACACCGCCGGCGAGCCGCCGAGCCGCGGCAGCACCATCTTGGTGAACAGCGGTTGCACCGAGAACAACAGTAACGCGCTGACGAAGATCGCGGCGGTGTAGACGACCAGGACCAGCCGGTTCCGGCTCTCGGTGGGCTGGTCCGCCGCGGCGGGCAGATCGGGAGAAGTCATCAAAACTCCGGCTGGAAACCGGCGGGCGCCGGTGGCGGGATTTCCGGCGGGGCCACCGGAGGCGCGCAATGGAGCACAGGGCGACACGGCGAGCAATGCGGGATAAGAAAGCACAAAGAGGGCGAGTCGCGCTCTTGCCGATCAAACCTTTTTGAAGCTGAAGCTGGCATGAACGAGACGGATGTTGTCATCATCGGGGCGGGCCATAACGGCCTCACCTGCGCCGCCTATCTCGCGATGGCGGGCCTGCGCGTCAAAGTGGTGGAGCGCCGCAAGGCGGTCGGCGGCGCCGCCGTGACCGAGGAATTCCATCCGGGTTTTCGCAACTCGGTGGCCGCCTACACGGTCAGTCTGCTCAATCCACAGATCGTTGCCGACCTGAAGCTCGCTGAACATGGCCTGCGCATCGTCGAGCGCCGCGCGCAGAATTTCCTGCCCGCCTCCGATGGCAGCTATCTGCTGACCGGCGAGGGCCGCACGCAGGCCTCGGTGGCAAAGCTCAGCGAACGCGATGCCGTCACCATCGACGCCTTCTCGCGCGAACTGGAGGCGATCGCCGACGTGCTGCGGCAATTCGTGCTGCGCCCGCCGCCGAATCTCGTCGAGGGCTTTGGCATCGGCGCAATCCGCGAAGCCATCAACGCCATGGGCACGGCCGGCATGCTGCGCAAGCTCTCGCTGGAGCAGCAGCGCAATTTGCTCGACCTGTTCACATGCTCGGCCGGCGACATGCTGGACGAGCGTTTCGAGAACGATCTGGTGAAGGCGCTGTTCGGCTTCGACGCCATCGTCGGCAACTATGCCAGCCCCTACGCCGCGGGCTCCGCCTATGTGATGCTGCACCACGCCTTCGGCGAGGTGAACGGCAAGAAGGGCGTCTGGGGCCACGCGATCGGCGGCATGGGCGCGATCACCCAGGCGATGGCGCGCGCGGCGCGCGGGGCCGGCGCCGAGATCGAAACGGAAGCGGGCGTGCGCGAAGTGATCGTCGAGAACGGTCGCGCGACGGGCGTCATCCTCGACAATGGCAAAACGATCCGCGCGAAATACGTCGTCTCCGGCGTCAATCCGAAATTGCTCTATACGCGGCTGGTGCCGTCAGGCGCGCTGGCGCCGGAATTTCTCGAACGGATCGCGCGCTGGCGCAACGCCTCGGGCACTTTTCGCATGAACGTCGCGCTCAGCGCCCTGCCCTCCTTCACCGCGCTGCCCGGCGAAGGCGACCATCTCACCGCCGGCATCATCCTCGCGCCGAGCTTAGGCTACATGGATCGCGCCTGGCAGGATGCGCGCGACCATGGCTGGAGCCGCGAGCCTGTGGTGGAAGTGCTGATCCCTTCGACGCTGGACGATTCGCTGGCACCGAAAGGCCAGCATGTCGCGAGCCTGTTTTGCCAGCATGTCGCGCCGGAGTTGCCGGATGGCAGATCGTGGGACGATCATCGCGAAGCGGTCGCCGACCTCATGATCGCAACCGTCGACAAATTCGCACCGGGCTTTGCCGCCAGCGTGATCGGCCGCCAGGCATTGTCGCCGCTCGACCTCGAGCGGCAGTTCGGCCTGCTCGGCGGCGATATTTTTCACGGCGCGCTGACATTGAACCAGTTGTTCTCGGCGCGGCCGATGCTGGGCCATGCGGATTATCGCGGACCGCTGAAGGGGCTGTACCATTGCGGCTCAGGCGCCCACCCCGGCGGCGGCGTCACCGGCGCCCCCGGCCACAACGCGGCACGAACCATCCTGGGAGATCACCGCGCTCTATTTGGATGAAGCGTGCGGCCCTGCATGCAGCAGCGGTGCGTAATGACTGTAAAAGCCTGTGGAGAGGTTGTCGAAAACTCGGCGCGGGGGCTGTGGAAAGAGCCGGTTTGGGTCGCGTATGATCCGGTCCGCAATACCCGGGCCACCTGTGGATAACAGGTGGATATTTGCTGCGCAAAGGCCGCCGCTAAAATGAAAGGGACCGGGCGCTCGGCGCGCCCGGTCCCCGAAAACCCTTGGAATGGGGCGTTACTTCAGCGAGGTGCTGATGGCCTCGAAGTTCGAATTGATCTTGCCGCCGAGACCGTTGACGGCAGCGATGATCGCAACCGAGATGCCTGCGGCAATCAGGCCATACTCGATGGCCGTGGCGCCGGATTCGTCCTTGAGGAATGACTTGATGATCGATTTCATGGTTCTTCCAACCTGGGTTCAAGTTTCTGGAACCCAGGTTCCCCCGCAGTTCCTAATGTGGGAACCTACCTCCATGAATCTAAGGATCGCCTAACGCGCAGTGGTCAACTTTCTCGAAAATTGCAACCTGAAATTTGCTCAAAGTCGCCGAAAGCGCGCCACCCGTAGTTTCACTGTCTCACTTTTTTCAGGTTCTTCAATGACTTCCATGGCACCCACATACCGCATCAGCTTTGCCATTGGTGACGAGCAAACAGCCAAGGGCGTTGTGGATGCGTTAACCGAGATGTTCTTTGACGGCCAGGCCGTGATCGCGGCGTTTGAGCGGCCGGATGGTCAATGGGGCGCTACGGTGCACTTCGCCGAGCCGCCCGATCAGCCGCTGCTCCGCGAACTCGTCACCAATGCCGCCGGCACTGATATCGCGGAGAGCATCGTCTTCGACACGGTCGAAGCCAAGGACTGGGTCAAAGCCAGCCTCGAAGACCTCGTGCCCGTGCCGGCCGGACGGTTCATCGTCCATGGCCAGCATGACCGCGAGAGGATCGCGCCCAACAAGATCGGTATCGAGATCGAGGCGGCGCTGGCGTTCGGCACCGGCCACCACGGCACCACGCGCGGCTGCCTGCTGTTGCTCGATCATGTCTTGAAGGCCTGGCGTCCGCGCCGCGTTCTCGATCTCGGCACCGGCACCGGCGTGCTGGCGATCGCTGCGGCCAAGGCGCTGCACCAGAGGGTGTTGGCGAGCGACATCGATCCGCCCTCGGTGCAGGTTGCCCGCGAAAACGCGCGGCTGAACGTGTCAGGCCATCTGGTGCAGGCAATCCTCGCCACCGGCTTCGCCGCACCGCAATTTGCAGCCGCGGCGCCGTTCGACCTGGTGCTTTCAAACATTCTCGCCAATCCGTTGCGGCAATTGGCAGGCCCGATGGCACGACACCTGGCGCCGGGCGCAATGGTCATTCTGTCGGGCCTGCTGACGCCTCAGGCGCCCGGCGTCATCGCGGCCTATCGCGCCCGTGGGCTGGTGCCGGTGCGGCACCTGCGCATCGAAGGCTGGAGCAGCCTGCTGCTGCGCAAGGTGAACTGAAATTTTACTCGGGCAATCTGCGCGGGTTGCGGGCGATGACGCCCTTGTCGTCGCCGCGCTGCGTGCGCTTGATCCGCGCTTCCGCGAACCGGTCCAGCATCTGGACGATGACACCACGCTGCTTCTTGTTGGCGACTGGCGGGATCGGGCCGCGGTCGGCTGGTGGCGAAATTTTCTCAAACGTAAAAACAGGCATGGTGCATCCCCTCTTCGTTGAGTTGAAACACTCCTCAGACCTCCCGGTACCGTGAAGCCGAACGGCCAGCACGGCAAAACCGTTCCATCCGACTAACGCGGACGAGTATGACAAGTATAATGAAGCACGGATTATGCCAAAATTTGGCCGAACCCGGCGCATAGCGGACCGCTCCCCCAAAACCTGACCGGCCGCGTTTTCTTCACCCGATCCGGTATCCACTTCGCGCGAAAACGCGATAAAGTGCCCACGATGTTCGAAGCTCATTTCCAGACATTCGAAGAACCCGAAAGCGGCGTGGCGCTCGCGGCGCGGCTGGCCGCGTTCCGCGAGGAACTGGCGCGGCGAAAGCTGACCGGATTCGTGGTGCCCCGCGCCGACCAGCAGCAAAACGAATATGTCGCGCCCTCCGAGGAGCGGCTGGCCTGGCTCACCGGCTTCACCGGTTCGGCCGGCATGGCGATCGTGCTGACCCGGGAGGCCGCCGTTTTCGTCGACGGCCGCTACACGCTGCAGGCGGCCAAGCAGGTCGACCGCAAGGCCTGGCACATCGAGCCGCTGGCCGATCCGCCGCCGGAACACTGGCTGACCAAACATCTGGTGGCCGGCGACCGCCTAGGATTTGACCCATGGCTGCACACTTCTGCGGCAGCCGAACGCCTGGCCGCCGCCTGCACCAAGGCGGGCGCGGAGCTGATCGCGGTCGACAGCAACCCGCTGGATTCAGTGTGGACCGAGCGCTCGGCCCCGCCGCTCGGCCCGGTTTCCATTCACGGCGAGCAGTTTTCCGGCGAGGTCGAGGCCGAAAAGCTCAAGCGGATCCGGCACGAGATCCACAAGCTCGGGGCCGAGGCGCTGGTACTTTCGGACAGCCACGCGGTGGCCTGGGCCTTCAACATCCGCGGCGCCGACGTCTCGCATACGCCGCTGCCTTTATCCTATGCACTGGTGCCGAAGGACGGCCGCCCCACCGTCTTCATCGACCATCGCAAGCTTTCCAACCTGACGCGCAATCATCTCGAACAATCGGCCGAGGTCCGTGATCCCGAGGCGCTGGTGTCCGAACTGACCGCGCTGGCGCGCGGCGGGGCTGCGATCGCGCTCGACAGCGCCACCGCCGCGGATGCGCTCAGCCGCCTGATCGCGGGCGCCGGAGGAAAACCGCTGCGCGGCAACGATCCGGTGAGCTTGCTGAAGGCGGTGAAGAACCTCACCGAAATCGAGGGAACGCGGACCGCGCACCGGCGCGACGCGGTGGCGCTGACGCGCTTCCTCGCCTGGATCGACCGCGAGGCGCCGTCCGGCGCGCTGACCGAGATCGACACCGTCGAGGCGCTGGAAAGCTTTCGGCGTCAGACCCGCGCGTTGAAGGATGTTTCGTTCCCCACGATCGCCGGGACCGGGCCGAACGGCGCGATCGTGCATTACCGCGTCACCCGCAAGAGCAACCGGCGGATTTCGCCCGGCGATCTCCTGCTGATCGATTCCGGCGCGCAATACGAGGACGGCACCACCGACGTCACCCGCACCATCGCGATCGGTACGCCCACCGACGAGATGTGCGACCGCTTCACCCGCGTGCTGCGCGGACACATCGCGATCGCACGCGCGATCTTTCCCGACGGCACCACCGGCGCGCAGCTCGATTCCTTTGCGCGGCAATTTTTGTGGCAGGCCGGCCTCGATTTCGAGCACGGTACCGGCCACGGCGTCGGCAGCTATCTTTCCGTCCACGAGGGCCCGGCGCGGATTTCAAAACTCGGCACCACGCCGCTGAAGCGCGGCATGATCCTGTCCAACGAGCCCGGCTACTACAAGACCGACGCCTTTGGCATCCGGATCGAGAACCTCGAACTCGTCATCGGCATTGACGTCGCCGGCGCCGAGAAGCCGGCCAATGCTTTCGAGACGCTGACACTGGCGCCGATCGACCGCCGCCTGATCGACGTCAACATGCTGAGCCCGACAGAGCTGAAATGGCTCAACGATTACCATGAGCGCGTCAACCGCGCAGTGCGCCCGCATCTCGACGACAACGCCACGAAGCTGTGGCTCGATGAGGCGACCGCGGCGCTGCTGCCGCTTTAGGCGTCATTCTCCGCAGTCGTCCTCCGCGAAAGCGGGGGACCCAGTATTCCAGAGACGTCAGAGATTGAGCCGAGCCGGCCCGGCGTACTGGATCATCCGCTTTCGCGGATGATGACAACGGAATTTGTTTCACGCAGCGGAGCTTGTCTCGCGCGGCGGAACACGTCCCGGCCTCCTCAATTCAGCATGGCCGCATGCTGAAACGGCCGTATCCGCTCCGCGCCAGCGCGCTACAGTCTGATTCAACCACCAGAATCTTCAACCAGCAGGGATCAGGACCAAATGCACGGCGTCGCGGGCAAGCCGCCCGGCGCGGCGGCGGGCGCCGTTGCGACCTCGAAGATCATGCTGCTGATGCTGGTCGCGATGACCGGCGTCGCGCCGATCTCGCTGTATATGCTGGTGCCGGCGCTGCCCGTGCTGGCGACGACGTTCGGCGGCGACATTTCCGTCGCGCAGATGACGGTGTCGCTCTACATGGTCGGCATCGCCTGCTCGCAGCTCGTGATGGGACCGCTGTCGGACAAGTTCGGCCGCCGGCCGGTGCTGCTCGCGGGTCTCGCGCTGATGGTGGCGGCGAGCATCGGTTGCTCGTTGGCGCAGACGCTGCCGCAGCTGATCGCCGCGCGCTTTCTGCAGGCGCTCGGCGGCGCCACCGGCATGGTGGTGAGCCGCGCCATCATTCGCGACCTCTACAGCCGCGACCGCATCAGCACCATGATCAGCCTCGTCATCGGGGTCATGATGACGGCGCAGATGCTGAGCGCACTGGTCGGCGGCCTGCTCGAGACCGCGTTCGGCTGGCGCGCGATCTTCTATTTCATCACTGCGGCGTCGCTCAGCGTCGCGGTCCTGATCGCGATTGCACTGCCCGAGACGCGCCGCGACCGTGGCGTGAGCAGCAGCTTTCGCGGCGACGTCGGCAAACTGATCCGTGACCGCGCGTTCATCGGCTATGTGCTGTGCCAGGTGCTGGCGTCGCAGATCATCTTCACCTTCGCCGGCGGCGGGCCTTACATCGTGGTGACGCAGATGGGCCGCACCACCGCCGAATACGGCGCGTGGTTTGCAACGACCGGGTTTGCGTACCTCGTCGGCAATTTGTTCTGCGTCCGCTTCGCACCGCGCCATTCGCTGGAGAAGCTGATTTGGTTCGGCCTGGCGCTGCAATTCGCCGGCGCGCTGCTGAACCTGGTGCTGAGCCTCTCCGGAACCAACCAGGCGCCGATGTGGCTGTTCGGCACCCAGATGATCGTGATGGTCGCCAACGCCTTCGTGATGAACAACGCCGCTGCGGGCGCCATCAGCGTGCGGCCCGAAGCCGCCGGCACCGCCGCGGGCGCGATGGGCTTTCTGCAGCAGGGCATCGGCGCGCTGGTGTCGCAATTCGGCGCCTATCTCGGCGGCCACTCCACCACCACGCTGCCGCTGACGGCGGCGATCTTCGCGCTGTCGATCGCGTGTGCCTCGTCGATGTTCTTTCTGGTGCCGCGGGGAACGGTGGTGGTGAGTGAGGAACTGATCAAGAAGGCGGAGGAGGAAGAGTCGGGGATGTTGTGAGAGTTGTGGGCAACGTCAGCGCCTCATGCTCAACTGTCATCGCCCGCGAAAGCGGGCGATCCAGTACGCCGCGGCTTCTCGATCTAGCACAACGGCCTCTGGAATACTGGATCACCCGCTTTCGCGGGTGATGACAGCATTGGGTGCAGAGACGATGAAATCAGCACCGCCACACCAAGCTCGCGCGCCTTGGTCAACTTCGAGCCCGCATTCTCACCCGCCACGACGTAACCTTCGATTCAATCATGATCGACGAGATCACGAATCTCAAACGGCTTCGGCGCGGCCGACGCCGACTTTGCAGCGATGCCCGGCAGGATTTCGAAGTCGGGCGTGAACGGGACGAGGATAGCGCGCAACTTGTCGAACCCACTCCGATCGCCCTCGAACCGAGCCTTGCCGGATGCGATCAAATCATCAAAGGACGCTTGACCCATCATCACTTGATTGAGATCGGAGCGATTGACGGTAACTGTCAGATCGGGGTTCTTCGCCTGGAAACCCTTGATGTTTGTGAGCGTCGCATTGCTCATCTCGATCGCGTACTGCTCGCCATTATCCGGCGTCACGAGGTTGATGGTGAATCGCATCCCTTCGGCCTTCTTCGGGTCCGCGCTGATGCCGACGAAGTCGAGCCATTGTGCGGTGGACATCGCGCGCACGACGTCGGGACCGGTGCTGCGTGGTGGGAGGCCTCCGGGCAACCCGTTGCGCAGCTCGAAGGCGCCTTGCAGGAAGCTGTTGCGCACGCTGGTGCTCTCCGCCCGGTAGCCGAGTTGCTCGTAGGCATCGGCGAGCAGCCGCCTCGCCTGCTGGTTTTGTAGCTCGGCGAAAACCAGCTTGTTCAGGATCTCGGTGGCGAGCAGGTACTTGCCCTGCGCCAGCAATTCCTCGCCTTTGGCGACTATCTTCGCCGAGCCGCCCATCATCTCCACATACAACGGTGCCGAGTCTTTCGGCGACAGCGGGATCAGATTGGCCGGATTGCCGTCGTAGTGACCGAGGAAGCGGTTGATCACCGCGCGCGAGTTGTTTTGCACGTCGCCGTGGTAGCTGCGCACGGCCCACTGATCGCGCAGGCTCCTCGGCACCTCGTACACGTTGTGTATCTCGTTGATGGTCACGCCCCGATTGGCGTAGTGCAACGCCTGGTTATTCAGGTTGGCATAGGCATCGCGCTGCGCACGCAGGACCTCCTGGATACGCGCATTGCCCCAGCGCGGCCAACTGTGCGACGCGAACATGACGTCGGCTTCCTGCCCGAACTTGTACAGCGCTTCGTTGATCTCCTTCGACCAGTTCAGGGCGTTACGCACCTGTGCGCCACGCAGCGTGAAGATATTATGGATGGTGCCGGTGATGATTTCCGACGTCCAGAGCGCTTTGAATTGCGGGAAGTAGGTATTCATCTCGACCGGAGCCCTCGGTATCCGGCGCGTTCTGGAACACCATCTTCACGCCGTCGAGCGTGATCTCCTCGACGTTCTTGCCCACCAGCCGGTTCGGCGCGATCAGCCCGGTGTTGCCGTTGGCCACGTTCTTTCCGATCGCCTGATCGACATGGCCGTGGGGTCCGCGTTGCAGCAACACGGCGTACTGCCACTGCGTCCGCCGCGACATCGCATTGCCGGCAAGAACGTTCTCGGCGATCGCCTCGCGCAGGAAACCATCTGGCGCGATCACCATCACCTTGCCGCTGGCAGCATCGGCCTCGTCGACGACTCCGCGTGCCCGCCAAAGTGGTCGACGTGTGAGTGCGAGTAGACGACCCCAACGACCGGGCGTTTGCCGAGCTTGTCGTTGATGAACGCCAGCGCCGCCCGTGCGGTCTCCTGCGCCGTCAGCGGATCGAACACGATCCAGCCGGTATCGCCCTTGATGAAGCTGATGTTGGCGAGGTCGTAGCCCCGCACCTGGTAGATGCGGCCCGGAACGACTTCGTACAACCCGTAGGCCATGTTCAAAACGGCCTGCCGCTGCAGCGAGGGATGGATCGTCTCGAAGTCCTTGCCGGTCAACAGCCAGCCGTAGCTTGCCATGTCCCATGCCACGTGGCCCGCGTCGGCCATGATCTTCGTGTAGGGAGGCTCCGCGATGAACCCCTGCTTCGCCTCGTCGAAATCGCGCTTGTCCGCAAACGGCAGTTCGGCCTTCAGACCATTGCGCAGTTCGATGGTGAACTTTGACGGTGGTTTTCCAAGCGGGTCGAAGTGCTGCGCCGCACTCGCCCCGCCATCTGCTGGAAGCAACGAGGCGCCCGGCGTTTGGCCATGCGCGCCAAATGACAACAAGCCGGCAAACAAGATCGGCAACCCGCTCAGCAATTGAGCGATTCGTGTCATTTCAACCCCGCTGATGCCGAGGACTTTGGCAATCACAATCTAGGGGAACCGACACGCCAGTCCATACAGACATCACCTGACATGCGTCAGGGATGTCCGCGTTGGGAGCATTCGCTACGGGGGCGCCCCTGCGGCACTTTCCTCAAATGGAAGCCGGGACAACCATTACCGTGCTTACTCCCCGATCAACGTCAGCCACTCGTCCTCGGTCAGCACGGCCACGCCAAGCTCGCGCGCTTTTGTCAGCTTCGAACCTGCATCCTCCCCCGCCACGACGTAATCCGTCTTCTTCGATACCGAACCCGCGACCTTGGCTCCAAGGCGCTCGGCGACCGCCTTGGCTTCGTCGCGAGTGAATTTTGTCAGCGAGCCCGTGAACACCACCGTCTTGTCCGAAACCGGCGAACTCCTGCGCGGCTGTTCGGCCGGCTTCACCTCGATCTCGCGCAGGAGTTCGCCGAGCGCCTTCACATTGCGCGGTTCGGCGAAGAACTCCACCACGGCGTCGGCGACGATCTCGCCGATGCCGCCGATATTGTTGAGGTCCTGATAGGCCTCGGTGGTGTTCTCCTCGTCCTTTGTCCCCTTGGCGGCGGCCAGCATCGCCTCGCGAAAATTCTCGATCGTACCGTAATGCCGCGCCAGCAATTTTGCGTTGCCCTCGCCGACATGGCGGATACCGAGCGCGAAGATCAGGCGATGCAGGTCGATATTTCGTCGCGCATCGATCGCGGCAAACAGATTGCGCACCGAGGTCTCGCCATAGCCCTCGCGCGCCATCAGCTTGCTGGTCGAACGCGCATCGCGCTTCTGCAGCGTGAAGATGTCGACCGCCGACATCACGAGGCCGTCCTCGTAGAATTCCTGGATCTGCTTGTCGCCGAGGCCATCGATATCGAAGGCCAGCCGTGAGACGAAATGCTTCAGCCGTTCCGTCGCCTGCGCCGGGCAGATCAGCGCACCGGTGCAGCGGCGCACCGCCTCGTCTTCCTCGCGCACGGCATGGCTGCCGCAGATCGGGCACGTGTCCGGAAATTTATAGGGTTTTGCGCTCTTCGGCCGCTTGTCCATGACGACGCTGACGACCTGCGGGATCACGTCGCCGGCGCGCTGCACGACGACGGTGTCGCCGACGCGCAGATCGACACCGTCCCGGATCGGAGTGCCGTCGTTGCCGATGCCCTTGATGTAATCCTCGTTGTGCAGCGTCGCGTTCGACACGACCACGCCGCCGACGGTGACCGGTTCGAGCCGCGCCACCGGCGTCAGCGCGCCGGTGCGGCCGACCTGGATATCGATGCCGTTGAGGATCGTGGTCGCCTGCTCGGCCGCGAATTTGTGCGCGATCGCCCAGCGCGGGCTGCGCGACACGAAGCCGAGACGATCCTGCCAGTCGAGCCGGTCGACCTTGTAGACCACGCCGTCGATATCGTAGCCCAGCGAGGCACGCTCCTCGCCGATCTTGCGATAAAATTCCAGGACGGCGTCGACATCCTTGCAGAGCGTCGTCAGCGGATTGACGGCAAAACCTGCCTTGCCCATCCAATCAAGCATGCCGTGCTGCGTATCGGCCGGACGATCGCTCATCTCGCCCCAGGTGTAGGCGAAGAATTTCAGCGGCCGCGACGCGGTGATCGAGACGTCCTTCTGGCGCAGCGAGCCCGCCGCCGAATTGCGTGGATTGGCGAACACCGTGTCATCGGCCTCCGCCTGCTTCTTGTTGAGCTCGAGAAAGTCCTTCTTGAGCATGTAGACTTCGCCGCGCATTTCGCAGGCCGCCGGAATGTTGCGGCCCTTCAGCGTGTGCGGGATGTCCTTGATGGTGCGGACGTTGGCGGTGACGTCCTCGCCGGTAAAGCCATCGCCGCGGGTTGCCGCGCGAACCAGTTCGCCGTTTTCGTAGCGCAGCGACAGCGACAGCCCGTCGATCTTCGGCTCGGCGACCAGCGCCGGAATATGCTCGGCATCGAGCTTGAGAAAGCGACGGATGCGATCGACGAACTCGGTGACGTCCTCGTCGCTGAAGGCGTTGCCGAGCGACAGCATGGGAACAGCATGCTGCACTTTCGCAAAGCCGCGCGCCGGCGCGGCGCCGACCTTTTGCGTGGGAGAATCCGTCGTCACGAGATCGGGAAATTTCGCTTCGATCGCCTCCAGCCGCAGGCGCAGCGCGTCGTAGGTAGCGTCTGAGACGGCCGGCGCGTCCTTCTGGTAGTAGCGCTCGTTGTGCGTCTCGATCTCGAGCGAAAGCCGTTTGTGCTCGACCTTGGCCTGGGCCTTGGTGAGCTTGGAGATGTCGAGGGACGGTTTTCGGTTTTGCTGTCCTGGCCATGGGCATGAATACGACGAAGCAGGCCTGGAGGCAAAGTCGCGAGACGGATTCGTGCCCCGGACGCTGCGTAGCGCGCAGCGATGCGCCGCTGGTCCGGGCCATGCGACTGGCGGCGGGTCCCGGCTCTGCGGAGCAGCGCGCAGAGCGCTGCACCGCGGCCGGGACACGAGAGCTAGCTGGCCGCCTGCAGCAACCGCCTCGCCGCGGCTCTCGCCTCCACGGTAATCTCGGCGCCCGCCAGCATACGGGCGATTTCCTCGCGGCGGTGGTCGGCGGCGAGTGCGTTGACGCGGGTGGCGACGCGCTTGCCCCTGTCGAGCGCGTCCTTGGAGATCAGCAGATGCTGGCTGGCGCGCGCGGCGACCTGCGGCGCATGCGTCACGGCCATCACCTGAACCCCGCCGGCGAGCCGTGCGAGGCGCGAGCCGATGGCGTCCGCTACCGCGCCACCGACCCCGGTATCGATTTCGTCGAACACCAGCGTCGGCGCGGAGCCGCGGTCGGCCAGCACCACCTTGAGCGCGAGCAGGAAGCGCGACAGCTCGCCACCGGACGCGACCTTCATGATCGGTCCCGGCCTGGTGCCCGGATTGGTCTGCACCCAGAACTCGACACGGTCGATGCCCTGCGGACCCGGCGCGTTGGCGTCGCTCTCCACCTGGGTCATGAATTTTGCACGTTCGAGCTTCAGCGGCGCCAGTTCGGCGTTGACGGCCTTGTTGAGCTTGTCGGCCGATTTGCTGCGGGCCGCGGAGAGTTTTGCTGCCGCCGCGCCGTAACGCTGGTCGGCCTCGGCGGCAACGGCTTCCAGTTTCTTCAACCGGCTCGCACCGGCGTCGATCAGCGCGACGTCGGAGGCGAACTTGGCGGCCAGCGCCGCCAGCCCGTCGACCGGCGTCGAATATTTGCGCGAGGCGGCGCGCAGCGCGAACAGCCGCTCCTCGATGCGCTCGAGCTCGGCCGGATCGAAGTCGGCCGCGACCAGTGCGGCGTGGAGATGCTGGTCGGCTTCCTCCAGCGCATTGATCGCGATGTCGATCGCCCGCACCGCCGGCTCGACCAGGCTCGGCGAATTGGCGGCACGGCGTTCGAGGCGGCGCACCGCCGCCGCCAGCGCCGGCACCGGCGAATGCGGACCGCCGACCGCTTCCTGTGCCTCGCGCAGGTCGCTGGCGATCTTCTCGCCCTGCATCATGGTGGTGCGGCGCACGGCGAGCGAGGTTTCCTCGCCATCCTCCGGCTTCAGTGCGCGAAGTTCATCGGAAGCATTGCGCAGATAGTCCGCCTCCCGGGCGGCGCGTTCCATGCTGGCACGGTGCGCGTCGAGCGCGCTGACGGCGGCGCGGCGCGACTCCCATAGCGTCTCCAGCGCCGTGACCTCCTTCTCCAGCCCGGCAAAGGCGTCGAGCAGTTGCCGGTGCGTCGATGCGTCCACCAGCGCGCGCTCATCGTGCTGGCCATGGATCTCGACCAGCGTCGCGCCGACAGCCTTCAGAGTCTGCACGCTGACCGACTGGTCGTTGATGAAGGCACGGGTGCGGCCGTCGGCGAACTGGACGCGGCGAAGAATCATTTCGCCGGAACTCGTCCAGGCCGTTGCCGGCGAGGATCTTCGTCGCCGGATGCCCGTTCCGGATGTCGAAGGTGGCCGTCACCTGCCCCTGCTCCGCGCCGTGGCGCACCAGCCCGGCGTCGCCGCGGCCGCCAAGCGCCAGCGCGAAGGCGTCGAGCAGGATCGACTTGCCCGCACCGGTCTCGCCAGTCAGCACCGCAAGGCCGCCGGAAAATTCGAGATCGAGACGCTCGATCAGCACAATGTCACGGATCGACAGACGCGCCAGCATGTGACGGTAATCCCCACTGGTCAGGTTCTGACATCAGCCCCCGCCCGGGAGCCGACTCTGCGGATGTTAGAATCGACACATCACTAGCAGATGTCGGGAGCGTTTTGTACTATATTTGTTCACGTTGTGGACACAAGGTGAATGCCTGGCCGCCTTATCAGCTCAGACTGGCAGCTCAGACTGGCAGCCCAGGCTCTCAGCCCAGACCCATCTTCTTGAAAGCCCTGGAGATATAGGAACCCTTGTTCTCGTTCGGCTCGACACCGCCCGACTTCACGAGATTATAGGCGTCCTTGTACCATTTGCTGTCCGGGAAATTATGCCCGAGCACGGCCGCTGCCGTCTGCGCCTCGCCGACAATGCCGATCGCCATATAGCCCTCGGTGAGCCGCGCCAGCGCCTCCTCGACATGCCGCGTGGTCTGGTAGCGGGTCACGACCGTCTTGAAGCGGTTGATGGCGGCGGTGTAGTCGCGCTTTTCCATGTAATAGCGGCCAACATCCATTTCCTTGCCGGCGAGTTGGTCGCGGGCGCCTTCGAGCTTGGCCTTGGCGGAGGTCGCGTATTCGGACGTCGGATATTTGCGAATCACCTCTTCCAGCGCCGCGATCGCCTTTTCGGTGCGGCCCTGGTCGCGGGAAATGTCCGGGATCTGGTCGTAATGCGAGGCTGCGATCAGATATTGCGCATAGGCCGCGTCGGAGCTGCCGGGATGCAGCGTGACGTAACGGGTGGCGGCGCCGATGCAGCTGTCATAGTCGCCGGAATTGTAAAACGAATAAGCCGACATCAGCAGCGATTTACGGGCCCAGTCCGAATAGGGATGCTGGCGATCGACTTCCTCGAATTTCTTCGAGGCAGCCTTGTTATCCTTGCGCTGGTTCATCAGGTACAAGCCCTCATTGTAGAGCTTGTCGGCCGGTTCTTCGTTGAAGGTGTCGTCCTTGGCGGTGAATTTATCCCACAGCGCGCCGGTGCCGCATCCGCTCAAGGGTATAGCGAGCGCGATCAGGCCTGCCGCCAGCCGCATCGACCGTCCGAACCCGGAAGACCCGAGTGATTTGCGTGGTTCAAGCGTCATACGCTGTGCCGGCATGGATTCTGTGACCTGACGCCTTTGATAGAGTTGATGACCGAGCCCGCCGGTCCATGAACCGCGGTCATGGATGCCTTATTCCCCGTGCCCAATACCTGGTACCCAATTCTTCGAGAGCCCGTGGCGCGTGTCCGCAGGTCTCTAGTAGCCGAAAAATGGTCCTCGACCAACCGAATACGCAGCCAATTCGCCCGGATTAAGGCGGCTGGACGGCGGTGTTACCAACTGTGGTCAGTACGGAAAACGGGCCTGTTCGGTTTCAATGCCCGGCGTTTTGCCCAAAACAAACGTCAGGGCATTTCGCAAGCGAGTCAGGACACGTCCGGACCGTAGGCCGGGGCGATCAGGCCGCCCACCGTGCCCGCACCAGCCTCGGCGACGTGACCACGGGAACGTCGGGCCGGTTCGGCCTCGACCACCCGCCAGGCGCTGCGATCAGCCAGCAGGGCCGTCAGCACGGCGTGGTTCAGCTTGTGGCCGCCGCGCACCGAGCGATAGGCACCGAGCAGCGGCAAACCAGCCAGGGTCAGATCGCCGACCGCGTCCAACGCCTTGTGGCGGGCGCATTCGTCGGCAAAGCGCAGCCCTTCGGCATTGAGCAGCCGGTCTTCGTCGAGCACCACAGTGTTCTCGAACGAGGCGCCGCGCGCAAAGCCGGCGCTCCAGAGCCGCGCGACGTCGTTCATAAAGCCGAACGTGCGGGCGCGTGCGATTTCGCGGCGGAAGCTTTCGGGATTGAGGTCGAGCGCGAAATTCTGCCGGCCGATCACGGGATTGGCGAAGTCGATCTCGACCTCGACGCGGAACCCGCCGGCATGCGGACGCAACTCACCAAAGCTGTCTCCGATCGCGACCTGCACGGGACGAAGCACCTGGATGAAACGGCGGGAAGCCGACTGGGTGACGATGCCGGCCTGATCGATGGCGGCGACGAAGGCCGCCGCGCTGCCGTCCATGATCGGAACTTCGGGACCATTGACTTCGATGATAGCGTTGTCGACGCCCATGCCGCGCAGGGCAGCGAGCACGTGTTCTGCGGTGGAAACCAGCGGACCTTCATGGTCGCCCAGAACCGTTGCCAGATCGGTGGCAGTGACGGATTTCGCGATGGCCGGAACTTCGCGGTCGTCCTCATCGAGTCCGGTACGGACAAAAATAAAACCCGCATCGACAGGTGCAGGCCCAAGCGTCAGACTGACAGGCAAACCGGAATGAACGCCGACACCCGTGACGGTGGCTTGCGCCCGAAGCGTCGTTTGACGGCTGAATTTCATCGATAACTGCCCACTACCCGACTTACCCAAGACGGGAACCGCGCATATGCGCCGATTCGCCTCCTAGGCATCCCCAAATCACGGCAAACCATAGTCACTGCCCTAAAGCGCGCCAACTCACGCTTGTTTACCGATTGTTACCCCATCTCTGCCGCATTCGCGCCGGCGGTCGACCGAATTCGGTTGCGGCGAGGGGTCTCTCCGTGCCCCATAGCTGAACACGGAATGAATAATTAATCATTTAAAATCAATTGCTTGCCTTACAATCCAGCCTCGGCTTCGTGCCAAAGAGAAAGGCCCCGGCTGTTCCAGCCGGGGCCTTTTGCTTCACGACATCTGTAACAAAAGCTCAGTTTGCCTGACGCCGGAGGAAGGCCGGGATATCAAGATGGTCGTCGCCCTGTGGCGCTGGGGCAACAGATGCGGGTCGGCCATGGACGTCCAGACCCTGGGGCGCCGGACGCTTCGCGTACTCCGATACCGGATCCTGATTCGCCAGTTGCTGGGCAACGGTGCGCTGCGGCTTGCGCTCGGGCAGCGGCGCCATCGACGGGCCGGAGGCGCGGGCCGCGATCGGCGGCTCGGTCTCCTCGTCGCGGCGGCCGAGGCCGACATTGGCGAGGCGCTGCAACAGCGACAGCTTGGCCTTCTGCGGATGATCGTCCTCGGCGTCGCCGCGGGCCTGCCGGATCTCGGCCTGGGCCGGCATCGGGAGTTCCTCGAACTTGGGCATCCGCGGGGCCCGGAGCGGCGCGCGTTCCGCCGCCTGCGGGATGAAGGTTTCGGGCGTCGCGGGCTGCTCGGGCTCGACCCGGGCGGCCTCGCCGTGATCCGGGAACAGGCTCGGCTTCTGCGCGATCGCGCGGACCGTGACGTCGCCATAGGACGCCGGCTGGATCGGGGCTGCGGGCGACGTTTCGACCGCCGCGGCGATCGCAGCGAGCGCCGCACGCTCATTGATGGACGGGCGCTGCACCGGCGCCGGGGCATGCGCGGCAACCGCCTGCGCCGCAGGCACCTGCTCGAGCTTCTGGGCGCGTTCGGCCAATCGCGCATTGTCGGCGCGGAGGCGTGCGGTCAGTTCGGCCAGACGGCTGTCGGGCGAGGTAGTGGCGGCGGCAGTGGTGGTCGTCGTGGTCGCGACCACCGAAGCGGCGGCCGCATTGCGCGCGATCTGCGCCTGCTCGATGCCGGTGGCGACGACGGAAACACGGATGATGCCGTCGAGCGTTTCGTCGAAGGTGGCGCCGACGATGATGTTGGCGTCCTGGTCGACTTCCTCGCGGATCCGGGTGGCGGCTTCGTCGACTTCGAACAGGGTCAGGTCCTTGCCGCCGGTGATCGAGATCAGCAGGCCGCGGGCGCCCTTCATCGAGGAGTCGTCGATCAGCGGGTTGGCGATCGCAGCTTCGGCCGCGGTCAGCGCCCGCTTCTCGCCGGTGGCTTCACCGGTGCCCATCATCGCCTTGCCCATCTCCTTCATCACCGCCCTTACGTCGGCGAAGTCGAGATTGATCAGGCCTTCCTTGACCATCAGGTCGGTGATGCAGGCAACGCCCGAATAGAGCACCTGGTCGGCCATCGCGAAGGCGTCGGCGAAGGTGGTCTTTTCGTTGGCGACCCGGAACA
Source organism: uncultured Alphaproteobacteria bacterium (assembly GCA_963742935.1). Lineage (GTDB taxonomy): Bacteria > Pseudomonadota > Alphaproteobacteria > Rhizobiales > Xanthobacteraceae > Bradyrhizobium. The sequence goes on along the minus strand of CAVUOI010000019.1, from coordinate 21,379 downwards.
GGTTCTGGTTCGGGATGATCAGCAGCGTATCGACCACCTTGTGCAGTTCGGCGATGCCGGACTCGGCGGTGCGCATGCGGCGCGCGCCCTCGAAGTGGAACGGCTTCGTCACCACGCCGACGGTGAGGATGCCCATTTCGCGCGCGGTCCTGGCGATGACCGGGGCTGCGCCGGTGCCGGTGCCGCCGCCCATGCCGGCGGTGACGAACACCATGTTCGCGCCGGTCAAATGGTCGCGAAGTTCATCGATGACTTCCTGTGCCGCCGCCGCGCCGACATCGGGCTGCGAGCCCGCGCCGAGGCCCTGCGTCACCGCGGTGCCCATCTGCACGATGCGCTGCGCCTTCGACATGGTCAGCGCCTGCGCATCGGTGTTGGCGACGACGAAATCGACGCCCTGCAGCCCGGCAGTGATCATGTTATTGACGGCATTGCCGCCTGCTCCACCGACGCCGAAGACGGTAATCCGCGGTTTCAGCTCGCTGATGTCAGGGGGGGTCAGATTGAGTGCCATGATTGCCTCTCTTAGGACGCGCGCGTTGGTTCGCCCCGGCCGACGGCCGCGGGGTTTGGTGAAAATCGTTTCGTCACTGGACCGGTCATCAGAAGCCCTCGCGAAGCCATCGTCCGACCTTTCCGAAATAGCCGTCAGTCCCTGTCCTGAGCTGCCGCGTATGCCGCGGTTCGACGTGTTCCAGATGAGCGTATTGCGGGTAGACCAGCAGGCCGGTCGGCACCGCGAACGAGGCGCTCTTGGCCTCGCTGGGCAGCCGGCCGAAGCCGAGCGGACGGCCGATCCTGACCGGGCGGTTGAGAATGCGGGTGGCGAGCTCGACCGTGCCGGTCAGCTGGGACGCCCCGCCGCTCAAGACAACCCGCGCCCGCGGCTCTGCCGCAAAGGGAGAATCGGCGAGCCGGTCCCGGACCATTTCAAAAATCTCCTCGGCGCGATGCCGAACGATGTTCGCGATCGTGGCGCGCGAGACGATCTGCGGAGCATCGTGCTCCTCCCCTGCGGTCGGAACAGACATCAGCTCGCGCGCGTCAGACCCGCCGGTCAACACGGTCCCGTATAAAGTCTTGATTCGCTCGGCATCCGCAATGCATGCGCCGACGCCGCGTGCAAGATCCATCGTCACGTGGTGCCCGCCGAGCGCAAACCCTGAGGCATGGACGAAGCGGCCGGCCGAATAGGTCGCGATCGTGGTGGAACCGGCGCCCATTTCGACCACGGCGGCGCCCAGATCGGCCTCATCGTCGGTCAATATGGCCAGGCCTGCGACATAAGGACTCGCCGCCATGGCCTCGACATTGAGGTGGCAGCGTTCGACCACCAGCATCAGATTGCGGGCCACCGTGGCGTCCACGGTCACCACCTGCATGTCGACGCCGAACTGCCGGGCCACCATGCCCCGGGGGTCGCGGATGCCCTTGACGCCGTCCAGCGCGTAACCGACCGGCAGCGCATGCAGCACCGTGCGACCCTCGCCGGTGGCGTGGCGCATGCCGGTGGAGGTCACCCTGGTGACGTCATCGGCGGTCACCGCCCCGCCCCTGATGTCGGCAGCGGCCTCGACCAGCTGGCCCTGCAGCCGGCCGCCGGAAACCGACAGCAATACTGAACTCAACGCGCACCCTGGCCATGCGCTCGGCGAGCGCCACGGCCTGGCGCACCGCCTGCTCGCATTCGGCGAGGTCGACCACGCCGCCGGCCTTGACGCCGCGCGACTGGATCTGGCTGTAGCCGATCAGCTCCACCGCGTGGGTGCGGCCGCGCAGCGCCTCGCTCAGCGGCGACGGCTTGAGCCGCGCGATCATGCAGGCAATCTTGCTGGTGCCGATATCGAGCGAAGCGACCATCGCCGTGCGCTTGTGGTCGACGGGCCGCGTCTTCGGGGTCTGATTACGATCAAGGCCGCTCATGCCGCGTCACCCGGCTTCTTCTTGGTCTTCTTGTCCTTGAACAATTCTTCGCGCGCCTTGGCTGCGTCTTCCGACAATTGCACCGTGAGGCGGTCCGGCAGCCGCATATCGACGGCGACGATGTCGCGCGAGAACAGCCGGTCCTCCTTGTCGAGCTTGCTCAGCATGGCAAGCGCATTGCCGACGTCGTTCTCCGGCAGGCGAATGTCGAGACCGTCATTCAGTCGCAAATTCCAGCGCCGTTCGCCGACCAGGATCGCCGCCTTGGTCACGGAGCGAACCTGCGGGTAGCGGTCCAGAAGAGCGAGGAAGTCGCGGGCCTTGACGTCGGCACCCTTGCCCACCACCAGCGGCAGCGTCACGAAGCGGCGCGACACGTAGGGCTCCAGCACCGCGCCGTCTTCCGAGATCACGGACAGTCGCCCGTCCTGCTGCCACAGCGCGAACGCGGTGCGCTCGACGATGTCGATCTGCAGTTGACCGGGATAGAGCTTCAGGATGGTCGCGTCAGCGATCCACGGATTGGCCTTCAGCCTGTCGCGCACGGTGGCGGCGTCGAGGAACAGCAGCGAGGAGCGGCCGTTAACACCGCCGATTGCGAGTACCTCGTCCTGGCTCAAATGTTTGCGGCCGTTGATGGCGACCTCGGTGATGCGGAAGCCGGCCGAATTGGCCAGCGCGTTACGGGTATCGCTGAGCGCCGCCATGAAGTCGTCGACATGGCCGCCCTTGACGATGCCAAGGCCTGTGCTGCCGAGCAGCATCAGCACGGTCAGCGTAACGCCCAAGCGGTTCGGAAGATAACGTTCGACCAGAACGACCAGTCGATGCGGACGGGCGCGATCGATCGCAGGCCTTGCGGAAACGCGCGCACGACGGCCCAGCCACTCGCGCAGCAGCACAGCCGCTCCAATAGCGGCCGCTTTCAGGTCAGCCTGGGGCCCCCGCGATCTCACCGACCGATTGGGGCGTCCTGCACGATCCATTGCACGAGCCTGTCCAAGTGTTGTTCCCACAAGCTTTTTGCGGGTTCGGCCCGTGTAATGTCTCGGCCTTGCCGGACCTGGTGCTGAACAGAAGTCGGTACAGCGCACGCCCCGGCAGCCAAGCGCTACGCGCGCCGCCAGCGTTAACCTTCGGACTTACTGGTAAACAAAGTGTAAAAACGGGGGACCACCGACGCATTTTGATGCGTCTTTTGAGTAGTTTGCCGGTCAACTGTTAGGATTTTGAAACAATTTTCGTATCCGGGCCGTGGTTCCCCGGTTAACGGCCTGGGTGGTGACCGGTCAAACCCGCGTCCGGTTCCGCCGTTCGGCCAGCGCGATCTGGTCGCGCAGAAAGTCTGGAAATTCGATCCCCTGCGCTTTCAGCGCCTTCGGGTAGAGCGATGCCGCCGTCAGGCCGGGCAGCGTGTTGGTTTCCAGGTAGACCAGCCCCTTTGCCGAGACGATGAAGTCGGAGCGCGAGTAGCCGCTGCACGACAATGCCTTGTGGGCCCGCATCGCCTGGTCCTGCAGTTGCGACGTTAATTCAGGCGAGAAACGCCCCGGGCAGATCTCCTGAGTCGATTTCAGCAGATATTTGGCCGCGTAGTCGAAGGTACCCTCGCCCGGCACGATCTCGACCGGCGGAAGCGACATGATTGTGCCGTCAGATTGCTCCAGCACGCCGCAGGTAGCTTCCCCGCCCGCAACGAACGGCTCGATCACATATTCTTCGGTCCTGGCGGCGTTGCGGACCGCGACAAGGTCCTGCTTCGCGTTGACGAAGATCAGGCCGTAGCTCGAACCATCCCGCGCCGGTTTTGCGATCAGCCTGCCGTATTCTGCGAACGCCGCATCGAGATCTTCCAGGGCCACGCCGGCCGGGGCCGTGACCCCCGCGATCGCCGCAAAACGCTTCGCCGCGGTCTTGTCGAATGCGAGGTTCGACGACGCCGAGCCAGAGCCGGTGAAGGGAATGCCGCGCAGCTCGCACATCGCCTGCAATTCGCCGTTCTCGGCCCGGCCGCCGTGCAGGCCGAGCACCAGCACGCGATCTTCGGACTTCGCCTTGTCGAGCGCGGCTTCGAGCGGCAGGCCGCGATTGCCGGGTTTGAATTCATCCTCGAACGGGCGCGAATGCTCGAGCAGCGTCTTTGAGCTGACGTCATGAACGGTGTCCGCCACGTGCCAGAACCAGAGATCGGCTTCGGGCAACGCACGATGCAGCGCCTGCGCGCTGGCGACCGAGACCAGGCGCTCCTTGTTGGTGCCGCCAAAGAGAATGGTAATCCGCATCAGCCTTGCCCGATTCCGATCCGCTTGATTTCCCAGTGTAGCTCGATTCCAGAATTCGCTTTAACCCGCTCGCGCACGGTTTCGCCCAGCGTTTCAATATCATGCCCGGTGGCGCTACCGGTATTGATGAGGAAATTACAGTGCATTTCCGAGACCTGCGCTCCGCCGACGCGCAAGCCCCGGCAGCCGGCGGCGTCGATCAGTTTCCAGGCGCTGTTGCCGGGCGGATTCTTGAAGGTCGAACCGCCGGTCTTTTCGCGTATCGGCTGCGCCGTTTCGCGATGGGTCTGCACCTCGTTCATCCGCGCACGAATGGTCCCGGCATCCGCGATCTGCCCGCGAAACCGCGCCGCGGTGAAGATGATCGACGGGTCGACACCGCTGTTGCGGTAGACGAACTTCATGTCGGCATTGCCGAAGACGTGCCTGGTGCCGTCGCGGCCGATGCCAACCGCCTCGATCAGGACGTCCTTGGTCTCGCCGCCATTGGCACCGGCGTTCATCCGCAGCGCGCCGCCGATGGTACCGGGAATGCCGAAGAAGAATTCCATACCGCCGACGCCGGCCGCGGCAGCGGTTTCGGCCACCCGCTTGTCGAGCGCGGCCGCGCCTGCGCTGACGATATCGCCTGACACGGATGTCTCGCCGAACGCCCGAGGCGACAGGCGGATCACCACGCCCTCCATGCCGCCGTCGCGCACGATCAGATTGGAGCCGACGCCAACGACATAGACCGGCAATTGCTTCGGAAGATAGCTTGAGGAAATAGGCAAGATCTTCCTCATCCGCCGGCGTAAACAACATTTGCGCCGGCCCGCCGACGCGAAACCACGTCAGCTCGGCCAGCGACTGGTTCGCCAGCAGCCGCCCGCGCAGCTCCGGCATGGCGGCTTTGAGGTCCGGCGTGATGTCGGGAAAGGTCACGGCTAACCCAACGCCTTCAATTCGTCGGGCAATGCGTAGGCCCATTGCGTGATGTTGCCAGCACCCAGGCAGACGACCATGTCGCCGGGGCCTGCAATGCCGCGAACGACTTTCGCCAGTTCGCCTGAATTCGGCAGCGGGATCACCTCGCGATGGCCATGGGCGCGCAGGCCGGTGACGAAATGATCGCGGTCGATGCCTTCGATCGGCGCCTCGCCGGCCGGATAGACCTCGGCGACCACGACCGCGTCGGCATCGTTGAAGCAGGTGCAGAATTCCTCGAACAGCGATTGCAGCCGGGTATAGCGATGCGGCTGCACCACGGCCACGACCTTGCCGTTGGTGGATTCACGTGCCGCTTTAAGGACGGCCGCTATCTCGACGGGGTGGTGGCCGTAATCGTCGATGACAGTGACACCATTCCACTCGCCGGTCCGGGTGAAGCGCCGCTTGACGCCGCCAAAACCTGCCATCGCCTTGCGGATCGCCTCGTCAGACATGCCGAGTTCATGCGCCACCGCAATCGCAGCCGTCGCGTTCGACGCATTATGCCGTCCCGGCATCGGCAGCATGATGTCGGAAATCTCGTGGGTGGCGTCGGTCTTGCGGTTGCGGAACACCACCGAAAACTTCGATCCGCCGCCGGTCGGCGTCAGATCGACCAGCCGCGCGTCGGCCTGCGGGTTCTCGCCATAGGTGATGATGCGGCGATCCTCGATCTTGCCGACCAGGCTCTGCACCACGGGATGATCGGTGCACATCACCGCAAAGCCATAGAACGGCACGTTCTCGACGAAATTGCGGAACGCCTCCTGGATCGCCTCAAACGTCTTGAAGTGATCGAGGTGCTCGGGATCGATGTTGGTGACGATCACGACGTCGGACGGCAGCTTCAGGAACGTGCCGTCGCTCTCGTCGGCCTCCACCACCATCCAGTCGCCGGCGCCGAGCCGCGCGTTGGAGCCATAGGCGTTGATGATGCCGCCATTGATCACGGTCGGATCGATGCCGCCGGCATCAAGCAGGGTCGCCACCATCGTGGTCGTCGTGGTCTTGCCATGGGTGCCGGCAATCGCGACGCAGCTTTTCAGCCGCATCAGCTCGGCGAGCATTTCGGCCCGGCGCACCACCGGGATGCGCTGGGCGCGGGCCGCCATCAGTTCCGGATTGTCGCGCTTGATCGCGGTCGAGACCACGACGACGTCGGCGCCGTCGACATTCTCGGCGTTGTGGCCGACGGAAACCTTGACGCCCTTCTCGCGCAGCCGCGCGACATTGCCGCTTTCGGAGGCGTCCGAGCCCTGCACGGTATAGCCCAGATTGACCAGCACCTCGGCGATGCCGCTCATGCCGATGCCGCCGATCCCGACGAAGTGAATGGGTCCGATCTCGCGCGGCAGTCTCATGGATTTGTCCTTGGCCGTCATCGCCCACGATGCAGGCGATCCAGTATTCCGCGAAGCCGAGGCTCAAATCAGGCGCCGCGGCATACTGGATGCCCCGCTTTCGAAGGCGCTGACAAGGGGCAATTTTGCGTGCAGCGGCCTAGATTCCGGCCACTTTCATGACCAGATCGGCCAGCCGCTCGGCCGCATCCAGCCGGCCCACCCTGCGGGCCGCGGCAGCCATCGCGGTCAGCCGCGCGGGTTCGGCGGCAAAGGACGAAATTTCCGCGGCCAGCCGGTCCGGCGTGAATTCTTCTTGCGGAATCCGCAAAGCACCATCCACCTTCGCCAGCACGCCGGCATTGGCGAACTGGTCCTGGTCGATCGCGCCGGGCAGCGGCACCAGGATCGAAGGCCGGCCGATCGCGGCGAGTTCCGCCACCGTGCCGGCGCCGGAGCGCGAGATCACGAGATGGCTGGACGCCAGCCGCGCCGGCAGGTCGGTGAAGAACGGCGCAAGTTCGGCATTGATTTTGCGCCGCTCATAGATCGCGCGCACCCGCCCCATGTCCTCCTTGCGCACCTGCTGGGTCAGAACCAGGCGGCTCCACAGCATCGGCTCCAGCTTTTCGATCGCGGCCGGCACGATATCGCTCATGACCCGCGCGCCCTGGCTGCCGCCGACCACCAGCAGCCGCAGCGGCCCGTTCGGTTCGGGCGATGCAAACGGCACGGCAGCGGCGGTGAGGATCGCGGGCCGCATCGGCGTGCCGACGGTCACCGCCTTGCCCGCGAGATCCGGATCGCGATCGAGCACGCCCGGCAGCGAGGTGGCGATGGCATTGACGCGGCGGGAAAGAAAACGGTTGGCGCGACCGAGCACGGCATTGGCGTCGTGGATGATGCCGGGCACGCCGAGCAGCTTAGCCGCCATCAGCGGCGGCAGCGTCGGATAGCCGCCGAAGCCGACCACGGCGGCGGGTTTCAGCCGCCGCACCAGGCGGGCAGCCACCAGCGTGCCGTAACCGAGCGTGGTGACGGTGCGCAGCAGCGCCACCAGCGAACGGCCGCGCACGGTCTCGCTCGGCACGACGTCGATATCGTCAGGGGTGAACAGGCCGCTGTAGTGCAGCGCGCGGGCGTCGGTCACGAGCCGCACGCGCAGGCCGCGCCTGATCAGCTCGACGCCGAGCGCTTCGGCCGGAAACAGATGACCGCCGGTACCGCCGGCGGCGAGGAGAATGAGAGGCGCGTTGTTGTCCATGGCTCCAAATAGCCGACGGCGAGCCCGCCGTCACCACGGACGTGCGGTCAGGCGTAGCTGCGCGACACACCGGCCGCATTCATCAATTCCACCTCGGTGCGCGGACGCTGCCGGGTCAGCGCCAGCATCATGCCGACGCCATAGGCCAGCGAGATGATCGACGACCCGCCGTAGGAGATGAAGGGCAGCGTCATGCCTTTGGCCGGGATCAGTTGCAGATTGACCGCCATGTTGATCGCCGCCTGCACGCCGAACAGGATCGCAAGGCCCGAGGCGGCAAAGCGCGCGAACATGTCCTCGCTCGCATAGGCGCGCGTCAGCGTGCGGATCACGACGAAGGCGAACAGCGAAACCAGCGCCAGGCACAGGATGATGCCGAATTCCTCGGCGGCGACCGCGAACACGAAGTCGGTATGGCTGTCCGGCAGGCTGCGTTTGGCGATCCCCTCGCCCGGCCCGAGGCCGAACCAGCCGCCGTTCCAGAACGCTTCCATCGCCATGTCGACCTGAAACGTGTCGCCCGAGGCCGGGTTCATGAAGCGCTTGATGCGGCCCGCGACGTGCGGAACCAACAGATAGGCGCTGAACAATCCGGCGGCCGCGGCGCCGGCGAGGCCTGCGACCCAGACCATCCGCATGCCCGCGATGAAGAACAACGCGCCCCACACCATCAGGACCAGCATGGTCTGGCCGAAATCCGGTTCCATCACCAGAAGCGACACCAGCGTCAGCAGCAGCACGATCGCCATCGACGTCGCCGGCATTTCCGGACGCTTGGTCAATTCCGCAAACAGCCACGCTGCCATCACCACAAACGCCGGCTTGGCGGATTCGGACGCCTGGATGTTGACGCCGAGCAGCGTGATCCAGCGCCGCGAGCCCTTGACCTCGGCGCCGAACGCCAGCGTCGCCACGATCAGGATGATGCTCACCACGAACACCAGCAGCGCGAGGCGGCGGATATGCTTAGGCGACAGGAACGACACCCCGATCAGCACCATCAGGGACGGCAGCAGGAACAGCACGTGCCGGCCGAAGAAATGGAAGGGATCGAGCCCGATCCGGGTCGCCACCGGCGGGCTCGCCGCCAGCGACAGGATGACCCCGCCCAGCATCAGCGCCATGATCGCGCCCAGCAGCAACTTGTCGACGGTCCACCACCAGTCCGAAAACGGCGTGCGTTGGTCACGGGCGAGCATGGGCGTCCCCAAAATGGCAGAGGTAACGCCCATTGGTGGCGGAGGATGGTTTACGAGGGGTTAATGAGGGCGGTAACTTTTGTGGATCGAGTGACGCCGCGTAGGATGGGTTGAGCCCTTCGCGAAACCCATCAAATTCATGCGCGGAAGCATGATGGGTTTCGCAAAGGGCTCAACCCATCCTACGGGCTATGGGCTAAATCACTTTGTTCTTGTCTCGGCCGCGATCAATTCCTTGTCATCCGCGGTCGTGATCGTCAGCCGCACCTGTTCGCCATCGCCGCCGGCAGGCAGCGCCGCAGAGATACGATTTCCGTTTTTCGGGTCTGCTGTCACGGCCTCATTGAACAAGATCGTATCGCCGCGTTTCAGCGTGATGCGCAACGGCGTGGCCGGCTCGATGCTGAAGAACTGCAGGTTCACGGCGGATGCCGTGGCCGAGAAATTGATCAGGATATTCTCGTTCGCGGCCGTGACGTTGCTCATCCCGACCGTCGGGCTGTAGGTCTCGGGGATCGATACCTCGCCATGCGCGGGCAATTGGGCGCGGTGGAAAAACTGGTCCGATACGCCAGCCCACAGCTCGACATAGGGCCGCGCCTCGGTCGGCTCCTTGCGCGCGTCAGTTTCGTTGGTGAACGAGGGAAATCCCCATGTCCACATCTTCAAGCCCCGCGTGAGCTTGTTATCGGCGATGCGGATGATCCCCTCTTCATTGTCGTGGTTGATCACGCCCCAAAAGTTGCCGCCCCGCATGTCGGGGGCCGCGTAAGCGATACCCATCGTCGGCCAGTTTTTGAAGTAGCGCAGTTTTTCGAAACGGTGGTTGCCCGCGCCTGTACTCTCGTCGGCGTCGGACAGATTCTTCCACCAGGCGGGCGTGGTGTAGGCCTCGATCGGCGCGATGATCTCGGCGCCGCCGGTTGTCCTGGGATGGTTCGGGTCCGATCCCGGTGCCAGCGTCGTGCACGTCCAGTATTCGTATTCGATCGCTTTATCTTGCGGATTCTTCAGCACCACGCGCGCCTCGAGCGCGGCGCGATCGGCTTTCAGCGTGACGTAATACGTCGCTTCGATGCCGGTCGTGCCCTTGAAGAACCGGCCCGGCGCGGCGGGATAGGCGACGTCGTCCCTGAACGACATCGAAACCGTCACTTCGCCGGCACTCTGCTTCACGACATTAAAAGCCCACGGTTTCGACCATGCCCGGCCGTGCTCGGGATCGGGGAAGGTAGGGAAGATGCCGCCATACACCATCAGCCAGTCATAGTAGAAATTGCCGGCACTCATGCCAAAGGGCACGCCGACCTCGGTGCGGTAGAGTTGTTCGCGGCCGGTCGGCTTGTAGATCATGGAAAGGATGCGCCCGCCGAATTCCGGCACGAGCGTTACTTTGAGATAGCGGTTCTCGAGCACATGGGCCTTGAACGTGCGGTCGACGATGGTGTTCCTGTCGAACGATCCGCTGACGAAGCCGTTTTGCGCAGTCTGTCGCGTATTTGACCGTGCTCCAGGAGATCGTCGAATCGGTGAGAGTCACGGTGTCGGATGCCATCGCGGCAGCATCGATGGCGACATGAAACGCGACGGTCGCTGAAAGGACCGCGACCGCCAAACAAACAAGGTTACGTGCCAGAGCATAAACTGCCATTTGCGACGCCCTCGAACGCGATGGGTAGAGCCAGCGAAACCCGTCAATTAGGTGCCGCAGCGATGGGTTTCGCGGAGTTTATCATCGGGCCGGCCAGAGGCCGGACCCGTTGGCTCTACCCATCCCACGACCTGCTTCGATCCTGCCGATTTTATCCAACTGCCAGCAATCCATTCAACAGCCGCACGTCGGGTACGTCGGAAACACGGTCTCGGCTAGCCCGAAGCAGATCCTGGTCGGCCTTGGGAAGCGACGGCAAATCACCGTCCTTGAAGAAGCCGAGAGCCTTGAGAGGAAGCGCCGGATCTCTTCGGTAGTTGCTGGCAAACGCACCCAGCGCCTTCTCCAGAGAAACTCCTGCCGAAAACATCGCGGCAATATCGCGATAGTCTTTGGCCTCGGCCCTGTCCAGGATCGCCTTCAGCTTGGTAGCGAGCAGGTCTTCGAGCGAAGCAACCAGAAGACACGGAATCCCTTGTTCGAAGCGGGTCGTTGATCCGGCCCAGCCCGAGTCCGCCGAAAAACGAAATTTTTACCGGCCCCGACGGCATGGGAACGCTCAGGACGAGAGTATTCTCGTCTTCCTGGATGGACTGCGCATGGCTGGCAAACTGAAAGCTCGTCTCGATTTGCGTTTTGTCCAAACGTTCTGACCTGAAGAAATCAAAATCGATCGAGACGCGATGGCCCAAGTGAAGGGCAACGGCAGTGCCTCCATACAACACGAAAGACAGGTCGACTGCCGGAGCAAGCTGAGGCCAGATCTCTTTCTGAGCCGGCGGGAGAATATCGATCCGGGGTTCAAACAGATCCGGCATCGAACACCCTCACCGGAGCTGCATCGGGTATCCTGCAGCCCGAGGCCTCCATCAAGCGACCACGCCAAAACTCCCATGACCGCTCATCGATCCAACCCGGCCCTGCCTGAAGCATCGTCTCGGCGAGGCGCTCGTAGCCAATCAGCTGCTCCAAGCGCCGCACATCCTCGAAACCTGCCATGCTCATCGCTTGGGCAACAATCCTCGCATCCGAACGAGGCTGCGAACCGACCGGTTCCCACCAAAAAAACTTCCTCTCCAATTCAGACAAATATTCCTTGGGGAGACTTTGAGCAGGTGAAGATTCCATACCAATAAATGTAGCATAACCGGGCAAATCCGGCCAGCGTGTAGGATGGGTGGAGCGCAGCGAAAACCATAAAGACCTTGCGCCGGAGCTGATGGGTTTCGCGGAGTTTATCATTAGGCCGGCCAGAGGCCGGACCCGTTGGCTCTACCCATCCTACAATTACACCACCGGCTTGACACCCGGGATGCGCCGTCACGAGGTCGCGGAATTTTGAGCCGCGAATTTCGAAATTACGGTACTGGTCGAACGAGGCGCAGGCCGGCGACAGCAGCACCACAGGATTCGGCGAGCCCCGAGGCCTCCGCGTCGCGCGCGGCGTTGGCGACCGCCACATCCAGCGTTTCGGAAATCTCGTGCGGCACGCGCTCGCCGAGCGTGCCGGCAAATTCCGGCGCGGCCTCGCCGATCAGATAGGCTTTTCGGATGCGCGGGAAATATTCGGTGAGGCCGGTGATGCCGCCCTGCTTCGGTTTGCCGCCGGCGATCCAGAAGATATCGGCGAATGACGACAGCGCATGAGCGGCAGCGTCGGCATTGGTGCCCTTGGAATCGTTGACGAACAGCACGTTGCCGCGGCGGCCGACCTGCTCCATGCGGTGCGCGAGGCCGGGAAAGCTGCGCAGGCCTTTCTGCAAGATATCGGTCGAGATGCCCATGGCGAGCGCGCAGGCCGCGGCGCAGGCCGCGTTCTGCGCGTTGTGCAGCCCGCGCAGCGAGCCGATACCGCCCAGCCGCGCGATCTCGGTGCGCGCGCCGCCCGCGGCCTGCACGATGGTCTCTCGCTCGACATAAACGCCGTCGGGTAGCGGATACTTCACGGAGATCCGCACCACGCGCTTGCCCGCCTGATCGAGCCGGTCGGCGATGTTGCGGCACCAGCCGTCGTCGACGCCGACGATGGAAGTGCCTCGCGGCTGCACGCCCGCCACCAGCCGCGCCTTCACGGCGGCGTAGTTTTCCAGCGTGCCGTGACGGTCGATATGGTCTTCGCTGACATTGAGGAGAATGCCGACCGAGGGATCGAGCGATGGCGCCAGGTCGATCTGGTACGACGACATCTCGACCACATGCACGCGGCCCATCCGTGGCGGCTCCAGCGACAGGATCGCGGTGCCGATATTGCCGCCCATCTGGGCCTCGTAGCCGGCGACCTTCATCACATGCGCGATCAGCGCAGTCGTCGTCGACTTGCCGTTGGTGCCGGTGATGGCGACGAACGGCGCGTCCGGCGCATGACGCCGCCGCTCGCGGCAGAACAATTCGATGTCGCCGATCACCTCGCAGCCGGCCTGCCGCGCCATCAGCACCGACCAATGCGGCGCCGGATGCGTCAGCGGCGCGCCGGGCGTGAGCATCAGCGCCGCGAAATTCGACCACGATACCGTGCGCAGATCGGCAGTGGTGAAGCCGGCCTGCGCCGCCTTGGCGACATTCTCGGTGCTGTCGTCGCCCGCGATGACTTCGGCGCCGCCGGCCTTCAGCGCGTGGCAGCTCGCAAGGCCGGAGCCGCCGAGGCCGAAACGGCGACGGTCTTGCCCGCGAAGGAGGTGACGGGGATCATGATGCACCGTCATTCCAGAGCCGCGCAGCGGTATCCGGAATCTCAAGTTCCGGGTTCGAGCTGCGCATCGCCCCGGAATGACAGCGCGTTCGCGCTCACCGCAGCTTCAGCGTGGAGAGGCCGGCCAGCGCCAGCATCACGGAGATGATCCAGAAACGGATCACGATCTGCGGCTCGGTCCAGCCCTTCTGCTCGAAATGATGGTGCAGCGGCGCCATCCGGAACACGCGCTTTCCCGTCAGCTTGAACGATACCACCTGCACGATGACAGATACCGCTTCGAGCACGAACAGGCCGCCGATCACCGCCAGCACGATCTCGTGTTTGACCGCGACCGCGGTAGCGCCCAGCATGCCGCCGAGTGCGAGCGAACCGGTGTCGCCCATGAAGATCGAGGCTGGCGGCGCATTGAACCAGAGGAATCCCAATCCGGCACCGAGCACCGCGCCACACAACACCGCAAGTTCACCGGTCCCGGCGACGTATCTGATCTGCAGATAGTCGGAGAACACGGCGTTTCCGGTCAGATAGGCGATCATGCCGAAGCTGGCGGCGGCGATCATGACCGGCACGATCGCGAGGCCGTCGAGGCCGTCGGTCAGGTTCACCGCATTGCCGGCGCCGACGATGACGAACGCGCCGAAGATCACGAAGAACCAGCCGAAATTGATCACCATGTCCTTCAGGAACGGGATCGCGAGCGAGGTCGACGTTGCGTCGCGGCCGAGCCGCACCAGCGCGTAGCAGGCCACGAGCGCAATCACCGCCTCGATCAGCAGCCGCAGCTTGCCGGCGAAGCCGCTATGGTTCTGCTTCGTGACCTTCAGATAGTCGTCGTAGAAGCCGACGAAGCCGAAGCCGAGCGTCACCGCCAGCACGATCCAGACATAGGGATTGAGCGGATTGGCCCACAGCAGCGTCGAGACCACGAGGCCGGAGAGGATCATCAGCCCGCCCATCGTCGGCGTGCCCTTCTTGGAGATCAGATGCGATTGCGGGCCGTCGGTGCGGATCGGCTGGCCCTTGCCCTGCCGCAGCCGCAGATGATCGATGATCCAGGGCCCGAACAGGAAGACGAACAGCGCGCCCGTCACCATCGCGCCGCCGGTGCGGAAGGTGATGTAGCGAAACACGTTGAAGGCGCCGCGGAAGATGCCAAAACCGGGAACGGTGTTGGAAAGCTCGATCAGCCAGTAAAACATTCAGTTCGGCCCTATCACGCGGCTTGGTTGCGCCGTCTTTGGCGGGAAGCGCGCCGGCAACGCGTTCGTTCCGGCGACGCCTTGATAATCGTTTTCATCCTCAAACCAAGCAAATCTTGGCCATGCATGGGGTATTGACGAATCGCCACCGGCGGAAACAACAGCCGTCAAGTACGGCCAGTTTACGCCTTTGCCTGCAAGGCGGCCAGCAGCCTGGGCACAAACTTGTTCACCCAGAACATCTTTTTGCTGCCCTTGACCACCACCACGTCCCCGTCCCGCAGCAATGCGGCGATTTGCTGGGGGTCGAGCGTCGCCGGGTCGTCATGCCAGCCGAGCGCCCGGTCCGCCGGCACGAGGTCGTAGAGATGGCGCATCAGCGGGCCGACGCAGTAGATCGCCGTCGATGCCCGGCAGGTCCTTTGCGAGCTTCTCGTGATAGGCGGGCGCGTCGTCGCCCAGTTCCAGCATGTCGCCGAGAATCGCGATGCGCCGGCCGGCTTTCACCGGCCGCGCCTTCAGGCTGCCGAGCGCCGCCACCATGCTGGCCGGATTGCCGTTGAAGCTGTCGTCGATCACGGTGACGCCACCGGCCGCCTGCTCGACGCCGCGGCCGGTCATGATGCCGACATGGTCGAGCTCTTTCGCCAGCGCCGCCGGGTCCAGCCCGGCGGCATGGATCGACGCCAGCGCGGCCAGCGCGTTCTGCAGGCGGTGCGGCGCGCCGGGCGTCAGGCTGAACTCGATCGCGCTTGCCGTCCACCTCGGCGGTGACGTCCCAGCTCTCGCCCTCGGCGCGATGCTGCAGCTCCGCGCACCGTCCGATCCCTCGCCGAAGCGAACCACCTTGCCGTTCCATTCCGGCGCCTCGACATCATCGGCAGCACCAGCACGCCGTCCTTGGGCAGGCCTTCTTATAAGCCTTGCGCGATGCTCACCTTCTCGCGCCGGATCGCTTCCAGGCTGCCGAGCTTTTCCAGATGCACCGGCTGCACGTTCACGACCAGCGCCACGGTCGGCTGCGTCAGCTCGCTCAGCCGCGCGATCTCGCCGGCCTGGTTCATGCCCATTTCGACGACCCACACGCTCGCGTCGGGTCTGGCGTTGCACAGCGTCAGCGGCACGCCCCAGAAATTGTTGAAGCTGCTCGGGCTGGCATAGGCGTGCGGGATAGGCGGCGATGAATTCCTTGGTGCTGGTCTTGCCGGCGCTGCCGGTCAGCCCGATCACCGGGCCGTTGAACCGCGCGCGCGCGGCGCGCGCCAACGCCCAGAGCCCGTCGATCAGCGTGTCCTTCACCACCAGTTGCGGAACGCTCACGCCGTCGATCCGGTGCGGAACGATCATCGCCACCGCGCCGGCCGCTTCCGCCTTGTCGGCAAACTCCCAGCCGTCGCGCGCGCTGGCAAAGCTGGAAATAAAGCCGCCGCTCGGCGTGCCGCTCAACGCCACGAACAGGCTTCCCGGTTTCACCAGCCGGCTGTCCTGCGTGACGAAATCGATCGGCGTTTCCGGAAATTCGCCTGCCAGCCCCAGCGCGCGCGCGACTTCGGCGATCGTCCATAACGGCGCCGCGCTCATGCCACCCTCGCTGCGAGCGCGGCCGCGACCGCCTCGTGATCGCTGAACGGCAGCGTCGTTGTCGCCGACGATCTGCCCGGTCTCGTGGCCCTTGCCGGCAATCAGCAGCGCGTCGCCCGGCTGCAGCGCGGCGACCGCCGGCCCTGATCGCCTCGGCACGATCGCCGATTTCGCTGGCGCCCTTCGCTGTCGGCCAGGATCGCGGCGCGGATGGTGGCCGGATTTTCGCTGCGCGGATTGTCGTCGGTGACGATGACCTGTCGGCGTTCTCGGCCGCGATCGCGCCCATCGATCGGACGCTTGCCGGCGTCGCGGTCGCCGCCGGCGCCGAACACGACGACGAGCTTGCGCTTCGCGTAAGGCCGCATCGCCTGCAGCGCCTTCGCCAGCGCGTCCGGCTTGTGCGCATAGTCGACGAAGATCGGCGCGCCGTTGTGCTCGCCGACCCGCTCCAGCCGCCCCTTGGCGCCTTCGAGATGTTCGAGCGCTGGCGAACACCGTTGCCGGCTCGCTGCCGGTGCCGATCGCGAGACCGGCGGCGACCAGCGCGTTCTCGATCTGGAATTCGCCGACCAGCGGCAGCTTGATCGTGTGCTTGCGGCCGCGATGCTCGAGCGTGAGCTTTTGCGCAAAACCTTCGACGGCGGCATCGACGAGACGAATGCCTCGCCTGCGCCTCGCCGTTGCGGCCGACCGCGATGATCCGCAGGCCGCGCGCGCGCGCCGCCCGATCACCTGCGGCGAGCAATCGTGATCGGCGAGATCACCGCCGCGCCGTCCGGCGTCGACGAGATCGGGGAACAGCCGCAGTTTTGCGTCGAGATAATGCGCCACGTCCGGATGATAATCCATGTGGTCGCGCGAGAGATTGGTGAAACCGCCGGCGGCGACGCGCACGCCGTCGAGCCGGTACTGGTCGAGCCCGTGCGAGGACGCCTCGAAGGCGAGATGCGTCACGCCTTCGCCGGTGATCTCGTCGAGCTGCCTGTGCAGCGCGATCGGATCCGGCGTCGTCAGCGAGCCGTAGACGGTGCGCTTCGGCGAAACCAGACCGATGGTGCCGATGCTGGCCGAGGCATGCCCGAGCCGCTCCCAGATCTGCCGCGTGAACGCGGCGACCGAGGTCTTGCCGCTGGTGCCGGTGACCGCCGCGATGGTCGCGGGTTGCCGCGGATAGAATCGCGCCGCGGCCAGCGCCAGCGCGCGGCGCGGATTTGGCGTGACGACAAACGGAACGCGGCGAGCCGGCGGCGCATGCTCGCCGGCGACCGCGACCGCGCCGCCGCAATCGCCTGATCGATGAAGCGCGAGCCGTCGGTCTTGCTGCCGGCGAGCGCGAAGAACAGGTCGCCCGGCTTCACCGCGCGGCTGTCGACGCCAAGCCCTTCACATCGACCGCGTCCGCCTGCGGATCGATCGCGGCATCGTCGCTGAAGAGGTCGCGAAGCTTCATCTTTCCAGTCCGGCCCGGCGCAGCTTGGCGCGCGTGATATTACGCCTTACTGGGTTGTCCTCGATGCCGCAAGAATAAGGCGGTCGGACGGCGGCAAATCGAAACGCGGCTCGATGCCGAGCAGCGGCGCGATGCGGGCGATCACTTTGCCGCCGGTCGGCACCGTGTTCCAGCCCGAGGTGATGAAGCCGTGGGTTTCCGGCAGCGCCTTCGGCTCGTCCAGCATGATCAGGATCTGATACTGCGGGTTGTCCGCCGGCATGATGGCGGTGAACGAGTTCAGCACCTGCTTCTTGGAATAGCGGCCGTTGACGACCTTCTCCGAGGTGCCGGTCTTGCCGCCGATATAATAGCCCTTCACGTCGGCCTTCTTGGCGGTGCCGATCTCGGCGTTCAGCCGCATCAGATAGCGCATCTTCTCGCTGGTGTCGGGCTTGACCACCTGCTTGGCCATCGCCATCGCCTCCTCCTCGCTGCGCTTGAGGAAAGTCGGCGGAATGAGATAGCCGCCATTGACCAGGCGTTGATGCCCATCACCGCCTGCAGCGGCGCCACCGCGATGCCGTGGCCGAAGGCGATGGTGATGGTGTTCAGTTCGCCCCAGCGCTTCGGCACGATCGGCGAGGCGCTTTCCGGCAGTTCGGTGCGCAGCCGGTCGAGCTGGCCGAGCTTCCTCAGGAACGCCTTGTGCGCCTCGACGCCCTGCGACAGCGCGATCCGCGCCGCGCCGACGTTGGAGGAGAAGGTGAACACTTCCGACAGCGTGATCGCGCGGCCCATCGGATGGGTGTCGTGGATGGCGAACTTGCCGTAGCGCAGCGAGCCGCGCGCGTCGTACATCGTGTTGAGATTGGCCTTGCCGGAATCCAGCGCCATCGCCAGCGTCAGCGCCTTGAAGGTCGAGCCCATCTCGAACACGCCGGTGGTCAGGCGGTTGATGCGGTCGGGGTCGTGCGCCTCCTTCGGATTGTTCGGATCGAAATCCGGCACCGAGACCATCGCGACGATCTCGCCGGTCCTGACGTTGGAGACGAGGCCGGAGGCGGCCTTGGCCTTGTACTTGTCCTTCGCCTTCAGCAGTTCGTCGCGCAGCGCGTGCTCGACGCGCAGATCGATCGACAATTCCACCGGCTCCTGCAGCCGGTCGGTGGCGAAGCCCGCGATGTGCAGATCGGCCAGACCGTTGTTGTCCAGCCACTTCTCCATGCCGGCGATGCCCTGGTTGTCGATGTTGACGAGGCCGATCAGGTGCGAGACCACGGCGCCGGACGGATAGACGCGCTTGTTCTCGCGCAGGAAGCCGATGCCGGGAATGCCGAGCCGATGAATGGCCTGCTGCTGCTTCGGCGTGATCTCGCGCTTCAGCCAGACGAAGCCTTTGCGCGTGTACAGCCGCTGCGCGCACTTCGGCGGTGTCGAGATCGGGCAGCGCGCCGGTCAGCAGCTCGACCGCCTCGTCCTGGTCCACCAGGCGCCGCGGCTCGCCGAACAGCGCGGCGCCTTGACGTCGGTCGCGAGGATCACGCCGTTGCGGTCGAGGATGTCGGGCCGCGCGGTCGCGATCGCATCCTGCGGCGGCGCGGCGCGCGCCGTGGCTCTCGGCGGCGATGGCGAACATCATCAGCTTGCCGGCCGATGACGGCATAGATCGCGACGAACGCGACGATCGCAAAGCCGACGCGGGCGCGCGCCTTCACGTTGCGATCGACGTTCTTCCCGTACAGCAGCGTGCGGATCAGCCGCCGCCGCCAGTGCTCGGCGGCTTGGCGGTGCGGCGCGCGTCTCGGTCATCGCGGGCCTCCGGCGGCGGCATCGAACTGGTCAGGTCGGGATCGGCGGCGCCTCGATCGATCATCGTGCCGATCGGATCGGGATCGTTCGGCTTGACGAAGCTCGGCGGCCGCTCGGGCAGGTTCTTCAGCTGTCGTACTGCGTCGCGTCGAGCGGCTTCAGCGCCGTGTGGCGCTCGGCGAGGCCCTGCAGCCGCCCCGGCGTCTCGAGCTTGGCCCATTCCGCATGCAGGCCGCGATCGCGTCGCGCTGGTCGCGGATTTCGGCGTGCAGCTTCATCACCCGCTCGGTGCGCGAGGTCGATTCCATCTTGATGCGGTAGACATAGGCCGCGGCGAACACCAGCGCGCAGATGACGAAGAGGTGGACGATCCGCATGGTCAGCCTCCCCTCATCACGTCGGCGAGGACGGGCCAGGCCGGCAGCCTCCGCCGCGTGCGCCGGCGCTTCGGTGCGCTCGGCCGCGCGCAGCTTTGCCGAACGCGCGCGCGGATTGGCGGCGATCTCGTCTCGCCGGCGACGACCGGGCGCTTGGTCAGCACCTGCAAGCTCGGCGCGGCGTGCGCGACTTCCGGCAGATGCCGCGATCCGCCGCCGATCTTGCCGCGCTCGGTCGAAGAACGTCTTGACGATGCGGTCTTCCAGCGAATGGAACGAGACCACGACCAGCCGCCCGCCGGGCTTCAGCACCGCTCCGCCGCCGCCAGCGCCAGCTGCAGTTCGTCGAGCTCCTCGTTGACGAAGATTCGCAGCGCCTGGAACGTGCGCGTCGCGGGATGGATTTCGCCCGGCTTGGACGCACCACCCGCCGACGATATCGGCCAGCGCCTGCGTCGTCGCGATCGGCGCTTCCTTGCGCGCCTCGACGATGGCGCGCGCGACGGCGCGGGAATTTCGCTCTTCGCCGAAGACGTAGATGATGCGCGCGAGATCGCCTCGGCGCCTTCGCGACCACGTCCGCCGCGCTCGGGCCGTCGTGTCCCATCCGCATGTCGAGCGGCCCGTCGAGGCGGAACGAAAAGCCGCGCGCGGCCTGATCGAGCTGCATCGAGGAGACGCCGATATCCATCACGACGCCGTCCACCGCGTCGTGGCCCTGCGCGGCGCAGACTTCGGCCAGATTGGAGAACCGGTCCTCGACCAGCATCAGCCGGCCGTCGGACCGATCGACCAGATCGAAGCCCGCGGCGATCGCCGAGCGGTCGCGGTCGATGCCGATCACCCGCGTTCCGGCGATGTCGAGGATGGCGCGGCTGTAGCCGCCGGCGCCGAAGGTCGCGTCGACATAGACGCCGCCGGCGCGGGGCGCCAGCATCTCGACCGCCTCGCGGCCGAGCACGGAGATATGGCGCTCGGAAGCGGTCATGCGCACACCGCCGGTGGGGGCGAGCGTCGGGAACGAAATTTCTGGACGCTGACGGGCCGATGGCGTCTCAATTCTCTGCGCTTTGCGGAGCTTTTCCGGTCGAAAAGCCGTTGCCTTCTGCCTGGCCGCTGTTCCCCGCCCCAGGCCGCAACCCCTGTCCTTTGGACGGAATTGGCTGGGCTGCCATTGGATTTCGAACGTGAAAGAGGGCCTCGCCTCCCCCAAAACCGGTTCGGCTCTTCACCCCTCAGTAACGGCGTTTAGCCTTAAGAAAGCGTTGACGGTACACCGCGGCTTTTGCGCGCTTTTTAGCGGCGCGCCGCCACTTCCAAAAAGGTGATGCGTTCCGCACACACTCCGCCAAAATGCGATCGACCGGAGGCTTGCCGGATTGCCACGGCAACATCGTAAAGGAATAGTAAACGTCCGGCTCTTTGTTTGTCGTTCTCCTGCCCGGTTTGGGTTATCCTATGGCATCCGGTTCGTTCGCGTCTGCTGGTATTGATTTGAAAAGTCAACGCGCCCTCCCGCTTCCAAGGGCACAGTGGACATGAAGGCTTTCACCCCGGATTTATCAATCGCGTCCGACGTCATTCCGTCGGCGAATTACGGCGACCGCAACAAGGGCCGCCTGCCCGACATGATCGTGCTGCACTATACCGGCATGCCG
>CAVUOI010000018.1:0-19914 GCA_963742935.1 uncultured Alphaproteobacteria bacterium | reverse complement strand
GAACCATGCCGCGCCGCGCCGCAGGATATCAGGCGCCACCGCGATGGATTCGACGTTGTTGACGGTGGTCGGGCAGCCATAGAGGCCGACATTGGCCGGGAATGGCGGCTTCAGCCGGGGCTGGCCCTTCTTGCCTTCGAGGCTTTCCAGCAGCGCGGTTTCTTCGCCGCAGATATAGGCCCCGGCGCCGTGCGCGACATAGATGTCGAACGGCCAGCCATTGAGGTTGTCCTTGCCGACCAGTTTTGCGTCATAGGCCTGATCGATCGCGGCCTGCAGGTGCTCGCGCTCGCGGATGAACTCGCCGCGCACATAGATGTAGCAGGCATGCGCGTTCATCGCGAAGCTAGCCAGCAGACAGCCCTCGACCAGGAGATGCGGATCGTGCCGCATGATCTCGCGGTCCTTGCAGGTGCCGGGCTCGGACTTGTCGGCATTGACGACCAGATAGCTCGGCCGGCCGTCGGTCGATTCCTTGGGCATGAACGACCATTTCAGTCCGGTCGGGAAGCCTGCCCCGCCGCGGCCGCGCAGGCCGGAAGCCTTCATCTCGTTGATGATCCAGTCGCGGCCCTTGTCGATGATCGCCTTGGTGCCGTCCCACGCGCCACGGCGGCGCGCGCCCTCGAGCCCCCAATCGTGGAGGCCGTAGAGGTTCTTGAAGATGCGATCCTTGTCGTCGAGCATGACTTGAATTCCCGGGATCAACGATTGGATTGCGCGTAGGCGAGGCCCGCGGCGCACCCGCCGAAGGTGATCGCCCACAACAGGCTGGATTCGAGGGTTGCGCTCAGCGCGTAACGTTGCAGCAAAAATATGAACGCAGCCGCTGCGACGGTATGCATAGCGATATAGCGCCAGTTCTTCATCGCACTGACCCTTCCCTGCCCGCTCGCGGGCCGTGTGCCGATACGCGTCATGTGGTTTCCTTCAGCGTCGTCGGCCCGCCCACCGGCGCCGAGAACTGACGGTCGACCTGCGGTCCCGGCTTCGGCGGATTGCCGGACGCAAAACCGTCCAGCACCTTGCCGAAGTTTTCCTTGGTCAGGTCCTCGTAGGTGTCCTTCCAGATCAAGACCATCGGCGCGTTCACGCAGGCGCCGAGGCACTCGACCTCTTCCCAGCTGAAATTGCCGTCCTTCGAAAGCTCGAAGGGATCGTGATGGATCCGGCTCTGGCACACCTTGATGATGTCCTCGGCGCCGCGCAGGCGGCACGGCGTGGTGCCGCAGACCTGCACATGGGCCTTCTTGCCGACCGGCTGCAGCTGAAACATCGTGTAGAAGGTCGCCACTTCCAGCACGCGGATGTAGGGCATTTCCAGGAGATCGGCGACGGCGCGGATCGCAACTTCCGACACCCATCCCTCGTGCTGCTCCTGCACGCGCCACAGGATCGCAATCACAGCGGACGCCTGGCGGCCCGCCGGATACTTCTCGATCTGCGCCTTGGCCCACGCGAGATTCTCTTCCGAGAACGTAAAGCTCGCGGGCTGCAATTCCTTCGGTGCGAGGCGGCGGACGGACATCGTTCAGTCTCTCATTGCACGCGTCGTCCGGCTTTCGCATTGAGCGCATCGATCCGGGCGAGCCAGAATGCGCTTGCGGTGCCGAACACGTTGTAGCCGACATGGGTTGAAACCTTGATCCGGTCCAGAATCGAAAGGTCGGTCACGGTTTCAAGGCGATTGCTGCGCGGGTCGTAGACGATCAGCTTCAGCGGGGTCTGTTCGAGGATGTAGCGCGACACGGTATGTTGCGGATCGTTGCCGTGCTCCTCGCACAACAACACGCTGTCAGCCTGCATCAGCCGCGTGCCGCCCTTCATGGCCTCGATCTCGACGCCCTCGACGTCGAGCTTGATCAGAAATTTGCCGCCGGGTGCGACCTTGCCGTCATCAAGCAGATTGTCGAGCGCGAGAACAGGTACCTCCTCGCCATCGGACTGGTCGCCGGCGATGGAAAACGCCTCATGCTTGGTGCCGGACAGCCGCGCGGTGCCGCGCGCAGCGCCGATCGCGCATTTCATCGCCTCGAAGCGATTGCCGTTGATTCGCGCGTTGTTGGCGAGCTTCGGAAAATTCTGCCCTGATGGTTCGATCGCGATCGCCTTGTGCGAGCCGAACGGCTTGCTCGACACCAGCACCGACCAGTAGCCGTAATTGGCCCCGCAATCGAGCAGCGTGTAGTCGACGTCGGCGGAGTCCTTGAACAGCAGTTCGAGTTCGTCCTCGTAGTGGTAGGTACGATTGAGCAGCTTGCTCCAGTAGCCGTCGCCATAGGGAAACTCGAAAACGGCGTCCGCGTTGAGTTTGACCTGGATACCGCGCTCGGGCAGCGTGGTGCGCAACAGATTGGCGCACATGTTGTAGCCGCGATGCGAGAAATGCGCGCCAACCTTTGACCCCAGCGTCAGCGCCATCGCGGCCAGACGCTCCCATGCGTTCGCGCCAATCAGCGCGCCCGATGCGCGGTCAAACTGGATGGGCGCCTGCGCCATCACCGATCGACCTCTCCGAACACGATGTCGAGCGAGCCGAGGATCGCCGAGACGTCGGCGAGCAGGTGGCCTTTGCAGATGAAGTCCATCGCCTGCAGATGGGCAAAGCCCGGCGCGCGGATCTTGCATTTGTAGGGCTTGTTGGTGCCGTCAGCGACCAGGTAGACGCCGAACTCGCCCTTGGGCGCCTCGACCGCGACGTAAACCTCGCCGGCCGGTACGTGAACGCCCTCGGTGTAGAGCTTGAAGTGATGGATGAGGGCTTCCATCGAACGCTTCATCTCGCCGCGGCGTGGAGGCGCGACCTTGTTGTCCTCGACGACGATAGGGCCCTGCCCGTCAGGCGCGCGCAGTTTGGCGATGCACTGCCTCATGATGCGCACCGACTGGCGCATCTCTTCCATGCGGATGCAGTAGCGATCATAGCAGTCGCCGTTCTTGCCAATCGGGATGTCGAAATCCATTTCGGCGTAGCATTCATAGGGCTGCGACTTGCGCAGGTCCCAGGCCGCGCCGGAGCCGCGCACCATCACGCCGGAGAATCCCCACTCCCAGGCCTGCTGCAGCGTCACCACGCCGATATCGACGTTGCGCTGCTTGAAGATGCGATTGCCGGTCAAAAGCGTTTCGAGGTCGGCAACGACCTGCAGGAACGGATCGCACCACGCCTCGATATCGTCGATCAGTTTCGGCGGCAGGTCCTGATGCACGCCGCCGACGCGGAAATAGGCCGCATGCATGCGCGAGCCGGAGGCGCGCTCGTAGAACACCATCAGCTTTTCGCGCTCTTCAAAACCCCACAGCGGCGGGGTCAAGGCGCCGACGTCCATCGCCTGCGTGGTGACGTTGAGCAGATGCGACAGGATGCGGCCGATTTCGCAATACAGCACGCGGATCAACTGGCCGCGGCGCGGCACCGTGATGCCGAGCAGCTTTTCCACCGCGAGGCAGAACGCATGCTCCTGATTCATCGGCGCGACATAATCGAGCCGGTCGAAATACGGGATCGCCTGCAGATAGGTCTTCTGCTCGATCAGCTTTTCGGTGCCCCGATGCAGCAAGCCGATATGCGGATCGACGCGCTCGACGACTTCACCGTCCAATTCAAGGACCAGA
The DNA here is from genome assembly GCA_963742935.1 of uncultured Alphaproteobacteria bacterium. GTDB lineage: Bacteria > Pseudomonadota > Alphaproteobacteria > Rhizobiales > Xanthobacteraceae > Bradyrhizobium. The sequence continues at coordinate 16,299 of CAVUOI010000018.1, read as the reverse complement.
CGCAACACGCCGTGCGCGGCAGGATGCTGCGGGCCAAAATTGATCGTAAAATTACGAAGGTGTTCCGGTTGCTCGTTCATGACGCAAGCTCCGCTTGCGAGCGAATGGCGAATAGCGAGTAGTCGAATGGCACCGATCCGAGGCTCCCTCATGGTGAGGAGCGCAGCGAAGCTGCGCGTCTCGAACCATCTGGCACTGCGCTTGTGGCCATCCTTCGAGACGCCGCGCTGTGCGCGGCTCCTCAGGATGAGGACGGAAAGTGACTCAAAGCGCATGCGTCTATCCACCCACCTTAGGTCCAGCCTTCTCGTCGCCCGGGCAGACGGGATAATCAGCTCCCTCCCATGGCGAGAGAAAATCGAATTTTCGGAATTCCTGGTTGAGGCGGACCGGCTCATAGACCACCCGCTTCTCCTGGTCGTCGTAACGGACCTCGACGAAGCCGGTGAGCGGAAAATCCTTGCGCAGCGGATGGCCGTCAAAACCGTAATCCGTCAGCAGCCGCCGCATGTCGGGGTGGCCGACGAAGATCACGCCGTAGAGGTCGTACGTCTCGCGTTCGAACCAGTCGGCGCCGGGAAACACGTCGATGATCGACGGCACCTGCGTATTCTCGTCGGCCTCGGCGCGGATGCGGATGCGTTCGTTCAGAGTCGGCGACAGCAAATGATAGACCACGTCGAAGCGCTTCTCACGGGTGGGATAGTCCACCGCGGTCGCGTCGGTGAAATTGACGAAACGCAGCGAAGGTTCGTCGCGCAAGTATTTCATCACCTCGACGATCTTGCCCGCCTCGACCGTGACGGTGAGCTGGTTGAATGCGACCGCATGGGCAGAGGCCGCGCCCGGAAGCGCGCTAACAATCGTCTGCCCAAGGGCGTCGAGTTTGCCGTCGTCCATTGCCTAAAACCTTAGCGTTCGATGGTCCCGATGCGGCGGATCTTCTTCTGCAGCAGCAGCACGCCATACAACAGCGCCTCCGCCGTCGGCGGGCATCCGGGCACGTAGATATCCACCGGCACGATGCGGTCGCAGCCGCGCACCACCGAGTAGGAATAGTGGTAGTAGCCGCCGCCATTCGCGCACGAGCCCATTGAGATGACGTAGCGCGGCTCGGGCATCTGGTCGTAGACCTTGCGTAGCGCCGGCGCCATCTTGTTGGTCAGCGTACCCGCCACGATCATGACGTCGGACTGCCGCGGCGAGGCGCGCGGGGCGAAGCCGAAGCGCTCGACGTCGTAGCGCGGCATCGACACCTGCATCATCTCGACCGCGCAGCAGGCCAGACCGAACGTCATCCACATCAGGGAGCCCGTGCGGGCCCAGGTGATCAGGTCGTCGGCGGTCGCGACGAAGAACCCCTTGTCGGACAGCTCGTGGTTGACCTCGAGGAAGAACGGGTCACTGGCCCCGACCGGCTTGCCGGTCGAGGGGTCGAGAATGCCCTTCGGCGCTTGCGCGATGGCAGGCGAAGAGCCTGTTGCGGTCGGGCTCAATCCCATTCGAGCGCGCCTTTCTTCCACTCATAAGCAAAGCCGACGGTGAGGACGGCAAGAAACACCATCATCGACCAGAAGCCGGTGGCCCCCAATTTGCCGAAGGCGACCGCCCACGGGAACAGGAACGCCACTTCGAGGTCGAAGATGATGAAGAGGATCGCGACCAGGTAGAAGCGAACGTCGAACTTCATGCGGGCGTCGTCGAATGCGTTGAATCCGCATTCATAAGCGGACAGCTTCTCCGGGTCCGGCTGCTGGAACGCGACCAGGAACGGGGCGATCAGAAGCGCCAGACCGATCAGGCTCGCCACGCCGATAAACACGACAAGTGGAAGGTAATTCTGCAGGATGCCGGTCATCGGCGGAGCCTTTTCCCGCGGTTTTCGAAGGGCCGCAAATTCGTTGATTGGAATTATTCTTGGCTTAGCGCAGCGCAACAGAGGGCGCAAGACAAGCCATCTTGACGTCGTTCCCTGCCCTCGGCACGTGCACGGAAGCCGAAAAGTGTTGCGCTCCTGCCTCGCTCGGCCGGCACGGAATGGCCGGATCGTGCTGGAAATTTAGTGCAGCTCCTTCTCGTCGGCGAGCATCCGGGCGGCCGCGTCGGTCAGCCGGTCGATCTGGTCGAGCAGCACCTTGAACTCGTCCTTGTCGAGCTGTTCCAGGAGCCGCCGATTGCGTTCCTGCGCGCCTGACACAATGGTGTCATGCGCCGCCAGCCCGGCCTTGGTCAGGCAGACCAGCGTCTCGCGGTTGTCCCGCGGATTGACCTCCTTGGCGACCAGCTTGCGCGTCACCAGTTCCGCCAGCGCACGGCTGATCTGCCCCTTGTCCATGCCGACCGCTTCCGCAAGCCGGATGACGCTCATCGGCGGCCGCCGCCCCAGCGAGGCCACCAGGCCGAACTCGACCGAGGACAGCCCCGCCAGCCGCTTGTAGCGCAGGGTCGCGCCGCGCTTGAGCAGGTTGGCCAGCACGATCAGCCGCGACGACATCATCGCGGTGATCGGCGCCAAGGCCCCGTCGATATTCCCTGCAACAGGCGCAGTCGTGGTCCGCTTTCCTGGCTTCTGGCTCATCTGAAAACCTCTGCCAACAAAGCGGGCCGATGCCAAGGTCGGCGACGAGCCCGATCGCACACGTCGATCGCGCGATAGTATATCGAGATCGTTGACATTGTCATCGATCTGCTTTTCACTCCCCCGAAATCGAACGATCGCGCCCAAAGCCACGGCGGGAGGAAGCGGCATGAACATTACGCAACGGGATCGCGATCTCGGGACCGGCTACGCCATGAAGCCGTCCACGACCCGGACCGAACTGACTTCGGTCGGTCGCGGCACGCCGATGGGCGAGCTGTTGCGGCGCTACTGGCACCCGGTCGGCCTCCTCGGTGACGCCGGCGATATCCCCAGAAAAGTGCGCGTGCTGGGCGAAGACCTCGTGCTGTTTCGCGACAGGCACGGCCGCGCCGGCCTGCTCCACGCCCGCTGCTGCCATCGCGGCACCACGCTCTATTACGGCAAGGTCGAAGAAGACGGCATCCGCTGCTGCTATCACGGCTGGAAGTTCGACACCGAAGGCCGTTGCCTCGAACAGCCCTGCGAGCCCGAGGGCGGCCTGTTCAAGGACAAGGTGCGCCAGCCCTGGTATCCCGTGCAGGAACGTTACGGCCTGATCTTCGCCTATCTCGGACCGGCCGAGAAGAAGCCGGCTTTGCCGCGTTACGAATGCCTGGAAAACATGGACGACGGCGAGTTCGTAGAAGCCGATGATTCCTCCATCGGCGGCGGCGGACCTGTCATCATCCCCTGCAACTGGCTGCAGCATTTCGAGAACGTGGTCGATCCCTACCATGTCCCGGTGCTGCACGGATCGTTCTCGGGGCCGCAATTCACCAACATGATGGCCTCGATGCCGGAGGTGACGTTCGAGATGTCGCCGCGCGGCGTCACCGTGCGCTCGATCCGGCATCAGGACGACGGCAAGGTGTTTTACCGGGTGACGGAAGCAGCCCTCCCCACGCTGCGCGTGGTGCCCAATCCGCGCGTCGCGCAATTCGCCCGCGTCGAATCGATCGGCTGGACGCTGCCGATCGACGACACCTCGTTCCGGATCTATGTCGCGGGCCGGGTAAGGAATTCCGGCGACATCGGCCGGATGCGCTCCAAATTCAACGGAAAATTCTGGTGGGACATGACCGAACAGGAGCACCAGCAATTTCCCGGCGATTACGAGGCGCAGGTCGGCCAGGGCGCGGTGACGCTGCATTCGGAAGAACATTTCGGCCAGAGCGACCGCGGTATCCTGATGGTCCGGCGGATGCTCGGCGACCAGCTCGAGGCAGTGGCCGCGGGCCGCGATCCGATCGGCGTCTCGCTTGATCCGAACGCGCCGCCGGTTGAATTCGAGGCGGGGAATTTCATCCGCGAGGCGTGACTAGCCCGTTCGGCAAAAACAACATCCAAGGGGAAGGCATGGTCGATCTCGCGCCACAGGCAGCCGCCGCAACATCGTCGCGATCGCGCTGGCGTTCTGGAGCGCGATGACGGTGTTCTGCGGCATGGCGCAAAGCGTCGCGACGCTGGCGCTTGCCCGGATCGGCGTCGGCATCGGCAAATCCGGCGGCACGCCCGCCTCGCAATCGATCATCGCCGATCTCTTCAGCAAGAACGACCGGCCGCGCGCGCTCGGCGTCTATGCCATCGGCACTTATCTGGGCGTATTCCTCGGCTATTTCATCGGCGGCTACATCAACCAGTATTACGGATGGCGGATGGCCTTCTATGCGGCGGGCCTGCCCGGCCTCGCGCTCGCCGCCGTGCTGTGGCTGACGATCTCGGAGCCGAAGCGTGGCGCGATGGCGTTCACCCCGGAGCCGATCAGCCCAACGCTCGGCTTCCTCGCCTCGCAGCGGGCGAGCTAGCCGAACGGCATTTCCTCGCCCTCACCGTTGTCTCCATTGAGATTTTTGGCTCCCAACGGATTCCGCATCCGTTTCCGTCGTCCCGTTTTGTGATCTTCATCACGGAAATCCGGGCAAAACTCGGCCAGAAACTGTCCGAATGAAACCATTTTGATGGAACCGCGAAACCATCCTGAAACAGATGGGGCGTAGTTCTCTCATCAACAGGGCGCGGAAGGCGTCCGGGAGGCATCACATGAACCACTCAATTCATTCAGCTGATCGCAGCACCCATTTGAAGATCGTGGTCGTCGCACTCGTGGCCGGCATTGCGGTCGCGGCGTTCGGCATCTCCACCCGTACAGGCGTGGATTACAGCCAGACCGCACAGGTCGTGAAGGCGGGCAAGGCGGTTGTCGTCACCAGCTCGAGCACTTCGACGGTCCGATAAACGATACTACTGGCTTTGGAATAAAACGGCCGCCTTTCGGGGCGGCCTTTTGTTTGCGGCGATCACGAAGATTGACGTCAGGCCATTGAAAACAATGGCGCGAGAGACGGGACTCGAACCCGCGGCCTCCGCCGTGACAGGGCGGCGCTCTAACCAACTGAGCTACTCCCGCGGATGCCGTAATCGGGTATCGATCCGCGCAGAACCGAGGGCATAAAGGGCCGCCCCCGCTTAGTCAAGGAGGTTGCGAATCCCCCTGTCAAACGGACATTTTTACGATTCTGCAGCGAGTTATGGCCTGTTTTAAAGGCAGAACGGCGTAGGCTGCAATCGTCCGAATCGTCTAAGGCCTGATACGCTTGGGTTTCCTGAAACCCTCCTTGCGCTGGTTGCGGGATCCGCAGGGTTTAAAATCATCACGCAAGGCATTTCCCGGCGCGGACCGCCATTCACGAGCGCGGCCAAGCCACCCAACCAATGAAAAAGAGGGCCAGACATGGCAAAAAAAGCAGCGGCTCCAGCCACCATTACACTGAAACATCTAGCAGCTGCGCTGGCCGAGGAACATGAGCTGTCGAAGAAGGCCGCCGAGGCGATCCTGACCGACATGGTCGACAGGATCGCAAAGCACCTGAAGAAGGGCGAGCGGGTCCGGATCGTGGGGCTCGGCATCCTCCAGGTCCGCAAGCGCGCCGCCCGCGTCGGCCGCAACCCCGCCACCGGCGAGCCGATCGAGATCAAGGCCAGCAAGAAGGTGGCCTTCCGCGCCGCCAAGGAACTCAAGGAAGCGGTCTAACCAGTCGGCCCCTCCGATCCAACCAGAAGCGCCATTCCGGCGGGGACCCGGGAATGGCGCTTTTCTGTTATAGAGCGCTTCCCTTGCCTCAGCCTTCCTGGATCATCATGCCGGCTTCGTCCCTCGCCTTTACCCACGACGTCACCGAACGCTTCCTGCGCTATGTCGTAATCGACACCCAGTCCGACCCAAACTCTTCGACCTGTCCCTCCACCGAAAAGCAGAAGAACCTGGGCCGCCTGTTGGCGTCGGAGTTGCAGCAGCTGGGGCTGACGGACGCCCATCTCGACGAGCATGGCTACGTCTATGCGACGATCCCGGCCAACACCGACAAGAAGGTGCCGGTGATCTGCTTCTGCTCGCACATGGACACCTCGCCCGATTGCACCGGGGCCAACGTCAAGCCGCAGATCGTGGAGAACTATCAGGGCGGCGACATCGTGCTGCTGCCCGATCACGCCCCGCTTGCCGGGATCCAGGGCGGGCGCATCGAGGCGCCGGTAATCCGCGCCACCGACCATCCTGCGCTCGCCGACCAGATCGGCCATGACATCATCACGACCGACGGCACCACGCTGCTGGGGGCCGACAACAAGGCCGGGCTCGCCGAGATCGTGGATGCCGCGCGCTTCCTGATCCAGAACCCGCAGATCAAACACGGCACCATCAAGATCCTGTTCACGCCCGACGAGGAAATCGGCCGCGGTGTCGACAAGGTGGATTTGAAGAAGCTCGGCGCCGACTTCGCCTATACGATGGATGGCGAAAGCGCCGGCCATATCGAGGACGAGACCTTCTCGGCTGACGGAGCCACCATCACCATCGAGGGGGTCTCCACCCATCCCGGATTCGCCAAGGGCAAGATGGAGCACGCGATCAAGATCGCGGCCGCCATTATCGATCGACTGCCGAAGAATACCTGCTCGCCGGAGACCACGGAGGGCAAGGAAGGCTTTTTGCATCCGATCGGCATCTTAGGCGCGCTGGAGACCGCGACCATCGGTTTCATCGTGCGTGACTTCACCGACGAGGGCCTGAAGGAAAAAGAGGCGCTGCTCGAAGGCATCGTCAAAGAGGTGATCAAAGACTATCCGAATTCGACCTACCGGATGGAGGTCAAGCACCAGTACCGCAACATGAAGCAGGTCATCGACCGCCACCCCAAAACCGTCGACTACGCCATCGAGGCGATCCGCCGCGCCGGCCTGACGCCGGTGCGCGGCTCGATCCGCGGCGGCACCGACGGCTCGCGGCTATCGTTCATGGGCCTGCCCTGTCCCAACATCTTCGCCGGCGAACACGCCTTTCATTCGCGGCTGGAATGGGTCAGCCGCCAGGACATGGAAAAGGCGGCGGAGACCATCGTGCATCTGGCGATGATCTGGGAAGAGCGGGCGTAGCGGCCCGGTCTCGACGCTTGTCGTCAGCAGGCGCCGACTACGGTTGACCTCAAGGCAGCGTGCCGCGCAGGCCTTTAATACCGCCGATGCCCAGCGTGATCGACTCAGCGCTCTCCTGTGTAGTCCGCTCAGCGCTCTCGAGCCGGGTTTCCGCGCGAACTTTGGCCTGTTCGGACATCGTGACGACGCGCGCGAAGATCACGACGAACACGAAGACCGCAATCATGATCAACCCGGCCCGGGCCGGCGTGAGATAAGGATCTAGTTCGCGCATTACCACTGCTACTCGTGCGCATCCGCTGCCGGACCCTTGAGACGAGCCTCGGTGAGTTGTCTGGCGATTTGGTGGCGCGGGAGTGGCGATCCAGCGGTATGTCGAACTATGACGCCTTCGCCGTCACCACCCACACCGACGCCGGCAGCAGCACCGCATCGCCCTTGGCGAACGGCGTCAGCGCCTCGCGGATCGAATGGGCGGCGGCCGAGCGCAGATGTTCCGGCTGTCCATCCAGCGCCCGGCTGACCGGGCCGATTTCCAGCGCGCCCTGCACCGCGCCGTCGAGACCGCGGCCGATCGCGGCATCCAGCGTCAGCGGGCACGCCTCCATCCCGACGCCGGTAAAGCCGGCGTCGCCCAGGATGCGGCGGACGCGCGCCTCCGAGGCAAACGCGAACGGCCCGGGATCTTCCGGCCCCTGCTGCGGCAGTTTTGGCACGTGCTTGTAGGCGGCCGCGAGCGGCGCCATGAAGAACGGATTTTCGCGCGGCTCGCGCCAGCAGGCAAACGCCAGCCGCCCCGAGGGCTTGAGTGCCTTGCGCATATTCGCAAACGACAGCGCGGGATCGGCAAAGAACATCACGCCGAAGCGCGAGGCCAGCACGTCGAAACTTCCCGGTTCGAATGGATAGACGGTCGCATCCGCCTGCACGAAATCGACCGGCAGGTCCTTTGGCGCCGCCTGCCGCGCGCGCGCCAGCATCGGCTCCGAGACGTCGACGCCGAGCACGCGGCCGGACGGCGCGACCTTGCGCGCGAATGCGATCGACGTGGCGCCGCTACCGCAGCCGACATCGATCACGCGCTCGCCCGGCTTCAGCTTCGCCCTGTCGACGACAAGGTCTGCAACCGGCTTGAGCAACACGTCCTGCGCCGCCTGCCGCTCGGCCCAGCGCTGACCGGCAGGACCGTTCCAGTAGGCGACCTGGTCGGCGTTTTGATCGTGACTGGCTGGGATGTCCATTGGTGTGGTCCCTTCTATCGATGGGATATTCGCAGGCTCAGGCGTTCACCCTGCGCGCAACCCACCCGTGCTACCACGGCCATGAAAGCTGGCAAGACGGCGAGAAATTCGAACTCCCGATCGCTTGATGCGAACGAAAAGTCCGGACGTTTTCATCGCATGTCATCACGCTGCCAATGTGTCCATCGTCGCGGTGATCTTCAATAGATGCCGGGCGTGTGGACGTAACGCGGAATTAATCTCGCCCGATTATTGTCTCCGACAGTTGTAGTTGGGTGCCGCGTAAAGGAGCCGTCGCGACGGACCAACCGGCGACGGCTGCTTTTTTGTTCACCCATTTGTGAGTAACCCGCGTGACAGTGACAACCGAAATCAAGACCCCGGAAGCCCAGAACCAAAACGAACAAGCCGGCACCACGGCGCCGAGCAAGAAGTCGAGCCGCAAATCGATCCTGGCGCTGTCGATCCTGGCGCTTGGCATCAACTCGACGGCGGCCGTCTACACGTTGTCGCCCAACGATTTTGCGCTGCCGAACGTCGCCAACCTCACCCTGCCCGACTTCAGCCGTCTGGCCGAACTGCTGCCACAGCCGAAGCCTTCCGAACCGACCCAGGATCCGACGCTGGCCGTGCTGAAGGAAATCCAGTCCACCCAGGAGAAACAATTCGCCGCGCTGCAAGCCAACAACGTACCTGCTGCAACAGAACGCAGCCCTTCTGCAGCAGGACTCCATTGCGCTCGCTTCCCTGCGCCAGAGCGTCGACGAGCAGGCCGGTGGAAAGAAAATTTCCGCCCAGATCGCGGATGAGCATCAGGACGTGAAGAAGATCTCCGGCCAGATCTCCGCGCTGACGGCCAAGGTCGAACTCGCTGAAAAGCGTGATGACCTCCGACGTCACCGCCTCCATTTCGGCGAAGCAATCGGGTAACCGGTACTCCCGCGTGCGCAAGAAGATGGCTCGCCAGCCGAGCTCGATGGGCCCGATTTCGCTTGGCGGCGCTCCGCTGCTCGGTCTCCCGGCAACCATTCCGACCCCGCAAAGCTGAAGAACAAGGCCAAAGAACAGAGCGTCAGGCGTGGGGCTTCGGCTCCACGCGTTCTTATGTCCGTGACGGTCCGCCTACGCTCTTCGAGCTACGGCGTGACAGCCTTCGCCCTGCGTGCAGGACGAATGTAGGACACTGCCGCGAAGGCTGGCCTGCCGAGCCGTAGCCCGCAGGGCGAAGGCTGGTAGGCGGCGAGAGATTCGAACTCCCGACCCTCTCGGTGTAAACGAGATGCTCTAACCAGCTGAGCTAGCCGCCCGTAAGGCGCCTGTTTAGCCTTGCGGCGCCCCTCGATGCAAGGGTTGGGTACCTCGACACAAAATATCGAAAACAACCCCATGCACAGTAGCCCTGACCGCCTGACCTAACCCGTCGGCCGCCCCGGCAAATCCCTGATATCGTTGATCCATGGCGCCGCCGAGCGGCACCAGATCTGGCGCGCCGGCTTGAGCTGGTCGCGCTGGCGGATGCTGCCCCAGCGGATGCCCCAGTCGTCCGGCCCGCCATCGCCGCTCGTGAACAGCGGGGAACCGCACGCTTCGCAAAAATGCTGGAAGCGCGTGCGGCCGTTGTCGCCGGTCTTCGGATAAACCTTCGCCGGCGCGCCGGTCATGCGGACCTGCTCCTCCGAGCACAGCACCGTGACCCGGTACGGCGAGCCCGTCAGATTCTGGCAATCGGTGCAGTGGCAGATCGAGACGTTGGCGGGATCGATCTCGGCCCGGTAGGTCACCCGCCCGCAATGGCATTGCCCGTCGATTTCCATTCGGCTTCGGCTCCACTCGTCCACATCCCGCACAAACAAAAACGGCGCCCGAAGGCGCCGTTCTATCACTTCCTGCTCTGGTCGCTTAGTGGGCCGTCAGGCCGCCGGCGGCTTCGTCCGTGGCATCGGCCTTGACCGGCACCTTGGTGTCCTCTTCCCAGACGATCGGCACCGGTGCGCGGACCAGCGCCTTGCCGATGACGTCGTCGAGCCGGGCTACCGGAATGATCTCCATGCCGCCCTTGATCGCATCGGAAATCTCCGTGAGATCCTTGGCGTTGTCTTCGGGGATCAGCACCGTCTTGATGCCGCCGCGTGCGGCAGCCAGCAGCTTCTCCTTCAGACCGCCGATCGGCAGCACGCGACCACGCAGCGTGATCTCGCCGGTCATCGCGACATCGTGCCGGACCGGAATGCCGGTCATGACAGAGATGATCGCGGTGGCCATCGCCACACCCGCCGACGGTCCATCCTTCGGGGTCGCCCCTTCAGGCACGTGGACGTGGATGTCACGCCGGTCGAACAGCGGCGGCTCGATGCCGTAGACGATCGCACGCGAACGGACGTAGGACGCCGCCGCCGAGATCGACTCCTTCATCACGTCGCGCAGATTGCCCGTGACCGTCATCTTGCCCTTGCCGGGCATCATGACGCCTTCGATGGTCAGCAACTCGCCGCCGACATCGGTCCAGGCCAAACCTGTAACGATACCGACCTGAGGCTCGCTCTCGATCTCGCCGTAGCGGTACTTCGGCACGCCGAGGAACTCTTCGAGAGTCTTCTCGGTGACCTTGACCGACTTCTTCTTGGAGATCATCAGCTCCTTCACCGCCTTGCGGGCGAGTGTCGAAAGCTCACGTTCCAGGTTACGCACGCCCGCTTCGCGGGTGTAGCGGCGGATCATCAAGAGCAATGCGTCGTCGTCGATCGACCATTCCTTGGAATCGAGGCCATGCTTGGCGATGGCGTTCGGGATCAGATGCTTGCGCGCGATCTCGACCTTCTCGTTCTCGGTGTAGCCGGCGATCCGGATGATCTCCATGCGGTCCATCAGCGGCCCGGGAATATTCAGCGTATTCGCGGTCGTGATGAACATGACGTTCGACAGATCGTAGTCGACCTCCAGATAGTGGTCGGCAAACGTCCCGTTCTGCTCGGGGTCGAGGACCTCAAGCAGTGCCGACGACGGATCGCCGCGGAAGTCGGCGCCCATCTTGTCGATCTCGTCCAGCAGGAACAGCGGATTCGAGCTCTTTGCCTTGCGCATCGACTGGATGATCTTGCCGGGCATCGAGCCGATATAGGTGCGGCGGTGACCGCGGATCTCGGCCTCGTCGCGCACGCCGCCGAGCGACACGCGAACGAATTCACGGCCCGTGGCCTTCGCGATCGACTTGCCAAGCGAGGTCTTGCCGACACCGGGAGGTCCGACCAGGCACAGAATCGGTCCGGTCAGCTTGTTAGCGCGGGTCTGCACGGCGAGATACTCGACGATGCGGTCCTTGACCTTCTCGAGCCCGTAATGGTCGTTGTCCAGCACCGCCTGCGCGGCCTCCAGATCCTTCTTGACCTTGGACTTCTTGTTCCACGGAATCGACAGCAGCCAGTCGAGATAGTTGCGCACGACGGTCGCTTCCGCGGACATCGGCGACATCTGGCGCAGCTTCTTCAGCTCGTGCTGCGCCTTCTCCCGCGCTTCCTTGGAGAGCTTGGTCTTGGCAATCTTCTCTTCCAGATCGGCAAGCTCATCGCGACCTTCGTCGTCGCCGAGCTCCTTCTGGATCGCCTTCATCTGCTCGTTCAGGTAATACTCGCGCTGCGTCTTCTCCATCTGGCGCTTGACGCGCGAGCGGATGCGCTTCTCGACCTGCAGCACGGAGATTTCGCTCTCCATCAGCCCCAGCACCTTCTCCAGGCGCTGCGTGACGGACAACGTCTCCAGGATACCCTGTCGATCGGCGATCTTGACGGCGAGATGCTGGGCGACCTGATCGCTCAGCTTGGCGAAGTCGGTGATCGCCTGAACCACGCCGACGACTTCGGCGGAGATCTTCTTGTTCAGCTTCACGTAGCTTTCGAAATCGGACACGACCGAGCGCGACAGGGCTTCGGCTTCAACGGAGCTGGCGTCGCTGTCGGCAAGCGCAACCGCGGTCGCCTCGTAATATTCGCTGCGGTCGGAATATTTCTCCACGCGCGCGCGCTCGAGCCCTTCGACCAGTACCTTCACGGTGCCGTCGGGAAGCTTCAGCAGCTGCAGCACGCTGGCGAGCGTACCGACCTCATAGATCGAATCCGGGCTCGGATCGTCGTCGGAGGCGTTCTTCTGCGTCGCGAGCAGGATCAGCGCGTCGTTCTTCATCACCTCTTCGAGGGCGCGGATCGACTTTTCGCGGCCGACGAACAACGGCACGATCATGTGCGGGAAAACGACGATGTCGCGAAGCGGCAGCACCGGATAGGAGTGGCTTTCGCCGAGAACGATGGTTGGCCGGGTTTTTGGGGTCGTCATGGCCTTATCCTTTTGTTTTGCCCCCTTGCACGCAGTCCGCTTCGCTTGCGCAACCGCCACAAGGTGCCGGGAGTTCCGGGTCACTCGGCCGCCTTCGCTGCCGCCTCTCGCCGGATGATTTTGCGACGAATCTCGAACGTGATTTCCGCCACCATGGGCATTAGGTGGCTATCGGGTATGGGGGTGTCAAGTCACGGAAAATGACCGCAAATTGCGGCTGAAACGCGCGAAAAACGCTTACGCTACAAAGGCCGCTGGAAGCTCCGGCAGCCACAATATCGGAAGTTGTAAGGTCCGGCCAGCCTGACGGTATCAGGCGCTGGCGCTGCTCTCGACGGCCCGGTCGGAACGGTCCGCGTAGATGTAGAGCGGACGGGCCGTTCCCTCGACCACTTCGCGCGAGATCACGACCTCTTCGACGCCTTCCAGACCCGGAAGGTCGAACATGGTCTCGAGCAGGATGGCCTCCAGGATCGAACGGAGACCCCGCGCGCCGGTCTTGCGCTCGATCGCCCTGCGGGCGACCGCGCCAAGCGCCTCGTCGGCGAAGGTGAGTTCGATGTTCTCCATCTCGAACAGCCGCTGGTACTGCTTCACCAGCGCGTTCTTCGGCTCGACCAGGATCTTCTTCAGCGAGAGCTCGTCGAGATCCTCAAGCGTCGCCACGACGGGCAGACGGCCGACGAATTCCGGGATCAGGCCGTACTTCAGCAGGTCTTCCGGCTCGACATGGCGGAAGATCTCGCCGGTGCGACGGTCTTCGGGCGCCAGCACCTGGGCGGCGAAGCCGATCGAGGTCGAACGCCCGCGCGCGGAGATGATCTTCTCCAAGCCGGAGAAGGCGCCGCCGCAGATGAACAGGATGTTTGTGGTGTCGACCTGCAGGAACTCCTGCTGCGGATGCTTGCGGCCGCCCTGCGGAGGCACGGAGGCGACGGTGCCTTCCATGATCTTCAACAGCGCCTGCTGCACGCCCTCGCCCGACACGTCGCGGGTGATCGACGGGTTGTCGGACTTGCGGCTGATCTTGTCGATTTCGTCGATATAGACGATGCCGCGCTGCGCGCGCTCGACGTTGTAGTCGGCCGACTGCAACAGCTTCAGGATGATGTTCTCGACGTCCTCGCCGACGTAACCGGCTTCGGTCAACGTCGTCGCATCCGCCATCGTGAACGGCACGTCGAGTATCCGCGCCAGCGTCTGCGCCAGCAGCGTCTTGCCCGAACCGGTCGGACCGATCAGCAGGATGTTCGACTTCGCGAGTTCGACATCGTTGTGCTTGGTCTGGTGATTGAGTCGCTTGTAGTGATTGTGGACGGCGACCGACAGAACCTTCTTCGCGTGGCTTTGGCCGATCACGTAGTCGTCCAGCACCTTGCAGATTTCCTTCGGCGTCGGGATGCCGTCGCGCGACTTCACCAGCGAAGACTTGTTCTCCTCGCGGATGATGTCCATGCAGAGTTCAACGCATTCGTCGCAGATGAAAACGGTAGGACCTGCGATGAGCTTGCGGACTTCGTGCTGGCTCTTGCCGCAGAACGAGCAATACAGCGTGTTCTTGGAGTCGCTCGTGCCAACCTTACTCATTCTTGTCTCCGTCCGCCGTTCGATCCGTCACCCGATCGACCCATTCCGGTACTCATACCGGACCTCAAGGTAGATAGAGCAAATTCCGTACCAGAAAAGACCCTAACTCAAACTACCACCGTGCGAATCACGGTTTCTCGAATCCCCCGCGATCTTAGCCCAACTTATACAGCCAACCATGCTGACAGCCGACTATCAAGAATTCGCTAATCGGGGCCGCAAGGGCTACCCGTGACAATACCGTGATTTGTGGCGTTGGCACGGGGATAAGTTCATAAAACCGACCGATCGTAGCGCAACTGCCACGCCGCGAAACCGGGACGAAAGCGGAACTTCCCGCGCATGCGGGGGCATAACGCCGCTTTCGGCCATATTTGCCGATTTAACCGACCGTTAAGGTCAACGAGGGGTATCGGTACCCGTTACCTTACGGGGTCTTGATCGGCGCCCCTTCGTCAGGACGCGTCTCGATCACCTTGTCGACGATGCCGAAGTCGCGGGCCATGTCAGCGGTCAGGAACTTGTCGCGCTCGAGCGCATCCTCGATCGCCTTGTAGGTCTGGCCGGTGTGCTTCACGTAGATCTCGTTGAGGCGCTTCTTGAGATTCAGGATCTCCTGCGCATGCAGCATGATGTCGGTGGCCTGGCCCTGGAAGCCGCCGGAAGGCTGATGCACCATGATGCGCGAGTTCGGCAGCGAGAAGCGCATGTCCTTGGCGCCGGCCGCGAGCAGCAGCGAACCCATCGAGGCCGCCTGCCCCGTGCACAACGTCGACACCGGCGGACGGATGAATTGCATGGTGTCGTAGATCGCAAGCCCCGATGTCACCACGCCGCCCGGCGAATTGATGTACATCGAGATTTCCTTCTTGGGATTTTCCGCCTCAAGGAACAGGAGCTGCGCGACAACCAGCGTCGACATGCCGTCTTCGACCGGGCCGGTCAGGAAGATGATGCGCTCTTTCAGAAGGCGCGAGAAAATGTCGTAGGCGCGTTCACCGCGGTTGGTCTGCTCGACCACCATGGGCACGAGGTTCATGTAGGTTTCGACGGGATCGCGCATTAGTCACCCCAAGGGTTGGTAAGGGTTAGGTGGAAAACGGGCGGGGGCGAACATCCATCGACAAGGCAGGCCAATCGCCATGATTGCCGTGCGCGAACGAACGTCCCGTGATGCAGAACTTCAACTCAGCGCTCGCGAGCTGCGAGCCGCTCTCAGATATGAGCCAATTTCCCGGCGACAAGACCGGGCAATCGAGAGCCGCACTAGACGAGTTCAAGCTGATTCGCATGCGATGTCATAGCTGCGGAGGCCGCAGCTATGACGGATTTAGCGTTCATCATTAACATTAGCCTGACCAAAACGGTCAGGCCGCGCTCTTCTCGTCGTCTTCCTTGAACAGGTCGTCGCGCGAGACCTTCTTCTCGGTCACGTTGGCGAGTTCGAGAATGAAATCGACCACCTTGTCTTCATAGATCGGCGCACGTAGCTGGGCCAGCGCATTGGCATTGCTGCGGTAGTAGTCCCAGACTTCCTTCTCGCGACCGGGCATCGAACGCGCACGCTCGATCACCGCGCGGCCGACTTCGTCATCGGTCACGGTGATCTTGTTCTTCTCGCCGATCTCCGACAGCACGAGGCCGAGCCGGACCCGGCGGTCGGCGATCTTCTTGTATTCTTCCTTCGCGGCATCCTCGGTGGTGTCCTCGTCGGCAAAGGTCTTGCCGGAGGATTCCATCTCGGCCTTGATCGAGTTCCACATCAGATTGAACTCTTCCTCGATCAGCGACGGCGGCGCCTCGAATTTGTGGCTGTCGTCGAGACGGTCGAGCAGCGCGCGCTTGACGCGCTGGCGCGTGGCGCCGGCAAACTCGGTGACCAGCCGCTCGCGCGCGGCTTCCTTCAGCTTGTCGAGCGATTCCAGTCCGAGCGTCTTGGCGAACTCGTCGTCGATCGTGGCCTCGCCGGGCGCCTCGATCAGCGTTGCCGAAGTCTCGAATTCGGCTGGCTGACCGGCGAGCTTTTCGCTGGCGTAATTCTTCGGGAATGACACTTTCAGCGTCCGGGTTTCGCCGGCGCCGATGCCGACGAGC